>JBGSYC010000269.1:0-2685 GCA_041751095.1 Flavihumibacter sp.
ACTTCACGGCAGGCACGGTTGAGGTACTTATTATACCTTAATGCTTCCGGGGATTTTTTTTCGTTGCCATAAATTTAAATTTTGATGAATACTAAATGTACGGTTAGTCCCCGGAAGGCTACCGTAGGTTTAGTTCAACAAACCGTTTGCCGTTATTGGGGCATGAAATTGGAGCAATCAACAGCATCTCATTATTGTGCTTTTGCTCGGGCAGGAAGTTATTTGTTCACCATTTGTTTTATACATTTACATTCGTTCGCTGTTGGGCTGAAAGTTCGGGCTGAAGGAACATGAAATACCCCAACAACGGCAAGCGGGCAATCGTTACATGCCATTTCTTTTGCGGGCAGCGTTTAGGTGCGGCAGGAAAAAATGCAAAAGTTCAAAATTATTTTCACGCCGTTTCATCGCGACAGAATTTGCAGAGGTCGCTCCCATTTTTCACGCGGGTTTATTTCGACAGAAATTTGGAAATCAATCTTTTTCTTCACGCAGGTTTATGGTGATAAGAATTTGTAAATCGCTTTTATTTTTCGCAGCCGTTTCACCGGACAAATAAGTTGACTATTTGCAATCAGCTTCAAACTAAAGTCAATCGGTAAATTGCATTTTTGTTTCGCAGTCGCTGGGTGTGATAGTTGAGTTTGTGTTTTGCAAACAGCTTCAAACTTTTATCATATTGAAAATTGCCCTCCTGTTTCTCACCTGTTTCGCGGGACAGGACGGCAGGCTAAAGTTGAAAAGTGTTTAGATGTTTATAACACTTCCTGTTCATCATCGGTCGGTCGCGGTTGATAAGTCGCTCACCGCTGGACACAACGGTGGACACAACGGCTGACTGAATTTTATAACTCGCTTTGCCTGGACTAAGACCGCAAGTTTGAAAAAGGAATTTTCATTTTGCAGACTACATTGCGCCGCGACAGTTGACTTTATAAAACGCTGGCAGCGTGTGGTGCGGGAAGAAGAAACGGCATGTAACATTCGTATTGGCAATAGTTTGGCGGGAAGTTGTATCAATCGTCTGCTGTTCGCTATTCAGCATCGGTTCCGGCTGAATGTTCTCTGTGGTTCTTTTTTTCATACTTTCAACTTCAAATTATTAATCAACAGTTGTACGGGCAGAAGGAACACAGAATACCAAACCATCGCCAATACGTTCAACGTTGTGCGTCATGCTTTACTACAAACATTGAAGAAGACATTATAAAATCAAACTTAAAAGAATGCATAACTCGGTATTAAAAACATTCTGTCTATTCTTTACTTTAATCTGCTCGGCAACTATTTCTTTTTCGCAAATCAGGCAAAGTAAGGATGAATTTCGTTATCCTGGCGAATGGGAACCAATGGAAGCAATATGGATAAACACGGCATCAAGAACTTTTTTTTTAGCCGGTCCGAATGTTGAGAAGGGCATACTTAGTTGTATTAAAGAACTGACGAACTACGTGAAGGTGAATATGAGAGTACGAAATGACTCAGCACTGCAAATGCAAAAAAGCAGGCTTATGAAAGCGGGAATCGACGTGAGCAAAATCAATTTTATAATCTTCCCTCCTTCTGGCGGTACTCAAAAAACTCGAGATACCGGGCCCTGCTTTTTGATTAATGATACGGGACAGTTGATTGCTGTTGATTTTGATTACATAGGTATGTATGGACCGCCGAATGAAAGAACAGCTCTTACGAA
Organism: Flavihumibacter sp.; assembly: GCA_041751095.1. GTDB lineage: Bacteria > Bacteroidota > Bacteroidia > Chitinophagales > Chitinophagaceae > JADCRZ01. The sequence continues at coordinate 1,694 of JBGSYC010000269.1, forward strand.
TGAAAGAACAGCTCTTACTGAAAAAAGGGACAGGGAATGGGCAGAATTTCTTGGTATCCCTGTCAGAAAAGCAAATATAGGAAGTGAAGGAGGTGCAAGAGAATCAAATGGGAAAGGAACATTAATGCTGGTTGAAAAAATTGAATTCAAAAGAAACTTTGGCCGGGGAAGAAATGAAATTGAAAGCGAGTTTAAGAAAGGATTAAATGTTTCAAAGATCATATGGTTGAAAAAAGGTTTGATTGAAGATGAGACGCTGAATTATGGTACTATTTGGAAAGATTTATACCCGGTAGGCAGTGGTGGTCATATAGATTTGTTTTGCAGGTTTGCAGGCCCCAATACTATATTATTGAGTGAAGTAAAAAAAGAGGAAACAAAAGATAATCTTGTTGCTGCTATTAATCATGAAATACTGGAAGAAAATTACAGGATATTAAAAAACAGTACAGACCAGGATGGCAAACCTTTTAATATTATACGAATACCCGTTGGTCCATTCATACCTACTAAATATGTACTCAAAGAAACGGATAGGGGTTTATTGAACTTGGTGAACGGAAGTAAAGTCGGAGATACGTTTCATTATATCCCCGGGACCAGCTATCTGAATTTTATTATCGCTAATGGTGTTGTTATTACATCCAAATATTTTAAAGAGGGAAGATCGCAGGAATTTAAAGTAAGAGATGATCAAGCAAAACTGGCTTTACAAAAAGCTTTTCCAAACCACAAAATAGTACAGATAGATATTGAAGGATATAATCATGATGGTGCGGGTTTTCATAGTATTACATTAAATCAGCCTAAAGCGAAATAATAGACATTAGCCATCCTAAGTACAGACGCACAATAACTAAGGTTTCGTTGCGCCCAACGGGCGAGCAATGAAACCGGTGTTGAACGAAACCGGCAAATCTTCAGCGTGACTGCTATTATGGAGTTATCGTGCGCAATTGTAAGGTTGAGCATCAGGCGGGGCGCCTGCTTTT
>JBGSYC010000270.1:0-1512 GCA_041751095.1 Flavihumibacter sp.
TCTCATCTAATTGAAGATAGTAAAACGAATCGTCATTATCAGGGAAAATAATAACAGTTTGACCAAACTGTAAATCAAACGCCTTTAGACTTATCATTAAAAAGCCTTTATTATCAGGACTTCTGATTCCCACAAAACCGAACTGTTGGTTTAATTTTAAAGAGCCTTGAATAGTCAAATATGGTGAATTTCTTGAAGAAACGTCTGCTTTGTCAATATTGATTATTGAATCTTTTGTGAAAAATATTAAACACAAATCGTGTCTAAATTTCATTTTGCCTTCTTTACCTGCAATTTTCTCACCGAATGAAATACCACTAAAATTTGAGTTGTCAATCTTAAAATTAAATGGGTTATTAAATACATATGTTTCATATTTTTCAACAGGAAAAGCAAGTGATTTTATCGGTTTAGAATTATCGTTTTTAAGCCATACCTTGTCTTTTTCGAAGAGGTCTATGTTCCATTTATTCGGATTTTGATTGTTTTCAGATTTCGCCTTTAATGTGTCAATAATTGTCTGCCCAAAACTTTCATTTTTCAAGTTTAATAAAATCAGTATAATTATAAAGGCGTTTTTCATTTTAGGGGTAGTTAATCCATTCGAGAGATACAAACGAGTGGGTTGGTATTACATGATGACCGATTTTCAGTGAAAGACACCTGTTTCGTTCAAATGTTGCAAATTTCGTTGTATAAGTAAAAGTTATGTTAAGCTTAAGTAACCCTGAGCCAACCGAGGCCTCTTCGTGTCCTACAGCCACGAGATTTTTTCAGGCATAGAGCACCCCTAACTATACACAAAAAAGAAAGGAGTGGGAAAATATACAATATAACCTATTAATTATCAATAGTTTAAGTAGAAGTAGTTTAGTAGGATAATAGCTTTTGCTGACCTTTTACCCGGATGGTTTTCTGTACAGTTAGGGTGCTCTATGCCTAAAAAAACCTATCAACACTACATCCCCACCGTAGGGAGGTCCTATTTAATCAGTTTCCAGTCGATTTGAAGTTCTTGCCGAAATATCCAGTCTTCCCCTGACAAACGTTGCCGCAGATGCTCAGTAAGGTGAGGGCCGTAAGCGCCCTGGTGAAGATTTTCAGGATTATCTCGAAATGCTTTTATTTGATTGACAATGCGCCCCAGGGCTTTTAATTGAAGGGCAGAATGATTTGTCATTGTTAGTGTAGTGCTAGTACGGTGGTATTGATGTCATTAAAAAGCCCCGGATGGCTTCAAGCCGCTACGGCCGGTACAGCCGCTGGTCCCGGCACGGCCCGCCGCTGCGGGGAATCGCGCTTAGCGGTGTGGGACCGTTATCAATCCGGGGCTGCCGTACGGTTAGTACGTGCATTAGCCTATCCCTGACCCACGGTCGGCCGCTCATATCTTTGTTTTGCGTTGGGGTTGTCCGAAAAAGTGCAATTTTTGAGTAAGACCTGACATGGGTTGCCAGTACCTCGGGTCGGCCGCTGAGACACCCCGGTGATCTTGAACAGGCTGGTTGTGCT
>JBGSYC010000271.1:0-2762 GCA_041751095.1 Flavihumibacter sp.
GGTATGCGATGGCGTTCACGTTGATTTCGCGGCTGTCAGGATCAGCAAACGGATCATGAAGGAACGTCTTTTCTTTATTACAGATGCCGTAACGGAGTCTAAGGGAGAATACGAGCACATATTTAAAGGTGACCGGTACACATTGCCGGATGGCACGCTTTCCGGTTCTTCGCTGACAATGATGCAAAGTGTGAGAAATGCCGTTCTCCATGCCGGCATCGATCTGGAAGAAGCTTTACGCATGGCGTCGTTATACCCGGCAATGCTGTCAGGTAACGTAAATGGATGTGGCCGTATTCAAAAAGATCATGCCGCTTCTTTCGTAATTTTTGATGACGAGCTAAACATCATCAGAATGATTTAGCTAAGCTACATAGGTTTCACCCCGGAGTGTTTTTCACCCTGATCAACTCCATTACCTTTTCCATTTTCGGATCTATACCATTCCTGATCGATTTTACGGAAGGCGCAACCGGAATATCAGGCATAACTCCCCTTCCATCTTTAACAAGGTTCTTACTGAATACCATCCGGAATTTTGGCAAACGAAATCGGATGTCTGAGAAAGGCAGGGTTACATCAGGGATAAGCCACGCCGTATTTCCGTATGCACCCCCTCCCGTTTCTTCACCCACAAGCAAAACATTTTTCTGCCCTTTGACGGCCTCTGCAAATAATGTAGTTGCTGAAAAAGAGTTTCCACCAATGATAACATAAACATTTCCCCTGAAGTGATTTGCTTTTTTGGGTTGAAAGAAATGCCGTTCGAAATAGCCAAAATGATATTTGCCGTCGGACCTCTTCCTGGAAATAAAGCTCATTGACAGATAGCTCCAGAAGTTATTTTGTATATATTTTCCAAAACGGCTTTTCTTGTTGATCGCGTACAAAGAATCTGCGAGTTTATAACGACGATCGATGATGAACCGGGTAAGTAAATTTGAAACGCCTACATGACCTCCGCCATTTCCGCGTACATCTACAACAAGGTTTTTAATATTATGGCGATTTAATTCCCTGAACGATCTTTTGATAAACATTGTTATCCCATCGCCCCTGGTGAATGTATTTAATGTTAACACAGCTGTGGAAGAAGCCGTGTCAATCTGAATATTTCGGGTCGCGGCTAATATTAATTGTTTTCTCTCCTTCCTGCCCGGCTTATTGAAATCCAGCAATGGTAACCTGGCTGTTGTGTCTTTCCTGGGATCATACACAGGTATCTCGATTGTTCTTTCTTCACCATCATTACCCAGGTATCCGATTGAAAATCTGTCTTTCAATCCAAAAATATTTCTATACCATCCGCTAAAGCTTCCCCGGTTGCTCAGCGTTTGATATTTATGATTAATGCCGTATCCGTCCATAGTAATGAACTTAAAAATACTGTCCCGGTAAAAAGAAACGTTGTTGCCGTTTATTGTTTTAAGGATCGTGCCGCGGGTTAGAACAGAATCTTTGCGGTGGAGATTGGCATAAATTACAGCCGAGTCGCCCCATAATTTTACACTCAGGGGAAACTGTGGCATTCTCACAGTATCCAGGTATTTTGAGTAGTTCTTCGAATACCTGACAGAAGTATGACCGCAGTTGATTTTAGAGATCATATAGCTCAGCAACATGCGGAATTGAGGTTCCGTCATAGAATCCCTGATCTGCCGGTAAGTAACATCGAAAAAATAATTGAGAGAATCTTTGGGAGTGTACCAATAAAGACTTGGATGACCTTCTTCGAGTATCCGGCGGAAGGTGGTATAATCTTTTTGCAGTTGTTCCTTCGGGATCTTCCTTTTAGGGTTAAAAGCATTTTTGCCAATAGAACAGCTTGCCATCATCAAAAAGCCGACTATTGTCAGTAATAACGTTAATCTTTTCACGCGTCGTTCAATGTTTAATTGCTGTTTTACTGCTGGAAAGCATTCCAGCCCTGTGCCGTTATTGCAAAGGTATTACCTCCTTTTGTAATAATATTAGCGCCTTTAACAGCTTCCGTGATATACCCGATTACGCTTATCTCTTCATTAAGGAGCAATTTTTCATGATCCTCCTGTTTAAGCGTAAACAATAATTCGTAATCTTCACCGCCGCTTAGCGCACAAGCGGTAGGGTCAAGGCCGAATTTGAAAGCTGCCTGCCGGCTCTCTTCGTGAACCGGAATTTTTTCTTCATATAAAACGCATCCTGCTTGGCTTTGTTTACAGATATGAAGTATTTCTGAGCTCAGGCCATCACTCACGTCCATCATCGATGTGGGCAATATAGTGGCCGTCTCGAAAAACTCGATAATATCCTTCCGGGCTTCGGGTTTAAGCATGCGCCCCACGATATACTTTTCTCCCTCGAGGTCGGGTTGAATTTTGGGGTTCTCAAGGTAAATCCTCTTTTCACGCTCCAGTAAGGTGAGGCCCAGGAAAGCCCCTCCAAGATAACCGCTGACACAAATAAGATCCCCCTTTTGTGCAGTGCTGCGTTTCACAAATTTATCCGGAGCAACCTCACCTATTGCGGTCACAGATATCACAAATCCTTTCTGCGACGATGTTGTATCACCGCCCACAAGGTCAACATTGTACCTTTCGCACGCCGCATAAACCCCTTCATAGAATTCTTCCAGTGCTTCCAGGCTGAAGCGGTTACTGAAAGCAATGCTTAGGGTTATTTGTGTAGGGGTACCGTTCATCGCATATACGTCACTTACGTTTACGACCACGCTTTTATAACCAAGATGCCTTAAAGGAGTATACATCAGGTCAAAATGAACC
>JBGSYC010000272.1:0-8029 GCA_041751095.1 Flavihumibacter sp.
TGTCGCCATTTCCCGGGGCCTTTACTTACCTGAATGAAAGAATGCTTAAGGTTTACAAGGCAGAAAAGCAATCAGCAGTTCCTGGTATACCACCTGGTCAATTTGAATCAGATAAGAAAAGTTTTATAAGGTTTGCCTGTACCGACGGGTTCCTCCTTCTTAAAGACATACAGCTGGAAGGAAAAAAGAGAATGACCGTTGAAGAATTTTTACGGGGATTCCGGATGTAAAAAGCGGGAACGGCTTTTAAGCTACATGAGCGCTTTACAGACGGAAATGAAAAGTACATAGTGAAACGCGTTTGATGATAAGTTCAACGTAGTTGTAAGCGGTTCTTGTCTTTTCATTATTTGTTCTCTTGAAGTAAATTTTACAATGACCGGTATGTAATTCTGGGCGAAATCCTGTTTAGAATTCAAATTTTCTGAAGGAGCTCAAGGACTTTTTCCAGCTTGTCTTCTGCAATGGGAAGCTCTGTTTTGTTTTCAAGGCAAAGTATTCCGCCATCTTTTCGTATAACTCTTTTGACAAAATTCAGGTTGACAATAAAGCTTCTATGTACCCTTAAAAAGTTTTCACACCCTGATAAAATAAATTCAAAATACTTCAAATTTTTGCTTACCAGGAGATTGGGACTTGCAACAAAAAAAATTTGTGTATAGCTGCCTTCCGCTTTGAGATAACAGATATCCTTTACGTTCAAAATTTCGAGTCCATTTGCTACAGGAACTGCGATTCGCCTGTTATTTCCCGGTGCAAGGTTTTGTTTCAATAATGGCAAAATTTCTAATTTGGTATCTGTCTGTTTAGACAACGCTTTGCCTATAGCAATTCTAAGCTTGTCTTCCTGTATGGGTTTCATCAGGTAATCCACCGCACTCATTTCAAAAGCTCTCACAGCGTAGTCATTATAAGCCGTAGTAAAAATGATATGGAAGTTTATTTCTTCAGTGTTAAAGAAATCCAATAGTTGTATGCCGCTATAAACAGGAAGCTCTATATCCAGAAAAACGATTGAAGGAGAATAACGTCGAATGCTCTTAACGCCTGTAGGCAAGTCAGCACATGTATCTACCACTTCAATCCGTGGCTCAATTTCTTTCAGCATTTCTTCCAGTAAACTAGCAGCTCTTTCTTCATCTTCAATGATAATTGCCTTTACCATAATGGCTCACTATTTTAGAATGTTTGAGGGAACGGCAGAGGATACCATCTGAATACAAAGAACGACTAGTGTACCGCCGGAAGAACCGTCTGCATTCTTCTTATCAATGACGTTCAGCCGTATTTTATTATGCGATAACTCATTCATCAAATGAATTCTTTTTTCGTTGGCGGCATTTGCAAAAGAGTTATGATTGGTTCTGTCTTTGTTGTATTCCCAACTTTTTTTTCGTCCGATGCCATTATCATCTATCCTTATTTCAACATCCTTTTGGTCATTTGATTTTATTACAGTTACCAACAATATTTTTTCACCGGCCATGTGAAGCAGTCCATGTTTAATAGCATTTTCAACATGTGGCTGCACAAGGAGGGGCGGAATTAGTATATCTTCTGTATTCAAACCTGCATCTATTTGAATTTCTGCATTCAGACTGTTGCCAAACCTTGCTATTTCTATATCAATGTATAACTGCACCATTTCCATTTCTTCTTCCAGTGTTATTGCCTGCTTATTGCTATGATCCAGTATTTTTCGCATCAACTCACTGAATTTTCCAAGATAAATTCCAGCCATTCGTTTGTCATTTGCAAAGACATAGCTTTGAATGGTGTTTAACGCATTAAAGATAAAATGCGGGTTCATTTGCGAGCGGAAAGCCGTAAGCGTCATGTCATTTAACCGGTGCTGAAGTTCAGCTTCCCGAAATTGCTTTTGGAGTTTTTCCTGTTGGAGATCGTTCCGTATCTGCACTCTCTGAAGACGGTAACGATGCAAAAAGATACTTCCAACCAACGTCAGGGCTATCACAGTAATTGCAAAAAACAACCACACCTGGTTGACTTTGTATTTATTGAGCCTGTTTTCCTGTGCCAGAATATAAAGCTGCTTTTCCTGCAGCTTTTTCAAATAAGATAGAGAGTCGTCATACACCACCCTCATTTCATGCTGAGCTCTTTGTTTTGCTTTTTCAATATTCATGACACTATCCCGGTAAGTAATGTATTGCTTGAACGCCTGCAAAGCTTTTTTACCGTTTCCCCACTCCTGATAAACGTCTGATAAAAGCAGCGCCTGGTCACGCATGGCGACCCAGTCCTGTACAGAACCGGAAACCTGAAGCCCTTGTTTCAGATAGGCTACTGCCTGCCGGTAATCGGAGGAGGCTTGTTCTGGCCTGCCCTGTTTTTTATCCCACTGCGCCTTTGCCCGGTAAAGTTCTCCAGCTCTGAACAAATAACCACCATGCTCACCTTTGAAGAACTTTCCTTTGAAAGTTGCGGACACAAGCAGCGCTGAATCATAAAACGTTTTGGCCTTGGTATAATTGCTCTGCTTACGGTGAGCTTCACCAATGCTGATAAGCGCAAGCGCAACGGCCGGCTGTTCATTGATAGCTTTCGCTGCTGCTAATGATTTTTGCAAGTATTGCAGGCCTTTGTTTATTTCATTTAAGGCCGTATACAGCGTCCCTATTTTCAGGTAAGTATGGGCAATACCAAGCTGGTGATGTGCAGTAAAAGCGGCAGGCAACGCTTTGAGGTAATAAGAAAGCGCCGTACGGTGATCACCTTTCCCTTCATACACTTCGGCAAGGTTATGATTAATGCCCATCACCCGGCTATAATTCCCCAATTGCTGCCCTATTACCAGTGCTTTTTGCAGGTATTCAACGCCTTTATCCGTATTGCCGAAAGGAAAATAGCTGATGGCTAAAGAATGATAAATAGGGCTCAACAAGCCAGCCTCATTTATGTCAAGGGCAAAATCCCGGGCTTTCAGGAAGTTGTCCTGTGCTTTAACGTAATCAGCCTTTGCCCAATAGTTAGCGCCAATGGCATTATACGCAAGGGCTATCCCTTTTGTCCAGGTCAGCTTTTGCGAGAGTTGAAGGGCCTGTCTGCCATACTGCATTCCCGTGTCGGGATTGAGAGGAAAGTAGCCCTGCGAAACGGTACTTAACAATTCCGCTCTAGAAGTATCTTCTTTTGTTTCCTTCAGCAAAAAAAGAAGTGAATCAATCTTCCTGTATTGGTTATCCGTGCCGGCATCCGAAAATGAAACAGCAATAACGCCCAAATAAAAATCACAACGGGCTTTATTTTATTCCATTTTTCCATAACACAAAAGTAAAATATAAAAAAAGGAAATGCACAAAGCCTGTCAAAGTGAAAAAGGGTTTTAGCAAACTGAAAACAGTCTTTGGCAAAGTATGAATATAATAAGTTATAGTGATGTATAATTTAGATGAAGAAAATTAGTAGTTTATTTCAGGCTGCCGTGAAACTTTAAACAAAACACCTAATCTTTTGGTATTTTTTCTTGTGAAACTAAATGGCACTTTTTAATAAAGGATGAATTTTGCTTTATTACAGCTCATTCGATAGCGTTAGAGTGAAAACAACTCACTAAATCTCCTAAATTGTGGACTTTACAAAAAGCACTCTTGAAATGGTTGAACTTCGGTTGATGTAAGTGTTCCAACGGATCACTTACATCATAATTGATAGCAGGAGTGCGTCCGGTAAGAGAATTACAAAAACCATAGAAAAATAAAGTTGCGTTAGTTAGTACCCCTGTATCTTCATTACGGTATACACTTCAGCAACCTACTCTGTACTGCTTATCAATACATAGTTTGAAGCGAAGGAATGCTGCGATATAATTTGAATTTATTTCCCGCTAAAAGTTTTAAATTACAGATGATTGATGGAACTATTGCCTCAATAATTTTCTCTAAAAAGAGACTTCTGAAGTCCTAACCTTAATGAGTAAACAAGTCGCTAAATCTCCTAAATTGTAGACCTAACAAAAAGCACTTTTGAAATGGTTGAACATCAACTAATCAATTTAAATGGAGTATCCTTAGCAACAAAAAGCGCTGGTAAAGGAAAAGATACGATTGTGTTTATTCATGGTAATTCCATGTCTTCGGACAACTGGCTGCCGCAATTAGAGAACGAGGAATTGGTGGATAAATACCGGTTGCTTTCTTTTGATTTACCGGGCCATGGCAAGTCAAAATGGCTTCGAAATGATGCGACCGGTTACAGACCTGGAAATTTAGCACAGCTTGTAAGCAAATTAATAGATAACTACAAGCTTGAAAGATATGTACTGGCAGGTATTTCTTACGGAACAAACATCATAGGTGAAATAACTCCTCCTTTACAAGGTTGCACCGGTATTATGCTGGCAAGCCCTTGCATCGTAAACCATTCTTTTCCGGCATCAGAGATATTAACTCCAGGCCCGGACGGTCATGTAATAACTGCAGCAAATCCATCTGATGAAGAGTTACAGGGGTTTGTGTTCTGCCATATGAAGAATAAAGAAATAGCCCTAAGATACATTGAAAGTTATAGGAAAACTGATCCTTCTTTTAGAGAAGAATTGGCCAAAGCTTCAATAGAAGGAGATTTAACCGATGAGTTGGAAAATATTAAAAACTGGAAGCTCCCGGTATGTGTGGTGTTTGGAAAAGATGAAACACTTATTAAAGATTGATTATCTTGACGATTATCCTGCACTGTGGAACAATAAAGTTTTATTGATAGAAAATGGAGGTCATCTTATTAACGAGGAGCAACCAGAGGATTTTAATAAAATTCTGTTGTCTTTCGCCGGAGAGGTTTTTAGATAATCCCTTTGTTTATAGAATATCGAATTAATTCTGCTACATTTTTTGTGTTCGTTTTTTTTAGAATGTTCTTTCTGTGGTTAACAATAGTGCTTTCACTGAGATAAAGCTTGTCGGCTACGTGCTTACTGCTAAAACCCTCTGCCAGCCAGCCAACTATTTCTCTTTCACGTCTTGACAGCCTCGATTCTTCAGGATCGGGATAATAATAACCGGTGAGGATATTGTTATAGTTGAACGAGCCGCCCTCATTTCTTTTTTTATCAATAGAAAAGAGCATGCACGTATCCTTTTTCAGTGGCGTAATATCTGTAACCATAGCGATTCCGTACAAAGGCAGTTTGGTTTTCGGATCGGTAATATAGTTTCCCTGTTTAAACATATTCATCCATTTGCCATCCGCTTTTCTCATTCTGTATGAAAGAAAATATATAGTCTCCATGTTCGTTTTGAGGAGTCTTTTTGAGAAATGCAGCCGTTTGGCTAAAAATGGTTTCATTATAAATTTTAAAATCATCTTTTTGAAAAATGTCAATCACAAAATCCAATCCATTGTTTAGAACCTCTTTGGGATGAAAGCCCATCATATTTTTGCAAGGACCGCTAATACCTACATGCCTGCGTTGGGTATAGTCAATAACATGAAGGATTCCTTTAAAAGGCAATAATTTTTGGGGAATGGCTTCAGCTTGACGCAATAGTTGCACTACTTCCCTGGTATCTATATCCCTGGAGCGGTAATAAACATCATTGATAAGGGCCTGTATAAGTAATGATTTTAGATGGCATACTATTGATTGCCTAACTAAGATATGAATTTATTTTAAAGTTAAAGTGAAATCAGGAGTAAAAATTAGCCGTAAAAGGCTATTGGATGTCGCTAAAATTAGAAGAAATTTTACAACGGGTTTAGGAAATTATTTGAACCAGAATAAAAACGCTATACACAAAGCCTGTCAAAGTGTAACAGGGTTTTTGCAAACTGAAAAGGCCGTTTGGTAAAGTATGGCTACAAAAAATTATATGTGATGTATAATTTAGATGAAGAAAATTGATAGTTGAATGAAGAGAGACCGTTGAAGGTTGAGCAGAAAGAAGAATAAAAATACAAACAGGTTTATTGTAAACTGTATAAAGAAAGGAAATTAAAAATTCTGGTCTTGGTAAACAAGAATCAATTTTAAAAGGTCGTAAAAATTTCTACAATCTCTAATACACATTTTTAATCAAATTAAATCTTCAAGTATGAAAAAGAAAATGTTTTTCCTCTTTGGTTTCAGTCTCATTGGTTTGGTAGGGTTTTCGCAAACGACTACCAATAAAGATAAATATGGCTACAATTCCGGAGAAAGTCGTTTCAACACAAACAAGTCAATCCTCGGCAGTTCTAATAGCAGCGCCAATCAAAACAGAAGCTCAGGTACCACAAATAATAGTTCGTCTAATGCCTCCCGAAACACAAGCACAAGCTCGGCAAACAATAGTTCTTCCAACTCATCTTATTCATCTTCCTCTCCGGGGTTGTATGAAAGGAAAGACCCGCCTGTAAACAATCCTCCAGTACAAACCCGGACGCTTGAACCAGGAAAAGTGTGGAAAGCAAAACAATAAAGTTTTTTATAACCAAATACTAAAAACTACTTGGTATGCAACTAAAACAACTAATGACTTTCGGATTATTTACGCTCTGGTCAAAAATTTGCTTTTCACAGACATATGAAACACGCAATCGAGTAGAAATACCGTCAGACAGAACAATCTTGAAAACAGTGAAAGTGAAAGATTGCAATGATACTATTCCTGCTGGACACATTGTCAAAAAGGAATACACAAAGAAAAACGGTGACGTAACCTATACCATAACGAAAATAGACACTTTGATAAGCATTGGAGTTTACAAAGTTGACAAAACAATTACTAAGGAACTTACAGCCATGGATGGCTCTGCAAATATCATAGTTGACGAAAAGGATAAATCCATCTTACATGTAAATTACTGGCTGAATGACTTCCCAGAACTTGATGGCAACACCCGAATTAAGACCAGAACAAAGAAATTGGATTGTAACGGAAATTATATATCCAAGGATACTATTTATAGATTAAAATCTGACACGACCCTAAACTTATGGAAGACTAATGATGCTTCTGATACCACAAAAGATTGGTTCATCCACAGTGGATTTATAATAGAAGTTTTCAAAAAGAATGACACTACGGCTATTGATTATTATTTAGTCGATAGATACGAAAAAAATGCAGATTATTCCATCAAGTTAGAGAATAGAGATTTTGTTGCTTTTAGGAAAAAGGGGATTGAATATGGCCCAATAACCATACCGTTCAAACTACGGTTTGGATATACAAAGGACAAGATTGAAGTAAAAGAAGAATTTTCAGGCGACCTCAATATCGGCTTTTTCGGAGGTTATAAACTCGGAAAATATCGTGTTCGTTACGAAGGCAACACAATAAAAGAATTGGCAAATTTATCGGTCACTGTGGGAGGTTTTCTAAGTTTATCATCTTCAACGTTGGATTCTGTATCAACAACCGTAGGCAGGATGCCATTTAAAAAAGAAGAAAAAGCGACCCTTGGGATTTTATCACTAGGTGTTGGAGCAATGCTCACCCTATACAATTTTTAATTTGGTGCTTTCTTAGGAGTTGATGTTGGTTTCGGACGAAATGCAAAAAATTGGAACTTTAATAATAGACCTTGGTTAGGCTTTGGTTTTAGCTACAATCTTACTGGATTTTGGAAAAAATAGAACAAATACACAACATGTGGCTTGGCTATGGCGGAGCGACTAATAAACTGTCAGTTGTTGACAGTTTTTACTTAAAAAGTTGTGCGGCAGGCAATAAACATAGGGGAAGGCCTTTATCTGCAAAGCTGTTACTGAAGACTTTACAACACCCATACCGAATTTTTAAATGACAGTATAATGAAAACAAAAATGTCTAAGTATGTCTCAATAACTATTGCGCTTATTTTACTTACAATATATTCTTGTAAAAAGACAGACAGTTCAGGAGCTAATAACAAACCCAAGGCAGATTTTACGTTTACGATATTAAATCGTAAACATTAGACCAGATACATGTTGCCACAGATAGACCTATAGGTTATTTTTGATTTATAAATCATTTAACCATGTCTACCAAAAGTCAAAATTCTCTCTATCAACAGATGTCTCAGCATGTGCAATCGTGGAAGGAGC
>JBGSYC010000273.1:0-9753 GCA_041751095.1 Flavihumibacter sp.
AACGATGAAGCGGGAAGTACTTGCATGGCAAGCACACAGAAATAATAAAGAAGCTAAAGTCAAGTGGCAATTTACATGTGAGGATGCCAGAATAAGATTGATGAGACTTTATCCGTCAATTCAGGTGTGACATGACACTAGCCAGCTATGATGCAGAAAAAGAAAAATTTACACCGGATGCAATCCACGAGAAAGACTTACAGAAACTATATCCACCCAATTTATTTTCAAATGACAGATGGATCCGCAAACTTCAATTAAGCGATGATGAATTTATTTATTTCTATTACTTGAAAGATAGTGTTGTTTATTATAACCATTCCCAAAATAAAAGGGTTACATCACCTCTTCCATTTCAGCCGCATCGGGCAATAGGCTGGGAAAGTAATTTGGAAATAATAGATGAAAATACTTTTGCTATAAACTGCTTTAATACAGGTTTTTTTATTTTTCATCTGGATAGAAGTAAAGGCACAATCATTTGCAAGCCAAAAAAATTCCTAGCCAGCCATAAGATCAATTATCTTTTTTTGGATAAGGACAAAAGATTATGGGTGGCTACTTCCAAAGGTTTATTGCAGCAAAAATTAATTCGTCCTGTATTACAAAGCTGGCATTACCCTCAAGCTACTTATGATAATGCATTTCACGGATTTCAAAATGCTTTTCGCTATAAAGATAAATTATATCTGACACGATTTTCACGCTACAACGGATTGGTCATTATAGATACAACCACCATGAATGTGATAAAGCGGATTGAATTTTACGGAAGAGACAACATGTGGAATGAAATAGGTTCTATCCAAATGTATCATACAGATACACTGTGGCTGGCAACAAATGCAGGCATATTGTGGTTTGATACCCGCTCGTATCGGTATGGGAAAGTGTTATATGAAAAGGACTATCCGCAGTTTCCTCGTATAATCGCCATGCTGGCACCTGCACGAAGTGACGGTTATGCATGGTTTTGTTTTGGATTGAGTGGAGCAGTAGTCCGTTATCATATAGCCAGCCATAGTTTCACACTATTTACTTCTGAAACAAAGCCCGCCTTGCCATTTGATATGGTTAAAAGAATTGTTTATGATGCCTATGGAGATGTTTGGTTGAGTGGTCATTCGCTTGCCAGGTGGAATAATAAAAAACAGTTGTTCGATATGTTGATAACTGTGTATGGCGGTGAACATAAATACAATGACGATATATTGACCATGAGTGCAGACGCCCAAGGTTCATTGTGGCTGCACAATGCAGATAATAGTTTGCTGGAATATCAAATAAAGAATAAGAAATTTATTCAATATACCATCCAGGATGGACTTCCCTCACCCGTATTGAATTGCTTAAGTCCTGTTATCGAAAACATTTTATGGATCGGCAGCCCAAACCATCTTACAAAATTCAATACCAAAACAAAAGAAATGGCGGTGTATGATCATACCGATGGATTCCCGGACGAACCACCGACTGGCAGGCACATTTATTACGATGCAGAAACCGGTCAATATTATTTATTTTGTAGAAATCATTTGGTGAAATTTAGCAATCAGCCGCAAGGAAAGTATAAAACCAATGATACGCTTTACATTCAGGAACTGGCTATCAATAATAGCCAAACGTTTTTCCACCCATCTTCGGGCATGCGACTAGCAAGAAATCAAAACAATCTTTCACTGCATTATACTATTATTGATTACGAAAACGAGAACTATAATTTCGCTTACAAAATAAACAATGCGCATACATGGACTCATGTAGGAGAGCAAAGAAGTATTAACCTTAGTGGTTTGCAGGAAGGAAAATATCTGATTCAAATTAGTGTGCATGGCAAATCAGGGAAACAACTACAACAGAACTTCAGCTTTTATATACAACCTCCATTTTGGAAAACGATACCTTTTCTAATTGGTCTCGTTGGTTTGTTGTTAGCTTCTATAAATTATTTATACCGGTTCAGGATCAGGCAGATTCGGCATAAAGCTAACCTTGATAAGTTGCTTGCCCAAACAGAAATGAAAGCGCTGCATGCACAGATGAATCCGCATTTTATTTCCAACAGCTTAAACAGCATACGGGAAATGGTATTGCATAACGAAAATAAAGAAGCTTCCCATTTCATAGCCAAATTTGCCCATCTGATAAGGGTTACTTTAGAACAATCAACCCAATCTTTTATTAGTTTAAAAAATGCCATTGATTACCTGCAACGATATAGAGAAATGGAACAGGTACGTAACAACCTTTTTACTTGCCATATATCTGCCGATGAAGAACTGGATTTGAACGAAACAATCTTGCCACCCATGCTCATTCAACCTTTTATCGAAAATGCTATCTGGCACGGAACATCAAATTCTCAAAGCGAAGTTACCGTTGATGTGTATTTTAAAAAAGAGAATAAACATTTGGTGTGCAGTATCGAGGATGATGGTATGGGTATAGCAAAATCCTTAAAAAATAAAGAAGGCGCCAGCGACCTAAAGCATTCGGTTGGAATATCTAATATCAAAAACCGCATTCAGCTTCTGAATGAAAGATATAACCTGCAATGCAGTATAGTTATAGAAGACAAATCTCTTTTGACAGGCAATCTTGAAACCGGTACTCTGGTGAAGTTAACAATACCCATTGATTTAAATGTATAAATCATGATCAAAGCTTTGCTGGTAGATGATGAACAAAGAGGCCTTACTTCCCTGCAGAAACTTCTGCAATTGAATTGTCCGGAAGTAAAAGTAATTAGTTGCTGCAGTGATGCGGAGGTGGCTAATGAGCAAATAGTTTTATTAAAACCGCAACTTGTTTTCCTGGATATTGCAATGCCCGGGAAAAACGGGATTGACCTCTTGAATGACCTTACTGAAATAAATTTTGAGATCATCTTTATTACCGCACATAATAATTACATGACGCAGGCTTTTCATTTTAGCGCTGTGGATTATTTATTGAAGCCGGTGGATGAAGATTTGCTGATAGCAGCAGTACAAAGAGTAGCTAAGAGGTTGGATAAAAGCGCTTTTCCGGATTTAAAAAAAGATACCGAAACAATTGAAGCATTGCTGTATAACCTACAACACAGGCCCGGTTGTGAAAAAATGAAACTGTGCATCCCCTCACTTAAAGGCTTTCAGGTGGTTGAAATTGATGAAATTATTTATTGTGAAGCCAATGGAAACTACACCAATTTTTATTTTATAGAACGCGCGGTGATATGTGCTTCTAAACCTATTCATGAATACGAGCAACTATTATCCGATTGTAATTTTGTAAGGACCCACAAATCTTTTCTTATAAACCTGAAGCATATCAAAGAATACATACGCGGTGAAGGCGGAAGTTTAATATTATCTAATGGTAAAGAAGTGGAAGTATCCCGAAGAAAAAAGGATGGGTTGATGACAAAAATAAAATCCTTTTATAAATTTTGAGTAATTGAAACATCACTCACTTAAACAAACAGAATTAACAGAAAAAAAGACCTGACAGGTTTTTAACATATCAGGTCTAAACTGTTTCATCCGCCTTTCTTAAACCTGATATGATCGTACATATATTTTGCAACCGCATTCCCGAGAATTTGGCCAGCGGCAACGGAGGGCTGGTAATGTATCCCGCCAAACACCCTCGATTCACCTGCGTCCAATGCAGCATGGTTAAAGGACCGATAAGTTCGCGCAGCCAGGGAAATAAAATCGTAGGTGTTGTCAGTAAAGGCGTAGTTGTCGCCAAATTCGATAGTTAGCACGGCGGCTCCGGGAGCTGAAAAACTGGAATGTGCAGCCGGATACTCAGGGTGGTTTGGCGTATTGATAACGGGTACCCAATCTTTTTCCTGGTCTATGACAGCATTGATGTAGGTTATTGGTCTTAACTGGTTGTAGGCGTATTTCCATTTCCAGCAACTGATCCGAGCATCGCTCTGTGTTATGCCCATTTTTGCATAAACCAGTGCGGCCTTTTCCAGCATAGCATTATTTCCTTCCGTGTACAGCACCTGCAAAAAAATGGAAAGCCAGTGGGCATGCCCGCCACCCGGCACGTCTCTCCAGAATATGGCCTGTGCTCTTTGATCACTAGTTAGTGTACTTGACACATCATACACCTCCTTTGCCATAGCATAGAATGGGGATGACGGGTCGGTTGAGAATGCAGGCGGGGGTGGCAACGCTGAAGCTTCCACGCTGCCGGTCATCAGGGGGCGGTTCGTATGCCAGTAAGGCCTTTGCGGAGCTTGAAAATCAGGAGGCGTTCTTTCATATTGCCCCGGACCGATGGGCAAAATGTATGCAGGATGCCTGGTTAAGAATCCATCCGTTTGCGACCATTTAAAGACCCGATCCGCTACTTCTTTACCAAAAAACTTTGAACGTTCAAAGGTGGCCCCATCCACTTCATGCTGATAGCGTGAATAAAAGGCATCTTCCAGTAATTTTATGGAGTCTTTACCTCCTTGTGTAACACTATCCATATAGAAATAACGGGTCATCGCAGCCAAAACCGTGTTGGCGCAGGTGGGCCAGTGATAAGCCTTTCCAGGTTCGGTTTTAGGCATTGCTGGCATTTCTTTCAACTGCCCTGCCAGGGTTTGGTATCCAGGCATGCCGGGCACTACCGCTTCATACAAGGCAATGCTGCTGTAGGCCCAATGGTGCATCATCACGAAATTATTGAGCTTGGCAGCATTAGTTCTTAACAATTGTAGATCTAACTTTATCCAACCGGTGAGTACATCCGAGGAATAGGTTTTGGTTTGCTTTGGATAGCCGTCTGATTTACCATGTTTTCCTATCAAATCTTGCCAATCTCTTTTACAGGAAACCAAAACAAGCAGGCCGCATAAAACCAGCCACAAGGGGGAGAATAATCTCATTATAATTTTCATCGTGATTTATTTTATTGTGAGTGACTTGTTTAGTATGATGACGAATATATCCTGCTTTTAAAGCCGGAGTCTTGCGCATTCATCACCATAGTTTATTCTTTATTGTTTACCGGGCGGTGGCTTGTCTGACAAAAAGATGATGGTGTGTCCGGAAGTAGCCATGAGATAAGTAAACTTATACATAAGCGTTACTCTTTTTTTAAATCTTATTTTTTGATTCATATCGTTTACCGTCTACATCCTATCATTAAACCCACCTAAATAGCAGGTTTGGTGGTGAAGCCTAATAAAAACCGGCTCATCCACCGCGGACGGCTGCCTATTTACATTTGAGAATACGAATAATTTAAACGCCATGAAAAGGTAGAAACTACTGTATACGTTTTTCCAGCTAATCGCTTAGCATACAAATTTTTAGAAGTATAGCAGGAAGAATAGTCCGATGGCGTTTATTAAGGAATACTGCAGTTCATCGTAAAAAAACGTAGTCCGCCTAATTTTACATGTTTAGGGTAATGCAAACCGTAGTAAATTCTTACTTTGTGTAATGTAAGCCATACAAGATGGACATATACAATCCAAATGATTTCATCTTTTCTCAAAAATATCGTGTATGGCGGCATGTCGCATTTTGGATACTGCATACCCTGTTCTTTGCACTTTTTTGGCAAATAACGACCCCGGATTCAGAAGCGAATTGGATTTTTACCTCTTCTATGTGGATGCCCATAAGAATACTGTATTGCTATCCCCTCATGTATTGGGTACTGCCGCACTTTCTGTTAAAAGGAAAATACACCCAATTCGGCATTATTATTTTACTATGGTTTATTGCCGGTTATTTTCTGAATTATCTTTTTCGGGCTTATGTTTTCATTCCCCTTCGGGACGCCCTGCATTATGAGTCTGTTAGTAAAAATCCCTGGGAGACGGTAAGCTTTTTAGTATTGACGACAACAGCAGGAATTACCAGCATGATTATTTTATTCAAATATTGGTTCAGAAAGCAACAGGAATGGATGCTGGCGGAAAAGGAAAAAGTAATAGCCGAACTGCAATTGCTGAAAGCACAGGTGCATCCGCATTTTTTGTTCAACACGCTGAACAATATTTATTCGTTTTCCCTCGAAAACTCTCCTAAAACACCAGGGATGATTCTAAAACTTTCATCTCTGCTAAACTATATGCTGTACGATTGCAAAGCAGAAGAAGTATTGCTGGAAAAAGAAGTAGAAGTGATGAAAAATTACATTGACCTCGAAAAAGAACGATACGGTAATAAAATTGAAATATCGTTGAACATTGAAGGTGATATAAAGGATAAATACATAGCGCCGCTTTTATTGCTGCCTTTTTTAGAAAATGCATTTAAACACGGCACTTCTGAGCAATTGGAAAAACCCTGGTTAAGTGTGGATATAGCGGTAAAACAGCAGACAATGAGATGTAAGATAGTGAACAGCAAAAACGAGTTCGTACCGGTTAGTGAAAAAGGCATTGGCATTCAAAATGTAAAAAAGCGCCTGGCTTTTTTATACCCTGACAAACATGAACTTAAAATGGCTGATGAGGGGAATTTTTTTATGGTTTCTTTAGTAATAGATTTAATGAATGATACAATTAATTATCCCACTACTTTTGTTATTTCTTTACCGGTTGCTGAAAAAGCTGCACCATGAAACTCCGTTGTTTACTAATTGATGACGAACCCCCTGCTTTAAAGGTTTTGCAATCACATATTTCACAAATCAATGGATTGGAGATTGTGGCACAATGCAAGAATGTTATTGAAGCATTGGATGTTTTGCATCAAAAAACAGTAGATGTTATTTTTCTTGATATTAAAATGCCGAAGATGCTCGGCACTGAATTCTTAAAAAATTTATCGCATCCCCCTAAAGTTATATTTGTTACCGCATATCGCGATTATGCGGTGGAAGGATACGAGCTGAATGCGGTGGATTACCTGGTCAAGCCGGTTTCATTTGAGCGTTTTGTAAAAGCCATTACTAAAATAAAAGGGTTGATGGGCCAGGAAACAATAAGTCAAACTAATGACTATAAACCCAATCCTGAAGCTTTTGTGTACCTGAAAGTAGATAAGAACATGCAGAAGGTTTTTGTAAATGACATCCTTTATATCGAAAGCTGGAAGGATTACGTCAAACTTTTCCTCATAAGTGGCAAAAACCTTCTTGTTAAGCAATCGATCGGTTCAATGGAAAACCTGCTGTCAGAACACAAGTTTCTAAGAGTGCATCGCTCATATATAGTCTCTACGAACAAGATTTCCGGTTACAATGGTCTTTTCGTACAGGTGAATGCAACCGAAATTCCAATCGGCCGTTTATATAAACAGGCTGTAATGGAAATACTTCAAGACCATTAATACTTGTTTTAGATTTAACATCTAAATTCTTAAGCCCCCACCCCTCCCGGGTACCGTTGGGAACACATCTTTGGTCTTTAATAAAGAAGATATTGATCGCTTTCTAATGAAATTGGGCTTTTTACCCCAGTAGGGGTAACATGCCGGTAGAGAAAATTTAATAGGCTTATTTGCTCTGTAAGGGCAATACTTTGAGCCCGGTTATTGAGCTATTGTAATGGTTTGAAAATATATCGTTCATCTTTGCTCTTCCAAGAGATGGTATTATCTTTTCTAACTATACAGGTCTTTAATTGCACTCAGTGCATCTCCGCATATTTTTAGTATTCCCTGCCTTTCTGAGTGGAGTCGTTCAGTAGAAATCGTTGATACGTCAGGAGCAGGATCTGTTTTTTGCATCACACAACCTCCTATCAGAGCAAATTCCCGAAAATAAATAAATCCTGCCGGTAACGATCATGGATAGGTATTTATTAATTAGTGATTGGATAATGGTGATACTAATTTCAATAAGAAACTTTTCACACCATGAAAGCAACTATCATGCTACCTGCATTAACTCTTTGGATGATCCGGGAGTGCAAGATTGCCGGGAGCCACAAAGAATTTTCAGAACGAATAAGCCAGCGCTTACACCACCATCTTATCCGGAAGGCAGGCATTTTAATACCTGTTTTTCTTTTTTTATCAGCCTTAAAAGCACAGGAACTAAAGCTCACTTACCAGGTAATACGTAATGGGGATGTGATTGGTAAAATGTGCTTTCGGGTAAGTCTTAAAGCTGTGTCAAATCGGTCCCAGGTTCCTTTGGCATACCCTTTTCCAATGAGGGCTTTCATCCGGTCATTATGTTCCTGGAAAATAGCAAGCAGCATCTTGCCTCGCTGATCATTGCCCGAGATGAAATCCATTAGGGCGGTGCTGGTGACTTGCATTCCTGATTCAAGCAGCTTGCGCCTTGCTTCATAAACTTTTGACTGGAGCATACCCAGGAACTCATTAAAGAACCTTGCATCTTCTTTGCTGCCCATGGCCCTGCACATGTCTTTGTTCCAGCGCGTCGGATCCCAGGTGCGCTTTATGGAAAGCTCTTTTGGCCGACCGTCCACAGTGATGCGTAAGTAAATCGGTACTGGTCCCTTTACATAATTCTTTGGTTTCTTCTGATAGAACAGAACTGCAAAGCTTTTTTCAAGCATGGCTTTGATTTCTGAGGGCAAAAGGTTCATCTGTTTCAAGGATGCAAAGACTGTATGCTCGATCTCTGAAGATCTTTACAACCAAGATATTCCTGTTTAGAGATGCACATTTCTTTCTATAACAAGCTACCGTTTGCATCCCGCTGAATATAGATAGAATCCTCTTGGCAGCTTGCTTCTGCAATCATCGCTTTCCCGATTTAAAAAATGGCTCACCATTGAACAAAATTATTTCTAACCAACTACACGATCCTCATCAAAATATGATGAGGATCAACAACTCGGGGCTGGATGCTATTGAGTCCTGTTTTTAACGGCGTTTTATATGCTACCGTGATCTCTCAAAAGTCTTGCTTCAAATTTTTAATCAGAAAGTCCAATCCCCCTGGGTTTGCTTAATTCGAATGGATAAATCCCAAACCGTCCGGATGTACGCGTTCTAAAATCATTGTTACCGATCTCATAAACCTACCCACATCTTATTAGTTATCAGTTATTGTATACCCTTAAAACTCAATTCATCGGATAGCTCGCCGGATTTCGCGAAGGCCAGGCTGGGCCTTAAAGGGGCGATTTGGAGAATTTTTAGCAAAATTGAAATGATCCCGCTGTGAATCAAATCCTTGACATGTCTTTGCCATGTTATTGTTTTGCTTCCAGAAGGTGCCGATATCCGATCACGCAGGTGTGTCACGCCGCAAACATAAACTCAGAATGATGATGAAGTATTCGACGGTAAAACAGCATGATGTCGAAAAGTTTTCCAAAATCAACATAAATGAACTACAATAGGAATAATCCGTTGAATGAATTGCCTGATCTGCGGCCGGATGTCGCACATTCAGGTAGTTTATAATGATCTCCCAACATGGATTATCAGCTTTAAAAAGTAACTTTGGACTCCATGCCAACATTGTTAATAATTAATGGCCTGAGATTCTTTTTCTACAGCAATGAAAATAATTAGCCCATACATGTTCATATAATGAAGGGAGATGCAAATGGCAAAATCTGGCTTGAACCAGACTTAAGCGTAGCATATCTGTTAAACTTTACCAACGCTGAGGAGAAAATTATTCTTGAAGTGGCAAACAAGAATGCAGAAATCTTTAAAACAAAGTGGAATGAATACTTCAACAAATAAGCAGTTCGACTATATCGATCATATCATTTTTATAGAAGGGTTACGCATACAAGCAATAGATATCCATCCCGAACTTGATCTAATGACTATATACCTTAATACCAAAGCGGTGTTTAGCCAAAATATTTCTTCT
>JBGSYC010000274.1:0-19303 GCA_041751095.1 Flavihumibacter sp.
AGTGGATTGTTGTACTTTCACAGCGTTAGAAGTTTGTGCAATCACTTAGAC
Organism: Flavihumibacter sp.; assembly: GCA_041751095.1. GTDB lineage: Bacteria > Bacteroidota > Bacteroidia > Chitinophagales > Chitinophagaceae > JADCRZ01. The sequence goes on from JBGSYC010000274.1 coordinate 52, forward strand.
AAGTGAATAACTGAAAACGCTGTAAACCCCTGAAACTATTTTGTGTCGGGGGTTTTAAGCGAATAGCCTTTTTAGCTTGCGGAATTAAGAGTCAGGTCAATTAACCCTTTCTTAATCTTTTGTTGGTAACCTGTTGGTGGGACGGTAAAACACTTAATAGAAAGGAAGCGAAGAAAGAATATCTGAAAACTATAATGGGCAAGTTACGCAACGGCAAATGCGGGAAATTCCGCCTAGACATAAAAAACATGATGATAAAACTACTATGTTGGGTAAGGTGGCAAAAGGCCTGTAAGCTATGGTGATAACGGCCCTGAAGTTTTTGGATGATGATGCCAAAAAATTGCCTAAGCCTATAAAGAGCTATCCACTGCCCTTTTTAATTTCGTTATCGTAGATTTACTGTTAAACAAGTAACCCCACCACCCGGCACAATTATGAAGACACTGCTTTTCCTGTCGAAAGTTGCTTTTATTTATAATGCCTGTATGGCAATCGCCTTACTTATCCTTTATTTTAATGTTGGCGGAAATGAAAATATCCGGTCAACGTTTATTATTGCAGGTTTTATTTTATCATACCTGATCAATAGTGTTACAAATATCTGGTTGTGCTATAAAATCGTAAAAGGACGCCCGTTGAGATCAATCCACCCGAAATGGTTATTCATTGTTAATTTAAGTTGCTTTATCATTCAACTCTTTATACTGGTAAAATGATCCATTCTGTAACGGAAGATAAGCCAGCGCGCCTGTTTATTTTTATTGCGGCTTTTTTTGTTGCCAACGCTCTTATCGCAGAATGTATCGGTGGAAAAATTTTTTCACTTGAAAAAATTTTCGGACTCCCCCCGGCCGACCTTACTTTGTTTGGTCAAAAGGGACTTTCTTTTAACCTTACCTGCGGGGTATTGTTATGGCCCCTTGAATTTGTTATGACGGATATCGTCAACGAATACTATGGGCCTAAGGCGGTACGGCGGATATCATACATAGCGGTCGCCCTTATTTCCTATGCTTTTCTGATGTTTTATCTGGCCATTCATATACCGCCTGCAGACTTCTGGATAGGTTCACGGGCAGACACTGGTATCCAAAACATGCAGGTAGCATTCAGCGGTATTTTCGGGCAGGGAATGTGGATCATTTTTGGCAGCCTTGTAGCGTTTCTGTTCAGCCAGATAGTTGATGTAACCGTGTTTCACAGGATTAAAGCGGCTACGGGCGAAAAATGGATCTGGCTCAGAGCTACGGGCTCTACAGTGGTTTCACAGTTCATCGATAGCTTCATCGTTTTGTTTATCGCCTTCAAGATCGGAAATAACTGGAGCTGGCAACTGGTACTCGCTATATGCGTGGTAAATTACCTGTATAAGTTTACGATGGCTGTCATACTTACCCCGGTCATTTATTTCATTGGTGGCAGAATTGAAAATTATGTGGGTCACGACGTGGCGTACAGAATGAAAAGAGCAGCTATGGGGAAGTAACCTAACTTTTTGTAACCCTGATCAGCTATTTGTCACAACTGCGTGATTTGGACGTGAAGGCCCGCTCCTCGGTTTTTTGTTACAAAGGCAAGGATGCGGACGCTCAAACTGTTCGCAAGGAATTAAACGTACACGCCGTTTTGAATGGAACGGTTTCTCCGCGTGGACAAAATCTGACTCTGCACATCGAGTTGTTGGCAGTAATATTATAAGACTCTACTTGCACAAGATTTTTGTAGAGAATCAGAGAGTGCTGTTAGCAAAATCAAATAAATAATAGTTGTCTTTATTTAACGAAGGTCTTTTTTATTGTTAGTGAATATCTCTTCGATATAGCGCCTGTCGTAACAAACTATTATACCCGAATTTGCATTGACGGATAACGTTTCTTTTTTTTGTTTTACATCTATTGATTCGGGAAGATAGGCAGACACAACGCCAACAAGGCACATCTTTTTAGTTGATGTATTATATGAAACTACCGGGCCTCCGGAAAATCCGACATTAACATGCCCATCTAAAAGCAACAAATCAACATTTCTATTCTTTACCCATCCTGATATGATTGCCTTCTTAACTAAGGGAAGTTTCAAGCCGAAAATTTCATTTCCCAAGCCTTCTAACGGAAAGCCAAAGAAGAACACATCTGTAGCAGGAGGAGAAAATATACTATCTCTTGAAATTCCTTTGCCCGGAAGTAGCTTTTGGAAAAATTCCTTGTTCTTCATAAGCTCTTCAGGTAATTTCAGATTCTGTGATACTTTTTTAGATAATGTAAAAACGGCAAGGTCAATTTTTCTGTTTGCATGGAAATAAACATTAGCATCAAAGGATTGCAGTTGATTTTCAATTACCATCTTAACAGGAACCAAGTCTCCAGATTTATGAGATGGATTGAAAAGATGTGCTACAGTAACAAAATACTGCTTTTCATCTTCAGTAACCATAAAGCAAGTGCCTATTAGTTTATCGCCATGGAGATTGATGGTGTTTGACATTGTTTCCATTGTTGCATTTGCCTGCTCTTTCTGCGAAAACGCGATGAAAGGGAAAACGAATAAAGGTACGATGAATAACAAAGTTTTCATACAAAAGCGAGTTATGGTTTACTAGACTATTTAGACAAAAGTAGATCATATTGTAAATCGAATGAATACAGACTGATAAATTAAGAAGTAAAACTACAGCCCACAAGTATTTGCAATAGCATAAATTGGGGCTAACTACTACTATAACTGCAATCGCATCACATAATCGTTCATCCAGTAATTTTCTCCTATGTCAATATCTTCTTCACCTATCACTTCAAAACCCAGCTTCTCATAAAAAAGCCGCGCCTTATTGTTGCGGTTTACATTCAGTTCGAGCCCCGTAGCATTCAACCGTTTTACTTGTTCAATAATACAATTGATCAATGCCCTTCCCAGGCCCATCCCCTGTGTACTCGTAAGCACATACAATTTATGGAGCTTATAAGTGCCCGGCTTTGCAGACCCGGAGTAAGAGGCAAAGCCAACGGGTCTGCCTCCTGAAGAGGCGATCAGGAATGTATGCTCATTCATCTGATTTGAAAGAGACGCCTCACTGTACATCAGCTCCATCATGTAACGGATCTGAGCCGCAGAAAGAATTGGATGATAAGTAGCAGGCCATATCACTTCTGCAAGACCACGAATGATTGGGACGTCATCAATACCCGCCATTCTTATCAGGACTGAATCTTCGATACTCATACGAACAGGTTTTAGCGAATATGATTTTCATATGGGCGGCATCATTCACCACGCGGTTGCTATAACAATATGTTCTTATTTTTTTCAAACTCAATCCTTGACAGCTCCTGGTGTAAATATATGGAGCGCAAAGACAGCCTTACCGATATATAAAAAGCGGTTAAAGCTCCAAAAGACAGCATCCCTACGGACACATATTGTGTAACTGCTTCGCTTTGCTGAATAAACAGAAAGAAATCAAAAGCACCATGGAACAACATGGCTAAAAACAATCCCGCTCTAATATATCCCCCGGACCTGGCTTTATTGAATTTGGCCAGGCCTACATAATATCCCATGATAATGCCGAAACTGGCGTGAGCAGGAACTGATATGAACATGCGAACGATTGCGGTGCCCAGACCGTATTGCATTACATACCCGATATTCTCGAGCGTGGCAAAACCCAGGCTTACCATTACGCCGTAGATAATTCCGTCAAGGGGTTCATCAAAGGCCTTTTGCCGGTATGCGTAATACCTCAGCATTAAGTATTTGCTGAATTCTTCACTAAAGCCAACAATGCCAAAAGCAAATAAAGCATAATACAGCAGGGAATGTTCGGTAAAATAGTTTTCAAGCCGTGCCCTTAATGAAAGCTGCAGTAAAACAGCAGGTATGGTGCTGAATACGCCTAATATGAAGGACACAAAGAGGTTCCTGAAGGGCTCTTTGTTGTATTTGTCTTTGGCAATGATATAGAAGAAAATAGCGACTGCAGGGGCCAGCGCGAGAGCAAATAAGGTCATAGTATTTTTTTGAAAGTAAACCGACATTTCTGCAGCAGAACTACGCTGTCTTCATGCAACATTCACCGGTATCGGCGGTACAATCTTACTATTTTTTCTTCATCATGTTTGAACTTCATCCAAAGGGAGCCGTTACAAAAATTAACGGTTCTGATCATAATCATTTAATTATTCCTGTTTTTGAAGAATTTACCTGATTGTTCTATCATTGCAGGGCAGGCATGTTTAATAAAACACGCTTTACCGCCTGCATTAGTGATATGCTTTCATTATCCCGGTCAATATTGTGCATGGTCGTTTTAGTAACCGGAATAAGGGGCAGCGCGCAGCAGTTTGGAGGCAATCCCCCATTCGTGAGCTGGCGGCAGGTGAATAACGAAACAGTCAGGGTGATTTTTCCAAAAGACCTTGATTCAGTTGCAAAGGAGGTGGCTGGCATTGTTCAGCATTTAAACAGTTCAACCAAATCTTCCATCGGGGACAGGCAGCGCAAGGTGAATATGATATTGCAGCATGAGACGACGGTATCAAACGGCTATGTTTCCCTTGGTCCATTCCGAAGTGAATTCTTCCTTACGCCTTTCCAGAACAGCTTCAGGCTCGGCAGCCTGCCATGGCATAAGCACCTGGCGATACACGAATTCCGGCACGTGCAGCAATATAATAATTTTAATACCGGGCTTTCGAGGGCGTTTCGCATGTTCTTCGGTGAAGAAGGGCAGGCGCTCGCCAATAGCCTTGTTATTGCAGACTGGTTTTTTGAAGGGGATGCCGTATTTAACGAAACAAGCATTACCCCGCAGGGAAGGGGAAGGCTTCCATACTTTCATAACGGGTATCGTTCGTTATGGGCTGATGATAAAAATTATTCGTGGATGAAGCTTCGCAATGGCTCCTTAAGAGATTACACGCCCGATCACTATCCACTCGGATACCTGTTAGTGGCCTACGGAAGAGAAAAATATGGAGAAGATTTCTGGAAGAAGGTTACACAGGACGCCGCTTCATACAAAGGGATTTTTTATCCTTTTCAGAAGGCAGTAAAAAAATACTCCGGTATCAATTACGTTTCTTTCAGAAAAAGCGCCATTAATCATTTTAAAACGCAAGCAGAAAAGTTATTGCCGGAGCCGGGCCCCGGTCATTTTCCTTCCCGGCATTTTATTGCAGACGAAGAATACCCCGCTTTTACTAAAGACGGTTCGGTGATCTTTATGAAAAGCAGCTACGGGCAGATACCTGTTTTTGTAAGTCGTTCAGGCAATAAAGAAAAAAAGATCCGGGTTAAAGATGTTTCCCCGGATAAACATTTTTCTTACCGGAACGGAAAGATCATCTATGCTTCTTTTCGCCCCGATGCGAGGTGGGGCTACAGAAATTATAGTACACTTAAATTGCTGGACGTAAACACGGGCAGCCAGCGGTCAGTAACAACGCGCACAAAATATTTTTCGCCTGATATCAGTGAAGACGGGTCAAGGATTGTAGCGGTCCGGGTTGATCCAAACGGAACTCCGTCACTGGATATTCTTAACGCCACCGATGGCCGGGTAATTAAAGTTCTGCCAAACAACCAGAAACTATTTTACACCTATCCGAAATTTCTGAACGCCGGCAAGGTTGTTACTGCGATTAGAAATCCGTTGGGCCAAATGTCGCTTGCCCTCATTGATGCTTCCAACGGAGATACGGAGTATTTGGTTCCCTTCTCATATAATGTCATTGGCTTTCCATTTATCCGCAATGACACCGTTTATTTTTCGGCGAGCCATCTTCAAAAAGACCAGGTGTTTGCTTTTGTGATATCGAGCAAAAAGTTATATCTGTTAAAGCACAGGGCTCTTGATGGCATTACCGGCAATTACCAGCCGGCTGTAAACGGTAATTTTTTAATGTGGTCTCAATTTACCTCCGTCGGGCGGAGGTTACAACAGGTTAACAGTAATGATGTCGAATGGCAACCTATCAATGCGCCGGAATTTACAGCGCCTCCTTCAAACTTCAACATCAGCGCTCTTGACGGGTATAACATCAGCCTGACGCCGGCAGGCAACGCACAAGTGTCGCGTTATTCGAGGTCGTACCGTCTACTGAATTTTCATACATTGAGGCCTTTGATCAATGACCCGCTTTTCTCGTTCTCCCTGATCGGGGAAAATGTACTGAATACCCTGCAGTCTGAATTATATTTCCGCTATAACAGAAATGAGCGCTACAAGCAACTGGGCTTTAACGCTACCTACGGCGCGCTGTTCCCGTTCATTTCTGCAGGAGTAAGTTATGCGGCAGACAGGAGGGGCCTCTTCCGGAACCAGCGTATCTATTGGAATGAATGGGAGTGGAGGGCAGGAATAAGCCTCCCATTAAACCTGAGTAAAGGCAGGAATTACTCCGGCATTAACATTGGGACGGATTACGTTTATAATCAACCAAATTTCAGGGGTGTTTTCAAAGATAGCCTGGGTAACCGCTCGTTCGGTTACCTTAATAACTACATAAGCTTTTATAACCAGATACAACAGGCAAGAAAGCATATTTACCCCAGGTTCGCCCAATCGTTACTGTTAAACTACAAGACAGCCGTTTCAAATGATAAAGCCCGGCAGTTTTTAATCTCAGGCAATGTGTATTTGCCAGGCCTGGGTGTTAATCACTCCCTCGTCTTAAACATGGCTTTCCAGGGGAAAGACACGTTTAGTCAACGCAGTTACTCGAATAATTTTCCATTTTCGAGAGGATATACATCAGAGAATTTGTACCGGATGAATAAATGGGGTTTCAATTATCATTTTCCCCTGGCATACCCCGATGCCGGATTTGGAAACATCATCTATATCCTGCGTGTACGGGCAAATACATTTTATGACCATACCGGTGTTACTGGCATTTTGCGCAACCGGCGCAGGTTTACTGCGAAATTCCGTTCTGCAGGTACGGAACTGTTTTTTGATACAAAATGGTGGAACCAGTTGCCCCTGAGCCTTGGGGTCAGGTATAGTTATTTGTTGGATAAAGATGTTTATGGAGGAAGCGGCCGTCACCGCTTTGAGTTTGTTTTACCGGTAAATTTGCTGGGCAGGTGATGTTTGTAAGTCGCAATGCTGGTTTATTAACGGCCTGGTGGCTTGGAGTGTTATAGAACAAAAGTATTATCTACTTTATTAATGTCAGTCAAATAGGTAAGTCAGGCAAATCATGGTTCAAAAGAGGGAATGGCATGAGGCGTCGTTGCGCCCTGCAGTGTCTGAACCATGATTAGCCTGATATACGGATTGCCCTGACGTATAAACTTTCTGTTATACAGCCTCTTAAATGCAAGACTTTTTGCGCCAAAGTTTAATAATAATCCAGGTTCGAGATGGTATGCTTCCAGGTAATTTAAAGCCTGAGCCAGGTGAACATTCTCCAGACTATATTACCGTGTTATAGAACAAAAGTATTATCTACTCTATCAATTTCAGTCAAATCGGTAAATCAGGCAAATCATGGTTCAAAAGAGGGAATGGCATGAGGTGTCGTTGCGCCTGCAGTTGTCTGAACCATGATTAGCCTGATTTACGGATTGCCCTGATGTATGTTACAAGCTTGATTTGTTTACTTTCCCCGAACAACAATGATGTTTTAAAGTGAAGTTTGTGCGTAGTTGCTTATTCATTAAGCCTATTTTCAATGTCCATTCGTTCATGTAGAATTCTTATTACTTCAATCGTTTCATTTACGACCTTTTAGAAAATAAGATGGGATTTCACTTTCGATGCCCGATAACCTATTCGAACATGCTCCATTAATTTGCCCGAATTCATATTCTTGCAGAAGTAGTTGATTTCAGCAAATATCAGTTTATAATATCGATCTGCTTGCTCTACAGACCATTCTTCAACTGTGTATAGCCAAATTTCTTGCACATCGGAAACTGCCTTTTTGCTAATAACAAAGGGCAGCGGTTTCACAGAAACTCACTATGAAGCTTTTCTAAATTTGCTTTTGGATCAAAGTTCTTTTCCAATCCACTACCCTCGCCTTCATCAAGAGCAATGTTAAGATTTTTCTTTTTAGATTCCTGAGATTCCAGAAGCCTTAAAGCAGTTCTAATGACCTCACTTGCTGAATTGTATCTGCCAGATGATACTTCATTAGAAATAAACTCTTCAAAATGGTCGCCTAATAAAATGGAAGTATTGCGCGCCATGGATTTCTTTTTATAAAAGTACCAATAATTGGTACTTATTCAAAAAATCCTTTTAGTTAAGGATGTGATTTATTTTTCCATGTTTTCATAAATACTTGGGGGAAGTGTTTGTCTCGCATTTTTAAATCTATTCGAAGTGATTTTATTAATTCTGTTAAAAACTCATCATGCAAGCTAATGTCTTTCCCGACTAACTCTTTTTCAAATAGCAGCATCTTCGATTCAGAGTCAAACCTCTGACCCTTGTACCTTTACATATTTGCGAGGCTTTCTTCAATTACCTTCAGCTTTATCTCTGCATCGGCTCTTTTCTTTCTCTCCATTTCCACCACCTCAGGTTTCGCATTTTCAACAAAACGTTCATTACCCAGCTTCCTGTCAACGGAGACAATGAATCCCTTCAGGTAGTCAAGTTCTTTGATAAGCTCCATTTTCTGGCCTGCCGTATCAACGGGCTGTTCCGTTTCAATAAAGTATTTATCCTTACCTGAAACAAAAGCTATCGCATTTTCAACGGGCTCCCTGGTAAAAATAAGCCGGTTGGCGTTTACCTGCCTTGCCAGGATAAACTGGATTGTTTCGTAGATATGCTGCGATGCGGTTTGTATATGCAGTGTGATCTCCTGTTTTGGCTTAAGCTGGTTTTTGTTCCTGGTATCACGTACGGCAGTAACTGCCTGTTTCAATAAAGCTCCGGCCTGCAATATCTCAGATGACGCAGGCCTGGTATCCTCAAGCTGCCTGGTGCAAAGGTCATCGTCTCTGTCTGCAAGCAAATGATACACTTCCTCCGTAATAAACGGCATAAACGGGTGTAACAACTGCATCAGGCTGGTAAAGTACCCGATCGTTTTGTCATAAACTGCCACGCTAATGGGTTGTTCAAATCCGGGTTTGATCCATTCGAGGTACCAGCTGCAGAAATCATCCCATATGAGGGAATAGATAATCTTTAACGCCTCGCTAAGCCTGAACTGTTTCATTAGCGAATCAACTTCCACCCTTGCTTCGCTGAACCTGCTTTCAAACCATGTGGTTGCAAACTGGTCGGCTCTTGACTGCGAGTGATCAACCCTGTCGCTCCATATTCTTATAAGCTTAAGGGCGTTCCATATTTTGTTATTGAAATTCCTGCCTTGTTCAAGGCTTGCTTCATCAAACAGTAAGTCGTTTCCCGCGGGGGAGGCGATCATGATGCCGAAGCGGACCGCATCTGCACCGTACCTGTCGATCAGGTCAAGGAGATCGGGAGAATTTCCAAGGCTCTTACTCATCTTTCTGCCTTGTTTGTCGCGCACCATGCCGGTAAAATACACGTGCTCAAAAGGGATCTGCTTCTTAAATTCCATTCCTGCCATGATCATCCGCGCAACCCAGAAGAAGATAATATCCTGTCCTGTGACGAGCACTGAGGTTGGATAATAATATTCAATTTCTTTATTCCCGGGGTCAGTCACTCCTTTAAAAACTTCGATCGGCCAAAGCCAGGAAGAAAACCAGGTATCCAGAACATCTTCATCCTGCCTTAACTCTGCATGGTCCTCACCATACTTCTGGTTGTATTCCCTGAAGGCTTCTTCGCGGTTCTCCGCTACCACCATTCTTCCTTCACGATCATACCAGGCGGGAATCTGCTGTCCCCACCAAAGCTGGCGGCTGATGCACCAGTCTTTAACGTTTCCGAGCCAGTATTTATAGGTGGCTAAAAATTTTTCCGGAGGGTGGATTCTAACGCTGCCGTTGGTGACAGCCTCCAAAGCCGGGCCGGCCATTTCCTTCATTTTCAGAAACCACTGGGTTGAGATCCTTGGTTCCACAACAACACCGGTTCTCTGGCTAAAGCCAAGACGTGTGTGGTATTCTTCCTCTTTTAATAAATAATTTTTTTCCTTTAGTTCAGCGATGATCTTTTTACGGGCGGTAAAACGGTCTTCACCAACAAATATTTGCGCGGCTTCACTCAGTGTTCCGTCGTCATTGAGTGTATCAACTATCTCAAGATGGTGTTTCAGCCCCAGGTTGTAATCATTGATGTCATGAGCCGGGGTCACTTTCAGCGCGCCCGTGCCGAATGTCTGATCAACATACTCGTCAAATATTACAGGGATGCGGCGATTGATCAATGGAACAAAGGCGAAAGCTCCTTTCAGATGTGAATAACGTTCATCACCAGGGTTAACGCAGATAGCCGTATCGCCCATGATTGTTTCCGGGCGTTGAGTAGCTATCACAATATAATTAACAGCGGATTCAGCAATTGAATCGTCGGCCCCCGGCACTGTATCGCCGGAGATCATGTACTTAATATAATACATCTTCCCCTGGAGGTCTTTGTATTCTACTTCTTCATCACTGAGAGCTGTTTGTGCTGCCGGGTCCCAGTGGATCATTCTTGCTCCACGGTATATCAATCCCTTGTCGTAGAGGTTTTTAAAAACCTTGATTACAGCCCTGTAATAATGATCATCCATTGTAAAAGCCACTCGCTTCCAGTCTACGCTGCATCCGAGTTTTTCAATCTGCCTGTAAATAATGTTCCCGTATTTCTCTTTCCACTCAAAAGCATATTTCAGGAATTCCTCTCTTGTAAGGCTGTGCTTATCGATACCTTTTTCTTTTAGCATCCCCACCACTTTTGCTTCAGTGGCAATAGAAGCATGGTCGCTGCCCGGTACCCAACAGGCGTTCAGTCCGGTCATCCTTGCCTTGCGTACCAAAATGTCCTGCACCGTTTCATTTAACGTATGCCCCATATGCAATACCCCGGTAACATTTGGCGGGGGTATAACAATGGTAAATGGCTTGCGTTCATCCGGGGTGCTGTTAAAATATCCTTTATCCATCCAGTGCCTGTACCATTTATCTTCAATCTCCGAAGGGGTGTAATTCTTAGTCAGTTCCATGAGTTCACGTCTCTTTAAGAGCGGTAAAGGTAAAAAACCAAAGGTGTTATTGGCAAAACAATTAGTATTTTCGAATTTCAAACGTTTGTTTTGTGTTTGCAATTGTAGATATAGAAACTACCGGTGGGTTTGCCGGGGAGAACGGCATTACCGAAATCGCAATCATACTTTTTGATGGCCGCCACATCGAAGGTCAGTATCAAACCCTTATCAATCCCGGAGTTCCCATACCACGTTATATCAGTTCCCTTACAGGGATATCGAATGAAATGGTTTACAGTGCACCACCTTTTGCGGAGGTTGCGTCACACGTTCATTCGCTGCTGCAAGGCCGGATTTTCGTAGCTCATAACGTAAACTTTGATTATTCCTTTATCAGGTATCACCTGCAATTACACGGTTTCGATCTGAATGCAAAAAGATTGTGCACAGTGCGGATGAGTAAAAAAGTGTTTCCCGGTTATCTGAAATATAGCCTTGGCTCCATTTGTAGGGAACTTGATATCACCATCGTAAACCGGCACCGTGCTTTTGGAGATGCAGCGGCTGCGGCTGAATTGTTTGGAAAGATACTTAAAGCAGACACCTGCGGACATGTTAAGGCCATGCTTAAAGGTAAAAGTAAGGAACAGTACCTCCCCCCTAATGTGCCCGTAGAACATGTAGAACGCCTGCCTTACTTTCCCGGCGTATATTATTTTCATGATCATAAAGGAAAGATCATTTATGTGGGTAAGGCAAGAAACCTGCAGTACCGGGTGAAAAGCCATTTTTCAAACAATGATAAAACAAGACGGAAGCAGGATTTTCTACGCGATATCTGTAGTATCAGCCACCAGGTGTGTGGCAGTGAGCTTATGGCCCTAATATTGGAGTGCGCCGAAATACGGCGTTTATGGCCGGCGCATAACCGGAGCCTTAAACGTTTTGAGCATACTTACGGGCTTTACTCTTTTGAAGATCAAAAGGGTTATATACGTTTGGTAATAGAAAAGAAAAGAAAGCATCTGCAGCCGTTGTACACGTTTAATTATTTACAGCACGGCTATACGCTGCTTAGAAAGCTCGTCAGTAAGTTTATGCTTGATGAAGGGCTTTGCTTCGTAGGCAAAAACAGTGGGGCGATCAACGAAGACCCGGTGAGCTATAACACGCGTGTTCAGGAAGCGATTCAAACATTGCAGAAGCAATTGCCAACATTTGCGATACTTGGAAACGGCACCTGCGATAAAGAGCAAAGTTGCCTGCTTGTGGAGCAGGGGAGATTTTACGGGATGGGATATCTTCCCGTAACTTACGCGATCTCTGATATAAACGAATTGAAAACAAATCTCACTGCATATCCCGATAGCGATTACGTGCGTGGGCTGGTGTACCAGTTTGCCGAGAAAAATCCTCATCAGAAAATAACGTTTTCAGTCTGAATCACGGATTTTATGGATTACCGGATTACACAGATTATAGAAACAGCCACTCTTACAAAATCCGTGTTATCTTTTAATCTGTTCAATCCGTGATTCAGACAATTCCCCGTTGATCGATGAGTTCGGCTCTTATGTTCGCTTCGTTCATCTTGCTATTTGTCTGAATCACGGATTTTATGGATTACCGGATTACACAGATTATAGAAACAACTATTATTACAAAATCCGTGTTATCCTTTAATCTGTTCAATCCGTGATTCAGACTATCGGCGATGCCGTCGCAAATTCCTTCACTGCTAATTCCCGCCTTCCCACATCTCACGCTTAAGAAATACAGGCCTTATCAGTCCGGCGTTGCAGTGTATATTCATTTGCCCTGCTGCATAATCACAAAGCTCAGGTGAGAATCTTTCATCGGGCTGGTGCATAAAAAAGTAAACTTCCTGTAAGCCCATGTCCAGCCACTGGCGGATGCGTGCCACCCATTCGTCTATCCTTGTAAAGTCAGAAGGATCAAGGTTATTTCCGACGAATCGTATAAAGGCTTTATGGAAAGGAAGTTCCATATGAACACAATCCCTCCGGCCTGCGGTATCCGTAATAACCGCACCGATCTTTAACCTGCGAAGTACGTTAAAAAAGTCATCCCTTACCTCCCGGTCCGCAAACCACTGGGCATGCCGCACTTCTACAAAGAAATCAATGTCTTTTGGCAAACTTTCCAGGTAACTGACCAGATTGTCTTTTTTTGCCGGAGAGAATTTATCACTTACCTGGAGAAAAACCGGACCGAGAAATTCTTTGAATGCAATGATTCCCTGAATAAATTTATCCGTTGATTGTTGTGCTTGTGGTGACACCAGGGTACTATAGTGGCTGATCGATTGGGGTATCTTAGGGCAGAACTTAAAATCCCTCCCGGCGGCTTTGGACGCCCAGTTTGCAATGACTGATGGCGGTTGTATTTTGTAATGGGTGGCGTTTAATTCAATACTGTTATAATTCTTTACGTAGCAGGATAAAAAGTCTATCTCTTTTGTGCGTTCAGGATATATTTTACCTACCCATTCTTTTCGCCCCCATTTTGCACAACCAACATAAATTAACGGCTTCTTTTTTATTAAACCGCGAAGTGTATCCAGGGTAAAGCCGGAGTCGGGGGGCAAAGAAAAATTAACGGCTTGTAATGCTTCAACAGGCAGGTGGCCGAATTCCATAAGCTAAAATTAGATGGAGGTAATAAAAGAGACGCTGCGGCAATAAGAATTCCTCTGGTCGCCTGATCCGGATTACCCGGTACGCTGTAGTTGGACAATATACGTGAAACAACGTTTTGTGAGGGTGGAATGGTTAAAGCCTAATCGATTGGTTACAAAAAGGTAAAAAAAGACCCGTTCACTAATACATAGTGATCTGAAAGGGTGTCTGATAATCCTTACGTTAGTTCTGGTTTAAAAACGTAATGAGAAAAATCAAGGCATAAAATATAATCACGATCAATGCCAATTTAACCGGTCCGGCATTAGAAAGATCTAAAATTTTTTTCATGATTAAACATTTTAAGTAATGTTATAGATTTCTTTTAAATGTCGTTTAAGCCGTTTCCTCTCCTGGATAAACCGCGGAATCCTTTCCGTAAAAAGATCGTATTTGACAGGTTTTCCGGGATCATTAGAACAAATTTAAATAATTATTGTGGTAATTGGATAACATCTCAAATTTATCCACATCAAATTGAGCGGACAAAGATTTAAAAAATGTATTTTTCACATCAAAAGAATTATATGGAGAGACAGCTGAGTTCGTGGCATAGCCCGTCGCTGAATAAGGAGATGCCTATTGCAGTTTATGGCTCTTATGGGTTTGCCTTGTTGATGGTGCCAACCGCAGCTGCAGACTATTTAGAATATGAACGATTTCAATTGTTGGATGCTATCGCGCCATTTGTAGATGGGGGAAAATGTAAGGTTTTTTCAATTAACAGTATAAATAACGAAAGCTGGCTGAATAATGACATGGATCCAAGGCATAAGATTGTTCGACATATGCAATTTAACGATTATGTGTTTAATGAGGTGGTGCCGTTTATCCGCAACAGCACCAGTTGGGAAACTCCAATTTATACCTGTGGAGCATCTTTCGGAGCATTGCATAGCGCCAATTTATTTTTTAAAAGGCCAGACCTGCTAAATGGCTGTGTAGCGATGAGCGGAGTTTATGATCTTACCGAGTACACAAAAGGCTATTACGATGAAGATGTGTATTTTAACAGTCCTATTCACTATATGCCTAACCTCGGTGACCACCATATCCTGCAACAGATCAGGAAAAGCGGGCACATTCATATTCTTTCCGGAGGCGGTGCATACGAGGAGCCGGACGCATCAAGCCGTTTTGCTGGTGTATTGTACCGTAAAAATATCTGGTATGAGCTGGATATCTGGGGGCCTGAAATGTCGCACGACTGGCCAACCTGGCGGGCAATGCTGCCTCATTACCTTGGGACGAGGTTTTAGTGGGTAGTGGGTAGTGGGTAGTGGGTAGTGGGTAGTGGGTATTGAATGGCAGGATGAGCGTTCGCGAAGTACTCCCACCACCTTTCGGGGAGCTACACCTATCATATTTGCGGCACTAACGACATAATGTATAAATCTATCCTGCCCACCGAGCCCTGCCCTTATCCGGCAAAGAAAATGATGACATTAATAACATCTCCCCACTACCAACTACCCACTTTCTTACATCTCCCCGTTCCCCACTACCCACTACCTACCACCAACTACCCACTTTTTATATTCCGTTTGAGAAGGCTCATAAATTGATCCCTCCCAATCATTCGGGCTCCAAGGCTTTCGAGGTGTTCGGTATACACCTGGCAATCTATTAGCACCACCCCTTCTTTTATAAGTTGCTGTACGTACTTTATAAAACAGTATTTACTGGCATTACTGACTCTGCTGAACATACTTTCTCCGAAGAAGACATTTCCTAATCTTACACCATACAAACCTCCAGCAAGGGTATTGTCCTGCCACACCTCAGCGCTATGCGCATAGCCCGACCGGTGCAGGGACGTGAAGGCCTGCTTTACTTCAGGCGTTATCCATGTGCCATGCTGATCTTTGCGCGGGATAGTTTTGCAGCTATTGATCACTTCAGGAAACGCCTTGTTAACGGTGAATGTAAAAGCGTCTTTATTGACCAGTGTTTGCATGCTTTTACTTATCTTAACTTCAGGGGGGAATAGCACAAACCGGGGCTCGGGGCACCACCATAGAATATTTTCACCTTCATACCAGGGAAAGATCCCATTCCGGTAAGCCAATAACAGGCGCTCTTGTGACAGGTCTCCTCCTATGGCCAGCAAACCATCCGGTTCCGCGAAATGAACGGGAGGGAAAACAATGCTTTTATCGAGAGCAAATAGCGGCATCCGCAAATATCGGGTACAAAAAGCAGTATGCAGCAGTAGATTAAGAGGAAAATAATTAACTGACTGTAACCTCAATGGTCGCCCCGATACCACGGTCGGTTATTGCATCGCACATTGGTTTCAGGTCATCGTACATGCCCTGCTTAACGGCATATTTACCCTGCGTATGAATCAATAATGCGCATTGTTCCGCCTGTTCACTGGAGTGGCCGCAAATTTCAATCAGCGTCTCAATAACCCACTCGAACGTATTTACTTCGTCATTCCACACGATAAGCTGGTAGGGATGTTCATGCGCCGTTAACACTGCAATATCTTCATGCGTAGAGATCTCAACGGCTTCCTTTGGCATAATTCACTATTTCTGCAAAATTATACATTCGGATTCATTTATAATATAATCAGATTTTCATGTGCTTGTTGCACATTTGACCGTATGAGCCCTGCCGGGGAGTTATGCAATCACCCGGATTCCCTGCGTTGAAAGGTGAAAGCATCCCATGAAACCGGTTCTTGTATGCTGAAGCGATTATTTGGAATGGTAGTTGTCATTACTCTGTGCTCCTGCGGAGCTCTCGGGGATGTAAATATTAATAATAATGATGAAGCTGTTGATTATATACCTGCATTTTTTACCGCTGTCGTTATATTGCCAGGCAAAGACGTATTACGTCAGCACTACCGGCAACGACCAGAACAATGGCCTTAGCCTGTCAGGCGCCTGGCAAACATTAGGTAAAGTAAGTGCCGCTGATCTTGAGCCCGGAGATAAGGTACTGTTCAAAAGAGGTGATGTTTTTACAGGGTCGTTAACGCTGTCCCGTTCGGGATTACCGGGCAATCCTATCGTTATCGGTGCTTATGGCTCGGGGGAGAAACCCGTCATTAGCGGTTTAACCGGTATCAGGGGCTGGGTTTCTTTAGGCGGGAATATCTGGGAAGCTCCATTGGCCGGAGGAGCTTATGTAAATACCGTTGTTGTCAGCAACCGGTTGCAGGGAATGGGCCGTTATCCCAATATCGACGCGGCAAACCGCGGGTATCTTACTTATAATTCACCTGTTGGAAGTTCAGGTATAACCGGTAGTACCGATGCAGGAACCACAAACTGGACGGGCGCCGAACTGGTGATCCGGAAGCAGCATTGGGTGATCGACCGGGGAAAGATATTAAAGCATTCAGGCCAGCAAATAAGTTACTCAGGCACTCCTCCCAACAATGGCGGAACAGCCGGCTTCGGGTACTTTATACAAAATGATCCAAAAACACTCGACAGGCAGCATGAATGGTATTATAACCCGCAGGCGCAAACGCTGCGGATGTATTCATCCGTTAATCCTGCCACATTAAACGTAAGGGCAAGCACCACGGATGTGCTTGTTGCGGTAAGCGGCCAGAGTTATATCACTTTCGACAACATAGCATTCAGCGGTGGTGATGCGTCGAACCTTTACCTCTTCAATACCAGGTTTAACGTCATACGGTATTGCGACTTCGATTTTATGGGGCAGGATGGCATTACCGGCGATGGATCATCATATACCAATATCCAATATTGCACCTTCACGAATAGCAACAGCAATGCCTGTTATTTTAAGTCGGTAACGTCCGGCCTTGAGACCAATTATACAACCATTTCTCACTGCGCTATCAAGAACATGGGACTGCTGCCCGGAATGGGCGGACAGAATGATGACCAGCATGTTGGGATTCATTGTCATAATACAAGCCTCGTTGAATACTGCACCCTGGATTCGATAGGCGGAAATGCCATAATCTTCCGGGGTGATTCATCGGTGGTAAGGTATAATTACATCACGAACTTTAATTTAACTGTCGATGACGCAGCAGGGATTTATTCCCACGGCGGGTTTGACAAAAAAGGCCGGGAGGTTTACGGCAATGTGATCATCAACGGCAGGGGTGCGCCTGAAGGTACTGCCGACGGCTACTCCGGCAGCTCAGGGATATATATTGACGACCTGAGTGCAAATGTGAATATTCACGATAATACCGTTGCAGATTGCGCCAGGGCCGGGATACACCTCCATAACAGCCATGAGATCACCATAAGACGCAATACGGTTTATAACTGTACTATCCAGGTGCTTTTTGATCATACCGGTTTTCCCGACCACCCGTTCAGGAACATGAATGTCAAAAGCAATATCCTGTTTTCCGCACAGCCTTCTCAAATGCTGGTCTATCACCAGACCCTTGCTGATGACATC
The DNA here is from genome assembly GCA_041751095.1 of Flavihumibacter sp. GTDB lineage: Bacteria > Bacteroidota > Bacteroidia > Chitinophagales > Chitinophagaceae > JADCRZ01. The sequence continues at coordinate 18,242 of JBGSYC010000274.1, forward strand.
AGGCGTTTTGGAGCATTCGACAGTAACTACTATGCCAGGCCGATCGATCCCTCTGGTGTGATATATACACAGTATGACGATGGCACCGGCGCCCTCGGGGCGTACTATGATCTGCCGTCGTGGAAAAAGGTATATGGCTGGGATCTCCATTCTTCAACGCCCCAGCCTTTTGAGCCGTATAAAGTTACCAACGCAACAGGCCCTAACCTGGTTACAAATGGTTCTTTCAATTCGGACAATAATGGTGTGAGTGTTTTGAACAATGCAGGTGAAATAAGCGCTAGGCCCGATACCAAATTAGACGGCAGCGCTTTGAAGGTAACTGCTTCTTCGGGGCTCGCACAGGTGATGATCCATATGGGCCCTGCCGCCGCCAACCAGACGTACAGGATAAGGTTTTCATTGCTAGGGAGTTCGCATAAAGCCAATCTCGCCGCATCATTGGTGAACGCTGATTTTTCTTCAGGGTATGGCACGAGGATTTATGTACCTCTTACCGACAAAAGAACGGAGAATGAATTTCTGTATAAGACCACACATGGATATTCAGACCTCACCTTATTTTTGTCCTGCAGGGCGGAGATGGCGGGAATGCCTTTCTGGATAGATAATGTTGACGTGCGTAATGTTACCGCTACATTTACAAACCCGTTCAGCCTGTTAAAGTTCGTCCACAATGGATCAAACGCGCCTGTTAGCTACTCATTGAACGGAACGTACAAAGACGTGAGGAACGTAACTTATGAAAACAAGATCATCCTTAAAGCGTTTAGCTCCGCTATCCTGATAAAGGTATCACCTGCGGCAGGTTTTCGTACTTCCGGATAAGAGGAAATTGTCATGTATAGCAATTAATATTTTCTGGTCGCATCTGTGATGGATGTTTACTATATTGTGTGCAAGTGAGCGGGTTTGTTATACACCTGTCACTGATCCGCCTTAATGAAACGACGCGTTATACCTACGTGATTTCTCCTATAATCTTTTTCTTTAAATTCTTAACATGAAAAAATTTTACCTGTTCGGGTTGTTTCTGCTTTTTGCGTGTGTGAATGTATCAGC
>JBGSYC010000275.1:0-11829 GCA_041751095.1 Flavihumibacter sp.
GGTAAGAAACAAGCTTGTTTTAAGAATGTTTGCAGTACTCAGGGACGAGAGAGACTTTGTGGAAAAGTATGAAAGAAATGTGCATAATTGTATAGAAAAAAAGATAGAAGATCATTTGGTTATATCATAGAAAACGGAACGGACTTCAATTTTTACATTTTTCTACCCACGAGGTGTTCCGAAGGAACACGAAAACGTTGCTCTCTTTGTTCCGGAGGATCCTCAAAAATGGAACCCGTTTCCTGATATGGGAGAATATCAATATAAATCATTTCGGCACATCCCTGAAATGTAAGGACTTATGTCATTGGCATGTCAGTTGTCCATAGTAACTAACCTTCCACTTCCGGAAGCAAATCATTAAACTCTTATTTATGATTGCAATTATACCCATAGCTTTCTATATTATTTATGAAATGAACTATGACAGGCAATTTGAACAATACAAACTAAAATTCAGGAAAGCAGCGAAGCGTTAACGGATCACTCCGGATGAGATACCCGGACACATTATTCAGAGAGTCTTTCATCTCCATATAATCCTCATTCCTGGTCATCATTCGCCTTGTTCTGAGATTTATAAAATCTGTTCGTGCGATACCGGCACGGCCAGGATAATCAACCGTTACACCGTGATCGTATAGACCGCAGGCACCTTCATACTTTTTGCAGGTTGTTTGTGCATCAGAAATATTTATCTTGTTCTGATCATTTGAATGAACCAAACTTTTGATAACATAAAACAACCGTACGACGTAATTGTCGTTATTCCTATCGGCCCCGGTAGCTCGGCAGATTTTATCGGCGATACCATAAGCAGCTATCAGCATTATACGCGGTCCACTTACAAGATCATTCTTGCAGACGATTCACAGCAGGGCATCGCCGATAAAATAAAGGCAGTGTTTCAGGATGCTGATATTTTTTGCACTCCGAAAGCAATGGGAGGATGGGCAGGACTTTACATCACTTTATCGCTTGCTTACAGCCATGCCATAAAGCACTACACTTTCACGGCCTTGCTGAAGCTTGATACCGATGCGCTTATTATCGCTCCTGAGCCGGAAAAAGAAGCAATGCATTTATTTACACATTCTCCGGATACAGGGATCGCCGGGCAATACCCGGATGACTATTATGGCCAGCCCTGGGACATCGAATGGCCTAAACGCCGGATACTTAACGCTACCAGAACCTGGAAATACATCAGAAGGCCACTGGCAAACCTGAAGTTGATCAGGTTATATGGCCGGGCATTAAAGAATCATTACAGAACCGGAGAAAGTGTTTTCGGAGGTGCTTATTTTATGAGTGAGCGTTTACTGATACAGTTATCCAGGGCCGGATTACTCCCAAATCACTTGTTCGACAGCCTGAATTTAGGTGAAGACCACCTGTTCTCACTCCTGGCCAAAGCAAATGGTTTTAACCTGGGCGATATGTCGACCGGTAATCGTCCCTTTGGTTGTGCATGGAAAGGGCTTCCCGCTTCCCCGGAACAGCTATGCAATGACGGAAAAAAGATCATTCATTCTGTCAGGTACTGGCAAAATTTAAACGAGGCAGATATCAGGGCATTCTTTAAAGCAAGACGGATAAAGCATCAGATGCTTTAAGCAGTCGTTTGCGCGAATGCAGGTTATCCCGGCGTTAAGAATGAGGAGGGTATATGAACTGTTATAGGAAGTTGTTAATTTTGGCCCTTCATGGATAAAAAAATATTAAGATGGAATTTTGTTTTTCAGTACGGCTGGGTTTTGACGAATATATTTAATTCCATTCTCTTACTACCCCTTTACATCAAAAACATCGATCCGAATACCCTGGGTATGTGGTTAGCAACCAGTAGTATCCTTAGCTGGATGAACCTCGTAGACCCGGGCATCGGAGAAGTGCTGCAACAGAACATTGCCGAGTTTCGCGGCAAGAAAGCTTATGATGAGATCGGCAAGGCTATAGGATCGGGCTTTATCGCATCAGGGTTTATCCTGGTGATATCCACCATATTCGGCTTTGCGTGTTATTATTCCCTTGGCGCGATCATCGATAAAGATTTGGGGCAATATCCCAATTTATTACTTGCCCTGCTTCTTTCAATTATCGCCACCGGCTTGTCGTTAACTTCTTTCACGCTGTCGGGCATTAACCAGGGAATGCATAACTCCGCACACGTGGCTGTTTCAGCTATCTCAGCCAACTTTCTTTTCCTGTTTATAAATTTGCTATTTCTGTTCACCGGCTATGGCGTCATGTCTATCGCGATTGCCAATGTATGCCGTGCGCTATACATCAATATTTTCAACATCGCCTCATTGCTCCGCCTGCTTAAGCGTGAGCAACTGAAAATTGTTTTTCAGGGAGAACACTTTAAAAAATTTATCAGGATATTCTCATTTACTTCTGCATCAAAGATTATTTCGGGGTTAGCCTATAGTGTTGACATGATCGTGCTGGCGCGATTTATTCCGCCGGCTATGATAACCCTTTATGAAGTGAATAAACGCCCACTTAATCTTACCAACACCATGATCGGGCGGCATTCCGTTGCCTTAATGCCCCTCATCTCACATACCAAAGGCACGGGCGACAGATCAGCCAATATCAACCTCATTAATACCCAGTTTAAATTTTATACCTACGCGGCTATGTTCGTGGCTTTTATGTTTGTGCTTAATTATAATGACTTGATAACGGTATGGACAGGAAAGGGGCATTATATCGGCAACACGATTTCATACCTGCTGATAACTTACTCGTTTATCGGGCTGATATGCTATTTTATGTCAAACGTCGGCTACGCTTTGGGCGATATAAAAAAGAACAGCCAGTTCAATATCATCCGCAATATTATTTATGGAGTGGTATTATTCTTTGCAGCAAGGCATTACGGTATCATCGGCACCGTTGTGGTATCGCTGGCAATGGCTTTCTTAGCTGACCTTTTCTTCTTTTCGTACAGAGTTTATAAGCTTGGTTTTCTGCAGACACGGATGATAAAGAATACGCTTATTCTGTGGTCGGTAATTATATCCCTATGTATACTTCTGGTATGGGGATGTAAAGCCTTAACCGGGTATATGATACCGGTGAATATGTATTTTGGTAAACTGTTGGTGAATTCAGCAATCTTTACGGTATTTTACCTTTTGTTTATTTTCCTTGCCGACAAAGAAATACGCAACATGGCAAAGCAGGTCAGAAACAGGATCATCTTCAACCCGGCTTATAAAAAGTTTAAGATGAGCCTGTTCAAAAGAAAGTTTGCCTGACATATCCGATCTCCTGCTTAACAGAGACCGCTTAGTAATTCAAATGTAAGAAAAGAAGGATCTGCAATCCCGTGAAGTAAATTGTATCTGGTCAATGAAGCGTAACGTAGCCCTCATCTTTGTTTTTAATCACCGGTATGATAAAAACATAACGATCCTGGAAAAGATTTACCGGGAACGTTTTACCCATATTTACTACCTGGTTCCGTTTTATGACGGAGATAAACCCAATGTAATCCCGGTATACGAAAACTCTTTTTATTTCCAGGGCTACCTGTCGCAGGGATACAAACAATACTTCGGGGAAAAATATGAGCATTTTTTTTTCGTGGCGGACGATCTGATCCTTAATCCATCGATCAACGAAAATAATTATAAAGAGTATTTCGGGCTTCCGGAGGAGGCAAGTTATATTCCCGGGATTTTTCATCTCCACAACCTTGCCAATAATAATACCTTACGCTTCCTCGCGATCAACAATATCCAGGGAAAGTTTACCAAATGGCACTGGACAAGGATAAAGGAAGCAATACCTTACAGGCATGGTATTTACGGAGCAGAAAACACCAACGAAATGCCCTCGTACAGCGAAGCGGAGGCCATTCTTAACAGCCATGGATATCGTCCTCAGCCGCTTTCTTATAAGGATGTTTATGGAGGTCTGTTCCCCCTGTCTGCCACCACCGATGAAAAAAGAAAACAGTTGCTGCGGTATCTTTTCTACCTGAGGTCGTACTTCAAAAAATTTACGCTTGCTTACCCGCTGGTAGCGTCCTATTCCGATATTCTTATCGTGTCAGCATCGTCAATGAATAAGTTCATCCATTATTGCGGTGTTTTTGCAGTGAACAGGTTATTTGTAGAATTTGCGATACCAACGGCATTGCTGCTGGCTTCAGCAAAAGTGGTTACGGAAACTGATATCGGGAGGAAAGGAGACATCTACTGGACGTACACTCCTGCCGAGGCCACAAAATACGAACAGGCAATGCAGCCTTATCACTATGACCTTGGAAACCTGCTGCTGAATTTTCCAAAAGACAGGTTATATATTCACCCGGTTAAATTATCTAAATGGAAAACGGACCAACTTTGACAAAGACGATCGTCATTACCTCTATATTTCCACCTACCGAAGCCGTGATTGCTTTTTCAGTAATGGATGGTTATAAAGTAGTGGTGGCCGGAGATAAAAAAACACCGTTGGAATGGCATTGCCACAATGTTGAATACCTGTGTGTCGAATCGCAAGCCCGCATTGGCAGTTACCTGCATAAGTTGTTGCCCTATAATCATTACTGCCGGAAGATGATGGGATACATTTACGCCATTGCTGATGGGGCTGAAATGATCATTGACACGGATGATGACAATATCCCGAAGGCGAACTGGGCATTTCCTGCATTTGAAAGTTCTTTTTCATACATACCGGGAGACAAAGGCTTTGTAAACGTCTACCAGTTGTATACTGATGCCCACATCTGGCCAAGAGGCCTCCCGCTCGACCTCATTACAAAAAAATTTGACCTTGAAAAAGACCTCACCACCAGTGTTTCAAAAGTAGGTATGTGGCAGGGCCTTGCTGATGAAGACCCGGATGTAGACGCCATTTACAGGCTTACCAACAATACTCCATGTTACTTTAACCAACGGGAGCCACTCGTGCTGGGGCCCGGAACCATCAGTCCTTTCAATACGCAGAATACCCTTGTCAGAAAAGAATTGTTTGCGTTAATGTACCTCCCCACCTACGTTACCTTTCGCTTTACCGACATCCTCAGAAGCCTGGTAGCACAGCCGATAATGTGGCTGTACGGTTACCACCTCGGTTTTGTAGACGCAACGGTGATCCAGAAAAGAAACCCTCATGATTTTATGAAAGATTTTGTATCTGAGATACCGATGTACAAACACTGCAGGGAAGTGATTGAAATTACAAGTGGTGCCATCCATGCGGGCCGCAGCATTGATGCCAACCTTTTTAGCACGTATGAAGCATTGTATAAGAAAGGAATAGTAGAAGAAAAGGAGCTTGAGGTACTTACGGCATGGCTGAAAGACATTGCATGAATTTTCAGTAAATGTAGGCGGCGGCATAGAACTTATCATTGCAGTTGAAGCCTGATCCTCAACTACAATATTGCCTCAACGCTTCAAAACAAAACCGCCTGTGAATGATCAACAATCCAAAGCAATGTCGATCATGCACAGGCGGGGCGCCATCTATACAATATACTATCAGGCTTTTTTGTTTAGTACGTAATTCGTACCGTAAGGGTAACGCTGCGGCCGAGATAACAACTTGTTTGCCTCAACATTATCCGTAAATATTTCTTTCTTTGGATCCCAATATAATTTGCCATGTGTTTTCATCGCTGCGTGCGCAACAAGGCATGCGCTGCATGAACGGTGTGCCACTTCCGCCGGGCTGATGGTAGGTTTTTTGTTCTGGATACAATCGAGCCAGTTGCCGTGTTGTTCAGGACTTTCATAAAGATGAACTTCATTCGGGCCGATAACAGACGACAGGATTTTTGGATCGCTGGCATTGAAAGCTTTTTCGACAGGACCCGAAGTGGGATCCGAAGCCGTAACGCCAACGTTACCGCGGGTTACAAATATCCATCCATCGCTTCCTTCGAACCGGATACCATTTGGATTTTTGCTGCTCATGAGCATGTTAACGCCATTTGCGTATTTTGCCGCTACTTCATAATTCCCATGAACATTCCACAGGCCGGTAGTGGGAAATTCCGCTGTAGCTTCAATTTCCACAGGGCCGGTAAGTTCAGTATTCATGCCCCAGTGAGCAATATCGATGTGATGAACTCCCCAGCCCGTGATCATCCCTGCACCAAACTGTTCTAACCGCAGCCACCCACCCCTTGAATTCGGATCAGTAAGCGAATGAACACGGTCCAGCGTATAATATACATAAGGAGTGGAGCCAAGCCACATATCGTAATTAAAGTTCGCGGGAACAGGCATTTCTTTTGTCTCTCCCCCTGCAGGATCACTCGGCAGCCCTATCCGGACGGTATGCAGTTTGCCTATCCTTCCGTTTCTTACGAGTTCGCAGGCCTTCTTAAATTGTGGCCACGGGTTCATGGAACGTTGCTGACTTCCCAATTGGAAGGTAACGTCTGCTTTTCGAACCGCGTCGCTCATCTGGCGTCCTTCTTCGATAGTCAGGGAAGTAGGCTTTTGAAGATAGATATGTTTCCCGGCCAATGCTGCTTCAATGGCGGGTTGGGCATGCCAGTGATCAGGAGTACTGATCATTACAGCATCGATATCTTTATTGGCCAGCAGCTGATGGTAATCATCATAGATCTTTACGTCGATGTATTTGCTTTGGCCTGTCTTTTTCGCGTACCAGCCTTCGATCAATTTCTTGCCGCTTTCCAGGCGGTTGCGGTCAACATCAGCTATAGCCATTATCCTGGCAACATCATATTTGAATGTTTCCGGGCAGTCGTGGGTGCGGGCGATCCGGCCAATACCAATCTGTCCTATGTTGATCTTATTGCTTGGCGCGTTTTTTCCAAACACTGACGCGGGGACAATCGTTGGAAAACCGGCGAACGCCGCTGTGCCTGCCGCTGCTTTCACCGTGTTTTTTATAAAACGCCGCCTGCTGTTATCGTTGTTAGTATCTGCCATGAGAACTTTTTTGAATTTTATTTAAAATCACCAAACGTATTACACTGCGTCTATTCTTCTGATGACACAAGTTAACAATTTACTCAGGTATTTTATCAAGTGCAGGCACGTTTAATTCATAACCTACGTATCCTTTATTCTGATTAATCCGACCATTACTATTCCCTTGAATGGATCTGCTGGGGATAGGCCATAATGTATGATAAGGGCTTATAGTATATTGATCTCCGTGATTTGTTTTTATTCCCAGTCTATAAAAGTTATTTTTAGCCATTACCCTGTCATATAAGTAATTGGATTCGGAAAACCTGTCTAAAGAGTACGTTTTTCCGTTTTCGGCGGCCTTGCCGGTTTTTGCAAACAGGTAAGAAATGCGGGTCATCTCTGTTTTGCGGTTTTCTTCGAAAAACAGTTCACGTGCCCTTTCATCAACAATAGCTCCCATATTTACCTGAGCTACCGTGATGGGCGCGCAATTTGCGCGGGTTCTAATGGCATTGATATCTGCTGCTGCCGAAGCCAGATCACCCTTCCAGAAATATGCTTCGGCACGCAATAGATACGTTTCAGCCAGCCTGAACATATACCAGTCGCTATGACCACCAGTCATCGGTGAATTTTCGACATCAGGAACGAATAATTTATATTGCGGCCATCCAAACCAGCTTCTTATACTATCTGTAACCAATAATCCACCTGTGGCGTTCCTGAATTGTAAAGGTTTAAGGTAAAATGGATCGTTAGAATTTTTTAAACCCATATCGTTATAAAGGATATCTTCCATATTCATCCAGTTTCCTTTGGCATGCCTCAGGTCATTAGGATCGTTCCATATCTCGTATTGGGCGTAATTGCTTGGCCGTGTTCTTCCGATACCCCTGCCATATAAATTTGACTGTATGAATTCCGGGTTTGTATTATCGTTTGTTCCTTTTTTTCCACTGGGAGAATTGATATTGGTACCCCAGAACGGAACTGCCTGGCGCATAATCGTCATACCTGTGCCAAACTGGCCATCGCCAAACCTGTCAATGATCATGAACAGCCCTTCTTTGTTTATGGACAGGGATTTATTTTCTGGCCTGTGAAGATCCCATATTACGTTACGGGGCAGTGCTACCGGAGTCCTGGTTCCGGCCGGCACCTGTATCGGTGGGGCAGCATTGCCAAAGGTGGTTCTCATCAAACTGTACGGTCCGCCGTTTATAACGCCATTTGCTGTTGCAATTGCAGCATCAAAATTACCTAGGGCCAGATTTACCTTCGTAAGCAAATGGCCTACCGCGCCCTTTGTTACCTCGCCTTTATTAACTGCATCTGATGTCCATAAAAGGGCTGAATCCAGGTCCAGTTTGATCTTTTGGAGAATAACTTCACGTTTTGTTGAATAAAAATCCAGCCTGGGGGCTGTAACTTCCTTCATTATTGCCGGAACATCACCAAACTGGTGGGTTAATTTGTAGTACCGCAGGGCCCTGTGAAAGTATGCGGCACCGAGGATGGCGTTACGCTCAGCTTTAGACGCATACGTGGCATCATCAATCCGTGAGATAACCGTATTGGCGTATTTAATGCCTTTATATCCTTCATCCCAATAAACGTATATCTTATTACGATCATCATTATTAAAGATAACCAGATCCGGGGTAATCAATAGATTAAGGTCCTGGGCTGGTCCGGACTTATCAGTTGTCCCTTCAACAGAAATTTCAGTAAACAGCATCTCGGTAAGAATCGCCGGATTTCCGCCGTAATATTCAAACCTTAAATTTCTTGCACAGGAAACCAATGCAGCACGCATAGCCGCAGCATCAACATACGTTGCCGAAGGCTCGTAAAATGAAAGAGGTTCAGGTTTAAGGAATTCTCTTTTGCAACTTACTATACTAGACAGAATTCCTGTAAAGAGCCATACGATAATTATATTCTTCAGGATTTGTTTCATATTAATCTTATTATCAGATTTAATTAAAGGGTGAGGTTAAGGCCTAATGTGAAATATCTTGGAGGAGGCACTATGTTACGGGTATTATCCTGCCTGTATTCCGCATCCCAGTAAGACCAGTCTGGTTGATATACAGCTGCATTATTTACATTCACATAAACCTTTAAGCCTTGGATTTTAGCCCTGTCCAACATATTTGAAGGGAATGTATAAGCAAGTGCTACCGTACTTAACCTGATAAATGATGTGTGTCGGTATGCACTGAAGCCAGCACTACCATTGCTGGAGAAAAGCCTTGCGTAGTCATTGATAGGGTTTTCAGGTGTCCAGTAAGGAACGATATAAGAATTTTGCCGGTCAATAAATCCAGCGTTGTTTTTTGCCTGGTTAAACTCTTCCTGCATACCCCAGTTTGAATAGATCATGAAGGAAAAATCAAAGTTTTTTAAAAAGGTGAAATCGTTTCGCAGGGTCCACTGGAATCTTGGAGTTCTGTACCCGAGAAACTGCCTGTCGTCATCTGAGAATTTTTTGTCGTCATTAACATCCTGTATTTTAAAATCTCCCGGACGTACGCCGAACTTTGCGGCTTCAGCTGCCTCGCTTTCCTGCCAAACCCCAAGCACTTTTAAATCCCATAGCTCATCAATTTCATGACCTATAAACCACCTGTTGGCGACATCATCCCTTTCTATCTCGCCAATCACTTTTCCGGTTGCATCAGTTAAGGGAACCGGGCCATACAAATGAGCAATCCTGTTCCTGTTTAAAGTAAAGTTTACGTTAGTTCTCCATGAAAAATTTGGCCTTTCCATGTTGACCGTATTAAGGCTTATTTCAATCCCCCTGTTTTGAACTTCGCCAAGGTTATCCAGCACATTGTCAAAGCCTATCACATCCGGTAACGCCCGGTTTATTAATAAATCTTTTGTTGATTTACGGTATACATCAACAGATCCGCTGATCCTGTTATTAAGTAAAGAATAATCAAGGCCTATATTATAAGACTCTGTTTTTTCCCATTTAAGGCCAGGATTTTGTAAACGGTTAACGTATAACTGCGATACAAGGAGTATGGCTCCGCTTGGAGTAATGTATTGGTATTTTCCGGTAGCCAGGTCTGCAAGTGCAAGGTAACGGCCAATATCGCGATTACCATTTTCCCCCCACGAAACACGAAGTTTACCGTAATTCAACCATTTGGAAGTAACAAACTTTTCTTTCGAAAATACCCAGCCCAGTGCAACAGAAGGAAATGATGCTCTTGGATTACCCTGGCCAAAAGCGGAGTAACCATCCCGGCGTATCGAAGTAGTAAGCAGGTACTTATCCATTAATGAGTAATTTAAGCGTCCCATTAATGCATCCCCTGTACTTCTCTGATCATCACTGCTGATCACGGGTTTTATTCCTGAACCTATATTGTGATAGCCTAAATTATCATTGGGGTCGAATCCTTCGTTATCCATCTGAGTGCGCCATGATTGAAACTTTTCTGCATTCACCAGGAATGTTGCATTGAACCTGTGTTCGCCAAATGCTCTGTTCCACATCAGCAGGTTGTCGATCTGCCAGTTAAAAGTTGTTTGTTCTGTTCTTGTAGCTACTCCTTTACGTACAGCAACCCGGAAGTCTTTTACTGACCTGCTGTTGAAGAATCTGTAAAATTGAAAATTCGGAGTAAAATTAGTTTGGTAGGAAAAACCAAAGGGTAAATCACCTTTAGCATAAATGCTCCCAAAAAGCGTATTTTCTTTCTGCAGGCGATTCGTATATGTATTATCAAGAAATGGATTCGTGTTATTACCAATGTCATCATTTGGACTATCCCTTAAAGTAAAACCATCGGGCTTGTAGACTTCGCCATAGGGAGAAGCATTTACCATCTGTCCCCATGTTACCGGAACCTGGCTCTCATCACGGTCGGCAAACTGAAGATTAATACCCACAGTCATGAATTTTGCTGCCTTGGCCTCGAGGTTAATACGGGTTCTAAATGTAGTAAACTTATCTCCTACTATGTATCCCTGGTTATTAGTGTAATTAACAGACATATAATAGGAAACATCTTCTTTTTTACCAGAAATGCTCACTGTATGGTCGTTTCGAATTCCATTCTGAAACATCATATCATACCAGTTGGTTGTTTTTCCTGCTTTATAATTATCCCGCTCTACAGACAAAAGCCTTAACCTGGTAAGCCAGATATCAACCGCATCGCCTTGGGAATTATCATAAGCCTTCCACTGGGCTTCGGTTATTCCGGGAGGTAAAGTTCTTGGATCGTCAAACTGGAAAGGTTTTGCGTTAACTATGTTGATACTTTTTAAAACATCTGTTCTCCAATTAATGAACCCGGGCCCACCATATAATGGCTCATCCATTGCTAATGTAGCAAGCCCGATATTGGTATTAAATGTAATGGTAGGTTTTGAGCCTGAGCCCTTTTTTGTGGTAACAAGTACAACTCCGCTGGCTGATTTTGCACCATATACAGCAGCAGAACTTGCATCTTTTAATACATCTACTGTAGCAATGTCATTGGGGTTAATATCTGATAACTGGCCCTGGTAAATTACTCCGTCAAGAACAATCAATGGTGAAGTGCCTCCACTCAATGATGATCTCCCTCGTATCTGTAAATTTCCACCGCCTTTTGCAGTGGCGCTTGAGGTAACATTCAAACCTGGCACATTACCTCTTAAAAGGTCCTGCACACTTGTAGGGTTTTCATTTTCCAGCTTTGCAGCCTTGATTTGTGAAACAGCTCCCGTTACATCCCTCTTTTGCAGCGTTCCATACCCTACAACTACCACTTCATTTAAGTTGGAAACGGCATCTGCCATGTTTACACTTATCGTGGTTTTTCCTTTGACCGGAACTTCCTGGGAGGCATAACCGCTTGAACTTATAACAAGGGTGCCATTCGACGGAACATCATTCAGTGCAAAT
>JBGSYC010000276.1:0-1922 GCA_041751095.1 Flavihumibacter sp.
TATGCAGCCATTGTAAGAAAGCAAAGCTTGAGCTTCTTTACGTGATGGATATAAAGGGCAGAAAAGAAGTGCAAAGGGAATAGGCGGCTGTGGCCTAAATAAAAATAAGGCAGTCTTTTTTTAACGTTGATGGACGTAAAGGGCAAGGTATGCCTCTGAATAATGAAAAGCAGGGGAGAAGGCTGTTAAAATGAAAGCACAGGTGATTCAGAACAATTACAAAGCGTGATTATAATGCACTGGCTGTAAAAAAAACGAGAGGGTTAGCACAAAGCTGCTAATCGGACAACAATACCCTCAATACAAGTCGGCTACTTTGCACCCAATAGTTGCCCCGGCTTCGGTCAACATGGAGTAGAACAAAAAGCCCCAGTACACCATAAGTATTGGGGCTTCGTTTTGGGGGCTTTTCGTCTACTCCACTTAATGTTAGCAGCCGTAATTCGTTTACTCAAACTTTGGTTTGTTTCTAAGCTATTTATCTAAAGCTTGGTAGACCGCTTGTGAATATTTCTCAAACAAATCCCACCTCACAGGGAATTGTTGCATAAACAAAAGGCCAATCAAATTTTTCTTAGGGTCTACCCAAAATCTCGTACTGTAAAAACCAGCCCATCTATATGAGCCCTCAGAAGGGCTATATTTGGCCTGATCAGCTTTTGTAACAATTTCAAAACCCAATCCAAATTTATTCCCACCATACCAAGGCATATCACCAATCTGGTTGGATGTCATTAGGTCAACTGCATGCTCAGAAAGTATTCGACGTCCGTTGTACTTACCGCCGTTTAAAAGCATTTGTAAGAAATTAGCATAGTCTGTTATTGTGGAACTAAGACCTGCACCGCCGGAAAAGTAAGTTCCTTTTACTTTGGGATAATTGACATCAAAATGAGGCGCTGCTGTTTCGTCCCATTTCTTTAAGCTTCGGATATTGTGTCCAGAATAAGCAGTGGCTAACCTATTTTGTTTGGAAGTAGGCAAATAAAAATAAGTATCCTTCATTCCTAAAGGCGCAAATATTCTTTTGTGTAAAAAGTCATCCAAACTCATTCCTGAAACGACTTCCACTAAATAACCTAAAACATCTGTACTTAAACCATAGGTGAATCGTTCGCCGGGGTGATGAGACAACGGAAACCTGCTTAGTCTATCCATTGCATCGGAAAGACGTTCCGGCTCGCTAACAAAGCCAAGTTTTAATCCAGCTTTTGCATATATAGCATTTATTGTATCCGTTCCTATTTGTGCATAGCCAATACCTGATGTATGTGTCAGCAAATCGCGAACCGTTATGGTTCGTTTGGCAGGAACAGTTGTATAGGTCGAATCTTTTGCATTGAACGTTGCAATAACCTGCTGATTCGCAAATGCAGGAATATATTTGGCTATGGAATCATCCAGTGAAAGTTTGCCTTCATCAAACAGCATCATGACAGCCGCACTTGTAATGGCTTTGCTTTGCGAGGCAATTCTGAAAATAGCGTCTTTTCGAAGAGGTGTTTTTTTGTCAATATCATCAAGTCCAAATGCTTTGTAACAAATAATTCGACCATCTTTTGCAACTAAGCCAACTGCTCCGTTGATAAAGCCACTGTCAATCTGTTCTTGAAGTAGCTGGTCTATCTTTTGCAGACGCTTGGGAGATACGTTTACGGAGGACGCGGTACCACTTTGGAGTATACTTCCTTGTGCTAAGGCATTTAGAAAAAGAATACTACAGAGTATGGCAACAATAATATTTCTCATAAATAGAGTTTATTTAAAGGCTTCAAAAAGATACTACGAATTTTCCTTTGGAAAATAAACCTCTTTAGGGGTGAACTTCCTGATCGTACCCTTGCTTAGGGAACACTAACACAAAGGAGGCACGAGGAGAACACAAAGCGTGACGCAGTGTCCTTCGTGGTTCTTCGTGTTTC
>JBGSYC010000277.1:0-3692 GCA_041751095.1 Flavihumibacter sp.
CCCGCCATGTTTATCATACTTCTTACCAGCCTGTCCGCAGTAGAAACACTCCCGGCGAAGGACATTCTGTCGGGGAGTTTAGCTACACCATCTTCCACGATTACTTTCAACCCTGTATCGATGTTTCCAAGTACACTTTCGCCGGAAGGCATGCCCGCCGCCCGCATCGCATCAGTGATCAGGGCTGTTCTGTGAGCACCTTTGATTTTATACACCAGCTTTAACAGAGGAGCGGGTAAATGTATTCCGTCGGCAATGATCTCTACATCCATCTCATCTATAAGATAAGCGCTTTCTATCACTCCGGCATACCTGAATGCATTACGGCGGGTGACACCGGACATTGCGGAATACAGGTGAGTTGCAAGAGAGTATCCATTCTCAAAAGCTATAAGCACCTCTTCGTATATCGCATCGGTATGTGCTACCGCAGCCAGTATGCCTTTAGAACGCAGATTACGGCCAAACTCGATGGCTCCCGGAAGTTCGGGAGCAGCGCTCCAGCGGACTATCGAACCTGATGCAGCGAGTATTTCAAGATATTCCGCCCTATCAGGATTGCGGATATACCTGGCGTCTTGTGCCCCTCTCTGGTTTAAAGCGAAATATGGGCCTTCGAGATGAATTCCAAGGAACCCGGCCCCGAGGGTATTGTTTTTGTTTGCCTGCTCATATAATTCCAGTGTATGTAGCAGGCCCGCTTTTTCGCTTGTTAATGTGGTAGGTACCATGGATGTGGTACCATAACGTGCATGCGTTTCTGCAACTCTGATAAATGCAGTTTCGCTGCAGTCCATGAAATCATATCCACCTCCACCGTGTACGTGAATGTCGATAAACCCAGGTGATATATACATTCCCCCGGCGTCAATCTCTATGGCCCCATCCATTTGAATATCCTGCCCACTGACTTCTTCAATCGTGTTTCCGTTTACAATGAGGGTACCGTTTGGAATAATCCGGTATGGCGTAATTATTTTCCCATTGTGAATTTTCAGCCGTTTCACTGCCATAAAGTAAATATAATGCAAATGCCGGTAGATAACGGGATGTATAAGGTTCTGCAGGCGCAGCGTATTATGTTATATCTTACAACGAAAGTACCACGCAGTTGTACGCACGTAACAGCCCTGAACAGCATAGATGTATAAAAAAAGATAAACCTGTATGCCAGCACCGGTAGCCGGGGGGATCGACAAAATGTCACTCGGGCGAAATGTAGGTAAATTGATGTTGGCTTAATAATTGATTATCTAAAGGTATTCACTCCATAGCTATTATGTTATATTGCCTGTGGCAGCGCATGACTCTGGTTATGAGCTGCAGACCGGTTTTGTAATCTGTGGGTTGAGGTCTTTAGACGAGGGATTATGTCCCATATAAATGTTACATTGTGCGTAAGTAGATGTGCTCGGCTAAATGTAAATTCTCAAGCTACTTCGTAGTGCCTGCCTCGATATTGCTTTTTTTACAAGATGTAAACCTTACTACAGGAAAGATAATTGGTCATATTGTAACGCTTTGTGTACGTAACAAGATCATTGTTTTAAGATCGGTTTAATCCGTTCTTTTATAAATGGCATGTACATTGTATCAAACAGCTAAAGATAATAAACTGATGTTCTTAAACCGCAAAAAAAAAGGCGTCGGAAGTTATCTTCTCTGTTCAAAGTTTATCGGAAAACTATAAATACCGGTTTTGGAAGATGACAAATGCTAAGAAAAAAGTTCTGATTACGTCGCCCTCCTTTGAAAACCTTAGCGGTATTTCAACAATTGTATCCACAATAATTCTTAACAGCGAAGATAAATACCGGTATGTACATTTCCGCTTAGGTAAATTAGACAACACAAGTAAAAGACTGGCATGGTTCAAGGATCAGGTTATGTTACTGCCAAAATTATTGTGGACCATTTTAAAAAATGATGTAGACATCATTCACCTTAATGCTCCAATGGAAAAGCCTGCAGTGATCAGGGATTTTTTTGTTTTCCTACTCTCGAAATTCGTTCTGAGACGCAAGATTCTTTTCCATATTCATGGCGGAGTTCTGTTAATGAAACAGCCATCCCCGACTTCAATATTTTCCTACTTTATTAAAAAGATGCTTCAAAGCGCGGATACAGTGGTTATACTTAGTGAACTGGAAGGCGAAACGATATATAACCACTATAGAGTTAAAGGTATAGTTCTTTCGAATGCGGTAGACCGTATCACTATCTATCCCGCAGGTAAAAACTTTCACGGCAAGCTCACATTCGTATTTCTGGGGAGGATTGTTAAATCAAAAGGCATTTTTGTAATTGCTGAAGCATTCAAAAACCTTAAGGAGTATTTTAAAGATTTTGAATTTCATATTTACGGCGTAGGGCCTGACCTGGACAGTTTTATTCAAAGTTTATCAGCGATAGAAGGGTTAAATTTTGCTTACAGGGGAGTTGTCAGGGATGAGCAAAAACGAAAGGTCTTTGAAGGTGCACATATATTTTTGCTTCCTTCGATTAATGGAGAAGGTTTACCCCTTGCCATGCTTGAAGCGATGGCCAGTGGTTGTATTCCCCTGGTTTCTAACGACGCATCGATGCCCCAGGTCATTAAAAATAATGTAAATGGATTTACAGTAGAAGCAGGAAATAAACTTCATCTAAGAAAAACAATTGCCGACATCATAAATAATAGGGATCATTTACTTGCGAAAAGTACCTCGGCGTACGCAACTGTTTTGCAGAAACACGACATCAAAACGTATTTGCATAAGTTGCAGGTGTTATACGATGATTTAAATGGATTATCGTGACGTTAATCTTCAGGCATTGAAATCCTATGACCGGGACTCACCTCAAGGCAACTGGTTTCCCGCCGATGTGCCGGATCGGAGTGTGAGCTAACGGGTAAATGACCATCTCCTGATCTTATGTCCGTGAAAAGCATAAAAGACAAGGTATAAATAGCAGGGAAACAAAACCCAGTAAGCAAGTCTTTCATTATACAAATCCGCGAGGTGACCATAGAACAGCGGCATTATTGCATTGCCACATAAGCCCATGATCATTACCGATGCACCTATTTTTGTAAACCGGCCTAATCCATCCAATGCAAGGGGCCATATTCCGGCCCATACCAAAGAATTGGCAAGACCCAGTAATACAACAAACCAGATGGAAACATCTGTAGCATGCCCCAGGAAATATACCTCGCCTCTGACAAATACAATCATGAGGGTAAGCAGGGTTCCTAATAAGGTACATATCCTTAATGCATTGACCTGGCTGATGTATCTTGGTATGGTTATAATTCCCACCACATAGCCGGTTATTGTAGCAAAAAGGGTGTATGACGGAAACCATTTACCTTCCATAAGGGAGATATCCATAGACCGGGCGTAGCCGATGATCGTGTCAATAGCTATTACCTGTGTGCCCACATGAAGAAAAATGCTCAGAGCGCCGAGGATAAGGTGGGGGAATTGAAGAATATTTTTTTTATCCCTGTTGGCGGAAGCAGTTGCAGAAGTCTCCTGGTCGGTATTAATCTCCGGCAACGGCGAAAAACGAACAACCAGTCCTAATGCAAGAAGTACTGTCCCAACACAAGCATAGGGCAGAATAACCCGTCTGATAAATTCGTCCAGTGCTGCACTTTTTTCCACTACATTCATCGCTGGCAGCCGGGCAAAAAGATCGGTGTCGGT
>JBGSYC010000278.1:0-6186 GCA_041751095.1 Flavihumibacter sp.
TCCCGGAGAAAAAAGAAATAAAAATAAAAAAACATCAAAACTGTTATCTTTAAAATGCACTAAAAGCTCTTTCACTTCCTGGTCTCTCTGCAGGGGGGTTACCATGCCCGGAATGAGGGGGTATCATCACCGGAATATACACATTGAACGGCAGAGAATATTTGGGCATTGGCTTTAAAAATAATTCAGGTGGTTATGAAATTCGTGACCCCTGTATTAAGGCAAGTAGCTCTCCAAAAGACATTACAACGTTTAACAACGGAGCCAAAGAAGCTACCGTTTTTGAAGGCTTTACAGACTTCCTTTCTTTCATGGCTGTTCATAAAAATCAGCTTCAAATTCCAACTGATTATGTGATCTTAAATTCTGTTTCCTTATTTGAAAGAGCACGTCCTTTTATGGAAGAACATGAATGCGTCAGACTCTACTTAGACCGGGATACTACCGGACAAAATTGCAGTCGGTATGCTCAGTCTTTGAGCAATAAATATAAGGATGAAAGCTGCTTATATCAGCATCATAATGACCTTAATGATTGGTTGGTGAATTTCGGTAAAGCTCAAAAGAAAAGCTTAGGATACAAGCCTTGATAGTATTGCCTTAACAAGATATAGAATACTGACCCTTTAGTAAGCAACTTTCAGAGATGCTAAAACTTATAAATGACTATGAAAAGTCTAAAGACCATTTGAAAGCTGTAAAATTGCCCCCTTCGAGCAATCGGCAATCGGCAAGATGTCCGGTTGTTAAACAACCGAATCTTGCCGCCATTCACTCCGAAGTCGTGGGCGGGGACACAGTAAGGTAAAACAGAGTTTTTAAACGTGAAAATGATAAAGTGATGGAAGCTAAAAATTCAAACAGATCCCGCATTATCGGGCTAAGGCTTACGCCAAAAGAGTATGAGCAAATTGAGAAGAAATGGAAGGTAACCACCTGCCGCAAACTAAGTGATTATGTACGCCGACACCTCCTTGAAAAGACTATTGTAACTACTTATCGCAACCAATCTCTGGATGACTATATGGCAGAGATGATGCGGCTCAGAAATGAGCTAAACGGCATCGGAAATAACTTCAATCAGGCGGTAAAAAAGCTGCATACGCTGCATCAGATTGCCGAGTTCAGAAGTTGGTTAATCACCTACGAACTGGAGAAACAAACGCTGCTAAACAAGGTGGATGAAATAAAAAATCACATTCAAAAAACAGGTGAAAAATGGTTGCAGTAATTAAAACAGGACATTCAATTCAGCGCATTTTAAACTACAACGAGAACAAGGTAAAGGAAGGCGTGGCAGAAACTATTTCAGCCGCTAACTACCCTATGGATGTTAAACAATTAACCTTCAATAATAAGCTTAAGAGATTGCTAAACCAGGCTGCGTTAAATGAAAATGTAACCCGAAATAGCGTTCATGTTTCACTCAACTTTGACCCTTCCGAAAAGGTTTCTAATGAACAATTAAAAGATATTGCCGACACTTATATGCAAAAAATTGGCTTTGGTGAGCAGCCATATTTAGTGTACCAACACTTTGATGCCGGACATCCCCATATTCATATTGTATCGGTAAAAGTTCGAGCTGACGGCAGCCGGATAGACACACAAAACATAGGTAGAAATCAGTCTGAAAAAGCACGACAAGAAATTGAAATAGCATATGGCCTTGTAAGGGCAGAAAGCATGAAAAAGGAATATGAACTTAAATCAGCTTATACCCAAAAGGTGCAGTATGGCAAGTCAGATTCCAGAAGGGCCATAGCTAATGTATTGAATGCAATATTGCCTACTTACAAGTACACATCCCTGCCCGAACTGAATGCGGTATTGACGCAATATAACGTGATGGCTGACCGGGGTAGCGAAAGCTCAAGATTGTATCAGCATCAGGGATTGCTTTACCGCATCCTTGATGATAAAGGTAATCCTATTGGCGTCCCAATTAAGGCAAGTTCCTTCCATAATAAACCAACTCTAAAATACCTGAAAGGAAGATTTCCGCTTAATGAAGCTGCCCGCGGGTCCCATAAAGCAAGGGTCAAGAATGCAATTGATTTAGCCTTTTTAAAGCAGCCGAAACAGTCCCTACAGGCTTTGGTAAAGACCCTTCAAAAAGAAGGCATCAACACGGTTCTAAGGCAAAATGCAGACGGAATTATTTACGGTCTTACTTACGTTGACCATCGAACTAAATGCGTTTTTAACGGCAGCATAATTGGCAAACCCTACAGCGCAAAAGGTATATTGGAAAGATGCAATGAGCCACAACAAGCTCCTGTGCAAAAGCAAGACTTTGTTAAACAGCCTTCATCAAAAACAGTAGTACCGGACGAACAGAAGCCAGTACCAGCAACTTTGCAAAATAAAGACGGTATTGACCTTTTGGACACCCTATTACAGCCGGAACATACATCCGGATTTGTTCCTCATCAACTAACCAAAAAGGGAGGACGGAAACGCAAGAAGCGTATCTCCAAACGTCTTTAAATCTTTAAATATTACAGTTATGCAAACAGGAGAAAATGAACAGTCGCTGAGGAAAATCCTGGATATGACCAGGCTAATCAGCATAGCAATTTTACTATTGCACTTTTATTATTATTGCTATACTGCTTTTGAGCAGTGGAATTTGACAGTCACCCTTACAGACCGCTTAATGGGTAATATCCGTAACACAGGTTTGTTTAACAACTTTCATACATCCAAGCTGTTTGCTTTAGGTTTTTTAACCATTTCCCTAATGGGAGCCAGAGGTAGAAAGGATGAGAAACTAAACTATAAAACAGCCTTTGCTTATATCATCACAGGCTTATTGATTTACTTTCTCAGCTACCTCTCGTTATTGCCGAAAATGGCTCTAACTACAGCCGCAATGTCGTATATCGGAATGACAGCTATCGGCTTTATGCTGGTCTTATCCGGCGGCACTTTGCTATCAAGGGTTATACAACAAAAGTTAAACAGCAAGGACATTTTCAACAAGGAGAATGAGACCTTTCCACAGGAAGAAAGACTATTGGAAAATGAGTTTTCCATTAACCTTCCTGCACAATATAACCTGAAAGGAAAGACACGGAAAAGTTGGATAAATATCATCAATCCATTCAGAGCTTTAATGGTGCTTGGCTCACCAGGAGCGGGTAAATCTTACTTTGTTATCCGGCACGTCATTACGCAGCATATCAGGAAAGGTTTTACCATGTTCGTGTATGATTTTAAGTTTGATGACTTATCCAAAGTTGTTTACAACACCTGGCTCAAATACAAGTCGAAATACCCTGTCGAACCCATGTTTTATGTCATCAATTTTGACGACCTCACACGTAGCCACCGCTGCAATCCACTCGACCATGAAACGATGACTGATATTACGGATGCAGCGGAATCTGCACGTACCATTCTGATGGGTTTAAACAGAGAATGGATTAAGCGGCAGGGAGACTTTTTTGTGGAATCGCCAATTAACTTTGTGACAGCCATTATCTGATATTTACGCAAGTATAAAGACGGCGAATTTTGTACGTTGCCTCATGTGATCGAGCTAATGCAGGTAGATTACGATAGTTTGTTTACAGCACTTAGAACTGAAAAGGAAATTGATGTATTAATAAATCCTTTTGTAAATGCCTATCTCAATGATGTAATGGAGCAATTGGAAGGACAGATAGCTGCCGCTAAAGTGGCAATGGCGAGGCTTTCTTCCCCTCAATTATACTATGTACTCTCGGGAAATGACTTCAAATTGGACATTAATAATCCTGACCGTCCAAAGATTGTTTGCATGGGCAACAATCCGCAGAAAATTCAGATTTATGGAGCCGTGTTATCCCTTTATGTAACCCGTTTAGTGAAGCTGGTGAACAAAAAAGGAAAGCAGAAAAGCAGCCTCATTTTCGACGAGTTCCCGACCATTTACCTCAATAACATGGACAGCCTGATTGCCACAGCACGGAGTAATAAAGTTGCCACCTGCCTGGGAGTTCAGGACTTTAGCCAGCTTCGAAAGGATTACGGTAAAGAGCAGGCTGATGTTATCATGAATATCACCGGAAATATTGTAAGCGGACAGGTTACGGGTGACACAGCTAAGCAACTGTCAGAGCGTTTTGGAAAGATTATGCAGGATAGAGAAAGCCTTTCCATAAACAGGTCCGATACCTCAATAAGCCGCTCAAAACAACTGGAAGCAGCTATTCCTCCATCCAAAATTTCAGCCCTTTCTTCGGGCGAATTTGTGGGCATGGTAGCTGATGATCCTAATTGTAAAATTGAGCTTAAATCGTTCCATTGTTCTATTTTAAACGACCATAGCGCACTAAAGCAGGAACAAGATAATTACAAAGAAATCCCGGTGATTCGCAAGCTTGATAATGCCATGGTGCAGCGAAATTATTTACAGATAAAGCGGGACGTGCAGGATATTATCCAGTCAGAAATGGAACGAGTATTAAGCGATCCGGGATTGAGCCATTTGGTGATAAAGAAAGCTTAAAATGATCTTAGACTATGGGTTTTCCTAGTGTGGCAATTTGTTAATTAGTGAACTAATTATTATATTTGCCATCAAAATAGTATCAGATGGCAAGGCCTTCCCAAAAAGTGAATTTAACTGTTGACCAGGAAAGAGATTTAAAGGTTATTATTCGTAGCACCAAAGCTGAGAATAGGATGGTGTTACGGGCTAATATTATTTTAGATTGGGTGAAAGGGATAAGTTACGATGTTACCCAACGACGCTTGCATATAAGCCGTAGTATAGTGAGTAAATGGCGCAAACGTTTTGCTAAAGAAGGTATGTCAGGATTGTTGGATGCCCAGCGTAGCGGCAAGCCGATCAAAATAGGAGAAGCAAAGAAAAATGAAGTTGTTCACCTTGCTTGTAGCAAACCTGATAAGGGCTATAGTAATTGGAGCCAGGCCAGAATTGCCCAACAAATAGGGATCAGTCAGAGTAAGGTTAACACAATTCTTAAGGAGCATGAGCTTAAGCCCCATAAGACAGAATACTGGTGCGGCAAAAGCACATATCCGGAGTTTGAATCAAAAATGCTAAACGTAGTGGGGTTATATCTTAATCCCCCAGAAAATGCGATAGTGCTAAGTGTCGATGAAAAAACACAGATACAGGCATTAGACAGAAGCCAACCCGAATTGCCATTACGCTCCGGAAATCCAAAGAGATTAACTGCAACATACAAGCGTAATGGAGTGGTAAATCTTATTGCAGCGCTGGCTGTTCATGAAGGAGAAATAACGGCTCAAACTATGGAAAGCAATAATGCAGAAGACTTTCTAAAGTTCTTGAAGAAGCTTCATATAAAATACCCATATAAACAATTGCATATTATAGCGGACAACTTATCGGTACATAAACATCAAAGCGTAAAAGATTGGGTGGAGAAAACCAAGAGGATCAATCTGCATCATACGCCTACTTATTCTTCCTGGTTAAACCAAATAGAGATCTGGTTTAATATCTTAACCAAGGATGTATTGAAAAATGCGGTGTGGCATTCTAAAAAGCAACTGGTGACCCAACTCATTGAATATATCAAAACATATAACAAGGAAAGAGCTAAGCCATTTGAATGGACCTACAACGGAAAACCTAATTTAGCTAACTAGAAATAACAACGTAAGACGTATAAGATAAAGGCCCATGTGAGTGATTTTCCAAGCGAGGCCGATGGCAATAAAATCTTTGGAGTTTATAGTCAATTGCAATGTTGAACGACAGACAATTTTCTCTTTAGATTTTACAAAGCAATCAACTACATAAATATCAACTCTTTATAATTATTCGAGCCAGCCAAAGATTTCAGATCCACCAGAAAAAGGTTCGAGATTTGTATCGTACAGCCCGCTTTATAATCTGTTGATTAATAATAAGTTAACTTGAATATTTCTCAGCATTTTGTGTTATGTACTTATTCTATATTACTGGTCACTAGCGTCTTGTTATAAATCAAATAGGTTCAATTGATTACCATCTTGTTCTTTGACATATTGCGGATAGGTTTTAGAAAATAACTCAAGCAGAGGTATTTTGCATAATAATGAGATACTTAATATTTGTAGTATTTCATATTGTGTTTGTTTCAATTTCAATTGATGTTTCATGATGACAACTAATAGGTAAGTAATCATAGCAATGCAGATTTGTGTTTTAACGGCATTGAAACT
>JBGSYC010000279.1:0-3782 GCA_041751095.1 Flavihumibacter sp.
TTAAACACGAACTTTCCACATCTGATCATAACCCTTCAGCCATCTTGACCGAAATCTTTGCGATATATTCTGCAGTAAAGCATATCAGAAAAATACCGGTCTTTTTTGTGCGGCCGATGCATACGCCGCCCACACGAGCTGAACGGTTCTAAAATTGTCTTCCCCGGTTGTTTCACATTCACCTCCTGATAATCCCTGGAGGATATTTTCGTTGCAATCCACTATGCTGCTGTGTACAAGCATGTAATCCGGATCTGCCCACGGATACTCATCGGGCTTAACGATCACCTCCCTGGCTCCGCCACGCGTGACCGTAATTATTTTAAAATCGTGGGTAAGGTGAATGCTTCCAAGCTCGCCTTCAACAGAAACAAAGGTCTGAGGGAAACTTTCTTTTTGTAAAATGGATGCATACGACATTTCAGCGAAACATTGTACCCCGTCTTCCATTTCCATCATCACATTTGCAACATCCTCGCCTTTTATCTTTTTATTCACCGTTTTGGTAATACAATACAACGAGGTTGCTTCTCCAAATAAAAACCTGCAGATGTCAAAAATGTGCGAACCGATATCCGATAAGATAAAATGAGGCACTTCAGCCAGCGCGGGCTGGTTATCAAATACAGGGAATGCCGAACAGAAACTTACACGCGCTCTGAAAGGGCGGCCAATCTCAAGTGAATTAAGAACATCTTTTACAGCCCTGACAGGTTTCTGCCAACGGAAATTTTCATGGATAAACAGTTTAACATTGTTCGTCCTGCAAACGTCAAGCATGTCCCGGGCAAGTTCTTCAGACGCTGCCATTGGCTTCTGGCAGATAACGTTTACACCATTATTGGCAGCCATACTTGTGAACAGGTGGTGTGTATCTACGTCTGTAATGATGTCAACCACATCGGGGCGTGTTTCGTGAAGCATTTTTTCGGCATCATCATACACGCCCGGTATATTATATCTTTCAGCGAGGGGAAAGGCCTTACCGGCCGTCCGGTTGTAAAGTGCAACGATCTCTACTCCTTCCAGCTCAAGCCATGCCGGTACCTGGTAATTCGCCCAAAAGCCAGTACCTATTACAGCTATTTTTATGGGTTTCATTACTGGCCGGATTTTATAAAAGGTTTCATATTCAGATAGTGATTGAAGCTTATCTGCCGGTGATGTCTTTCACCTGCTCCCGGATATCTTCTATGTCAAATATCTTCTCCCAGTGTTCCTTAAACAGAATTGGTTTGGCCCTTTTGCTGATCTTGTAGGCAGCGTCGGAAAAGGTTCCGTTCACTTCTTTGAAAAGAACGGCGATCTGTATGCGCAAATGTCCTAATACGAAATCTCTGGCCGCCTGTTCAGGCACACCTAACTGAACAATCTTATCATAGCCTTCACGGATCACTTCCATACAGGTCTGGGCAAGGGTTTCAACCATTGCAGGCTCCAGTATTGCCATTTGCTCAAGTGTGATGCGATGTGTTCTGTCGATGGGGCCGTACATGTCCTGCGAGATTTTCTCACCTAACCGGTAATGCTCTTCCGTTCCGTGCATCAGTGCAACCACGATAGATTGCTTTGCAGACACTCCGCCATAAAAGTCTCGGAAGGCCTGCTCGGTTGGTTCCCAATTAAAAACCGAAGGGTGACAGGGGTGGGCGATAACATAACCGAGGTCATCCCTGTGATGCACCACGCCATCCAAAGGCGCGGCAGGGTCAAGGGTTATCACAAGAGCCCCAGCCTTCATCTGCGGAATAAGGTCGTCTGATATTTTTTTCAATGCAACATCCGGAACCGCAAGGATCACCACATCGGAAACCGGTATCACCTCCTGCGCATTTTCCGGGTACACGTTACGCTCTTTCAATAGCGCAATTCCTCTTTCGCTTATTTCAAGACAGTGCACGTTGTAGGTATCGTACTTAATGAAATTGTCGATAAGACGGCAGCCCATTTTTCCGCCTGCCCCAACCAAAGAGATCGTAGTCATGGATGTTAATTTAATATGTTTTTTAAATATGCAAGGCCTTCCTGTGCCCAGTTGTATTCTCTTGTAATCGTAAGCTCAGGGGTTTCCTCTTTCCCGCTCCATACTTCGAGGGTTGCCGTGCTGCATGTACCGTACCTCTTTACTTCTGAAACAACCCAGGGAATATTCACGCTTCCATTGCCAGCCGGTGTTCCTTCTATAATAAACCCCATCTTAGATGGAACGCGCCTGATGCTGAAATCTTTCACATGAAGGTTTACGGTGAAAGGTGCGAGAATGGTTACGGTTTGTTCAAGGCCTTCATTACAACCGATGGAATTTGCAGTGTCGAGGCATATCCCCACAACGGACGGATCTGTCTCAAGGATTATATTTTTAAGGACTGCAGAAGGGAAGCGGTCGTGATTTTCTATAGCCAGCACGATGTTTGTCTTTTTTAACCCAGGAAGCAGATTACGGATTACTGACTTTACTTCACCTTCCGACGGCCTGAACACCCCTTCATCGATAACAACTCTTATAAAGGGAGATTTGAACCTTACCGCTATTTCCAGGTATGTATTTATCTTTTCGGTGGAAAGGTGACAAGTGCCCACCTGGAGTTGTATCGAATGCTCATCTGCTAAAGCGCAAAGATGATCTTTTTCGGGATCACTTAGCTTATGAAGAGGCAGATTATCACCGAACTGAACAAAGTTTACATTCCACTTTCCGGCAACCTGCACCAGGTAAATGGCTTTAGCTGCAATGGAAGCGTTCTGTAACTCCATCAGCCATGGAAAAGTGTAACTGCTGATACCCGGCATCATTTGGGAATGGTTTGATCAAATATCCTAACTTCCGGTAAATTATTTTGAAGTCGCGATTTCTTTGCAATTTTGATATAAACACTTCAATTTACCTTTTAAAGATAAATTCATTTAAATTATAAAGGTGTAATAGAACTTACATCCGATGAAAATAACAACAGGCAGTGCTATTTATATTCTTTGCTGAAAATAAATGAATAGTTCCGTTAGGTTAAGGAACCGGGTTCTCCAAAAGTAACATCGCATAAAAAATTATACATATGTCAACGCGAAGAAAGTTTATAAGTGATTCGTCGAAGATCGTGGCATCGGCGGGATTTATGGGATTTGCACCTCCCCTCGCATCTGCACAAACACATCAACCCACTTCTCCATCAGATACAATTACAATAGCGCTGATCGGATGCCGGGGTATGGGATTTGGTGACCTTACAAATGCGTTAAAGGTTCAGGGCGTTCAATGCGCTGCTTTATGTGATATCGACGACAACATTTTACAGGAACGAAGTAAAGACGTTTTAAGGATTCAGGGTAAATCGCCTGCCCTTTACCAGGATTACAGAAAGCTAATGGAAAACAAGGATATCAATGCCGTGATTATCGGAACCCCCGATCATTGGCATTGCCTTCCATTTATGGCCGCGTGTGAAACCGGCAAAGACATTTATGTTGAAAAGCCGCTGGCCAACAGTATAGGAGAATGCAATATTATGATGCAGGCTGCAAGAAAATATAAAAGGGTTGTGCAGGTGGGTCAGCAGCAACGAAGCGGAAGCCACTGGAAAAAGGCGATGGACTTCATAAAAGATGGCAAGATAGGTCAGCTCCGAAAGGTGAATATCTGGTCAAACTTCAATTATGGCGTGGGTCAACCGGTTGTACCTGATTCGCCTGTTCCGGCCGGGGTTGATTATAACACATGGCTGGGGCCGGCTCCATTACGGCCATTTAATAAAAATCGGTTTCATAGGTCCTGGAGAATGTTCTGG
>JBGSYC010000280.1:0-2332 GCA_041751095.1 Flavihumibacter sp.
CGTACAGTGGTGTGAGAGGCGCACCTCATCGCTTACAAGCGGTGAGGCCGTCTACTCGATTGGCTGCAGTGCTGTTTGTTGTAGGCTATTTTGAAAATTTAGGAAGTCCAACTGTTCTAAGAACTTCATTGGCTTTTTCAACTTTATCTTTAAACAAACCTTTAGTAAGATACTTATCTAAACTCTTGTCTACTTTAAGGATGGTCGGCTTTTTCTCTTTAGTTTTTTCATTTTTCATACTGTAAAATTAATTCCTTTTTCTCTTAACTAAGAAGGCTTCAAATTCTTTTTGCTTTTGAAAGGGATACCAATCTCGACCGACAAGTCCAAAGACTTCAAAATCTTCTTGGATTTCTTCAAGATGATTTGTAATTCCAATTCTATAAAGACGTGTACGTTCTTTTGAGCTTCCTGTCACAAAGACCATAGCTTCTGGTAATTTATCAGTGAATGTCTCGCCCTGAAATAGGTTGACCATTTTTGGTTATTAAATTGTGTCAGATACGTGTTCAAATATACCGGAACATTGATAAGTTGTCGCTGGCATTTT
This sequence comes from Flavihumibacter sp., assembly GCA_041751095.1. Classification (GTDB taxonomy): domain Bacteria; phylum Bacteroidota; class Bacteroidia; order Chitinophagales; family Chitinophagaceae; genus JADCRZ01. The sequence continues at coordinate 551 of JBGSYC010000280.1, forward strand.
TAAGAATGCCGCTTGACTTATCAACATTGCTGCTGTGATTTTATGTAACAGTTTTTTCTCTTCTATACGTAGCTTATTGGTGATTTTGTAGTTTATGCGCCTGGTTAGGTGTTTGCATTTTTAGTGACCTGTGTAGCCGGAGACTGTTATATAATCTTACGGCCTCGTCTACCATTTTGGAGGCTGTTTGCAGATCTGGGAGCGTTCTCTTAAGACCAAATTCATATTTTAAAATGCCATTGATCCGTTCTGCTACGGCGTTTTCATAGGGGTCGTATTTCTCTGTTGTGCTTAAAATGAACCCTCTATCTTCTGCAAATTCGGAATAGTCAGGACAGCAATATTGCAAGCCCCGATCGCTGTGATGAATGACTTGTTTATGTTTGTAAATGCGATTTTTTGTTGCCATAGTTAGCGCCTCTTTAACCAGTCCAACCTTCATGTTATCATCTATTTTATAACCCATTATCTTCTTCGAATAAAGGTCTGTTACCAGCGCCAGGTAGGCATACCCTTCGTCTAATTTTATATATGTGATATCAGATACAAAAACCTGCTCTGCATGCGATGGAAGCAGGTCTTTAATGCGGTTGGGGGACTTGTAATAAAAATGCTTAGAGTCAGTGGTGATAAAGCATCGCTTCGTTCCAGGCACCAGCAAATACTGCTCACGGCAGAACTGCAAAAACTTATCTCTCCCTATTTTTATCCTCAGTTCTTTAAGCTGATCTTTCAAATCAATATGCAACTTTTCGGTGCCATACCTGGGCATCAGTTTGCGCACCGGCGCTATCAATTGTTTAATCTGTTCTGTACGCATTTCGCGCTTTTTATGGGCTTGTAGTTTCTTGTAATAAGCTTGCTTGCTTAGCCCGAAACATTCGTATAACCATTTTACTTTGAAAGCTTTTTCTTCTTTCTGGCTATCTCGTTTGCTAATGTTTCGGGCAAGTACTTTTTTGAAAGTTCCTGGCCCGTAACCTTTTCAAAATCTACAATAATATCTTGCTGCAGATCCTTAATAAACTCCAGCGCCTCTACCCGCTCTTTAAGTTTCTTGATCTCATCATTTTTACTCATGCCTTTTTTTGTTTGTATAAAGGAACTTAATTTTTTCATCCAGTAGTTAATTGAACTCCGCGAAATCCCATAAACTTTGGATGCATGATTAACGGAAATTAATCCATTTTGAATTTCGTCAATGACGGAAAGTTTGAAATCGAAACTGACTTTTTGATACTGATTTTTTCGGCGGTCTGTCTTCTTAATGTAAGCCATAGTATTGCTAAAAGTGTTTAATTTTTAGTCAACCTATTTTAGGGTTTTGCACGCAATAAGGTGGCGGCTAACGAACAGGGCTTGGCGTTGTTGGGATATTTGAAAAACTTCCGCCCCGGCAGCCGATGCTAAATTAATAATATAATGCTGATGATAAATCTAAGGCCAAATAGATAAATTCAAGCTGGAACCAAAGCACAACAGCGAATAAAAAGGCGATTGCTCCAACTTCCCGCCGCCATAACGCCAAACCGTTTGTTGCCTGCAGTTTTCCGTCCTTAGAGGTTAAAGAAGAGTTAGTATTAGTCATCGGCAGATGCTTTCTCCATTATCTTTCTATAGTACCTGTCAAAGAAGTTTTCTGAAACATTAAGTTTCATTTTTGCACATTCTAAAATGAAGTTTATGTACAAGTCAGTAGTTTCCTGTTCATCCAAAACCTCAAAAAACGGGTCAACCTGTTTCTGCCAAAGATGATGAAAGACTAATCCACCTAAACATATT
>JBGSYC010000281.1:0-17759 GCA_041751095.1 Flavihumibacter sp.
GCTCCTGCTATCCCACCCGATGCAAGGAATTTTATTAAAACCTGGAATGCTACAGCTCCTGAAACTAATCCGAATAATTTAATAACAAGGCCATTAGCTGATGTAAAGCATTCAGCTACTTATTTTGATGGCCTTGGAAGACCGGAGCAAACGGTTGTAAAAAAAGGTTCGCTTTCTTCCGCAGGCAATTATGATCTGGTGAGCCCGGTGGTGTATGATGCTTTTGGCCGGGAGGCACAAAAATATTTGCCCTACGCAGCCCCAACCAGTGATGGACTTTTTAAAACCAGCGCAATTACCGAGCAAAATAGTTTTTATACAGGTAGTAATAGTCCTGTAAACGGGCAGGGAGAAAGTTATTTCTACAGCAAAACAGTGTTTGAAGCTTCACCCCCTAACAGAGTATCAGAATCTTTTGCACCGGGAATTAATTGGGCAGGTACTTCAGGACAAAGTACCGAAGGCGGACGCAATTCTGTAAAAGCAAAATATTATGTAAACACAGCTACAGATGCCGTCAGAATATGGAATGTTACTGATGTAGCCAATGATTTTGGAACTTATAGTACTCCTTCCTCTAGTGGCACTTATGCAGCAGGATTGCTTTATAAAAATATCGCTGTGGATGAACATGGAAAACAAGTTATAGAATTCAAAGACAAACAGGGGCAGGTAATATTGAAGAAAGTACAATTGACTGGTGCAGCCGATGATGGAACAGGAACCGGGCATACCGGCTGGCTCTGCACTTATTATATCTATGATGATCTGAACCAGCTGCGAGCAGTAATACAACCCAAAGCCGTAGAAGGCCTGCCAACTGCTAACTGGCAACTGTCAACCGATATGCTCAACGAACTTACTTTCCGCTACGAATACGATGCACGGGGAAGAATGAGTATGAAAAAAGTGCCGGGTGCTGGCGTTGTAGATATGGTTTATGATCAAAGGGACAGGCTTGTGATGACACAAGATGCTAATCTTCGCGGATTAGGTCAATGGATGGTGACGCTTTACGATGCCCTTAACCGCCCTATAGAAACAGGGTTATGGACAAATAGCGGTAACCGTACTTACCATGAAGGGCCAGCTTCTGGCTCGTCGGCTTATCCATTTGCATCTGCTCCATCAAGTGGATATGATGTGCAGACAAGAACATTTTATGATAACTACAATTGGGTTCCAACATATGGTTATCTTATCAGCGGTACAAGAATAATAACTTATGATAGTTATTTGCTTCCAGCATCAACTACCTGGCCCTATGCTCAGTTTCCCGCTCAATCTACACAAACCCTTGGGTTGGTAACAGGTACTTTAGCAAAAATAGTTGGTACACCTAATTCATTAAGCACGGTAAATATTTATGATGATAAAGGCAGGGTTATTCAAACGCAAAGCAATAATATTTATGGGGGGCTTGATGTAAATACTACTCAATACAGTTGGGGCGGACAGGTTTTGACGACCGTAAATAAAATTGGCCAGGGAAGCAATACTCACATAGTAGTTACCAAAAATGATTATGATGACCTCGGTCGGCTGGTTACTACCAGAAAAGCAGTTCAAAGCACCATAAACAGTATTACGATAAGTAAGCCCGAACAAGCTATTGTAACTAATAGCTACGATGCACTCGGACAATTAAAAAGCAAAAAACTGTCACCCGCTTATAACAGCAATGCAGGCCTTGAAACACTTGACCATGATTATAATATCAGGGGCTGGCTTTTAGGAGTGAACAGAAGCTTTTTAGTAACACCCGATAACACCCAACGATGGTTTGGCTTTGATCTTGGCTATGATAAAAATCCGATGGCTTATTATGGTTATTATTTTAGCCAGCAGTTTAATGGCAATATTGCCGGAATGCTATGGAAAAGCAAAGGAGACAAAATTGCCCGCAAATATGATTTTACTTATGATGCAGCCAATCGCCTTTTGCGGGGAGATTTCAATCAGCAAACGGGTGGTGGTGTAAACTGGGACCATAATGAAATAGATTACCTGGTAAAGATGGGTGATGGAACCAATGCCGCCACTGCTTACGATGCCAATGGGAATATTTTGCAAATGCAGCAATGGGGTGTTAAAGGATTAAGCAATACACAAATTGATAACCTCACATACAGCTATTTCAACAGCGGAAATAAACTGCAAAAAGTTAGTGATGGAATTACTACAGACAATAAGCTTGGAGACTTTACCGATAAAAGTACTGCGGCTAATGATTATGGTTATGATAAAAATGGTAATCTCATTACCGATCTTAACAAAAGAATAAACGGTGGTACCGGCATTGATTTAACCAGTGGCGGCGCTATTGCCTATAATTATTTAAACCTTCCGACTAATATTTCAGTAAAAGATGATAACGGCAATGCAAAAGGAAGTATAGAATATGTGTATGATGCAGGAGGCAACAAATTAAAAAAGATAGTACATGAAACCGGCCAGCCTGATAAAACCACAATTTATCTTTTTGGAACTTTTGAAAATGATGTATTGCAGTTTTTGCCACATGAGGAAGGAAGGATAAGATACAATTCGCAAAACAGCAGCTTTGCTTATGATTATTTTATTAAAGACCATTTAGGTAATGTACGGATGGTGCTTACTGAAGAACAAAAAACAGATGCATATCCTGCAGCAACCATGGAAACTGCTTCATCAACAACAGAAGAAGCTCTTTATAGCAAGCTACCGGAAACAAGGGTAGATAAACCATCAGGCTATCCTTACGATTCTTACCTTGATCCTCATTACAAAGTAGCAAAGACAAGAGGGGATGGACAAAAGATAGGCCCCGGCATAGTACTTAAAGTAATGGCAGGCGATAAAATTAATTTAAGAGTAAGCTCCTGGTGGAAGAGTAATGGAGTTTCCCCAGGTTCTATAGCAAATCCTCTTTCAGATCTTATCAGTGTGCTCTCCGGCAATCTGCCAACTCTTTCAGGAGGCAAGGCTTCACAAAGTGAGCTACTAGGAAGCAATATATTTAGCAATGAAGCACAAACCTTTTTAAATACACAAAGCAGTTATGCAACTCAAAAACCAAAAGCTTATGTAAGCTGGGTATTTTTTGATGAACAGTTTAAGTATGTAAGCAGTAGCAGCGGAACAGAACAGGTAGGAGCAGATAATGCATTTACAGTACACACACGTAGTAATCTTCCTGTTGATAAAAATGGCTACCTCTATGTGTATGTTTCCAATGAAACTACTAACTTGGATGTGTTCTTTGACAATTTACAGGTAACGCATATTCATGGGCCCATTGTAGAAGAGACACACTATTATCCGTTCGGACTCACAATGGCTGGGATAAGTAGTAAGGCGGCAGGAGGAGTAGAGAATAAAAAGAAATACAACGGTAAAGAATTGCAATCAAAAGAGTTCTCTGATGGAAGCGGATTGGAGTGGACGGATTATGGCTTTAGAATGTATGATGCACAAATAGGTCGCTGGCATGTACCAGACCCGCTGCAAGAAGATGAATACGATAAGGAATTAAACGAATCTTTCGGGGAAGAGTTTCAGGCCGCAGAGGAAAATGAATTAAAAAGTGCAATGCAGCCCTTTAGTCAACTATCTTATCTGTTTAAACCAAGATCATTAACTGCAGAAAATTCAGCAGTTCATTACAATGAAAGTCCTTATGCTTATGTACTGAACAATCCATTAAGATATGTTGATTTAATGGGGCTTGATACAGCCTGGAAACCGTTAGAAGGAGTTACAGTTAGGAGTGTTGCAAAACATACAGTTGGGCCTGCATTAATTTTATTGGGTCAGCCATTAGATTTTCTAAAACCAGTTGGAGCATTGGGATCTAAATCAGGATCGTCAATAGCTTCGTGGGGACTATCAAAAGTTTTGCCTTACAATATTCCGGCTCTCAAACAAGGAGAAAGGAAACTAATTGCAGTTATTAGCAAAACGGCTGCTAAAAAGGCCGGTACAGCAGTTTTAGGGAGATTTATAGGGAGATTTGTACCTGGCGTAGGCTGGGTTTTAACAGCTTATGATATTTATGATAATAGAGAAGATATTGGAGGGGCCTTAAAAGAATGGGTGGGCGGTAAAGATGCAAGTACCGATTGGATGCGAAATCCTGATGGTTCTAAAAAAGTAGATTATGAAAGCTTTAAATAAAGTTGCAGAAATGTCTGAGGAAATTTTTAATAAGTTGAAAAGCTTTGTTATTAAGCAGTCTGCTGTTAATGATGAAGAAATAATCAGAGCTACTAAAATAGAAAACGATTTGGGAGTAACCGGCGATGATGCTGTTGAATTTATAGTAGCTTATGGAAAAGCGTTTAATGTAGATGTAACCAAGTTCATGGCGGCAGATTATTTTGAAGCAGAGGGGGACTGTATATTGCCTGCAATAATTAGATTTTTAACGGGAAGAAAGAGAAAACCAAAAAAGACATTAACAGTAGGCCATCTTGAAAAAGGGATTGTAGCGGGCCGATTAGATGAAGAAGTGATAAACAGCTAAATAAAAAAGCCACTCAAACGAGTGGCTTTGTTGTTTTATCTCGACCTTCGGCGGTGTTTATGGAGCTGCTGTAGGTGTAGGTTGGGAACTTGGTAGAGGAGTAACTTCTATCCCTTGGTATAGAGCCAATGTACGACCATTGACACAAGATGCATTTGGTATAACCTGTGATGAGTATCCTAAAAATGACATCCTAAATAAAATTGGAGGTTGAGTAAGAAATATTTTTCTGTTCCTTGACGAGTGTCCGATACCCGAAATGTTTGCAAGCCGATGTCTCACCTCAAGGCCTTGTGCCGTGATCTATAAGTAGCAGATTCGTTTATAATGACAAAGCCACCCGGTTGAGTGGCTTTTGTAAGTTTCTATCATGCACTTAAGCTAGGAGGCTTAGGCTAGTGTGGAAGGCCTAATCAATATTGGGAAAAATATTATTTAATTTATCCCAATCAAACTTTGCAACCCAAATATTTTCTTGATCGGAAAATTCAACAATCCCATCAATTTCTAAGCCTTCATTATCATCTAACAACACTTTAAGACCTGGTTCTAAATTAATTTTAAACTTTTCTATATCATCAAATGCCCCATTCGTATTTAAACGAACTCTTCCTTCGACATCACAGTTGTTAAAATCTACAGATATTTTTATAGGCAATTCCATGTTACTTGGTTTTATTAGGATTCCACATTGGTGGTTGAAAAAGTTCGCTAATTTTTTCTGGCGGCAGTCCGGTCAATGTTGCATGATTCGGGCTTCTTCCTGTAGTTTTAATTACATTTCCACCTGCTTTTCGAACCTGCCCTACAGTTGTAACTCCAATTTTAGGATTCGGAAGATTTTTAGATAATTCTTTAACACCACAAGTTCCACACTCTACTGAAACACCAGTCACTCCTGAAGGATGGGTTCCTGTTTTTTCTGTTATTGTTTTAACGGAATTAACTCCACCTCGTACAACTGTTGCATTATCAGGAAATCCAGCCACGGCTTTGACTTCTCCAGCTCCTTTTACTAAATTATTTACTCCCTTAGTTGCTTCCCCACCAAGTGTAGCTGCTATTATTACTCCAGTAATTTTCCCGAGCATGCCGCTTCTTGTGACATCATCTCCTTTTCTATATTCATTAAAAGTATTGGCTATTCCTTGTCCTATTTTATCAGCAGTTGCTTGTGGATGCAACGCTGTTTGCGCAATAGCGTTTCCAATGGCATCAGCAGTTGCTTGTGGATGCGCTATAGCATTACCTATCGCATCAGCAGTGCTTTTTAATTCCCCTCCTAAGTTTTGGAAAAAAGCCTCCGCTGCTTTACAACAATCACCTCCCTCATTGCCCAACGGGTCACTATATCTTATTGGATTATCATACATGGAAGCATAAGGGGATATGCTTTCGTAACCATCTGTTACAGGATCAATCTGCCACCATCTTGCAGTTTGCGGATCAAGCTCTCTAAAGAATGCATCGTAGGTGTGTATCTCTAAATCATTCTCTAATTCTATACCATTGTACTTCTTTTTGTTTTCAAGTGTGCCCGCCGCCTTGCTACTTATCCCAGCCATTGTGAGTCCGAACGGATAATAATGCGTTGCTCATTCCAATCAAGTCAGCCTTGGTTTTCAAGGAACTAATAAAATGTAAAAAAATGAACAATATTGCAATAAAACAACCCTATTTTTCCAGCTTTTACACTACCTGGAGCAATTTGTCATAAGCAGCTAAAACATGTTTGTTTAAATAATCCTGTGCTATCACAACATACCTGTAGAATTCTTTTGAATTTGCTGCATGTCCTGATATTCTTCTTACTACAAGTTCGGGTACGCCTAAAATCAGCAATACAGTTATCGCTGTCCTTCGCATAGTATGTGCGGTAACCTGGTCACAAAATCTGAGGCAGGCACCTTTCTTATTTTTTATTTCAATCGGCCTACCTTGTCTGTACCTGATCTTAGGAAGGGAATAGGTCCAGTACGCTTTTTCAACCAGCTCTTTTACCTGGAGGTTCATATTGGTGCTTGAAAGCCTGGGAAGTAAAAACTTTCCTGCTTTCTTTTTGTATTTGTCAATTATGTCCAGAATATACTGTGGCAAAGGAAGCTTTACTTCTGTGCCTGTTTTTTTTGTATGTATCCTTAAATATTTACCACTGGTTCCGTGAATGAGATTTCCTTTTTTCAATCTCATTAAGTCCGAATAGCGAAGACCTACGGTGCATCCAAAAACAAATATGTCTTTTGTGCGCTTCAGGTGAGGAGGAAGGCTTGATTCAAAATCTTTGTCATTGATCAAATGCTGAAGCTGGAGGGGTTCGAGGATAACCGGGGAAGAGGGCTCAGCATGTACTTTGAAAAGCTTATGAAATGTGCCCACCGGCAAATGTTTTTCCTCTAACAGGTAATTGAAAAAAGTTCTGAGAACCTTGTACACAGAACTTACATATTCATCATAATAAAGCTTTTCCTTGTAAAGAAATAGGGAAAAGCTTCTGAAGAAGTTCGTCCAATATTTCTTCTCACGATTCACCACAACGGAATTATTTCTTTTTATTAGTTCTATCCTCAAAACAATTTGCTGTTTTGTTTCATACTCCTCTAAAAGCTTATGTATGCACCGGTACTGCACAATGGTTCCGTGCCCGGGACTGGATTCGAACCAGCACACTTTTAGGCGCTTACGGACAAGAATCTACGATATATCGGAGGAGGGAGAGTAAGTATGATAAGGCGAGGGTATTTAAAGGAGGGGAGTTTTTTTATATAAAAGCTTCCAGGTTTAAAATTTTCGGTAGTGTCTCAGTTTAAGTTTTAGTAATAAAAAGTATCTATTTTCTTTTTTAGATTCTTTTTCTCCCTACCACTTTCTTTAAATAATTCAAAACCTTCGGATGCATACATAGCGTTAGCGGAATTTTTTTCTTCTTGCGTTCCTGACTTTTTAAGTTTTGTCATCCTTTTGACGTCATCTTTTGTCATTTCCTTTTTCATGGAAGTTTTTAATGGCATCGAATTTAATAAAAAAGGCTGACTAATCAGCCCAGCCAAACAAAATCTTCAATACTCATAAACCGCTTTGCTTCCAGACCACTCAAATTGAGTGGCTTTTTTATTGTGCATTGATAGGAATTTGGATTTTTCTCTTTTTAAGGGAGTGTAAAAAACATGAACAAAGCTCTTAAACGATAATGTTAAACCATGAATACAGCTTTGCCCAGATTTAGAATCTTTCTCCCTTTTATTTGCAGTTTTCGCAATCGCTTGCGGTTATAAAACAAAGGAATTGCGAATATCAATTTTTTTTGAGCGGCTTGTTGCACACTTCAATTTGTCATAGAACTTCCCGGAAAATAGTTTTGTTTCAAACAAGGTTACCTGAGAAACTATTTTTTTAAGCTCCTGTTTTTTTTTTCATTTTGAATTATTGGATTATGAAACAAAGGTTTGCTTTCCCCTTTTTAGCCGGATCGTTTCTTTTTATTTCTTTGGCGTGTTACACGCAGCAAGCGGGCCGGAATACGCACTCCCAAATTACCCGCGATGTGCGGGTGACGGATTCGCTGAGGCAACAAGCGCTTCAACTGGATTTTATCCGTCTTTCAAATCCGAAACTATTTTCACTTGCAGAAGCTCAATTTCAAAAGGCACTTTATTTCCGGGATGAGAAAAACGGAGACAGTTTGAAAATAAACTTGTCTTTATCGCAGCGGAATTTTGCGTCTCTTATAAACAGTGCGGTATCAAAATTGAAAACAACTTTGAATAATAACGGTTTTAAAGGGGTTCAAACTTTATTCAATCCTTCCGCTACGGCGCGTAAGCCGGGTGGTAATAATCTTCGCGTGTTGAATAATTATTTCTTACTGTTAAATGGTTCGGCTTTAGTAGATTCAAGAATCTCGACGGAGAATTTTTTTGACAGAGAACCAGTCTTTTCTGATCCCTTGCCTCAAAGACCAAATTCACCACTTGATCTGAAGATTGAATCCCGCGGCGCAGATAATATTAAGATTTCATGGACGGATATATCAGACAATGAATCAGGCAATCGAATTCTGCGCTCTACCGATGGCATCAGTTGGGCTATTATTGCCTTGCCGGGAATAATTCAAAAAGGCATCCAATTCTTTTATGAGGACAAGCCCCTTTCCAAATCAACCAAATATTATTACCGTATAGAAGTATTTCGTGTGCTGAGCAGGTCAGAGCCCGAAGTGTCGAGTCGTTCACCAGCGGTTGCAGGATATACCCGGGATGGAACAAACATTGGGTTATTCAGGTTGCAGTTAAGGGTGAAGGTTGCCACAATACCCAATGGGGATGCCAGAAGACCTTTGAAAATAGAAATCGGTCATGACCGGGGAGATACGGAGAAACCATTTGTGTATACTTTACTTGATTATGGGCGTGACGATTTTTTGAATGGCAGCAATTTTACTTACGATCTCAATTTTGAAGGCGTAACCGAAATCAGTGATTTGGGCGATATCAAAATAAAAAGTACCGCCCACGGTGCCTTGTACATTGAAGAAGTTGCTCTTTTGGTGAATAACCGGCAAGTTTTTCAACGAACATTCGGAAATAATTTACCAACTGTTTTGCGCCTTGGCTTTTATGGCACTTACGTCTTGTACCATTCAGAGTTGGCGGCTCATAGTGACTGGTCAGATTTTGTTACTCAAAATATCAATTCTCCCTTACCTGTAGGATTGATTATGAGAATTGGAACACCATCCTATATTGAAATTCCGCTGGAAGAAATAAAATCCAGGATCGAAAGCCTCGTAGGTCATATGTGTCATGACGACCCTGTCAGTGGCAGGATAGGTTGGGGTAATAAAAAAGGCAGTGACTGGGTTGAACTAGTGCGCGTTGATTCGAACACTTATAGGATATCGCTGGATTTGAAAAGCTACCATTCAATCAATGTCGAATTCCAGGCATTTCTCGAATTAAGTTTTTCAAAGAGCTGCAACGGCAATCAACTTGTGTTAACTATTTTATCCGAAAATTTTCGGGGAGATGCAGACTTCCCGCTTTGGAAAGATATTTTGACATTGGGTATTACGAAAATTATCGACAAAGTTGCGGATGACCGGATCAATTCCACATGCGAAAAACCGGAGATTAGAAAAAATGTATCAATGCTGCTTCCTTCCTGTATTCCGTGTGGCAGTATTACGCTAAATATAAACGAGCAATATAAAGACCTCAATGTTATTTTGAATTCCGATGTATCAGCATGTTTGGGGAGCGGTGACGAATAAAGAGGTGTTGGGTTATTTGTTTGGGCGTGCGACACACAGGATAAATTTCGTTTAGAATAGTTTTGAAGTAAGCCATTCAACTTGTGCCCGGAGACTAAAGATCCCTGTATTTGTGGCTATGGTAGTAATGACGACAAGGTGCCTGTAGAATCCAGCGACTATATACAAGCGGAATTTATCAGGTTGAAAAAAACGAGCTTGCAATACAAAGTTTACCTAAATGCCGATCACAGTTTTAATAAAAGGTTTCCCAACGGTGAGATAAAAGAACATTTCTCCGACCTTTTCTCCGACTTTTTACACTTCATTAAAAAAAAATAAGAATGCTTACTTAATTGGCCTTTTTAAATTAACAATACACTCATAGGCGATATTGCCTCGGTTCGGTCACAAACGTATAAGTTTTAAGATAAACTAATAAAGTTGGTCATGCATAATAACACCTGGGTAACGCTTTTACTTATTTCAATCCCTGCAGCTTTAGTTTTGCTTATAGGCTTATTCCAATCGATTAGAAAGAAGAAACCAGCAAGGATGGTTTTCATTTTTGGTGGTGTTCTTTTACTCATCCCAATAATATTTATTATTGGAAATATCATTTCTAAACGCAAGGAAATGGAAAAGACAAGGACTATATACTTTAACCAAAACTGATAAAACTGAAGAATATGTGATTCAGCCATTATTGAGAATTTAGAACTAACACTACTTAAATCAGGATCATATTCTTTTAATATTCAACCTTGTTTTGGAGATAGAAAAGAAGGTAAATGGAAGATGGAAGACAATATGGTTAACCTGTATGCAATTTTCGACATCAAAATTAACAACGATGCTTACCTGCGCTTTGACAATACTGACACATTAAGGTTAACTAAAAAGGGGAGGAATTATCTCACTTTTAAAAGAACGAGTGAATTAAAGTAAACTTCTCCCAATACAAACACCACTATCAATTGAAATTGATATATTCTAGAGAATAATATCCCAACAGGTTTGTGGACTATTATATATCATCAAAGTGATGAGCATTTCCACAAAAGAAAAAACAATTATCAATACATAGCAGCAATTTCCGAATAGTTATTTTGTTGCCCGCTATAGTTCCTTGCGCATCGTCCTTGCGACGCTCCGTTCATCGCCTTCTTATCTATTTAACTGCGTTGTAAAAGAATCGGCGCAATACCTGTCATTACCTTATTGATTTTTCTGTGACAGGAACTGCGCCTCATAAACAAATTGTACCGGCACATGCTCGTTCCTCACATGACCCGGCAAAGACACTGCAAAAGATTTAGAAAATTTAATTTTTTACAAGTAAACGGATAAAAAGAGCAGCGAAGTTAGCGGCCTTTATATTGATTTATATAAGAGCCAAAAGCTTACGGCATAAAATAAACGCTACCATCATTTCTTCAGATACCATTTATTCCGTTTCCTTTTGGCTCTCCATAGGCCGCCTTCTTGAATGCTTTCTTTTTTCCCTTTTTCTTTTAAAAAATATTTTTTTTCAACAGCCATTAGATGAAAAAAATGAAAACGAAAACAATCACTGGTAATTATTATTTAATCACTTTTAAATTTTAGGTTATGGAAATCACAGCAAGATTAACAGGAGATGCAAAAGTTAGCACCCTTAAAGACGAAAGACAAGTAGTCAATTTCAACGTAGCTACTAACGATAGTTACAAAACAAAAGACAGCGAACTAAAAAAAGTCACCACTTATTTTCAATGCAGTTATTGGATTAATGCGGGTATTGCCCAATACCTTACCAAAGGCACATTAGTTGAATTGTACGGACGCATTGGCGTTAATGCTTACAAGGACATGGAGGGGGAACCAAAAGCGGCATTGACCTTTCATGTTAACAACATCAAACTGCATGGTGGCAGCAAGCAGGGAGAAATACAAACCAATACAGCTATGCCGGTTGTAGCAAATGATCCAGCACCAATAGACGACGATTTACCATTTTAATTAAACACAATCAATTTTAAACAAACCGCAGTAGTACCGCCTGCGGGATATAAGTTAAAGCTGGGTAACTAATATGGCACACAACATCAATTTTAATGAGCAAACAGAAAAACACAGTTTCTTTTCAGTTAAAGAAAAACCCTGGCACGGCTTAGGGCAAATTGTAGAAGGCTATCCTACCAGCGCCGAAGCACTAAGATTTGCAGGGTTAGATTATTCCGTAGAAAAAAGAAAACTGTTCGCTTTTGATAATGAGAATCAACACGGCAATGTAGACACGGACATTATTATTCCTGAAATAGCAGTTCCCAATTTCTATGCAACTATACGAACAGATAATGAAGCTGTCTTAGGAGTAGTGGGAAAAGATTATGAAGTAGTACAGAATGTGGACGCATTTAGTTTTTTTGATTCTCTTGTTGGCGGAGATGGCATCCAGTATGAAACCGCAGGAGCATTAGGCAAAGGAGAACGAATTTTTATTACAGCAAAATTGCCCGGTTATATTAAAGTCGGCAGTGATGATTTGATTGAGCAGTATTTATTTTTAACTACTTCGCATGATGGATACGGTAGTATTACAGCAGCCTTTACGCCTACACGTATTGTCTGTAATAATACACTCAATGCAGCTTTGAAAAATTGCTCTAATGCTATTAAAATCCGTCACACCGCCAACGCTAAAGAACGTTTAGAGCAAGCCCATAAGGTAATGGGGATTTCTAACGGACTTTCTATACAATTGGAGCAGGTGTTTAATAGGTGGGCTAAGGTTCGGATTACTGACAAGGAAGTAAAAAAACTGATACAGCTTGCGATGGTTCCGAATAAAGAAGTATTGCAGAATATTCAAGCTGGAAAAGATGATGATCTTTCTACCTGCTTTACAAATATTTGTGACACTACTTTTGAATACGCCATGACAAACCCCACACAGCAGCAGGAAACAACAAGAGGGACTTTGTTTGGCGCTTATAATGCAGTAACCGGTTATTTCCAAAATGTACGCAATTACAAAGATGAGGAGGCAAAATTGAAATCAGTTTTGTTTGGCGGTACGGCACAAATCAGGACACAAAAAGCGTATGCGCTTTGCGAAGATTTTCTGAACAATGGCGGCAACGGTCTTTTACTAAACTAACATACAAAGGGGAGGCGAAAGCCTCCCTTCATTTCCCAATCTTTTTTTATGACAGAGCTAATCAAACAATACCATTCTATTAAAGCAAAATACCCCGATGCAATTGTTCTGTTTCGCATTGGCAATTATTATGAAGCCTTTGGTGACGATGCAGTAATTGTTGCAAAGCAGTTAAGCGTCCCTTTAACGGCAGTAACCGATAATTCAAATATAAAAGCCACAGCCAGGTTACCCTTTCAGTCAGTTGACATTGCTCTGCAAAAACTGGTAAAAGCTGGTTATAGGGTAGCTATTTGCGATCAGTTGGAAGAACCAAAAATGGCAAAAGGGATTATAAAACGGAGTTTACTGATGTAATGTAACTACAGAAAAATAGCAACATCTATTTACCGATTTTTAAAAAAATTTCGCCCTACGGGCGGTTGTGGTTTTTGAAGATTTTTGGAAAACCTTGGTATCAATGCCTCTTTAGTATCTGAGGTTAATTGTCATAGTCCATAACTGGGTTTTCCACGTTTAAATGACTTACTTTTTTAAATCTGAGAAGCAGGAATTCTTTATTTTTTCCTTCATTAATTCCTGCACAAATTTCGTCTTTTAGCTTCTGAAGCGGCCATGAAATTCCGGCATAAACAAACGCTTCCAACATGATTTAGATGTTATTTTTATTCCGTTGCTTCATGGCCTTGATCGCCAAAAGACGGGTGATGTTCCATAATCAATTTTTAAACACTTAAAACAAAAGATTATGGAAAAGAAATTAAGCCTGGAAGAATTAAACAACGTATCTGAAATTGATATTATTTACAAAAGAAAATGCAACTGTAAAGTTTCCGAGCGACCAATGATTGCAACGTCAAAAGATGGCTATGAAGTGTTCCTGCATTACTGGAATGATGATAAAATAGAGCTGTTAGAAGAATTCAAAGTTTTATTACTAAACAGGGCTAACAGATCTGCAAATCCTTCCAGTTTCACAAGGTGGCATTACAGGAACAGTAGCTGATCCAAAGATTAATTTTAGCTGTAGCTATTAAGGTGGCTGCAGTGTCCATTATTCTTTGTCATAATCATCCTTCCGGTAGTTTAAAGCCTTCCAGAGCCGATGAAGAAATAACCAACAAAATAAAAGAAGCTGCAAAGTATTTTGACATCAAGGTGTTGGATCACATCATCATTTCCTCTCAAGGATATTATTCCTTCACTGATGAAGGGCTGCTCTAGCCCTTTTTTTATTCAGAAAAATGGCAAATAAACCGTATAGCATTTCTTTGTTTTTACACGAGTTAATTGCAAAATTTAAAGACATTATTATAGCTTAATCGGCAGTTTTATGTTTCATGAAAATCATTGCAGTTGCCTTCTTTGTTTTGCATAATTTATAATTTTGCCCATTCAAATGTTTAATGGAATACTCTACCAGGGTTGCAAGATCAACACCCAAAGAATTAGTGATTTCAACAGGATTTACAGTATAAAAATACTCGATATTATTTGCTAGAATAACCTTCTCTGTCTTTACCTCATTTAGTTCTGCTCTTATAACACAACAATACATTTCTGAAAGATTTTTTTAAAACCAAATATTAACATGGCTAAAATATAGCCACGTATTCATTGAGATTGGTCTAAGATTTACCTTTATATCTGAGCAGATTAATAGTGAAAAAGAACAATGATGAAAGCGGATTATCTGATTGACTACAGCCCTTTTTTCTATTTGCAAAAATCTTTTGCAAGGCGTTTCAAAAAATCACAAAGCAATAAATCTTTATCAAGGCATAGTGTGCCGGGTCTTGCACACGGCAAGATGTACAAACGTTATACGTTTGGGTCATCTTGCCCTTCACTCCGAAGTCGTTTCGGGGTATTGAACCAGAAAATTACAAACCATGAAGAAGCAGGAAAGTGAAGTGAGGAATAAAATGGTGGTTGTTCGGATGAACAACATAGAGTTTGAGCAGGCAGAAAAATTGCGTAAGCAAAGTACCGAAAGAAGCCTTAGCAGCTATGCAAGAAAATTGTTCTTACAGAAGCCGGTTACTATGAAATATCGTAACCAATCAGCAGACGATTTTTTAAAGCAAATGCTGGAACTAAAAAAAGAGCTTAATGGTATTGGTAACAATTTCAACCAGGCAGTACACAAATTGCACCTGCTGGATAAGATCCCGGAGTTCAGGGTTTGGGTAAACCAATATGATGGCTTGCAAAAGGCATTGATGAGCAAAGTAGAAGAAATAAAATTACGAATGAATCAACTCTATGAGCAATGGTTGCAAAAATAACTATACCGAAAAGCATTGAAGCTGCGCTAAACTACAATGAAAAGAAAGTGCAGAAAGGAAATGCTGTTTGCTTACATGCAGCCAATTATTTAAACGAAGTAAAAAATATCAATTTCTATCAAAAATTAAACGGTTTTGAAATACGGAATAGCTTGAATGAAAGGGCTACCACCAAAACCCTTCATGTTTCACTCAACTTCGACCCTTCAGAAAAAATAGCCAATGATAAACTTTTAAAAATTGCCGAACTGTACATGGATAAGATTGGATTTGGTGAGCAGCCGTTTTTGATTTACAAACACGAAGATGCAGGACATCCACACATCCACATTGTAAGCACCACAATCAAAGAAGATGGCAGTAGAATTAATACTCACAACATTGGAAGAAATCAATCTGAAAAAGCAAGAAAAGAAATTGAAAAATTCTATGGCTTAATAAAAGCAGAGAAGCAACAGCAATTAATGATGCCTGGAATAAAGCCGGTAGATATACCGAAAGCTATTTATGGAAAGGATGAAACTAAGCGATGTATCTCCAATGTGGTGGGTTCAGTGTTCAGCCAATACAAATTTACTTCTTTGCCTGAGTATAATGCTGCTTTAAAGCAATTCAATGTGATTGCAGACAGAGGCAAGGAAGACGGAAGGATTTACAAGAACCATGGATTGGTTTATCGGATTTTGGATACAGACGGAAATAAGGTTGGTGTACCTATTAAAGCAAGCACCATTGGTTGCAAGCCAATATTGGATAACCTGGAAAAGAAATTTGTTGCCAATGAACCTCTCAGAGAATCATTAAAACAACGAACCAAAAATGCTATTGATGTCTGTTTGCAATCGTCACCTGACAACATGAAAAATTTACTTACTGCTTTGGAGCAAAAACAAATCTATACTGTCCTTAGACAAAATTCTGAAGGCAGGTTGTATGGAATCACTTTCGTTGACAATCAAAATAAAGGTGTTTTTAATGGCAGTGACTTAGGGAAAGGATACAGTGCAGCAGCATTACAAAGCAGATTGGTTAGTGTTAATGAAAACTCTTTCACAAAAGAGGAAGTAAACAGCGGTGGTTCCAATGGTTATTTACAAAAAGATGTGAGCCTTCAAAAACAGCAGGACAAAACTATTACACCGATTATCAAAAGCGAAAGCATATTGGATATGCTTGTATCCTCCAAAGAAAAATACGACAATACACCATCCAGTCTGCTTAAAAAGAAAAGAAAGAAAAAGAAGAAAAACCGTGATTTATAAATTTTAAAATAAATGCTATGTCCACTACGGGTGAAAATGAACAGGGGCTTCGGAAAATAGTTGATCTGACACGACTTGCCAGCATCTTTATTTTGTTGTTGCATTTTTATTATTACTGCTATGCCGCATTTGAGCAATGGGAAATTAAAAGCACCATTACCGACCGGCTGATGACAAACATTATGCATACAGGTTTATTTAGCAACCAATATTCTTCCAAGTTTTTAGCGATTGGATTATTGATAATTTCTTTGTTAGGAGCACAGGGTAAGAAGGATGAAAAGATAAATTGGAGAAGTATTGCGGCTTATTTGTTAATTGGCTTAGTGCTTTTCTTTGGCAGTCATTTGTTTTTTCGGTTAAATAGTTCAGTAGATACTGTTGCTGTTGTTTACATGTTAGCAACAGGCATAGGCTTTTTGCTAATACTTGCAGGCGGCAATCTGCTAAGTCGCCTAATCAGGCTGAATTTATCCAATGATGTTTTCAACTCGTTGAATGAAACATTTCCACAGGAAGAAAGGTTGCTGACAAATGAGTATGCGATCAACTTGCCCGCCCGTTACAATCTGAAAGGAAGAATTAGGAAAAGTTGGATTAACATCATTAATCCTTTCAGGGGATTATTGGTCATTGGCAGTCCTGGTGCCGGTAAAAGTTGGTTCGTCATTCAGCACGTCATTAAACAGCACATAGAAAAGGGCTTTGCCATGTTTGTCTATGATTTCAAGTACGACGATCTCTCTAAAATACTTTATAACTGGCTGCAGCAGAATAAGCATAAATATTCAGTGAAGCCATCTTTTTACGTTATCAACTTTGATAACCTTTCCATATCCCACCGCTGCAATCCTTTAGATCCAAACACTATGAATGATATTACCGATGCCACAGAATCTGCCAGAACAATATTATTAGGTTTGAACAGGGAATGGATAAATAAGCAGGGCGATTTTTTTGTGGAATCACCCATCAATTTTGTTACAGCAATCATTTGGTTTTTGAGGAAATATGCCGATGGAAAATATTGTACACTGCCGCATGTAATAGAACTGATGTTAGCTGATTATGACGAACTGTTCCCGATACTCAATACTCAGCCAGAAATTGAAGTGCTGGTAAATCCATTTGTCACCGCCTATCAAAACGATGCTATGGAGCAATTAGAAGGTCAGGTAGCCTCTGCAAAAATTGGTATGGCACGGTTAGCTTCACCGCAGTTGTATTGGGTGCTATCAGGCAACGATTTCACATTAGACATCAACAACCCAAAGCATCCTAAAATTGTGTGTGTAGGCAACAACCCGGAGAAGCAACA
>JBGSYC010000282.1:0-3832 GCA_041751095.1 Flavihumibacter sp.
AATTAAAGAAGATAAACTTGGACTTGACGTTATTTACGTTCAAGCGAAACGATGGGAAGGAAGCGTTGGCAGACCAGAAATTCAAAAATTTGTTGGGGCATTGGCAGGGCAAGGAGCTAAAAAAGGAATCTTTATTACGACGTCACGTTATACTCCAGACGCAGCTTCATATGTGCCACGGAACGAAACTAAAATCGTTCTGATTGATGGAGAACAATTAGCAGAACTTATGATTGACTATAATCTTGGTCTGACAACTCAAATAACATATGAAGTTAAAAAAATTGACACTGACTACTTTGACGCAGAGTAAAGGCGAATGCACAACAGCGCGTTTAAAAATTGCGAATGACGTAATCCGTGCATTGAGCTGTGGGTAATCATTGAAGTTTTGTTCAGGCGGAGGGAAATATATTGATCATTTGGAATAAATTTGAACGACAAATCAACGATTAGCATTTGTTAGCCGGGCAGACGTAATGCTATTGCCCCAACTGCTTAAATACTTCAGCGTTGTGTGTAATTGATTTGACAACCTAACATTAAAAACTCAGATGAAATTAACCGTTTCACTACTTCTGACCCTTAGCTTATCTTGTAAATCTCAAAGTCAATTAACTTCTTCAAAATCCACAAAAGAATTTGAATTTACTGGACTAACATTTCTATCATCTAAATGTAATGGTACTTGCCCGGACATTTCAATGAATTTATATGAAGATAAACGTATAGAAATTTCTAGAGCCATCTTTAGTAAAAAAGGACAAGTAGACACTGCATTATCAGGAAACTTTAAAGGCAATCTAAATGAAAAGGAATTTCGTAAAGTTGTTAGTCTTTTGAGAACAGTAGATTTGGATACTTTGGCCTCCCCTACAGTTTTATGTTGTGACGCACCAATCGTAACCTTGATGTTTTCTTACAATGGAATTTATAACGGTTTAAGTCAATGACACCGCCGCAATCTACTCATGAACTGATTAAATATCTAACAAGCATATGCTCAAAAAGTAGTTTTGCCAAAGTATTATAAGTCAATTGACTTGAAGATTTTGACTTATAAAACTACACCCAACATTAAGTGGAGTAGACGAAAAGCCCCAAAAGCGAAGCCCCCGTATAACAACTTACCGGGGCTTTTTATTCTACTCCATGTTGACCGTAGCCAGTGCAACGTTGCACCGCTTTACCGAAAATAAAAAAAGAAAGCAACACTGGCAGCCACCATCCGGCATTTGCCATAGCCGCTGTTGAACGCATCTTTGATATAGCAGAGATATTACTCAACCTGGCATGCTGTAATGGTGGAAGGACGAGTATCAGCGTAGTATTCAAAGATGAAGCGCATCTCACATACATAGTTTCTAATACTTTTTAGAGAATAATTTCCAACAGTCATTACCTGTCGAATCTTAGGTAAGGCAGCCTCTGCCTGTGGTGTTAATTTTTTTTCATTTTTTTAAATTTAGAGACTTAAATTACATCATCAGCCAGAACTTACGGTTTCCCGAGGTACGAGGGTTCGGTTCAACATGAGGTTTGGCGTTATTGGGGCATGAAGTTGTTAGCTCCGGCTGTAGTTCGCTATCAGCTTTAGTTTCAGCAGACGGAATGCTATTTGGCTTTTTGTTTTTATTTTCAATTCTTAAATCATTTTTGTGCTTCAGTTGTCGGCTGACGTTTTTCAAATATCACAACAACGCCAAGCCTTGTTCTTTATGCGCAATGCTTTCGCGGCAGTGCAAGCTTCAACCGTAGAGATGAAAATAGACAATTGATTTAACCAAATAGAATGAGAAAACTAATTGCAGCAATCAATATGACACTTGACGGGTTTTGCGACCACACGGCAATGATCGCAGATGATGAGATACATCAACATTACAATGAGCTATTAAGTAACGCAGACGCCCTTATATACGGAAGGATAACATACCAACTTATGGAAAGTTATTGGCCGACTATAGTAAAAGATCCTACCGGTAACAAACCAACAGATGAGTTTGCAGTACTAATAGACAATATGTCAAAGATTGTTTTTTCCCGCACACTGAAAAATGTCGACTGGAAAAAAAACAAAGTTGAAAAGGGAAGTCATTAAAGAAGAAGTTTTAGAACTCAAGCAACAAGCGGGTAACAACATTCTAGTGGGCAGCCCAAGTTTAATAGTAGCCTTAACGCAACTTGACTTAATTGATGAATACCAACTCAGCGTTCAGCCAATCATATTAGGAAACGGGTTACCATTATTGAAAAACATAAACCATAGAATCAATCTTAAACTCTTTAAGACAAAAACCTTTGGTTGTGGCGCGATAACTCATTACTACGAGCCAACAAAAAATGATTGCCAACCTGAAACACACAACTTTGAGCGAAGAGTAGCTCATGCGCATACAGGGGTATTGCAAAAATGCAGGCTGAAGGAATCAGTGTTTCAACTGTTGTAATTCTGTTGGGCTCATATCCGGTTTGACCTTATCTACTTAGCTATGTTCATATCATCATCTTTTTTATCTTTACTCAGGATCTGATAGCCGGGCTGGACGGAATCCTATTCTCTGCACTTCGGATGTCCCTAAACGTTAGCGGTCACTGTAACTGACACCAGACATACCCGAAAAAATAACTACACATAAACATACCACAATGGGAAAAAAAAGCGGGAACAAATGGAACGAAACGAGACAAAGCCACTTTTCTCAGACATACTTCCACGGCACAAAGGCTGACTTAAAGATTGGCGACTTTATCGAAACTGGTCTTAAATCAAACTATGGACAAATGAGAAAGCGAAATATATCTGAGACGTCCTCTGATGATTAGGTAACTTCTTCTAAAGCATTTGTTGGTAGACGTTACTATGTGTATATCACCCTTACTTATTCGATAACTGGATACAAAGATTTCTCTATCTGGTAATTATTTTCTCTTTTCGGAAATAAATTTCAAGACCGATTTTTAAGGCGTTTTGAACAGGTTGTACCCTTTTAGTTATATTGAATAATTCCTAAAAAAAATCATACTCTTAAATCTATTCGCAATTGACTAACCAATTTGACCATGAATGAAAAAATCGGAGAACCAATTTTTACTTTGTTCGCAAAATGATACCGCTCTTTGACAAATCCTTTGAACAATTTGCAAACGACCTTAAAAAAGAAGCAATAGCAAAAGCTAATAAATTGGGTGCATTTAAAATTGTCGCAATAAAAAAGGTTAAATTTGTTAAACCAAACTTTCAACCGATGACTGAAGCAAATTTTATCGCCTTAGCGAAGAAACGGTATGAAGCATTACAATCCCTGAATAAAATCGACAATTTTTACGACCACGAAAAAGAATTTGAGTCAATCTGGCGGGAGCTTGGCCGAGAAGTGTTAGAAGCCAATATAAGTAAAGTACCAGCCGACAGGCGTAAAAAAAAACACTTACCAAATTTGGGAAAGTGAGTATTAACAAAACTCATGCCTTTAGCGAAGGTGCAAATGGTTTTCAGATAAGCCCGCATCTGCAAGAGTTGCTGGTGTATGCTGGCCAGTTGGACTGTTATGAAAGGAGCAATGTTATTTTGGAAAAATTCATTGATGTAGAAGTGAGTGCCACGCAAGTTTATCTGGTAACAGATTATTATGGCCATGCTGTGGAAAAGGAGGTAAATGTTTGCAGGTCTTTAGAGCTTGTAAAGAAAGACGAAGTGCTCTATGTAGAAGCCGATGGCTCTATGTTACTAACCCGTGATGAGGGGTGGAAAGAAGTAAAGGTTGGCCGAATGTTTACAAGTGGGTCTTGTATTGACCCCAATGGGAAGTCAAGCTGGATAAGACATTCG
>JBGSYC010000283.1:0-4815 GCA_041751095.1 Flavihumibacter sp.
GATTTATCGTGATAAAATTCGCCGGATGATGTAGCAGGAGGGCGATAGGTGCCGCCCTGCGGATGAAAACTGATCAGTATATTATCCGGAACACCATCCGCTGCTCCATCCGTTAAACCGTTTGCCAAACTTTGATAGACGGCATCTTTTTTCCCCCAAACATCGCCACCTAATACCCAGATAATATTATTTTTTGTTTTATAACGATTACCAAGAAACCAACCATACTTATAAGCGACAAGGGTATCACTGAGTAAAGGTTTACCAACGGCATTTTCACCTTCTCCACCTTTTCTTTCTTCTATATACGACCTCGCCCAACAAGGGATCAATGCCATATAAAGCCCTGATTTTTCAGCCTGATTAATGATATAATCGGCGTTTTCCCAATATTTTTCAACAGGCTTATTAAAGTCACTGTTTTCAAATGCCTCAACTCCATATGCGTTTTTATCTGCAGCCTTAAATCCTAACAGATGCGTTTGAATAACGGTGAATTTCTTATTCTTTCTGTCAATCAGGTACTTATCTGCTTCCTGCCTGTTTAACCTGATGAAAAGATTCCAGGCTGTATCTCCGAGCCAGAAAAATGGATCGCCATTTTCTTTTACCAGGTATCTTCCGTTCTTACTAATTTTAATCTTAAGTACAGGCTCAATTAATTCAAATGCGGTTACGTACAGGCACGTCAAAAACAAAGCAAAGAGACAGATAAGTCTTTTTAAACAGAGCTTCATTGAATATACAATTTGATAGGTAAACCCGGGTATTGCAACCCGGGAATTTTATTAGAACGGAACCGTAACACCTGCGCCATTTCCGCTCCGGCCGTCCGGCCCTGGCTTCGGGCCGGGTAGCGCTGCTCTCCGCAAAGAGGATAGTAACTTTGGTTTTGGCACATCTAATCCTTTCGACGCCTCAGTTGACAATTCACAGTTGCCCGCCCCTTACATGCACCTGCACCTTCTTCAAGCCACCATCACAACTCTTAACGCAGCACCCAAAGGTTATGGTAGCTGCAGGAAACTTTTACATCGTTCTCAATCTCTACTTTCGTTCTTTCACAATCTTTTCATGGTGCCGGTCCAGATCAATCATCCACTCAACAAGTTTCTGGCGGCTTTCAAGGTCAAGCTGCCCTAATACGTCCGGTAGGCCCTGGAAATCGGTTTGAAGATATTGCAAAACTTTTTTACCTTTTGACGTTAGTTGTAAAAATTTCTGCCGCCTGTCGCTCCGGTCGGGAATTTCATTGAAATAGCCTATAGATATCAGCCGTTTTATGATATCCATGCCGGTCGTTACTTCCTGCAGCATAGCCGCACAGGCTTTACTCTTGCTGATTTTCTTGTGCCAGTCCACCGTGGCTAAATAGCCAAAATCATCCATGCTGTGCAGACCGTATTTTTTCATCACCGGCTTGGTATAAATCATCAGGTACTGATAAAGCTTGCCGATGAGGTAGCCCGCCTGCATGGTCGTCTTTTGTTGTTCAGCGTATTTGTCGAATTCAGGGTCTAAAGCGCTAAATGTCTCTGTTTGGACAGGTTCTGCAGCCCCGCTTTCAATGCTTAGCCATTTGGCAAAATCATGAAGTGTGCCTGTTGGAAATTCATGTTTAAAGCTTTCCCATTTTGTAATCAGTTCTACCAATTCACTCATACTGCATAACATTAAACACGAAATTAGGTTGCTTCGATGAACCCCGAACACCTGAAGGGTCGTTATATATTTCTTTTGCTTCAATGTCGAAATGCTTTACCAGAACTGCATATCCGGAGCTAAGTAACGGTTCTGCTTTGCCCAATAAAGAAAAAATGTACAAGAGTGCGACGCAACGGAAGCTGATAGTAGTAATCAGGTGACCTCCAAAAACATCTCTTACTTTTTATCCCCCGCTTACTTAATCACAGAAATTTACCCGGTGCCGGAATGGTAATCCATAACCTTCATTTTTATACAATACTGTCCGGCTAAAAGGAATAGGTTATTAAGATGCCTTTCTATCTCACCCCTACCTACCCTACCCTATCCCGGAGCGGATGTTCGACGATCGGTCTCGCGTGAAGCCCTCGCTTGATTGTTTACTTTTTCCGGACGACAATGACTTTATACATTAAACGGATTAAAAAATTCCTTGGAAAACTAAAAAATATTTTATGTTTCCGTTGTAATTTACAACAATATTAATATGTTTACGTAATAATATTGTTCAGGCTCTTACCAGCAAAACTTTTTATGAAAATACAAGCACTCAAGATCATTTTCCTTTTATTGCTGTCGGTTAATGTTGCAGGGCAGCAAAAAGGTGCCGCCAATGGTATCGTTCGCGATGCTGCTAATGTAAAGCCTGTTGAAGGGGCGACAGTTACCATAGAACAGCTAAACAAAAATGCAATTGCAGATTCATTAGGCAGGTACAATTTTACCGGTCTGCCGCCCGGCGCTTATACTTTGATGGTAACGGCAGTAGGTTTTGAACCACAGGCCAAATTTAATATCCCGATAACCAATGGCAACAGCAATGAGGTTTCTTTCGAATTACAACGGTTATCATCTGCCTTAAGCGAGGTGACCGTTAAAGGCAACCGGCGGACCGCCAAAGCCACTTCGCTGGAAACGCCTTTGAGTGTACAGAGATTAACCACCGAGGAAATAAAAAGTAATCCCGGGGGCAATTTCGACATCAGCAGGGTAGTGCAATCGCTGCCGGGCATTACAGGCACGAGCGGCGTTGGCAATGGCTTCCGCAACGATATAATTATTCGCGGCGGCGCCCCTTTTGAAAATGTTTATTACCTCGACGGCATTGAAGTGCCCGTTATCAATCACTTTTCAACACAGGGAAGTGCAGGCGGACCTCAGGGTATTTTAAACGTTTCTTTTATTGAAGACGTGAGGGTAAGCACCAGTGCTTTCGATGCCAGGTACGATAATGCGCTAAGCGGCATTTTTGAATTCAAACAAAAGAACGGCAACACCAACAGGGTGCAAAGTAATATAAGGCTAAGCGCTTCTGAACTGGCCGCTACTTTCGACGGACCGTTAAATAAGAAAAAGAACCTCACTTTCCTTGCATCTGCGCGCAGAAGCTATTTACAGTTTTTGTTCAAGGCATTAGACCTACCCATCCGGCCTGACTACTATGATTTTCAATACAAGGTTTCTTATCAGCCCAATGCAAAAAATACATTTTCTTTTATAGGCATTGGAGCGATCGACCGGTTCACTTTCGGCAACATCAAAAAGCCAACGCTTGAAAAGTTTTTCATCCTCGACAATGTGCCTTCCAATAACCAATGGAATTATACGGTGGGCGGCACTTATCGTCACTCTGCAAAAAACGGCTCGCTTTCCATTTCACTCAGCCGCAACGTTTTGGACATTGATGTGGTGAAATACGAGGACAACGATGATAAAACACCATCCAGGCTCCGTTTCAATACAACTGCAAGAGAAACCGAAAATAAGCTTCGCCTCGATGTAACAAGCAATACTGCGTCCGGCTGGAAGTTCACTTACGGCTTATCTGGTCAGTACGTAGAATATGTTAACAACAGCTTTGTTCGCCGCCGTGCAGAAATAAAAGACGCAAACGGAACAATAGTACAGCCGGCTGATATTTTTGACTATAACACTAACATAGACTTCTTTCGTTACGGCGCTTATGTTCAGGCAGGCAAAAGCTTGTTTACAAACAGGCTTGGCATTAATGCCGGCGTTCGTGCCGATGGTAATTCATTCCCCGATAACACCAACAATCCCCTTGAAAACCTTTCTCCAAGAATTGCCATCAGTTATGCAATAACTCCGGGGTGGAACATAAATGCAAGCGCAGGACGGTACACCAGGCTGCCCCCTTACACTATCATTGGCTTTCAACAAAACGGACGGTTCATTAACCGCAATGCCGCTTATACCGCAACTAATCACTACGTTGCCGGATTAGAATTCTTACCAAAATCCACATTGCGATTTACGCTTGAAGGCTTTTATAAAAAATACAGCAAAGTGCCTGTGTCGCTTCGTAATGGCATCAGCCTTAATAACCTCGGCGGCGATTTTGCCGCTGTCGGCAACGAACCCATCGTATCGTCAGGCGAAGGAGAAGCCTATGGAGCAGAGTTGTTTGCACAGCAGAAATTAACCAGGCGGCTTTTTGGTTTTCTCAGCTATACTTATGTTATTTCCAAATTCAGCGGATTAGACGGGAAACTTTTGCCGGGTGCGTGGGATAACCGGCACCTGTTCAGCTTTACGCTTGGTTACAAACTTAAAGGAACCTGGGAGCTTGGGTTGAAATACCGGTTCCAGGGCGGAGTGCCTTACACCCCTTTCGATGAAACTGCCAGCCTGATAAACTATGCCACTTTTGGCAGCGGTATTTTAGACTACAGCCGTTTTAACCAACTGCGCCTCGGCAATTTTCAGCAAAGCGATATTAGAATAGACAAAAAGTGGAACTTCCGTAAAATAACCCTTGACCTGTTCATCGATATTCAAAACTGGACAGCTTTTAAAACACCCGTAACACCGCAATACACTTTCGACAGGAACCTTGACACCAAAGCATATCTCACTACCGATGGACAGGCGCTGCGGAGCGATGGCTCCAACGCTGTTCCAAAAACTTTTTTTTCTAATTCGTCGGTTCCACTGCCCACAATCGGATTTATTCTGGAGTTCTGAAATGTTAATTGTAAATACAACCAAAGCAGATCAGGGGGTAGGCATCTGTTTGATTTTTTTGTTATCGGCTATAGAACATCTGTTTAGCATTCTTGCGTCGCACACTTGTACATTATTTTTCTATTC
>JBGSYC010000284.1:0-2667 GCA_041751095.1 Flavihumibacter sp.
TCATCTTACTGGAAACCTGGTGAATGGATCAGTATTGATCTGTTGCCAAATCAAAACATTAGTGAGCTGATCAGGATTGAGCGGATCAAGAACGGCAAGAAATTGGTGCTGCAATTATTGGCTGAATGTTATTCGAGGAAATTTGCCGAAGCTATATCCAAATATCTGCCGGTTGAAAAAAACTTAGCTTCTTTAACTAATGCCGAGTTGGTACAAATAGAAAATTTAATTCATAATTTTAGAATTAAACCAGCAGGCGATAAAGGCTACGATAAAGCCGAGGTGATGCGTGGCGGGGTTGATACGAAAGAATTATCGTCAAAAACGCTGGAAGCACATAAGGTAAAAGGATTATATTTTGGAGGCGAATGCGTGGATGTAACAGGCTGGCTGGGCGGTTACAATTTCCAGTGGGCATGGGCAAGCGGCTTTGTAATTGCTAAGCAGATTTAAAGATTAATATAAGTTCAATTTTAATATTTGCAACAAGCTGATAAACAAAAAATTGTATGAAGTTATATAGAATTAATGTTTACACTTTGGATGTGCAAAGCTTTATTTTACTGTTTTCAAGTGCGTTAACGATGGAAGCGGCATCCTTTTTGGCTTTTTCGGCCAAAAAGATATAGCGTACAGGTACTGTCTTAAAAAGCCAAGTCATTTTTGAAATAATTTTTTTAGTTTTGTATTAACTGAAAGAGGACTTCATGCGATTCGTTGTACTGAAGTTTATCTTGTGTAGTGCTGCTTTGTTGCGGCGCTACTTCTTTACTTTCTCCTTCGGAGAAAAACGGAAAGAGGAGCTTTTGCTCATCATTACCCGAAATCATCTTTTCCTCGTAATCTTTTTGGTAAGGCTGGTCATTCTTCCATAAGGTGTACATCACGATTAACAGTTTTTTTTGTACCGCTACATATCCTTTCATCTTTATTTTGGTTTTTTCATATATCCTTTCCTGTAACCGTTGGAAAGGCGTTTCTTTATGTCGTACTACGTTCAGGGCAGGCATGTGCAATATTCTCCGGATACGGCTATTACCTTTTTTGGATATCCTTGTTTTGCCCGCATGGTTCCCCGATTGGTTTTCTACTACGTCATACCCGGCATAACTGACCAGCTGCGATTGGTTATGAAAAAGTTCAAAGCTATTGGTTTCGGCAACGATAGTGGCTACGGTAAGAA
Organism: Flavihumibacter sp.; assembly: GCA_041751095.1. GTDB lineage: Bacteria > Bacteroidota > Bacteroidia > Chitinophagales > Chitinophagaceae > JADCRZ01. The sequence continues at coordinate 1,184 of JBGSYC010000284.1, forward strand.
CGTCCACTCCTTTGATCATACAGATACGGGCTATTTTTCTTTTCACATCCGCATCGCTTTCTACATGGTTAATAATATCCTGTTTAAGGGCCTTAACCTGCTTTTCAAACAAATCAATCGTTTTTTTCAATTGTTTACTTACCTGTTTGGAGGTATATCCGCTATGTTCCAGGGCGTGAAGCTGATTCAGGAATACTGTTTTTAATTCCTGGGTACTTTGGTAATGACGGGTCAATAGGCGCAGTTGGTAATTGTATTTGCCGATGGGTTGCCAAACATCAAATCTGTGACCTGCACACATCAAGGCTAAGCCCCTTGCATCTACGCTGTCGTTCTTGGTCTTTAATCCTAAAGCCTGCATATATTTACGGGCTTTGTTGGGCAGAACAACATAGACTTCTTTCCCTTGTTCTGTTAGCCAGATGGCCAGTTGCTCATGGTAAACCCCGGTAGCTTCCATCAGCAGCTGCACCGGAACCTGTTCTTTGCAATGTTTGTTGATCCAAAGCAGGAACTCCTTAAAACCTGAGGGGGTGTTAACAAACTTCCTGCTGGCCTTCACTTTGGTGGTGAGCCGGGTATCCACACTCATTATACAAACATCAAACTTGTCTTTTGCCATATCCACTCCTATGACATACTTGATTAAATCATTCATTACCTTTAGCTTTTAATTTTTAAAAAAACTAAGCTTTTCTTCAACCGCCTTTGCTCATTAATACAAGATAATTCACCAGGAATTTCTTTAGGTACTGTTCAGGCTCTGAAAGAAAAAACCATAAGGAGTGTGCCTGTCTCGTCAACATCATAGTAAATTACGTGTCTTGCGTGTTCAGTGATTTTCCTTATGGTTTTTAGTTGTTTCTTATCACAAGGTAAAGATATGAGCGTGTTAAAACGCCCAAATCAATATTTTCAACATCGTTACTGTATTTTATAACTCAGGTTAATAAGAATTTATTTTTCATATCATTTTATCCCTTACAGAAAAATAGAACTACATTGGCTTGCTTAACGTATTTAAGGCATGAATTTAAAATTATCAACAGTAACGGCTTTATTTCTTTTGTTTTTTATCCCGCTTACAGGCAAACCAGAAATAAAACCACAGCCGGAAACAGATTTTGTTAAGCTTTCGCAGGATTTTGTGCGTGCAGCAACCACAAAAAAGAACACCACTGATCATATCCGTTCCTTAAAAAACCTCAACCTCGATCTGCTTGATGGGCAATTATCCAACGATAACAAACGTCTCGCTTTCTGGCTCAATATATACAATGGCTTCATACAAGCCCAATTAAGCAAAAACCCAAAATTATTTGAAAACCGGAATGCTTTTTTTAGCAACGGATCCATCAATATTGGCGGTAAACTATTTTCTTTTGATTTGATTGAGCATGGCATTATGCGCCGCTCGAAAGTTAAGTTAGGGTTAGGACATGTCAACAAAGTTTTTCCTGGTGCATTGGAGCGTCAGTTCAGGG
>JBGSYC010000285.1:0-10406 GCA_041751095.1 Flavihumibacter sp.
TGCCGGAATTCCATTGACGGCAGGATTTACGGCAAAATTTTACATGCTCGCATCGGCGGTTAAAAACGGAACGCATTTGTGGCTGGTGATATTTGCTGTGCTTTGTGCTGCCGTAAGCGTTTATTATTATTTCCGGGTTATCCAGGCCATGTACTTTAAAGAAGGTCCTGAACAATCGTTTGCAATCACTCCTTTTTTCAAATGGAGCCTTGTCCTGATCGCCGTGGTGATTGTTTTTCTGGGTGTTTACCCTCAGTCATTATTTGCCAAGCTGTACTTTTAAAAGATCATTATAAAAAAAGCCTTCGGGCACCACACTTCCGGCAATACAAATAAGACTAGCGATTCGGGTGCCTCTATTACCATCTATACCATCGAGATACTTCATTCCCGCTAAATGCTTACTTTTATAACATGAACCTGCTCGATACTTTATCCCTGGCATTCCGTACTGTGCGTGGAAACAGGTTACGTACCGGCATAACGATTGCGATAATCGCGTTGGGTATAGCTTCGCTGATCGGAATCCGGACCGCGATTGAAGCAATGACCCAAAAATTTACCGAAAGCTTTTCCGCAATGGGCGCAAATGGCTTCTCTATCCGCTTTAAGCCGGCATGGCAGATCCGTTACAATAACGATGTTAAAAAAGAATTGAAAGGGAAAAAGAAAGACAAAAAATCCAATGCTAATAAGCCAATTACCTTATTGCAGGCCGAATCATTTAAATCTTCCTATACCTTTCCCTCCCTTGTAAGTTTATCCATCAGCGGGGTTAACAATGCGATCATATCTTTTGAAAATAAAAAAACCAATCCTACTGTAAGGATTTTAGGGGGTGACGAAAATTACCTTGAATTAAATGGTTATCAGATAGACCATGGGCGAAACCTCAGCTCGCTCGATATTGAGACCGGCCGTAATGTTTGCCTCATTGGGAGTGATGTTGCTGAAAGACTCTTTGGAAGCAATATGGAAAGACCTGTCGACCAGATTATCCGGATCAACAATATTTTATTCAGGGTGATCGGGGTGTTAAAAGAGAAAGGATCAACTCTTGGCCGAAGCCGTGACGAAATAATTTTTACCTCGTATAATACGGTGAGGCGGTTCTTTAGCAGTAATCCAAATACGTCCTTTTCCATTGGCGTAAAAGTGGCAAATGTCAAAATGCTTGATGCAGCCGTTGGGGAAAGCGAAGGGATATTCCGGTCGATACGTAAGGTAACAACACTCGAAGAAAATAACTTTATCATTGATAAAAGTGACAGCTTTGTGGAGTTGTTGCTTCGTCAGCTTGGCTGGCTTACCGGGGCGGCATTGGTGATCGGATTTATAACCTTAATGGGAGCAGCGATTGCACTCATGAATATTATGCTGGTTGCAGTAACCGAACGGACAAAAGAAATAGGCCTTGTAAAAGCTATCGGTGGAAAACAGGCAAGCGTGCGCCAGCAATTTTTATTTGAATCAATCATTATCAGCCTGTTAGGCGCCTTTTTTGGAATCATAGCTGGTATTCTGCTTGGCAATTCCGTAAGTATTCTCATGAACACCGGCTTCGTGATCCCGTGGTTATGGGTAGCCCTTGGGATTTTCATATGTTCTCTTGTAGGCCTGGTAGCCGGGATATACCCGGCCATAAAAGCTTCGCGGCTTAATCCCATTGAAGCGTTGCGGTATGAGTAAGTCAGCTATCAGCTATCAGCTATCAGCTGTCGGCTGTCCGAAGACAAAAGCTATTTGCCATAATAACATAACAATAGAAGTCAAGCTATCACTCTACCTGACTTCTGATACCTGGCTTCTGAAAGCTGATCGCTGATAGCTGATAGCTGATAGCTGATCGCTGATCGCTGACAGCTTATTTCGGATTAAGTATTTTATTTATCCTATCCTGTACATCCTGTAAATGGTAATTGGTAGACTTATCATGTATATTGGGTAAAGCTGCGGCAATATCATTTTTGAGACTCCTCAGGTTTCCTTTCAAAACAGAAATAACGTCTGATTTTTTACTGTCAATTGTAGCACCGGGAGTTAAAAAGAATATTGTTATTCCCGATGATGGCTGCGGGTTGATGATCCCGGCAAGCCTTTCGATATAAATTTTTTGAAGGTTGCGCCGGTATATATCAATTGGTTTGTTACTGTACAATTCACTCCAGATGTCTTGCTGCAGGTCGGTCATCATGTCCGTTAATGTATAAGCTTTTGAGCCTAAGGCCGATTCCGCACGAATCAGTTTGGCAAAGCTTGAGTTGCTGGTAAGCCGGCTAATTATCGTTTCCTGCTTTGAGCTGATAATGGAAACGGTATTGTTTCCGATCCGGCTATTGATATTTTCATTGATTAACCATGCAGGCGTGGTAAACAGGTATTTATTAAGAAATTGCATGGCTTCTTTCTGCATCGCCTTCGGAACGAATTCGTAAACAGGCCCTTCCTGCTCAACCTTCTTGGGTGTTTCGTAAATACCTCCGATATTTCTGGCAACATGGCCTAAATATCTTTCATACTGGCTAATAACCCCGTTGTACATGGAGGAAAGATTCTTATAATCCTCATTTGCCGTTCTGGTCCAGGTCATCAGGTTTGGCACAATCCGCTGAAGGTTTTTAATCCCGTAAGCCCCCGCCAGCATGGCATTGTCTCCAAGGTCTTCCCTCTGCGAATGAGGATCATCCTGGCTGCTTTCGGTTCCATACCACAGGCGTTTATCTTTTAAGCGGTCTGCTGCTAATCTATTTAAAAACTGAACTTCCTCCGCTGCAGATTTAGTCTCGGGTAACCACTTGTAACCCCATTCGATGGCCCATTTATCATAATCCCCTATTCTTGGATAAAGCCCCGCAGGCGATACATTATCTTCGGGCTGGGCAATGTAGTTAAACCTTGCATAGTCCATTATAGAAGGGGTGTGCCCGTGAGCTTCAAGCCAGGCCTTATCTCTTAATTTTTGTACCGGAACAGTTGAGCTGGAGCCGAAGTTGTGCAGGAGGCCTAACGTATGTCCCACTTCATGCGAGGACACAAAGCGAATAAGCTGCCCCATAAGTTCATCGTCGAAAGTCATTTTACGTGCCCGCGGATCAACGGCGGCAGTCTGAATAAAATACCAGTCACGCAATAAGGTCATCACGTTGTGATACCAGTTGATATGGCTCTCGAGAATCTCTCCGCTTCTGGGATCATGAACGTTCGGGCCGCTTGCATTTTCAATATTCGATGGCTTGTAAACGATCGCGGAATAGCGGCCATCTTCCAGGCTCCAGGTGCTATCTTCCTGCTGGCTGGGGGCCAGTCTGGCCTGGATGGCGTTTTTAAACCCTGCTTTTTCAAAAGCGACCTGCCAGTCGTTTACACCAAGGATCAGATATGGAATCCACTTTTTTGGGGTGGCCGGGTCTATATAGTAGATAATCGGCTTTTTTGGTTCAACCAATTCGCCGCGCTTGTATTTTTCCACGTCTTCCGGTTTTGGTTCCATACGCCAGCGGGTGATCATTTGTATTTCTTTTGTGCCCTGAGGGTTGGCATCAAAGTCTGTATAGCTCCTGGTAATATACCCTATCCTGTTATCTGCGTACCGGCTTCGCATAGGCTCAAGGGGCAACAGAATTATCGAACTGTTGATTTCCATTGTCAGCAGCTGACCTGCAGAAGAAGAAGAAGAGGAAGAACTGAAAGGCGAGCTTCCTCCAAATCCGCCGCCTCCGCTTTTAGTATACGTTTTTACCGATTTTATTTCTATATTCAGCGGGTAAGTTTTAACGCCGACGGTATATGATTTATCAGATTGAAGGCTGCCAACCTGGAATGCAGATTTATAATTCGGGGCGAAATTCAATATATCGTTGTCTGTGTTTAGGTAATTGGTCATGTCAATCACATACCCGTTACTCTCTTTTGACAATGCACTGATGTCGAACGCGGCCACAATGGGTTGAATATTAGAGTTGATCACTGCCTTATACATCGCCTGGGAGGTATCCCGGGAGATTTCATCAAAAGAGATTTTTTTCAAAAACAGCCGGTTATTGGGCCCTTTTTCAAAACGGATCACGTTATTGCCTATTTCATCCCCGGCGTAGCCAAAAAATGCATTGCGCATTCCGGCAGCGGCTTTTGATAACCGGTTAACCACAAGGATATCTCTTCCCAGTAAAGAATCTCCCAGTTCAAAATACCATTTGTCATCTACTTTATGCACACTAAACAAACCCGGGCTGGTAAGCGCTTTGGATGTGATTACATCTTTATACTGCTTCAGCCCTGTGCGCATCTGAGAAAACATCCCCGGAGGAGGTGTGATGGTAATATTTGCTGCCGGAACGGTATCCCGTGAGGTACCGGAAGTTCTTTTCCTCTGTGCAGATGATGCGGAAACAAAAAAGCAAACACACCAGAATACAAGGAACGGATTTTTTATATTGCGAAAGTTCATTGATCAGCTTGGATTAAGCATCGAAAATAAAAAATATTAAAGTAAGTATCACTTGGGATACCTTAAAAGAAATATAATTTAGCCCGATCCGGAAATTGGTTAAAAAAAAATTTACCTTAACAGCCTGTCCTGATCAACACACCGGATGGTATGAAAGTTGCACAATTATTAAATTTGGCGACAGTAAACCCGGTGTTTACCAACAGCGTAAAATATTATTTTTTTTATTTTGATTTCAAAAGCTTTTTTCCTTAGAATTGTATGACCAAAAAGGCTTTATATTTAGGATAAATTGATTAAAACAAAACTTAAAACAAACCATCATGGCTGAATCAAAACCAATTGCAAATGTAAAAACAAGTGCTACTTCTGTTCAACCAAGGAGAGGTAGTAATTTAATTTCATGGCTGGGGCCTGTATTATGTATATTGGCGGGTTATGTGATCTGGCGATTTGTATTAGGTGCCCCGGGTAACTTTACAAACCCTGATGCTGCTGGAGGCTTTTGGCCAAAACATGTAGGCCCAAAGGGGGGCTTGCCTAAGATGTATGAAGGTGGTATTATTGTGCCTGTTTTGATTGGTTGTTTTCTGATCGTTCTTACCTTTAGCATCGAACGTTTGCTCACCATCAGTAAAGCTACAGGAAAGGGGAATATTGCAGAATTTATACGCAAGGTTCAATATCATCTGGCAAACAAAAATGTTGATGCCGCTCTTGCGGAGTGTGACAGGCAGAGAGGTTCTGTGGGAAATGTGATGAAAGCGGGTTTGCGGAAGTATAAAGAGATGATCACCGATACTGAGCTGGATGCGGAACAAAAGGTGCTTTCGATACAAAAAGAAGTTGAAGAGGCTACAGCACTCGAACTACCGATGCTCGAGAAAAACCTCGTGTTTTTATCAACCCTCGCATCTGTGGCAACGCTGATCGGACTGCTCGGTACGGTAATCGGAATGATCACATCTTTTTCGGCGCTCGGCGAAGAAGGTGGAGGCGATGCGGCCAGGGAATTGTCAAGAGGTATTTCGGAGGCTCTTTATAACACTGCCCTTGGGATCGGAACATCTTCAGTGGCAATTATTATGTATAACGTATTTACTACAAGGATCGATGCCATTACCTATGGTATTGATGAAAGTGGCTTTACGTTGACACAGAGCTTTGCTTCTCTTTATAAATAATTTTGTGATGTTTATGGATTTTGTTCAGAACAGAATCTTTTATTGAAATGAAATAATTTTCTATGCCTAAAGTAAAAGTTCCCCGTAAAAGTACGGCTGTTGATATGACGGCCATGTGCGATGTAGCTTTTCTGTTGTTATCGTTCTTTATTTTAACCACTAAGTTTAAACCATCTGAGGCCCTGGCAGTAGTGACACCCAATTCTGTCGCTTCAAAAGTGGCTCCCCAGGATGATGTGGTTTTGATAACTATCGACAAAGATGGAAAGGTGTTTTTCTCCATGTCTGAAGACTCTCCCCGCAGGGAGGTGATAGAAGCCGTCAATCAGCGGAAAAATCTTGGTTTGACAGAGGCGGAAATGACTAACTTTACAAGAGCCCAGTTTGTTGGGGTTCCATTCAGCAAGTTGAAGCCGTTTTTGAATCTTAGCCAGGATAATCAGATCAGGCAGACCGAAGGGATACCTGTCAGGGATACGCTGGATAACCAAATGGTTGATTGGATCGCCGCGGCAAAGACGGCATTTCAGGGTAAGAAAATGAATCTTCTGCTCAAGGGTGATAATGAATCAAAGTATCCCTCGTTCCATGCAGTAATCAATGCTTTCAAAAAGAACGACGAGATGAAGTTTCAAATGGTCACAAACCCTGAGAATGTTCCTCCCGGAACTGAATTATTCCAGAAGAACATGTCAAGAATAACAGCAGCAGCGGAAGAATAACCCGGGAAAATTTGAAATAATATTTTTAACTAACGTAAATTTTTAGCCATGGCAGAAATGGATACTTCGAGTGGCGGCGGGCATAAGAAAGGCCCGGGCGTCAAGAAAGGTAAGAAAATGTCTACGAGAGTTGACCTTACACCAATGGTTGATCTTGGTTTTTTGCTCATAACCTTTTTTATTTTTACTACTACAATGAGCCAGCCTACGGCCATGCGGTTATTCCTGCCCAAGGATACCGATAAACCGGAAGAGCAGAATAAAGCCAAAGAATCAGGAGCGCTGACATTGTTACTGGGGAAAAATAACGTTGTCTATTACTACGAAGGTATTTTGGCTCCGGACGGTTCCAATTTTAAAACTAGTTCTTTTAAAGATGTTCGCGAGGTTGTTATGACCAAGAAGCGGTCTACCGATCCGAAGGATTTTGTAGTGGTAATTAAACCCCATGAAGAATCTACCTACAAAAACGCCGTTGACGTTCTGGATGAAATGACGATCAACGATGTAAAACGCTTTGCACTGGTGGATATATCCCCCGTAGAAAGTCAGCTTGTTGTTGCTACCGGGGGATAAAACGAAAGCGCTTTATGGAATCTAGCCCGATCTGAATCTCAATAAAAAGTGTACTATGGAAGTAAATAAAATCATGACCGCCGATATCCTGGATATCATTTTCGAAGGCAGAAATAAAGATTACGGTGCTTATGAGTTGCGCAAAACGTATAACCGGCGTATGATCATCGCCTTGGTTGCCACGGCAATTTTAATTTCAGTTCTTTTTGTTGGCTACGTCCTGGCGAATAATTTTTCAGAGACAGAGAAAACTGAAATGATCGTTCAGGATGTACAGCTTGAAGAAATAAAACAGGAAGAGAAGAAAGAAGAGCTGCCTCCGCCGCCACCTCCGCCGCCACCGGAGCCTCCAAAGGTTGAGATGGCTAAATTCACCCCTCCTAAAATTGTAAAGGACGAGGAGGTTCAGGAAGAAGAGAAGCCACCTGAGGTTGAAAAGCTGGAAGACACTAAAATTGGAGCTATTAACCAGGAAGGAATAAAGGATGAAGGTATTGTTGCCCCTCCAGTAAGCGACGCTGGTAAAGGTGTAATTGAAGCGCCAAAGAAAGACGAAGAGGATTACGATAAAACTTTTACAAAGGTTGAAATTGAGTCTCAATATCCTGGTGGAGCCGGAGCATGGATGCGTTATTTGAATAAAACGTTCCGATATCCCGAGCAGGCGCAGTCAGATGAGATACAGGGTACAGTAATGGTAAAGTTTATCGTTGACAAGGAAGGAAATGTTAGTGACGTAGCAGTAGTAAGCGGACCTACAGGCGGTGGCCTTAGAGAAGAAGCGATAAGAGTTATCAAGAAAAGTGGTAAATGGGAGCCAGCCGTTCAAAATGGCCGTAAGGTAAAGTCGTACAAGAATCAGCCTATTACGTTTAAGCTCGAGGCGCAGTAATAAACCTGTTCATTTGTTTAATTTTAATTACTAATCCTCTCCATCCGGAGAGGATTTTTTTTATTAGCCGGATCGAGCTGTGAACACTAATCATCACTGCACGACATCCATGGCTTATTTTGAATTTATATTGATATGTTGGAAAAGCTTTCCGGCTGGGATGATACAATCGTTGCTCTCGCAACGCCTCCCGGCGTTAGTGCAATTGGAGTCATACGCCTGACCGGTAATCAGAGCATACGTATAGTTGGAGCAATGTTTCCCTCAAAGGATCTGCTTAAGCAGGATTCCCACACGATTCATGTGGGTCATTTAAGAGACGGGCAAACAGCGTTGGATGAGGTTGTGGTAATGATGTATAAAGCTCCAGGGACTTATACCGGAGAGGATATAGTGGAAATCTCTTGTCATGGTTCGCCTTACATTCACGAGCAGGTAATCCTGTCATGTATCAGGCATGGGGCCAGGGTAGCAAAACCTGGTGAATTTACGCAGCGGGCTTTCCTTCACGGAAAACTGGATCTTACGCAGGCTGAAGCAGTAGGTGATCTGATCTCCGGAAATACCAGTGCCGCTCACAAAAATGCATTGCATAATATGAGGGGCGGATTTTCGCAGGATCTTAAAATCCTGCGGGAACAATTGATCAGGTTTTCAGCGCTTATTGAATTGGAGTTAGATTTTTCGCAGGAAGACGTGGAATTTGCTGACAGGGCTCATTTGTACGATGTAGTGTCCGGAGCTGAGCAGAAAGTGACATCCTTGCTGGATTCTTTCAGGTTGGGTAATGTTATCAGAAATGGAGTGCAGGTGGCGATTGTAGGCAAGCCTAATTCCGGCAAGTCTACGCTGTTAAATACGCTGTTGAATGAGAACAGGGCTATCGTAAGTGATATCGCGGGTACAACGCGGGATACGATAGAAGAAGTTCTTAATATTAACGGAATAATGTTCCGCCTGGTAGATACCGCAGGTATACGCGAGCATACCAGCGGCTCCATTGAAAGTTTGGGGATAGAGAAAACATTTGAAAAGATCAGGGAGTCAGACATCGTAATTTATTTATTTGATGCACTTCAGACGTCTGAAAATGAGCTTCAGGCAACGGCTTCAAAGTTTCAGCTTGAGGGAGCAAAATTTATTTTGGCGGGTAACAAGTCTGACACCGGCCAACTGGATGTAATCAAAAACAGGTTTAAGAATGTTTATGGAATCGTATTTATATCTGCCAAAGAGAATTTGCATATTGACCTGTTAAAAGAGCGGATAGTCTCGGTAGTTTTGGAGGGGAAGGTCAGTTCAGGTGAAACGATCATTACGAATACACGGCATTATGATGCTTTAATGAGGATCAACCGGGCTTTGAAGGACATCAGGAAAGGCTTGGATGATCAGATACCAGCTGACCTGATCGCATTGGATATTCGCCTGTGCCTTCAGTTTTTAGGAGAAATAACCGGTGAAATCACCACTGAAGATCAGTTGGATTATATTTTTAGCAAGTTTTGTATTGGGAAGTGATGTTATAGCTTCAGTTCACTTCACCTATTGCGATGTATAAAAAGGCATGTAGTAAGCAGTTTATGAACCGGATGCAACCGAATGATCAAAGACCGCCTGGAGGACATTGAAAAAGAAGTGCACCTTGGTAAATTGATGCAAACGGAGTTTTTAAGCAGTCAACCAAAAAGGAGAAGGTGACGCGGATACTTTCATGAACCTAAAAGATGTGGCAAAGTTCCTGAAAGTGGAAATGGCAGTAGTGTAAACGGCCTGCAATAAGGGTGAGATTTCCTTTTTAAAAGTTGGCAAGTTGTATAAGTTTAAGAAAGCTGATGTATTGAAGTGGATGGAGTCGGACAAGGACAGGAAAATTGTTGACGTGGATGAATATGTAAATAAGTATTTGCAGAAAAACGTATTGAAAGGGTAAGGTAATTTAAAAGTACAATTATAATCTTTGGAGAAGCCTCAACTACCGAGGAAAACTCGGTAGTTCGAATTGATTCATTTTTAAGCTGTTGTATATGCAAGGTTTTGGCGAAATTGTAATTTATAAGAGTGAAACAGGTAAATTAGAGATCGATGTTAATTTAAAGGATGATTCACTTTGGCTTTCGCAGCGCCTGATAGCAGACGTATTTAATAACCTGGTATGTTTCACGTATTGAACCATTTAGTAGATTGATATGGAAAATAATCAGATTGTCATTTATGAAACACCAGAAGCATCAATTGAAGTTAAGTTAGAACAGGATACGGTATGGCTTACCCAGACTCAGATGGTAGAGTTGTTTCAGCAAAGCAAGCAGAATATAAGTCTGCATATTTCCAATGTTTTCAAAGAAGGTGAACTAGATAGGAATTCAACTGTCAAGGAATCCTTGACAGTTCGAACCGAGGGAAAGCGGGAGGGCCAGTGAACCAAGGGAGGGAGGGCGTTCACCCGGAGACCGGGGAAGCCCGCGCCCCGTCCGCCTTCCTGGCATGATACGGGGCGAGGATGGGAGCCCGGTCCCGTCCCTGCCTTCCGGCTCCCTTGGCCCGGCGGGAAGGCCGCTCCCGGCCCTTGTCCCGTCCGGCGG
>JBGSYC010000286.1:0-4030 GCA_041751095.1 Flavihumibacter sp.
TAAAGATTGCATTCTTTGCCCCAAATTTTATAGTCCACAAGAAGATGGCGTACGTATAAAAAATTCCGTTCCATGGAAACGGTCATCCTTTTGAATCAATATTGTACACACTATCAAAAACATAGCACGAAGCGTTCCTATGGAACGCGGCTGAGGGTAAGTCGTGCTTCTACCCACGGGTTGTTCCTGCCCACAAGGGTGTCGATGCTGAAATAAAGACGCCGTTTCAAATTTCTATGTTCCATTGAAACATCCCGTGGGTAGAACAACAGGTAGAAATGTGTTACTAATCTTTTGGAATTTGCTTTACGGGATTATGAGGTTTCGCAAGTTCATTAACCGGAACATTCTCACCTGCAGTTAACAACCATTTTCCATTTTTCTTTATATAAACAAGTGTTGCAATATCGTCCGTATTGCCTTGCTTACTGCCATCAGGAGTAGTAAACTCGCCATAATGCCATACAACATGGGCTATTGCTACATCCGGTGTAATAAACCGTACGGTTGCCAGCTTTTGTTCTAAAGCTACGTGTTTAAACATCGTATTATGATACGCCTGATGCGCAAACTGTACCTCCTTGCGTCCCTTCCACCACATTCCCACCACATTAACCCATTCCACGTCATCGGTAGTGTAAGCCTTCATATCATCAAAGTTATGGTTGTTCCAGCTCGTAAGAAAAGCCTGTAGCTGGTTTTTAATAGCTTGCTCGTCCTTATTGCCCTGGGCAAATAAGAGGCAGGAAAATAATGAAAGACTAACAGTCAGCAAGATCTTTTTCATGTAAAATATTTCTTACAAAACTACGTTCATGAAAGAGCCTTATCATAGTACAAAAGCGACAAGTTAATAAAAAACTTTATTATTTAAATTGATTGGCACATTTTTCAAAGCTGCTTCAATCTGCGATGGATTCGTTCCTGTAAACTCTTTGAAGTCGCGTATAAAATGTATTTGATCAAAGTAACCACAGTGGTGTGCAATCTTAGTCCAGCTAAGGGTTGGCGAAGCCTCTTTTAATATCCAGGCGTTGGCAAAACGAACCAGGCGTGAATAAAATTTGGGCGATAAACCAATACGATCTTTAAACACTCTTTCGAATTGACGGTTACTTAAACAAGCCGTGGTTGCCAGTTAGTCAATATTCATTAATCTTCCTTCCTTGATCAAAAGTGGCAAAACAAAATCGATATGTAATTGCGGTTTTACTTTTTTTATTTTTTTTTAGCAGATAACGTTCAACTATCATTTTCATCTGTGCAAAAGAAGCCACTTCCCTTAACTGCTCATTAATGTCATTAATTTCGTTACCTAATAATTCGCTAGCATCAAAGGCTTCGGTGCGCAGTAATTCCTGCATGGGAATGCCTAATAAACGATATAAGCCACCTGGCTGAAAGCCTACTTTAACAACTAAATGATGATATCCCATGGTTAAAGTTAACCGCTCGGTTTGTGGCCCCACCAGGATAGACGAAGATTGTTTTTCCTTTTTGTTTCTACCCAAATATTCCACTTCCATACAGTCGTACGGATAAAAGAAAAGGCAATGTTCTGGTAGTGGTGGAAATGGAAACGAAGGTTTGGGTTGTAAGGGAATCAAAATCGACCTGACTGATCATGATATTGTTTACAATCTCTTTTAATGCGAATTGTGGTTCGAAGAAGTGAAGAAACATATTGTTACATTAATAAGTATAAATCACTGCTACAAGTATGACCGCTAACTTCATACATCCCTGAAGCTTACATGCAGCAAAAAATGTTATGGCTTTACCGGTAACGCAAATGCCACATACGAATCGCCCGATTTTGTTTTGAGTTTTCCTCCTCCGCAGGCGATAACAATATATTGCCTGCCGTCAGCTTCATACACGGATGGTGTTGCAAAGCCCGGAGCGGGCAGTTCGGCCTGCCATAATAATTTCCCGTTGCTTTTATTGAAGGCTCTTATTTTTCCATCTCTTGTGGCGGCTATAAATAACAGGCCACCCGCCGTAACAACCGGCCCGCCATAATTTTCAGTCCCGGTTACAGGAATGCCTTTTTTCGTCAGCTCAGGAAACTCTCCCAATGGAACCGTCCATGCAAACCCGCCTGTATTCAGGTTGATCGCGTTTAAGGTTCCCCAGGGTGGCTTTACAGCAGGGTAACCTTCCTTACTTAAAAATTTATTGTAACCAGTAGTGGAATAAGGAAGATTTCTAAAGGTATCGAGTGGCTCTTTTGCGGCAATAAATACGTTTTGTTGCTGTTCCTTGCGATCAAGAAGAAATGAAGCAATAGACTTTTTCTCCTGCACAGACAATTGTTTGAAGGCAGGCATCATCCTTCTGCCGGTGGCAAGGAGCTGATGAAAGGCAAGGTCTGTATACTTCTTATTGAGGCCTAACAGTGACGGGTAGTTGCCGCCGCCCTGCCGGTTGTTCCCGTGGCAGGTCATACAATGTTGCCGGTACAACCTTTTTCCTGCATTGAGGTACGATTCATTGGAAGTGGCTTTTCTTTTGACATCCACCATTGTAAGCACCCATGGCATTTCGTTGGCATTGACATACAATAAACCCGACGCCGGATCAAAGGCCGGCCCACCCCATTCCGCTCCTCCGTCGAAACCCGGAAATATTACTGTGCCTTCCCTGGAAGGAGGGTTAAACAGCACTCCTGTTTTATATGTTGAAAGCCTCTTCTTTAGATCCTGGTATGAAGAATCGGGGACAAGGTTATTGATATCACTTTCGTTGAAAGCCTGTCTTGCAAATGGTTTTGGGAGTGACGGCACAGGCTGGGTGGGCCAAACCTTTTCACCAACAAGATCGCTTTGATGCGGGACTTCCTTTTCTTCAATGGGAAACAGTGGTTTGCCTGTTTCTCTTTCAAACAAAAACACAAAACCGGTTTTTGTGGTTTGCGCTACGGCGTTTACGTTGTTACCGTTTCGTACAACCGTCACCAGGGCAGGAGGGCTGGGCGGGTCATAATCCCAGATGTCGTGGTGAATGAATTGAAAATGCCACCGGCGCTTTCCGGTCGCTGCGTCAAGGGCAAGTAAACAATCTGCGAAGAGGTTTGAACCTCTTCTCTTGCCACCGTAAAAGTCAAACGAGGCTGAGCCCGTAGGCGCATATACGATCCCGGTTTTTTCGTCAAGGCTAAAACCTGTCCAGCAATTGGCGCCACCGATCTTTCTCCAGGCTATTGTATCTTCCCAGGTCTCAAATCCGTACTCCCCCGGCTGGGGAATGGTGTGAAATATCCACCTTTGCCTCCCCGTACGTACGTCGTAAGCACGAATATGCCCGGGTGCAGCTGCGGCTCCTTCATCAACCCTCGACCCCATTATCAGCAGGTCTTTATAAATCACACCCGGTGAAGTGGCCGTAATAAAAAGGTCGGCGACGTCTCTTTCGAGACCGTCGTGAAGATCAACTTTCCCGTTTTTACCAAATGAACTGATCAGCCGGCCATTCTCTGCATTTACCGCGTAAATGTGAGGTCCGGCAGTGTACAAGATCCGTTTTTCGTCGCCATCGCTCCAATAGGTAACACCCCGGCAATTGTTAAGGTTAAAGAAGGTTTTTCTGCTGCCGGCGAGCGTGTCAAAAGGATTAAACACCCACAGCTGTTTGCCTGTCGCGGCATTAAGGGCGAATAGCTTAACCGCCGGAGAAGTTCCGTAGAGTACACCATCCACAACTATCGGATTGCATTGGATCTGCGATTTGCTTGCAGTATCGGCATCTCCGGTGTGGTAAACCCATGCCACCTGTAACTGGCTGATATTGGAAGTATCAACCTGCAGTAAACCCGAATACCGGATCGATTCTTTTGATCCTCCGTAAACCTGCCATTCTTTGTTTTTATCCTCCGATTTCTGCCTTGAAAAACATGAGCACAAACAATACACGGCAATAGCGGGGACGAGGAAGGTATAAAGCACCTTTTTACAGGTAGATACGATAGCTGTCAACATGCTGTAAAATAGGGAAAAGATACCTAAAAATTTTGCGGACGTGGAAAATTGGT
>JBGSYC010000287.1:0-3728 GCA_041751095.1 Flavihumibacter sp.
GGCAGAACTATCGCTGTAATACTTCAATTGCTCACCGGAATTGGAGCACACAAACCGTTGTATGTCCCAACTGCCTTCGGGCACGTTCCAGTTTAATTCATCCCTTTCACTATCAAAATATGCGGAGATATTAATCATCTTTGAAGTATCCCGGTACGCGTGCTTATCGCCCGAGGGATAGGCCAGTAATACGACTTCTTTGGAATATGCCGGTTTGCCCTGCGCATTGTAAATAATTACACGGGGCTTTTTTCTTTCATCCAGCTCTGAAATGGTTGGATAAGGAACCTTCAGTTTCTGTAAACCCGGACCCTGCGCTTTGATGGTGGAGTAATACAATGACTTGCCGGCATGCTCCGGGGTGATCCAGCTTCCGCCGGCATTCCAACTGCTGGACAGGCTCAATCCCACTTCCATATTGTATTCGGTGGCTTTTTTAATGACCTTTACCAGTGTCGCCAGCGATTCAGGGCCCATAAATGCCGGGCCGGCAGGAATCATTTTATCAGGGTTGTTTGGCGCCCTTGCCCCGATATCGAAAATATCCACGCCGTTTATACCGGCTTTTTTCATAGCCGTTAATTCTTCCATCAGCCTGGCGGTATCTGTGTATCCGTTCAGCCACCACCAGTATGCTTTCGGATGCGCCTGCGCAGGTGGATTCATAAAGCCTTTTTTAATACCTTCATACGATGCCTGCTGCTGCGCAGTTATTTCTCCCCATGTAAAGAACAGAAACAAAAACATCGTAAAAAGCAATTTGTATATCATTCTCATCATTTGAAATTTAACTGTTTTGAACAAGCTTTACCATGCAATTCCCAGTTCACCGGTTACATTTTCAACAACAAAATAATAGCCTGACTTTTTATCACCTGCTTTAACAGCAATCTTCCCTTTTTTCCAGGGATATGCAGTATTGAAAAAAACCTCCAGCTTATCAATGGTTATTTTTTCTTCGGGAAATATTTTTACAGTAGCATTTTTTAAACCGGTGAGTTGTATCCTTCTGGTAATGTCACGCTGTCCGGAATACACTTCCTTACAGGAAAGTATGCCCTCTTGCTGATCCACAAAAATCCTGCATTCTTTATGCCAGGCAGTTGGCGGGCTATAGGTCGAAAAGCCTTTTTCCAGCCTGGTTTCCCAACCGGTGAATACGGGCGCTCCATGCGGAAACCTAAAACGTTGTTTCACTGTTGTATTAGGAGAATAGCCTGAAAAGAAAAACCCATTGTTGCTTCTGCTAACGGACAGTACAGGATTTTTTACCGATGGGTTATCTTTTTCAATACCGAATTCAAGCCTGAACTCTTTTAATACATAACGCATGAGCAAAGGGCCGGTGAACCATTTCTCCGGATCGTCCGGTGTGAGCAACTTGCCACCGGTATACGAACTTGAATTGGTTCCGCGCACATAAGCTACTTTTCCACCCTGCCATTCGGGTAACTCCCTTACCCATGCTACCTCCCGGCTATTGCCGGATTGATGCAGGGTTGCCAGTAACTTCGTATACTGATCCGTGTTATCATCGATATTCGTACTAACGCCGCCACCCGAGAAAAGCGCACTATGCTTCATCTTGTCCTGGTATTTTGTGGTAAGATGGTCAGTGGTAAAATCTGAGATGATACTGAATTCCCCTTCGAGGGAAGAACTGCTTTTTAGATTCAGGAACGATTTGAATGCTTTTCCCACATGGTCTGCCGGCCCGTATATAAGCAGTTTACCGCCTTGCCTGGTATAATTGATCAATGTTGCTTCCAGAAGTGATTCAGGCGGAGGAACAATGGTAACCAGTATGGATTCATTAAACAGATCCGGTTTATTCCTGATGACAGTCTGCAATGAGGTTGTTGAAATAATGGTATTCAGGGGGAAGCCGTTATTGATGGCCTGACGGATCAGCCAGTCACCGTAATAAATTTCAGGTAGCCGGTCTTTCTGCGTATATGCCCAGTCGTGGTATTCATCGAAAGGGTATACCCATACCAGCGGGCCCGGCGCCGTTGGCATATTATATCTTGCCCTTAAAATATGCGGTATCACTTCATCGGGCACTTGTGCAGGCATTTCGCCGAAGGAGTTATCAATCGTAAGAAAGCTGAGGTGTGTAGGAGACCGTACATCCCCTGCTTTATTTATCCGGGTAACAGACATAGGCAGGTAAATGTCATGCGGTTCACTTCCATACCTGTCGAGCCAGGGGCTGTTTACCCACCAGGGGTCGTGCGTGTAATACCTGAAAATATACCGGTCGTCCGGCAGCTCTGCCATGCGCGACATGTACCCGGTAAGTTCCAGGCCAAAATCACCGTCAAGTGCTGCCCAGGGAGAATTGGGCGGGGGAAGCAAATTGTAATTTCCCTGATAAATATTCTTCAGGTCTACGCCATCCCGGGCAAGGTCGGTTCCTGCGGATAAATTAGTGCCACGGGTTTCAATTCTGAAAAGCGGACATTCCTTTCTGAACAGTTTCCAGAACCCGGTAATTTTTTCCCGGGTACCTTCAAGCTTCTCCTGTTCAAAACCTTTGCCGTTAAAAATGGCACCGGTAGAGGACCAGCCTTCCACACCAAAGCCAAACCCGTTACTAAACCAAATGTAATCATAGCCTAAGTCAGTTAAGAACCGCTGGCTCTGCCTTCCGAAAAAAGTGCCGAAGGGCGTATTTGCCGGAATACCATTGGGAAAGCCAGCGTAAGATATTTTGTCCGCATGTAGTGTTGAATAGCAGCTTACAAAGGTTCTGTGGCCCATGGCATTTCCGCCCAATATTTCTGTATGCCGTTTATATTTAAAATCCGACCTGGCAAATTCAGGCCCGGGATCGAATGTCGCACCCACTCTTATGAATTTCCCGGTAGTGCTTTTACCTGTTTCTTTTAGAGTGGTAATGATATAACGGAGATCAGCATACGTAAATTCAGGAGGATTCTCCATATACAAATAAGCTCTTTCATGAAGCGATAGTTCTTTGGGGCCCGAGCCTACCGCATGTTCCGTGTTAGGGTTGCCCAGGTATTTTGCCCATTCCAGGGGTTGAGACAGATTGCCCCTGTAATCGAGAATCTCGGAGCCGTCGGCCGTCCATAACATAATTGAAACGGTATCTGCATGCCTGAGCAATGAATACCATTGGGTAAAAATCTCTTTTGCTACCGACCGGATATACTCCTTGTCGCTTTTTTTAAAAGGTTTAAGGGATGCTTCGAGGGTGATGTTGTTAAATGATTTCCCTTTTATGAATTGATTGCCGGGCAAAGGGGCCAGCTGAGTGACTCCTGCCTTCCAGCATAGCAATAGCAGCAAAACAGGAAGTAACTGATAAGACGTTTTATGTTTCATATGAGCAATCTTTGAACCAGACCTATAAGGTTTTGAAAACCTTATAGGTCTCAACTTAAACAGAGACTCGCCTGTGTAGTAAATCAACAAAAAACTTAAGCTGTTAACCTCATAACCAAAATCAACGAGTAAATCCGGGTATTTCAACCCGAAGTTCTCATAGAACGGAACGTGATACTCTCGCATCATTCCGCTCCTATTATTCAACCGTCGGCACTGCGCCAAGTGTCCAGTGAAACGGTTTTGTTTCGCTCATCTTTGTACCTCCTGTTTTTTTGCAACAGTTTTCCTGGATGACTAAAAACTGAATAATACAGCCCCTTCGCTCCATCCGCCTTTTGACGGACATCATCACTACTACGAGCTGTTCTGCCACC
>JBGSYC010000288.1:0-6061 GCA_041751095.1 Flavihumibacter sp.
TAAAAAAGGACGACTCCCTGTCTTTGAAACTGCTAATGCTTATTGAAGGGGTTTATGGCAAAGGGGTTAAGCATAGCATCGGTAAATATGCATATACCCAGCAGCGTTATTATCAGTTACTGAAGGCTTTTCAAGAATTGGGGTCTGCTGCGCTCATTGATCAAAAACGTGGACCTAAACACAACTCACGTCGAAGCGACAATGTGATGCAGCAAATTATTCGTTACCGGTTTTTAGACCCCGATGCCAGTGCTGCAGTAATTGCTCAAAAGCTTAACCAGACGGGCATGGGAATAAGCCTTCGCAGTGTAGAAAGAACCATTCAGGATTATGGCCTTCAAAAAAAAACTCCATCAATTAAATCCAGCTCTTAATAATACCCGGCTTGTTGTTGTTCAGCAAACAAAAAGAGAACAACGCCAGGCAAGTGTGACAGTGCAAAGCAATGAGCGCAATGTGCGTGAAATATTAGCCAATAAGCTATCGGGTACGCATCTTGGATTATGGCTGCTCATACCAGAATACTTACGCTTAGGTACCTGGGATTTGCTTCAAGGCACCTTTGGCAGGCAGGCAGCAGATGACCTTAACACCCGTATAGCTTTGCAATTGGTTAACGAATCCGCCCTTTGTGTCAACAGGGTGAGGGTACGGGGCTCATTGTGCAATCAGGGATTTTCTTTGGCCAATGGCTTGTCTTTTCTTGCTGCTGATGAAACGGTACATGATTTACTTAGTCACCAGTCTGTTCTGGCTTATGAAGAGATGCAGGTGGCCTTAATGCAGATAAGGGGATTGCAAAAGCATTATGATGAGCGCCGCATACTGGCTATAGACCCTCACAGAATATACTCTGCTACACAGCGTATGATGCCGAGCAAAAAGAAACAGCCTGGTGAAGCTGCTCACAAAATGCTGCAAACCTTCTTTTGTACAGACGCTTTAAGTGGACAACCCCTTGGCTTTACCATTGGTTCGAGCGGAAAAACCTGTTCTGCTGCAACCCTGCAAGTAATAAACATGGTAGAACAGGGTGGTATCCACAAGGCGCTTTTTGTTGCAGACAAAGAGCATTTTACCCGCGAAATTGGCGAGTATATTTACCGGCATCCTACATTTGATATATTAATGCCCGCACCCTTAACCAAAAGAGTAAGCAGTTGTTTTGACGATCTGCAATACACTCCCTTGTGGGCGGGATATGCCGTAGCAAAAACAACATTCCAATTTGATGGAAGTCCCTGTGTATTTCACTTAATTGTACAACGGCAGGGAGAAAAGCCTGAAAAATATGACTATAAAGCTTTTCTGACAACCTCATCACAAGATCCTGTTGAACTAATTAGCCAGGTATTCCCGCAAAGATGGACGATAGAAGAATTCTTTAACTTCAATGGCGACATGGGCTGGAACAGGGCATCAACTTTCAATCTAAATACAAGGTATGGCAAACAATCGCTGGCGCTGGTGGCACAGGCCGCCACACATCAACTCAAATGCAAACTTCCACAACCCTACAGTCAATGGACAGCAGCTCATACTGCCCAACAGGTGCTTACCAATATGGAAGGAGATGTAAAAGTAGAAGAGGATACAATTATTGTAACGTACTACCGCGATCATGAAAAATTAGGACTGAAACAACATTATCAAAATTTGCCGCAGATATTACAGAACGAAGGCGTCAACCCAAAAATTCCTTGGCTATATGACTTCAAACTTGATTTTAGATTTAACTAATTAAAATAAATAGGAGCTATAAAAAGGCTGATTAATCGGGAGGCTGTTATCGTTCCCGTCTTGATTTTTCTTTGGATAATGCACCTCATAAGTTCTTAAATTTGAGAAAAGCTTTTTATGGCAATACAAGAAATGAAAGAGAAACTGCATTCATTGATAGAACAAACTAACAATGAAATATTGTTGGAAGACCTTTTAATTGAAGCAAGTAGCCGAATACATACAACAAACCCACATGAAGCCGAAGGTCTTTCCAAAGAAGATTATGATGAACTTATCGCATTGGTAAATGAACCACCTGAAAAAGATACTATGTCTTACGATGAACTAAAATCTTCGCTAAGCAGATGGTTTACCAAGTAATCTTCAAGAAGCGTTTTCAGAGCAAGCTTCAAAAGCTACTTACTTATATTGAAAATGAATTTGGTTTATTAGTTGCGCAAAGATTTGCAAAGCAACTTGATAAAAAATTATTGACACTCCGACAACAACCTCACATTGGACAACCTTCTCTCTTCATCAAGAATACCAGAAGCATTATTGCTGGTAAACATAACAGGCTATATTTCAGAATTGAAGGAAACAAAATTATTATTTTGAACATGTATGATATAAGAATAAATCCTCAAAAAAATAAATTGAAGTAGCCATTCCTATTAAATACCAATGCCCAAGCCGCAGTAGCACCACCGCTCAATCAAACAACCCCGACGGGAACGCGCCGTTATCGTTTCAGTCTTTATTTTTCCTTGATTACTTTATTATTTACACGAAAAAAAAGTGACAGATGATGATTTAAAACCACCCTTGCAATTATTAATTATCTCAACATTCTTCTGATATAAGCGGTACTTCTTTTTGAGTGAGCTAACCCCAAAATAACTATAGTGTCACTTTCCACAACGTAGTATATCTTATAAGGGAAGTTCTTCATCCTACACTTTCGAACAGGCTCTTTAAGGTAAGAGTAGTTAAATGGATTTGCCTGAACGTTATCTAGTTTTGCTAAGAAATGATGATAAAAACGGTTACCTAAACCGTCAACTTGTTTGTTATACCATTTATATGCATCTTCTGCATCAAAAAATACTATCGGCTTAATAACAATCCTATAAGCCATGTTTATCCGAAAATTGCTTCTTAAATTCGTTTACACTCATGCCTTCTGAAGGACTTTCACGATGGAGGTTTAATCTTTCTTCTGCGAAGGCAATCTCTTCTTCAGTAATAGGAAAGTGTTCATCTTCAACACTACCCCACAGTTCTTCTGCCAAAGCAATTTTCTCTTGTGCGGTCAAGGACAACAACTCTGCTTTATCGTAAGGCATAAATTTTTTATTTAAAGTTACTAAGAAACTGTTGTTTGCAATCCTTCATTCCCCCAAATATGAGGGCAGCACATGCTACCAATGCCCAAGCCACAGTAGCACCACCGCTCAATCAAAAACCCCAACGGCAACGGGCTATTATCGTTCCCGTTTTAGTTATTTATCCTTCGCATGTAAACAATTACAACCGTAATAAGAAAAAATGGACACACCGGGCGCACAATTTAAATTGTGCGTACACTTGAAAAAAGCAAAAATATGCCTGTAAAGTTAAATTTGTCAGTTAAAGCGGAAACCCCAAAAAGGATAAAGCACTTCGCTGCTAAAAACAACACGACAGTTTCTAAAATTGCAGAAGACCAGTTTGAAAAGCTTACCCAGAAGCCCAAAGCTAAAGGCAAAACTTTTGCTGCAAAGTATGCCGGAACCCTTAGCCATCATTTACCTGATATTAATGTGACTAAGGATGAATATTTAAAAGAGAAATATGGCATATAAGATCTTTCTTGATATTAATATACTGATTGATCTTCTCGATAGTAAAAGAGCCAATCATCCTTATGCCGTAAACCTAATTAACCACGCCGAGGCAAGTGATTGCTATGCGTATGTTACAGAAAGTGTGTTAAATACAACCGCCTATCTTATTCGAAAAGACTATCCACCGGCAAAACTCAGGCAGCTATTCAATCATCTTTTGGCTTTTGTAGAACTCATTCCTGTAACCACGTTAATATATACCAATGGGGTTCAACGTACAATAAATGATGTAGAAGATGCCATATTGTACACGGCGGCTTTGCATTCATCCATTGAATTCTTTTAACCAACGATATAAAAGATTTTAAGAAGCTTGAAATTCCAGCAATGCCTGTCATGAATGCAAAAGTTTTTCTATCAACTTATATGATTTGATTACCGATTTCATCACCATGGAAGAGCACCGCGTAGCGCCGGAGTATGTTAATTGGAAAGATTATCAAAGGCTGGGGTTGCCTTTGAATGATCATTAGGTGTTGAGGCGTGACATGGAGGAAAGTTTTTTGTACTAAGCTGGAGTGGTACTATTAGGCATCGTTGCGTCTCACACTTGTACGGTAGAACATCAATCATCAACAAACAATCGCCAAAATAATTTAGCAATCATAAAAACTAAAAACATGGATGCTCCAAATGATAAAAAACAGCAACTCTTACTCAGATTTGATTTTGCCAGAAAGCAGAATGAAAAATTGATGGAAGAAATAGAACAATATGCACAAACAACAAATAGATATGACACGGATTTCATGCAAGGGTATAGTTTTCAAACGGGATTAAATCTTTTGAAACAATAAGCACATGACATCTTCAATGAAGAAAATAGAAATTCGATTTTGAATAACAATAACAATTCTAAAGAATTTGATTTCCTTCTTCAAAAAATTGAAGAACAAATAAAGCATCATGAAGAAATAACATTTGGGCTAAATATTTATTTCAAGAATTTAAATTAAGTCTTAAGAGATTGAATGGAGTTGTATCGAAGAAATATTACCATGCCGCTTTTAGTCCATAGGTTATTTGTTTTTATTATAATAATTACAGCTACTTATCTTTTTTACCAGAATTTGATTGACTACAGTGTTTTCTGTTTGATGGCATTACCTGCCTTTCTACCCTTCCCTATTACAACTATGATTGTAAAAGACGATGGTATCATAATCAGAAAATTTTTCCTTGGATTTATACCAGCTACGTACAGCTTTTCATTAGATGTAAAAAAAAGAACCATAATATCAATCACAGAATGGGTAGGCAAAGCCCAACCTCCTTTTGTTGATACATCAACCGTATTTGATTTACTTATTTGGTTTTACCCACGAAAGACGATAGTTGAAAAGTATTTGCTTATTTACAATTATCATGAACGAAATAAAAAACTACGAGTAAAACTTACCCCTGAAGAGCACGAACTAATTTTGAAATTTGTTTCTCGTGACTACATAAGTCAGGTTTAAAGAAAACCCGCATTGAAATACCAATGCCCAAGCCACAGCAGCACCACCGCTCAATCAAACAACCCCAACGGTTACGGACTGTTATCGTTCCCGTCTGTTATAAGCCTCCTCTTTTGCCCTTGCAGGTGTTCCTGCAGCAGCGCCGTTGCTAGGTGTTGTCACCTGCAACAGAAGCGTAGGCAAGATGAGCACCGAATGAAAAGCCCAGCACCCACGCACATGTCGTTGGTGACAACACCCAACGATGGCTAACCCGCATTGAAATACCATTGCCCAAGCCACAGTAGCACCACCGCTCAATCAAGCAACCCCGATCCCGATTTTTTCGGGAGGCTGTTATCGTTCCCGTCTGTCATAAGCCGCCTCTTTTTTCTTAGCTTTATACAAATTACAAATGATGCCAAACATTCAGAATTTTACAGCAATTATAGAAAGAGAAGATGACGGATACGTATCCCTATGCCCTGAATTAGATGTAGCAAGCCAGGGCGATACAGTAGAGGAAGCAAAAGCCAACTTGCAGGAAGCTATAGAACTGTTGTTTGAGCATGCGTCAAAGGAAGAAATAGCCAACAGATTGAAAAGTGATGTCCTCATAACAAACCTACAAATTGCCATTGGGTAGGCTTAAAATCCTATCTGGAAAAGAAGTCTGCAAAATCCTTTACGAAAATGGATTTATTCAAGTGCGGCAGAAGGGAAGCCATATTATCATGCAGAAAAAGTTAGATAACCAAACCATAACTGTCCCTGTACCCAATCACACCGAAATCAAACTTGGCACATTACAATCCATCATTCGTCAATCACAACTTCGAAAAGAGCTTTTTGAAACAGGCAGATAGGTTCCTCAACGCAAACACATATTGAATTATCAATGCCCAAGCCACAGTAGAACCACCGCTCAATCAAACAACCCCGCGGGGAATGAGCTATTTTCGTTCCCGTCTTGAAGTTTTCCCGATGCATATCGGGAGTTACTTTCTTTTTTTC
>JBGSYC010000289.1:0-102476 GCA_041751095.1 Flavihumibacter sp.
GAAGTTAGTTAAAAATTAATGACTAACATGATCGGGGAATACGCTCATTATTTCGGTATAGGTTCAAGTTGTTTAATAAAACATATTTATATACCGGAGGCATAGACGATAATTTTTCTGGTATGAACCTTTCATCTTATCAAAAAAAGAGAAACCGGTGCACGCTGGTAAGCGCTTGTAAGTATGTTCTTATGCTGTTGTGATATGTAATCTGTATTATTCATTAACCATACCCGGTTAGTTAATTTGAGATTCCCATCAACGTGGTTTGATTAATACTTATATTTCTATCAACTACATAGGCTTATATGCTTTCCCAATTATTAGATTCTACGGGTAGCGCACCCATCGTTTTACTATTATTTCTCCCTGTTGTCCGACCAAAATTTGAAAGGGTGAACTGTAAACAGTCACCCTTTTTTAGTTATGTTTGAGTTACCACACTACAAAATAACTATGAGTGAAAATAAGCAATTTGTCCGACAGCCGGTTTTATCTTAAATACTTTTCTGCATTCCTGCCACTATTATAATTAAAGCATGCAGGAAGAACAATGTTAATCGCTGTGGGTGCTTCTGGTAAGCTTGTTATTTGGCGTGTTCAGTTTTTGCAACGAGTGTACGTTGCTAACAACAACCTGGCGAACCTTCGGATTACCTGCTTATGCCGTTTTCTGTTTCCGGTTAATTGCAATCACTTTATCAATGTCCAGGGCCTTTCTACAGAAATAAATGTTGAGCAGCATTTTGTTGTTTTAACCTCTTTTACACATCAGCAAGCAATTTTTTGACTGTTTGTGATTTGCTACGGTCACAAGATATTTCTTCCTTTATGGGAAATGGTATCTGTGCGATTGAAGATTAATTTTTCAAAAATTAATTATAAATATTTGCATTTAATATAAAACCGCAGTACTTTACAAAAGGATTTTAGCATCCGAAACCAACTATAAATACTTTTACAAAGGATACAAAACCTTTTGGCATTTTTGCCGGATTAATTAATCTCCGTCACCTCCGCTTCGATTTAATTTACTTGCCACTATTTTTAAATGTGCTCGTACTCTTCCGTCCATTTTAATTTTTTTGCTGCAAAAGAGGTTACAAATTTCGCTATTCATTTATTTGGAGCAATGACAAAAATAGTTGCTCTATGATCAGTGACAGTTTTAACTAAAAACTTCTGGATATAAAAATATTTATCATGTCTGAAATATCTGATAAAATGAATTCGCTTAGTTCCGCTATTCGTGATATGATGGGACTCGAGCTGGAATCCGAACGGGCAACAGCTGACGGTACCGGACGGTGCTGCATCTTTGAACGGGGCGCAGTTTACTGGCACCCACACACAGGAGCCCATGAAATTCATGGTGCCATTTATGCAAAGTGGAATGCCTTGGGGCGCGATCACTGTCATTTTCTTCGTTACCCTCATACAGACGAATTAACATGTGCGGACGATGAGGGCCGCTTCAATCATTTTTATAACCCGGGGGATTGGCCTGGCTCTATTTACTGGCATCCTTTAACCGGCGCTTTCGAGGTTCATGGACTTATCCGGCACCGTTGGTCAGAGCTTGGTTGGGAAAACCATCCTGTTATTACTTACCCTATTACTGATGAAACCTCTTGTATTGACGGAACTGGCCGCTTCAATCATTTCCGCAACCCGCGGACAGGCGAAAACGGCTCAATCTACTGGCATCCCGTAACAGGACCTCATGAAGTTTCTTTAGCCATATGGCAATTATGGTCATCACTTGGATTTGAAGGCAGTGTGTTAGGCTACCCTCGTACAGGTGAGCAGGATTCGATAGAGCCCGGCGGACGCTTCAACGATTTCCAGCACGGTTCTATTTATTGGCATCCGAATTCAGGTGCTTATGAAGTTTTTGAACCAGAGACCCCTATTACTTTACCCTCCGACCAGGGAGGACAGTGGACTAAGATCGCGCCGCCTGAACATATCGTCGGCATGCACGCCGCCGTTCTTCCAAAGGAAAATGGCAGTATTTTACTTTGGAGCTATGACCACCACGAAGAGCCCGCTTTTGGAACAGATACCCAGGCCTTTGGTGAATCATGTGTCTGGACTCCAGGAGCCCCTACCCTGGCTCGGACTACTTACACAGGACGCGAAGGTGAAAGTCGTATGATCAACATCTTCTGTGGGGGTCAGGCATTTATGGCTGATGGCCGGCTATTAGCCGTTGGCGGCGACAGGGAAAGAGCTACGAATATGCGGTCTACACATATTTATGACCCTTCAACAAATCATTGGACTTTTATAAGAGACGCAGCCTTTGGAAGGTGGTATTGTACTGTGGTTTGCCTTAATGACGGTCGGATGCTTGCTATCGGGGGTCAAAAACGTGAAGTTGTGGGAACAACTGCAGAAAAGGTCAATGACACCTATGAGATTTTCCATCCGGCTACAAACACCTTTGCCGCACCTCAACCAGCACCTATTATTCATGCAGGAGATTCTTATCCCTTTGTTTTTGTTTTACCCAATCGGAGATTGTTCGTGCATGCCGGTGATCGAACACAATTGCTCAATCTAGAAACTCATACCTGGGAACCTGCCGTTTTTCCTTCATCGATGTTCAGGACCTACGGACTAACAGGCACTGCTGTTTTGCTGCCGCTTATCCCCAATGCTGACGGCTCTTACCGGAGTCGGATACTTATGATAGGGGGTAGCGGAAGCAGAGGTACCAAAATCCGTACTCCTGCCACTGACACATGTGAGATCTTTGACGCCGATTTACCCTCGTCTGGTTGGACGAACGCTGCTTCTATGCATCGTCCCCGTGTTATGCCCGATTCCGTGCTTCTTCCGAACGCCACGGTACTGGTACTAAACGGCAGCAGTACAGGGTATGCAGATGCAGGAGCAAATCCGGTATATCTTGCTGAGATTTATGACCCTGCAAGCGGCGCCTGGACCTCAGTTAATTCCATGTCGGTTCCCCGTCTTTACCACGCTAGTGCTGTGCTCATGCCGGATGGAAGTGTAATTACGGCTGGTACAGATGCGGACTGGAATCCCGGACCCTTCCACCGCCATGAATTCTCTCTTGAAGTCTATGAGCCTCCGTATCTTTTTATTCCTGAGCGTCCTGTTATTAACCAGGCTCCAGCCACAGTTTTATACGCCAGTAATTTCACCATTGAAGCCAGTACGAGCCGCACCATTGTGAGTGTCTGCCTTATCCGTTGCGGTTCTGTCACCCACTCCTTTAACAGTGATCAGCGCTACGTCGAACTTGTCATTGGTACAATCAGGCAAGTGGCCGGCGAATCATTAGATATTACTGTTAATGCTCCAAACAATGGCTATGTGGCTCCACCCGGTAATTACATGCTTTTCATTCGTGATAATGCCGGTGCCGTATCTGTTGCCAGGTTTGTACGTCTACAATAGTATCTGTCTTTTAACTTATTTCAATTACTTACGCATTATTTCTGTGATATTGTATGCATCGATTTCCTGGTTTTTCCTTCGAAACCCCAGCACTTTGATACGATATACTCCTCAGTCGCGGCTTAGTACACATCTTAAATATTGACGATCGCAAAGTCATAGATCATACCAGTGAAAATATTTATCTGCAATATTTTGTTGGCCTGAGTAGCTTTCAAACCTCCACTCCATTTGATGTATCTCTGATGATAGTATCAGAAAATGATTAGGCAAGGACGTTATGGATTAGTTCAATGAAAATGTGCTGCGATAAGCAGGTGCGTCCTATACCCAGAGGTTAAAGACAAGCTGGATCATGGGCATCTACTTTGTAATGAACCTGATAAAGCTGGCACAGGCTTCTTTTTTGTCATTTGTAATATGGTCTTCGGTCATATAAGGCCATTTACACGTATTTTTAATGGAGAAGTGCTGGATAAAAAGAAAATAAATTACTCACTAACATCAAGTTATACGAATAAAATAGTATAACATTATTTTTTATTTTTTGCCTTATTCAGCATACTGTAATCTAAATCAATCGACGGTATAATGAAAACATGGCATATTTCGTTCATGCTGGCATGTCTCTTCTTATCTGCTTTAGTACGCGCCCAACATCAACATCCCTCTGTTTCCACATCTACCCTTCCGGATGTACCTGGTGTAGATGCACAGCCGTTACTCGCCCAGGCAATCCGCCTTAATGAAGCACTTTCTTACTTTGGAAGCGCACTGTCTGCTGACGATCAAAAGCGGCTTAAAGAGCTTCAACACAAATTGCCCGGAGAGGAAATAGCAACGCTTGTCCAGGATATACTTGATCCCTACTGCCTTGCCATGGTTGAAATAAACCCTGAAGCGAGAGTAAAGGTGATAAGAGGCCCCGCCAAAGCAAAGCTGGTTAAAGAAGGGTGGACCAGCTTTCTCGTTAAAGTACATAATCAGGCAGGTGTAACGGCGAGACTTGAAGTGGAAAGCCCTAACACTGAACCTGCCCTTCATATTTCTTCTGGTGAACCCGAAGCAAGAAAAGAACACATGCTTACCCCCGGGCAGATACGCAACAGGTTTATGGAAATGAGCATTAACCCTAACCGGCCGCTGCAACCTGATCTTTCAGGCCTTAGGCTTGAGTACGCCGTTCTACAGATATATAGTAAACAATCAGGCCGGCGCGAAGCTGAAATCGCTTTCAACATCGGGCACGGATCGCAGGATATAGGCTTTCGAAATTCCATCAGTATTTTATTTGACATCGAAAAACCCGTCACCGTTAACTTCGTGGTGAAGGATGATGACGGCTCGCCAACGATAGCATCGTTTATTATCAGGGATGACATTGAGCGTATGGAAGATAGTCCAGGAGATTTTCCACCAGTAGATTACAGGGCCAGAATGGCTCAGTTAAATTATCGTGTTCCTTCAAAAGAACTGATCGGGCTTTATCCCCTCCCCTCGAGACGTGTTGCAGCTTATGATGAATATCCTGACTTTTTCTTTCAGCCTCAGGTTTATCGATCAGACGGAGAGCACGTGCAGCTGCCCCCGGGAAAATACAGGATCACGTTTACCAGAGGTCCCGAATATATTTCCCAGGAGTCGGCGATTATCATTCCCCCAGGCGTGGCTTCCCACAGCGTATCTTTTAGGTTAAAAAGATGGATTAACATGGCGAAGCTTGGATGGTATAGTGCTGATCACCATGTACATGCCGCGGGTTGCAGTCATTATGAAAGTCCGGAAGAAGGCGTGAAACCATTTGACATGTGGCGTCAGGCACTTGGGGAAGATCTTAATATTGCAGCAGTATTGGCATGGGGCCCGGGTTGGTACCATCAAAAAACTTTCTTTACAGGTCATAATAATCCCCTTTCCACGCAAAAGAATATCCTGCGTAATGACGTTGAAGTTTCAGGATTTCCATCTTCCCATGCAGGCCATATTGTGCTTCTAAGACTGAAAGAGGACGATTACCCTGGCACAAAAAAAATTGAAGAATGGCCAAGTTGGACATTACCGGTGCTGAAGTGGGCGAAGTCACAAAATGCCCTCACCGGATACGCACATTCCGGGTGGGGTTTGGAACCATCCACACCAACGAACGCTTTGCCTAATTATATCCTGCCGAAGATGGATGGTATCGGCGCAAATGAGTTCGTAGTAACCGTAACTGAACAGGCCGTGGACTTTTACAGTGCGGGAGATACCCCTGCTCCATGGGAATTAAATATGTGGTACCATACCCTTAACTGTGGCTTTAACACTCCATTAAGCGGTGAAACGGATTTCCCCTGCATCTATGACGAACGTATCGGTATGGCACGCAGTTATTTTAAACCTGATGGCGCCCTGAATTATGACAGCTATGTTTCGGCTATTAAAAAAGGCAGAAGTTATGTGTCTGATGGTAGTTCCCACATTACTGGCTTCTCGGTTAATGGAACGGAAATGGGCACAAACGATAGCAAGACTTTTTTGAAGGAAAAACAGCAAATTAAAATAACCGCTAAAATTGCTGCTAATCTCCCCGAACAACAAAGTGCCTCTGGTGCAGCCATCGCTGGAAGTGCTTTAAACCAACAGCCTTACTGGCATATTGAAAGAGCCCGTGTTGGAAAGACGAGAAGCGTGCCTGTAGAACTTATCGTAAACGGGCAGCCTGTGGATACGATTAACATTGTCGCTGACGGCCAGTTTAAAGACGTAAACTTTTCGTATGCTCTTACCCAATCATGCTGGTTAGCCCTTAGAGTATATCCCAGTTCGCATTCAAACCCGGTTTTCGCAATTGTAAATGGCAAACCCATTCGTGTTAAACGTAGTGCTGAATGGTGCAGGCTTGCAGTTGACCAGTGCTGGAAAATGAAACAGTCAAATATCAGGGCAGAAGAGCGCCCCGCTGCTGACGCCGCTTATCAGAAAGCAAGAATGATTTATAGTAAGATCATTAGTGAAGCGCAACACTAATCAGGCTACAATCTTTCTCAGCATCCTGCTGACTTCATAAAAAAAGGCGCAATTTTCGCTGCGCCTTTTTATGCTTTGAGTTAAATGACTATTTCACCAATACTCATCCTTCCTTTGTTTCCTCGTTATTCTTTTCCCCCTGCTGTAGCTTTTCTTTGATCTGGGCCAATGCACCAAGATCACCAAGGGTGGCTTTCTCGACTTTACTTTGAAGGGTTTTAACCACCTTCTTGGTTTTATCGGCTTCAACTCTTGCTTCTTTCCTTGCTGCTTCTTTCTCTTCAATTTTGGCCTGTTCCCATATCCTTGTATGTGAAAGAACGATCCGCTTCTCATTCCTGTCAAATTCAATAACCATGAACTGGGCGGTTTGGTCCGCTGTGATCAATGTTCCATCTTCTTTGGTGAGATGACGGTTGGGAGCAAAACCTTCAAGGCCGTAGGTTAACTGGACAACCGCGCCCTTATCATCTTTTTTAATAATGGTTCCTTCATGGATCGTTCCAACTCCAAACGTATCTTCGAGGGCATTCCATGGGTCTTCTTCAAGCTGCTTGTGGCCTAACTGAAGTTTCCTGTTGTCTTTATCTATTCCGAGTATAATGATATCAATGTGCTCGCCCACCCTGGTATATTCTGACGGATGATTGAAACGCTTAAGCCAGCTTAAGTCGCTAATGTGAATCATACCGCCGATTCCTGGTTCGAGTTCAACGAAGACCCCATACGGCGTAATGTTCTTAACGAGCCCTTTATGACGGCTGTCGAGCGGGTATTTGGTCTCGATCTCATTCCATGGGTCAGGAGTAAGCTGCTTTATGGAAAGACTCATCTTTCGTGAATCTTTGTCCAGCGTAACTACTTTAGCCTTGTACTCATCCTGCAGCTTAAAAAATTCCTTGGCATTGATCGGTGTATTAGCCCATGTGATTTCACTAACGTGTACAAGACCTTCAACACCCGGCATAATTTCAAGGAAAGCGCCATAATCTTCAATATTGACTACCTTTCCTTTCACGATTTCACCTTCCTTAACCGTTCCTGGTAATACATCCCACGGGTGAGGAGTCAGTTGCTTTAAGCCAAGGCTGATACGCTTTTTATCATCGTCAAAGTCTAACACAACAACATTCAGCTTTTGGTCGAGTTTTAACACCTCTGTCGGATGGTTGATGCGGCCCCAGCTGATATCCGTTATATACAACAAACCATCCAGACCGCCGAGATCCATAAACGCACCAAAATCAGTTATATTCTTGATTGTTCCTTCAAGCACCTGGCCTTTTTCAAGTTTGCTCATTATTTCCGCACGTTGTGCTTCAATATCGCTTTCAATGAGTGCTTTATGAGAAACTACCGCGTTCTTTATAGCTTCGTTGATCTTAACTACCTTGAATTCCATTGTTTTACCAACAAACTGGTCGTAATCAGTTACCGGCTTAACGTCAATCTGAGATCCTGGCAGGAAGGTTTCCATGCCGAAAACGTCGACAATAAGGCCGCCCTTGGTTTTGCTGGTAACCGTACCGGTAACGATTTCACCTGTCTTGTGAACTTCTACGATTCTTTCCCATGCACGCGTGGTACGTGCCTGTTTACGGCTCAGATGAAGGTGGCCTTCCCTGTCTTCTTTCTCGATGACCATCACCTCAACTTCATCACCGGTTTTTAGACCCTGTGTATCCCGGAATTCGTTGAGAGAGACCAATCCATCACTTTTAAAACCGATGTTTATGACGACATCAGTTTTAGTTAAAGCCACTACCAAACCTTTTACAAGTTCGCCATCAGTGATCGCAACAAAGGTATTATCATACACACTGTCGTATTTCACCCGCTCCTCCTTTGTATAGGAAGAAACATTTCTTTTGTCGATGCTCCAGTCAAAATCATCATGAGGAGTTTGCACCTGCGCAGGCGCGGACATGGATGCTGATTCACCTGCCTGTTCTTCCGGCTGCACTGAGAAAGCCTGGTTTTCAACGGGCGGTTGCGCATCAGGATTTTCGACACGCGGCTCAGCGTCGGGATTTTCAACACGCGGCTGATCGTCGGGATTTTCAACGGGGGTGTGGGCATCCTGCTCTTCAACCGGAGCCGGAGCAATTTGCTCCTCCACAGGTGGATTTGGTGTCGCTGTAGCTTCCTCCATGAGTGGAGGAACCTCCTGTACATCAGCGTTTGAGTTAATAATATTGTTTTCAGGCATAAATAAATTCCGATGTGTTTAATTCGGGCAGCAAAGATAGGATAATCCACCTAAAAGTCAATCCGGTTCAGGAACATTTACCTCCATTAACCGGGGCTAATTCATAAGGTGGTTGAAGCACCCCGTAAATGTATTGCTCATCTACGCAGTATGTGTATCTTTATATAAACCAATATTACTTTTATGGACAAAATGGAGAAATTAAAAATGATAGACAAGGTGCTGCGTGAGCTTGATGACCTTGTTAACAGCGAAACATCCTTACTTAAAAAATTAGGGCAGATTGAAGCAGATAATATTAATTTAGGCGATAAGATGTTGGATGCGGCATTACCCGCCATATATGAGCATACCGACGAAGCGCTGACAAAAACCACCACATTGCAAACAGAGTATGCTGAATTCCGTGAGCAATTTGTAAAAGACAATAAACTTGATGAGCTGATCGCTGCCCAGGCTTTACAGGCTTAGTATCCAAATCATTTATCTAATTTAAGCACGATGCATAAAACGCATTGTGCTTTTTAGTTTTCAGATGTGAACGCCGGAACGTCACTGCCGGGGGATAACTTACGTAAATCAACATGCGCCGGCCCACCTTCCTGGTAACGGGAACGGATGGCAGCGGTTAATTATTTTTGATGCATTGTAAGCGATTTAAAGCCTAAAATATTAAGTTTGTTTTCCCGGGAGAATTCTCCCGGGAGAAATGATTGTTGTTTACACAATAAAAAATAAGGTATGATTGCTCCTATCCTGATACAGTTATTTGAAAAAGACCTGGCAAGATTATCGGGAGAATTGAAACTTTACACTGATGAATTCTCCGTATGGGTCACTAAAGACGGAATAAAAAACAGTGGTGGCAATTTATGCCTCCATATAACCGGAAATCTTCAGCATTACATCGGAGCCATATTGGGCGAATCGGGCTACGTAAGAAACCGCAACGCCGAATTTTCCTTAAAAGGCGTTTCAATATCGAAATTGCAGGAGCGTATTGAAGATACAAAGACTGTTGTCAGGGATACGCTTGAACAGATTACAAAAAAAGAGTTGGAAAGCCCATATCCTTTGCAGGTGTTTGACGAACCCGTGTCAACCCAGTTCTTTCTTATCCATCTTTCAAATCATTTGAATTATCATTTAGGCCAGATCAACTACCACAGGAGGTTGATCACTGAAAAGGATGCGGTTTTGGACGCAGGCATATAGCGTAGCACCTAAGTATTCAGCGTTGACACAGACCTGGCAACAATGTATCCACTCGTCCACGCATGTTGAAAATTAAACCCGCCGGTAACGCCATCCACGTCCAGGATTTCCCCGGCAAAAAAAAGGCCATTAATTTTTCTGCTCATCATAGAATTAGGATCCACCTCGTTCAGTCTGATACCGCCGGCGGTGACAAATTCTTCTTTGAATGTAGTTTTGCCTTTGACTTCAAATTCCTGAGCGCTTAATATCTTAGTGAGTTTATTTTGTTCTTTGGCGGGAAGATCCGCCCATCGAATATCGGGCTTTATACCTGCTTCATGCAGCAGGTATTCCCAGAACCGATGTGGTAACTGAAACGGATTTCTGTTAGCTATTTTTTGAGAAGCAAGAACAAACCGGAGCTCCTGCAATTTTTCGCGAAGCCTTTGTTCATTCATTTCCGGCAACCATTTGATAAAAACAGTAAAGTGATATTTTTTACCTGCCAGTTCACGCGCTCCCCATGCGCTGAGCTTTAATATCGCAGGTCCGCTCATCCCCCAATGGGTGATAAGCAAAGGCCCTCTTTCTTCCATCTTCGTTCCGGCAATTTTAACCACTGCCTCGTCGATCGTAATTCCCATCAGGCTCGATAGCGAACGTGCCGGCATATTAAACGTAAATAAAGAAGGAACGGGTTCTTCAATGGAATGACCCAACTTTATCAGCCAGCTAAACATAGACAATTTCGGGTAACCACCGCAGGCGATGCAAACGAGGTCAGCATCAATCACCCGTGATCCGGAAATTGTTATCCTGAACTTATCGTCGTGAATAGTCACCTCTTCCACCCCCGCATTCAACCAAATATCCACGCGATATTTATTTACTTCATTTAGAAAACAATCGATAATGGTTTGGGAGGAATTCGAGACGGGAAACATTCTACCGTCCTGTTCTGCTTTTAGTTGTATTCCCCTGTCTTCAAACCACCGGATGGTATCGGTGGTAAAAAAATGATGAAAGGATTTCTTAACGAAATTACCACCTCTTGGATACTTTTTACTAATGGCGCCTATATCGAAGCAGGCATGTGTTACATTACATCTCCCTCCCCCACTTACCCTGACCTTTGATAATAACCGGTTTGATTTTTCAAGGATCAACACTTTAACGCCAGGATTCATCCTGGCAGCGTTAATTGCACAAAAAATGCCAGCAGCGCCCCCGCCGATAACTGTTAATTGCTTTGCCACACTGATACATTTAAAACCTCACTTAATATTCGCACATGCTTATCAGATCAGGTATCCAGGTTTACATTAGCGGTTTCATTTTTCTCAATCTCCGCAAATGATGAAAGCACATCTGCAGATCCCTTTTTTATCGCCACTGTATGTTCAAAATGGGCCGAAGGCTTACCGTCTTTTGTTCGCACCGTCCAACCATCATCTTCGTAATAAACATTTCTCACCCCCAGGTTTATCATTGGTTCAATTGCAATTACAAGACCTTCCTGGAGTTTGATGCCAGAGCCCCGTTTACCATAATTAGGAATTTGGGGCTCCTCGTGTAAGTTTTTGCCTAAACCATGCCCAACCAATTCCCGCACAACTCCATATCCGTTTCTGTTTTCTGTATAATCCTGAACGGCAAAAGAAATATCGCCTATCCTGTTTCCTGTTACTGCCTTTTCAATCCCCTTGTATAACGATTCTTTGGTGACTTTTAATAACCGTTTGATTTTGTCATCTACCTTTCCGATAGCGAAAGTGTAGGCGCTGTCTCCATGGTAGCCGTTTTTATATACACCAACGTCGACAGAAATGATATCCCCATCTCTCAATTCTTTGTTTGTAGGGAATCCGTGTACGATGGCATCATTAACTGATATACAGCTGGCAAATGGAAAGCCGTTAAAATTCTTAAAAGACGGAACAGCTTTCCTGTCGCGAATAAATTCCTCAGCCTGGCGATCAACTTCCAAAGAGGTGATCCCCGGTTTAAGGATAGAAGCCACAAAAGCGAGGGTCTCACTCACCAGCAGGCAGCTTTCCCTGATCAGGCTTATTTCATCTTTTGATTTATAATAAATCATACGGGCAAATCTCTTACGGCTTCGTAACTGGTTAAAGAAATAAATTTACCGAAGCAGAGTTAACGTTTTTGTATTTGGAAACTCAGGTCTTCTTTGAAGGTGTAACAAAAGAAAACCTGACAAGTTTATCCTTGCCAGGTTACATATGAGTTTGAATATAATTAAATAGTGGCCTGGGCTGCCTGCCGTCCCTGGATCCTTCCTCCTTTCATTAATCCATCGTACTGGCGCATCAGCAACTGGGTTTCTATCTGCTGCAGGGTATCCAGCACTACACCAACCATGATCAATAGCGAGGTTCCTCCGAAGAAAGTAGCAAACCCCTGGGTAACCCCTAATCTTTGCGCAAAGCCTGGCAATATACCTACTACCGCAAGAAGGATAGCACCTGGCAAAGTAATCCTGTCCATAATCGTTCCGATATAATCTGCGGTAGGCTGCCCCGGCTTAACACCCGGAACAAAACCGTTATTGCGTTTAAGGTCGTCAGCAATCTGCTTGGGATTAAAGATCAGCGCTGTATACAGAAAAGTAAAGGCAATTACGATCACGGAATAAATAACCATATGCCACGCATCCCTCGAATCGGAAAAGATTCGTGCTATCCCCTGCCCGGACTCAAAACTGGTATAGGAAAATAAGGTAGGAAGAAACATGATGGCCTGGGCAAAGATAATTGGCATTACACCGGCGCCATTAACTTTTAAAGGCAAGAACTGTCTCGCGCCGCCAAACTGCTTATTGCCGACAATCTGCTTTGCATACTGTACCGGAATCTTTCTGACTCCCTGCACAAGCACGATCAGGCCCATAATTATAGCGATTAGCACCGCAATTTCAATAATGAAGATCAGTAATCCTCCTCCACCCCTGTTTGATTTTGCAATCCATTCGTTATAGAGCGAACTCGGCAGACGTGCAAGAATACCGACCATAATGATGAGAGAAATACCGTTTCCAAGGCCCTTATCGGTGATCTTTTCTCCCAGCCACATGACAAACAACGTGCCTGCAGTTAGAATTACAGTGGTTGAAAGCCAGAAATAAGCAGCATACGATTCCAGAAGTGCTTGTCCATTAACCTGCCGGAGGTACGCAACATAAGCACCGGCCTGCACTGCAGTGATTGCAACAGTCAGGTACCTCGTCCACTGGTTGATTTTTTTTCTTCCACTGTCGCCCTCTTTCTGAATCTTCTGCATCTGCGGAACCAGGATGGTCATCAGCTGCATAAAGATAGACGCAGAAATATAAGGCATAATGCCTAATGCAAAAATGGACGCCATGGAGAAAGCACCTCCCGCAAAAGCATCGATTAATCCAAGCGCTCCGGTACGGGCACTGGACAGATCAAGTTTATTGGGGTCTATACCAGGTAAAACTATATGAGAACCTAACCGGTAAACGAGAATAAAAAATAAGGTGGTGATTATCTTATTTCTCAGCTCTTCTATGCTCCAGATATTTCGAAGTGTCTTAAAAAAATTATTCACAGATGGTGGAATTTATAACCTCATACAATACGTATTCCGGGTATCAGCAAGTTACACAAAAATTACTTCACAATTTCAACAGTTCCACCTGCAGTTTCGATGGATGCTTTGGCTTTTTCGCTGATCGCGTTCACTTTAAAAGGAAGTGTTCCCTTAAGTTCACCATTGCCCAGGATTTTTACCTTATCTGTCTTTCCAATCAATCCGTTGATATAAAGATTTTCTAAAGAGAACTCGGCGAGTTCATATTTTTGAGCCAGTTCATCGATCTGTCCGAGGTTAAATACTTTGTATTCCACCCGGTTAACATTGTTGAATCCGCGTTTAGGAATTCTTCGCTGAATGGGCATTTGCCCTCCCTCATGCGCCATCTTTATCTTGTAACCAGCACGGCTTTGTCCTCCCTTATTACCCTTGGTAGACGTTCCCCCTTTACCGGAAGCCTCTCCACGGCCAAGGCGTTTCTGTTTGTGTGTTGAACCCTTAGCCGGGCGCAGATTGTGTAATTCCATGGTGTTTATTTTTTACTTACGGGGTTTATTCCCCTCGCTTTTTAGTGTCCGGCAATTATTGATAAATGCCGGAAATGAATGTTATTCTTTGTTTGTGTCTGTAGCTGGCGCAGGTGGTTGTTCGTCGAAGGAATCCTGAACTTCTGAGGATACCTGAACTTCTGAGGGTACCTGAACTTCTGGTCGATCAGCAGCTTCCGGCAAAGGCTGCAATTCCTGCAGATTGTTCGTTTCAGGCTGCCCGTTGTCTGAGGTTGAATTTTCAACCTTTATCAAATGGTTAACAGCCCGTACCATTCCTAATATCTGTGCAGTAGCTTCAACTTCCTTCGAGGCATTTATCTTGTTAAGTCCAAGCGCCTGGAGCGTAAGCTTTTGCCGTTCTGGTCTGTCTATTGCGCTTTTCACCTGTGTAATTCTGATTTTTGCCATTATTGCTCATTTTAAAACCCGGTAATCGAAAAAGCTTTAATCATTGGATGCTTTGTACAATGTTCTAACCGTTAAACACTTTCTTAAGCCCGATATTTCTTGTTTTGGCAACAGTAAGAGGTTCACGCAGCATAGCCAGGGCTTTAAAGGTGGCCTTGATCACATTATGCGGATTTGCCGAACCTAAAGACTTTGCCAGGACGTCTGTTATCCCCGCGCTTTCCAATACTGCCCTCATGCTTCCTCCGGCAATTACTCCGGTACCATGAGCGGCAGGCTTTATCAAAACTTTCGCTGCACCATCCTTAGCAAGCTGGTCATGAGGGATAGTACCATGCATCACCGGAACTTTGATAAGATTTTTCTTCGCGTCTTCAATTCCCTTTGCAATCGCTTCCTGTACCTCTTTTGCTTTACCCAGGCCATGCCCTACCACACCATTTTCATTTCCAACAACAACAAGCGCAGAAAAGCTAAACGCCCGTCCGCCCTTGGTAGTTTTAACGACACGGTTAATAGAGACCACCTTTTCTTTCAACTCCAGGTCGCCAGCCTTAACTTTATTCAAGATAACATTTGACATAATCGAACAACGATTTAGATTAGGATTTCGGAATATGTTTGCCATTCGTACAGCAGTACTGCTGTAGTTCCTCAATCCTGTTAAAAAATAAGCCCGCCTTCACGAGCGCCGTCGGCAACTGCTTTTACCCTGCCATGGTATAAATAACCACCGCGGTCAAATACAACATTATTAAGTCCAAGATCAACGGCCTTCCTCGCGATTGCCGCCCCTACCATTTTGCCTTTTTCAGACTTATTGACTTTTTGCGCAAGAATGTCTTTGTCTTTTGAGGATGCAGACGCTAAGGTAACGCTGTTCTCATCGTCGATTAATTGCACATACACTTCAGTATTACTGCGGAAGACTGATAATCTGGGCCTTTGCGCAGTACCGGAAACCTTCTTCCGGATACGATACCTGATTTTTTGCCGGCTGACCACTTTTACATTCATGTTATTATTATTTACTTCCCGATACTGCCGGGAGAAATTTTAGAATTTAGATTTCAGATCGGGCTATGAAATTCCTTTCCCGATAAAAAATAAAAATGTTTTACTTACCAGCCGCCTTGCCAGCTTTCTTACGTACCACCTCGCCAACATAACGAACACCTTTACCTTTGTATGGTTCAGGTTTACGCAGTCCACGTATTTTTGCTGCCACCTGGCCCAGCAGTTGTTTATCAATTCCCTCAATGCTGATCTTCGGGTTTTGGCCTTTTTCGGTAAGAGTAACTACTTTTAATTCTTTTGGGACTGAAAAAATGATGTTGTGCGAAAATCCCAGGGAAAGGTCCAGCACATTACCCTGGTTAGTAGCTTTAAAACCAACACCTACAAGTTCAAGATCTTTTTTATAGCCTTCTGTTACTCCTTTAACCATGTTTGACACCAGTGAACGATAGAGGCCGTGTAAAGCACGATGACGTATCTGATCTGTAGGTCTGGCGATTTCAACACTGCCATCCTTCACTTCTACCTTGATATCGCGGTCGATGGTCTGCTTTAATTCGCCCTTAGGTCCTTTAACAGTGATCACGTTGTCGTTGCCAACTGCTATCGTAACCCCGCCCGGGTATGTTACTGGTTGTTTACCTATACGAGACATAATAGTGAGTATTTATTTTTATGAAACAGGTACCCGGCCGGTCAGCCTTGTATAGGTACGGCTTAATGTACCAGGAACCTTTAGCGTTATTTTTTTAGCCCGGATCAGTATATATAACACAAAACCTCGCCGCCTACATTCTGAGTTTTAGCTTCTTTATCAGTCATCACGCCTTTCGAAGTAGAGATGATCGCCACACCAAGCCCGTTTTTCACACGTTTAAATTCCGCCGGCCGTGAATACGTACGTAACCCGGGCCGGCTGATCCTTTCGAGGCTTTGTATCGCTGGCTGTTTTGTATCAGGATCGTACTTTAAAGCGATTTTGATCACGCCCTGTTTGCTGTCATCTTCAAACTTATATTTTAAAATGTATCCCTTTTCATAAAGGATTTCAGTAATGCGTTTCTTTAAATTGGATGCAGGAATTTCCACAATCCGGTGATTAGCCATTTGAGCATTACGGATTCTTGTCAAAAAATCTGCTATAGGATCAGTTACCATTGTTAAACCCTCCAACTCCCCTGACGGGAAAGTGTTATTTTATTAGATGAATACTGCTATTCCATGTATCTCAGATATTAAGAGATATCACCAACTGGATTTAGTTACGCCCGGTATTTTTCCGGCCAATGCCATGTCCCGAAAAGCAATCCTCGACATGCCAAAAAACCGGATGTAACCTCGCGGGCGGCCGGATATCTGGCAACGATTTTTAAGGCGTACCGGTGAAGCGTTCTTTGGAAGTTTGTCTAAAGCCTGGTAATCTCCATCTGCTTTTAAAGCGGCTCTCCGGTCAGCATACCGGGCAACCATCGCCATTCTCTTCCTTTGTCTTGCCTTTACAGATTCTTTAGCCATGTAATAATTTTAGATTTACGATTGGATTTCAGATTATTCCTTTTATCTAAAATCTTAATTGTAACGGGAATTTAGTTAGCGGATTCTTTTTTAATATTTTTAAAAGGCATCCCTAATTCTTTCAGCAATTCAAATGCCTCTTCGTTTGTTTGAGCTGTTGTGACAAAAGTGATATCAAGGCCGGTGATCTTGTTCACCTTGTCAATATCAATTTCAGGAAAAATGATCTGTTCGGTTACCCCTAAAGTGTAATTTCCCCGGCCATCAAAAGATTTATCGTTGATGCCTTTGAAATCGCGGACGCGGGGTAATGCCACAGCTATTAACCGGTCAAGAAACTCATACATTTTAACACCCCGCAAAGTTACTCTTGCGCCGATCGGCATATTTTTACGGAGCTTAAAATTAGAAATGTCTTTTTTCGACATGGTTGCCACTGCCTTCTGTCCGGATATGGTAGACAACTCATCTACGGCTATATCAACCAGTTTTTTGTCCGTCACCGCACCATTCACACCGCGGTTAAGACATATTTTTTCCAACCGTGGCGCTTGCATTACACTTGTGTAACTGAACTTTTTCATTAAGGCCGGTACAACTTCAGATTTGTATTTATCTGCCAGTCGTGGAGTGTATTTAATGTTTTCCATTATTTGATAACCTCCCCTGATTTTTTTGACACGCGGAGTAATTTCCCATTCTCCCGGGTACGTTTTATCTTTGATGGTGCGCCGGCTTTGGCGTCCCATAACATCACATTTGATATATTTACAGAAGCTTCCTTTTTAAGGATGCCACCTTTAGTATTTTGAGCAGAAGGCTTAGTATGCTTAGTTACGATATTTACTCCTTCAACTACTACCCGGCCTTTCTCAACAATAACTTCTAACACTTTGCGAGGCTTCTTCAGGTCTTTATCGTTGCCGGCGATCACCACAACGTTGTCACCTTTCTTTATGCTGTATTTCGGTTTGAATCTGCTATTCATTAGATCCTTGTTTTATTCTTTTATAACTAACCAATTAAAGGGGCGCAAATTTACGACTATAATACTTCCGGAGCAAGAGAAATAATCTTCATGTATCCCTTGTCGCGCAGCTCCCGGGCTACCGGCCCAAAAATACGGGTACCGCGTGGCTCTTCAGACTGGTTCAGCAACACGACAGCATTGTCATCAAAACGGATATACGAGCCATCTTTACGCCTTAGCTTGTTCTTTGTACGAACGATTACAGCTTTCGTTACAGTTCCTTTCTTTATACCACCTGCCGGCAATGCATCTTTCACCGTTACTACTATCTTATCCCCGATCCGGGCAGTTGACTGTCCACTGTTACCGAGTACCCGTATACACAAAACTTCTTTAGCCCCACTGTTGTCAGCTACATTAAGCCTGCTTTCTTGCTGAATCATCTTTTTAAATTTTAGATCCTGATTCATGTTATTGAACCAAAACCATCTTATCAATATTTATCATCAGGAAACGATGCCACGACATCCCTTTCCCGGTCTGCTATTATTTCACCTTTTCGATAACTTCTACCAGTCTCCAACGTTTCGTCTTGCTTAAAGGACGGGTTTCCATAATTTTCACCAGGTCTCCGATACTGCATTCGCTTTTTTCGTCATGGGCGTGGAATTTGGTGGTTTTCTTCACGAACTTGCCATAAATGGGGTGTTTAACCTTCCTTTCGATGGCAACGGTGATCGTTTTTACCATTTTGTTGCTTGTCACAACACCGGTTCTTACTTTACGGAGATTTCTTTCATCCATCTTAATAATTTTTAACACGTAGCTGCTGCCAGGTGATTGTTACCTTTTAGCTTGTGAAATTGCAGAAGCTATACAGCCACGCTTTTCTTTTTTAATTCAGTTTTCAGCCGCGCCAAATCCTTTCTCAGGGCACGGATACTCATAGGATTTTCCAGGGGAGTTATGGCGTGGGCAAATTCTAATTTCTTCAGCCTCATTTCATCCTCCTGAATTCTCGCCTTTAGGTCTGTATCACTCATCTCTCTCACGCTTCTTACGAAATCAATTCTTTTTAACATCTTATATCAGTTGTGCATTATTAATGATCAATTGTATCACACATTAAACCATAACGTTATACCGCGAAATCCCTTCTGACCACAAACTTCGTTTTGATAGGCAACTTTTGTGCTGCGAGCTCAAACGCTTCTTTCGCTACCTGTTCCGGAACTCCATCGGCTTCAAAAAGGATACGCCCCGGTTTTACCACGGCAGCCCAATGATCCGGAGCGCCTTTACCTTTACCCATCCTTACTTCAGCGGGCTTTCGCGTAATAGGCTTATCAGGAAATATACGTATCCAGACACTTCCTTCACGTTTCATATGGCGGGTCATTGCCTGTC
Source organism: Flavihumibacter sp. (assembly GCA_041751095.1). Classification (GTDB taxonomy): domain Bacteria; phylum Bacteroidota; class Bacteroidia; order Chitinophagales; family Chitinophagaceae; genus JADCRZ01. The sequence goes on from JBGSYC010000289.1 coordinate 19,289, forward strand.
GGGCAGATTCAATCTGCCGGTCAGTGATCCAGTGGGAATCTAACGACTTAAGCGCGAATGAACCAAATGCGATCATTGCTCCCCTTTTTGCCTCACCCTTCATTCGGCCCCGCTGCATCTTCCTGTGCTTCGTTCTTTTTGGTTGTAACATTTCGGTAATATCTTATAATCAATTCTTAATATAGTGTTCTTAATATAGTGTCTCCTTATCTTCTGTTATCCCGGCCCGCTCCTGCCCCACTTCTGCCAGCATTGCGGTCACCAGCGCCTCCACCCCGGTTGTCTCTGTTGTCCCGGTTATCTCTGTTATCTCTATTGTCTCTTCTGTCCGGCCCCCTTTCATCCCTCTCACTTCCAGGACGCCTGTCTCTTCTATCACTCACATCACTTTTTCCACCCACAAAATTCGGGTTCAGGTCTCTCTGGGTAAGCACTTCGCCTTTACATATCCATACTTTTATGCCTATTTTACCATAAACCGTCAATGCAAATATGGAGGCGTAATCGATGTCCATTCTGTACGTATGCAATGGGGTTCTACCCTGCTTAATTTCTTCAGACCGTGCTATTTCCGCACCACCAAGCCGGCCACTAACCTTCACTTTTATTCCTTCCGCGCCCATGCGAAGAGATGAAGCAATGGCCATTTTGATAGCCCTTTTGTAATTGATGCGGTTTTCAATTTGCTTTGCAATGGTGTCCGCAACGATATTGGCATCCAGTTCAGGACGACGGATCTCCAGGATATTGATCTGCACATCGTCTTTGCCGGTCAGCTTTTTAAGCTCTTCCTTAATCCTGTCTACTTCGTTACCTCCTTTACCGATGATGATGCCCGGCTTGGAAGTGTGAATGGTAACAATAAGCTTACCTAATGTGCGCTCGATAACAATCTTGGCGATGCCGCCTTTATTGATACGGGCCGTCAGGTAGGTACGGATCTTAAAATCCTCAATAAGTTTAACCGAGTAATCGCGTTTGTTTCCGTACCAGTTACTTTCCCACCCCCGTATTATTCCCAACCTTGCACCAATAGGATTTGTTTTTTGACCCATATGCTTATTTTAACGATATAATTATTTCAGTTTAAATACAATCTACATTCAACCAAATCACCGCAGTACACATAATTATACGGCATCAACGATAACCGTAACGTGATTACTACGTTTCCTGACGCGATATCCTCTCCCCTGTGGAGCCGGGCGCATACGCTTCAAAACTCTCGCACCATCGACCATAATCGTCTTTACGATTAGGGAGGATTCATCCCCTTCTTCATTTTTCCGCTTCCAGTTGCTAATTGCAGACACCACAAGTTTCCGTAAAGGAACGGCCGGGTGCTTGGTATTATGCTCCAATTCAGCAAGCGCTTTCTCCACGTTCATACCACGAATTAAATCTGCCAGCAAGCGCATCTTTCTTGGCGAAGTGGGGTAATTTCTCAATTTAGCTACTGCTTCCATAATATTAAGTTCTTAAGCGTTAGTAGATATGCCTGGATATTTACCAACCACTACATTTATGCAATCTTTTTACTCGAGTGTCCCCTGAAGTTCCTGGTAGGTGCAAATTCACCCAATTTATGCCCTACCATAAATTCGGTTACATACACAGGGATAAATTTGTTACCGTTATGAACGGCGAAAGTATGTCCCACAAAATCGGGAGTAATCGTGGAACGACGGCTCCAGGTTTTGATGACACCCTTTTTCGACCTGCCCTCATTGCTCGCCAACACCTTTTTCTCAAGATGCTCTGCTACATAAGGGCCTTTTTTTACCGAACGAGCCATAAATGACTATTTTAATTTGAGTTATTACTTCAATTGCTGAACTAACGTTAGCCTATTTAGCGAGCTTCTTACCGCTTTTTCTCTGGATGATAAGCTTATCACTTCCCTTCCCGCGCGTCCTGGTTTTTAAACCTCTTGAATACTGTCCGTTCCTTGAACGCGGCTGTCCGCCTGAGGCTTTACCTTCCCCACCACCCATCGGGTGATCCACGGGGTTCATCGCCACTCCTCTCGTACGCGGACGGATACCACGCCAGCGGTTACGCCCGGCCTTACCCATACTTTGCAGGCTATGGTCGCTATTGCTTACCACTCCAACTGTTGCAAAGCAGTTGATCAGAACCTTCCTTAACTCACCCGAAGGCATTTTCAAAACAGCATACTTAGCTTCTTTATTACTTAGCTGGGCCGACGAACCGGCGCTCCGGGCAATTTTACCTCCCTGGCCTGGCTGCATTTCGATATTGTGCACCATGGTACCAAGCGGCATGTTTTTTAACTGAAGCGCATGGCCTATTTCCGGAGCAACTTCATCGCCGCTGATCACTGTTCCGCCAACCTGCAGGCCCTGCGGAGCAAGGATGTATCTTTTTTCGCCATCAGCGTAATTCAATAACGCGATAAAAGCCGTGCGGTTCGGGTCATATTCAATGCTCGCGACAGTTGCGGGTATATTCTTCTTATCCCGTTTAAAGTCGATTATCCGATACATCTTTTTATGCCCTCCACCCATGTACCTCATACTTCTTCTGCCCTGAACATTTCTGCCCGCCGTTACTTTTATTTTTTCCAGAAGGCCTTTTTCCGGAGTGTCGGATGTAATTTCCGCATACGCGTTACCGATTCTCCACCTGGTACCCGCTGTGATGGGTTTATATTTCTTTAATGCCATTGTTTAATTTTTACAAGAATGATCAGCTTCGCCCGATTAATAAATTCATCAGATATTAGAATACAGATCTATATTTTCTCCTTTTGCTACCGTTATTAGCGCTTTTTTGTATCCCGACTTCCGACCCTTTATGTATCCTGCCTTGGTAGAACGTGCCTTAATTTTACCGGGCACCACCGTAGTATTAACGTTTACAACAGATACACCATAAAACTCTTCAACAGCCTTTTTTATCTCTAACTTGTTGGCCTTTCTGTTAACCCTGAAGGCGTATCGCCTCAGCGACTCCTGCTGGGCGTTTGCTTTCTCGGTTAATATAGGTTTCATCAATACTTCGGATAACTTCATTTATCTTAATTTGATATGCTTAACTAATCCTGTTGTAAAACTCAAAACTCAACCAGTTTTTGTCTATATCTAATCGACAGAAGCCGGTATCTCCTCTTCTGATCCTTCAGGCTCCTCATCAGTAAAAATTCGCACAGCACTTTCCGTTAACACCACTACATTGGCATTCATGATGTCATACGTATTGATGTCGCTAAGCAAAGCGCTTTGAATTAAAGGGATGTTCCTCAATGAAAGGGATACATTTTTATTCTCTTCCGTGCTTACAAACAACATCTTTTTGTCAACGAGATTGAGATTTTTCAGAAACCCGGTGATGTTCTTCGTTTTAGGTGCTTCAAACTTAACGTCCTCCACAACAATGATAGCATTAGCGAGTGCCTTATGCGTCAGGGCGGAAAGCTTAGCCAGGTTTTTGACCTTGCGATTTAATTTAAAATCGTAGCCATGTGGTTTGGGCCCGAATATCGTACCTCCACCTTTATACAAAGGGTTCCGGATATTACCTTTACGGGAGCCGCCGGTTCCTTTCTGCTTGTGTAATTTTCTTGATGCACCCTGAACTTCAGCCCGGGTTTTTACCTTGTGGGTTCCCTGACGCCGGGCTGCAAGGTGTTGCTTTACCGCCAGATAAATTACGTGGTCATTCGGTTCAACACCAAATATCTCTTCTGGTAACTCTACCGTTTTCCCTGTTGACGATCCTTCAATATTTAGAACTTCTATCTGCATGTTACTTCTGAATTAGAACTATTGAACCATTGTGGCCAGGAACTGCACCACTTATTAAAATATAATTTTTATCCGAAAAGATTTTAACGACCTTAAGCCCTTTCATTTTCACTCTGTCACCACCCATACGGCCGGCCATCCGCATTCCTTTAAATACCCTTGAGGGATAGGAGGAACCGCCAATAGAACCCGGCGCCCTCTGACGGTCGTGCTGGCCATGCGAGGCTTCACCAACGCCATGGAAACCATGACGTTTAACAACACCCTGAAAACCTTTACCTTTAGTGGTGCCCACGACGTGAACAGGCTCACCTTCAGTAAAGATGTCTACAGTTATTGTTTCGCCTAAATTTTTCTCAAGAGAGTAATTGCGGAATTCTTTTACAAAGCTTTTGGGAGCAGTATTAGATTTTGCGAAGTGATTCTTTTCCGCTTTGTTGGAGTGCTTTTCTGTTTTATCGCCGAAAGCCAGCTGCAGGGCATCGTAGCCATCAGACTCCCTTGTTTTAACCTGGGTAACAACGCAGGGGCCTGCTTCAATAATGGTGCACGCGGTTTGCCTGCCATCGGGACTGAAGACGCTGGTCATCCCAACCTTTCTTCCAATAATTCCTTTCATTACAATGCTGTTTGCGCCTTCAGGGTTACATGGACAATCAGTTGCCAAAGCACCTGATTTCAATCCCCGTTTGCTACTGACCTTTTCCGTTTGACCGCCGTAGCTATAAGGCGGTTAATTACTAATAGCTACAATTCTATTTATTTTGCTCTGCAAGATAAATAATGGAAGTACCAGTAGTAAACAAACCCCGAACGGCTTGTTTATATGTTTCGCCGGTTATTTGATTTCTAAAAACAACCTGGCATAATTCAGAGCTCTTTTATTCTGCATTCGCAAAGTTGAGAGATGAAGTCAATCTTTTAAGAACTTTTGTCACCTCAGGCTGATCAACCCAAATATCATAGCCACAAACCTGAATCAGCCCGTTAATCATCCTTACGCTTTGATTTCTACTTCGACGCCTGAAGGCAAATCGAGCTTCGATAATGCATCTACCGTTCTGGACGACGACGTGTAAATGTCCAGTAAACGTTTATGTGTGCACAATTGAAACTGCTCACGTGCTTTTTTATTAACGTGGGGTGAACGCAATACTGTAAATATTTTCTTGTGTGTAGGCAAGGGAATCGGTCCCGTGACAACTGCACCTGTACTACGAACCGTCTTCACTATTTTCTCAGCAGATTTATCTACCAGGTTATGATCGTAGGATTGCAATTTGATTCTGATTCTCTGTGACATACGTTTAGTATCCAACTTTTATTGGGAGTGCAAAGGTAGGGGGTTAACACATACCCGCAAAGTTTTTTTATCTTTCTTTTGATATCTCTCCTATGTATTAAAAGGCAACGGTAAAGCCCATGGTTATTATTTACCGTTGCCGGGAGCACGTCGCAGTAAATTGATGTATGTCGCTGTGATAAGCTGAAGAGGCGGAGTAACTACAAATTGGCAGAACTAAACACAAAATACCACGAAGCTATCCCTGAACGGCTTCAGCTTCGCTCAAAAACATACTGGCAACTATATTTTCATTATAAGTACTGGAAGAACTGATAAGTGTACCTTTATTACCATCCGAAGTTTCGATAATGTACATGGTAACATCATCGGCAGGGTTGGCATTCCCGTTAAACTTGAAAACATTCACAATAGTAATTTCCACGGGACGGTAAATGCGGCTTGTCCTTTTAGACTGGAGACCTTTAACCGTGGGTTTAAACTCATCCGTGTAGCCCTCTCCTATCATCCTGTTAAGGCAGCTATAATAGCTTTTCATGTAGGGCATGGAAATATTCGCAAAAGTCACTTCATCACATTGCTTCAGGGTATAATAGAGAGGTGTCATAATTTAGTGGATATTAAGTTTATGAATTAAGATTCCATGGGAAATAGGATAAACTGACTTCGGAATAGAATGTAAATTACTTTATTTTACTGTTACATGCCATTAATTTATCATGATGCATCCTAAGTTTGGGCAAAGTAGTTGTTATCCAAGAAGTTATATCAGAATCTTTTGAGGTTTTTACCATGCTCTCATATTTGCTTATGGTAGCATCATGTTTTTCCATGAGCATCTCACACCATGCTTTATCAAATTCAGTGGCCTTTTTACCAGAAAGTTCATTGATCTTATTTTTTAATTCTGCGCTTTCTTCTGCAGGCACATCAATACTTTTTTTACCGGCCATATTTTTGAGCTGATTCAAAGCCGTCGTGTGATCTTTCTGTAATATTCTTGCTACTGACTTTATTTCTGCGCTACCTGCGTTTTGCAGGGCAAGTTTTGATAACCTGACTTCTGCATAATTACCTGAGACTTCCTCTGAAATAAAGGCTGCAGGGTTTTCGCCCGTATTTAATGACGTCCCCCCCGCGTCGCCGGGAAGGCCACCTGTCCCCGCCCCGGCACCGGCGTGCCCGGCACCCGTATCAATTTTGACATCCGTCCCTCCAACCTGGGCAGATTGGTCACGGGTTCCTCCCAAGCCGGAATGAACGCTGTCTTCAGACATATTTCTGTCGTTATCATCCTTGTTTGTACTTTCCTGGCAAGACACCAGTCCCATCAGGGCGAAGAAAAAGAACGTAACGGCGATGTTGTTCAAAAAAATAAACTTTTTGGTTGCCATAGACATTGTTTATAGGTTTGTTATGGAGGATGCCGGATTTGCTGTTGCTTTGCCTTAAAACGTATCATCTAGATCGTCTCCGGCTCGAGGATTGCGTAAATTTCCTGAACCGGTTAATGGCACATTTTCATGATAGCTACTATCTTTCAGATCTTTATGCATATCCCGAAACTTTTTGATCGTATCGTGAGACAGCTGCAGGGAAGCCTTCTGATTAGCAAGCAGTTGACGTATATCTATAGACAGCGTTTCATCAGAGGTCAATGCTTCCTCATACGCTTTCTGCGCAGCATCTTCTCCGTATTCACAATTTGAAAGTACTGTCTCCCGGTCATTCCCGGTAAAGCTTGCCCTGATATCCATCCACGCCCTGTAAATCTTTCCTGAAGCTGTTGTTCCCTGCGCCGCCTCACCGCCTAATTTTACAATCTCACGCGTTAACTCAGAAACGTACTGCCTGCTCTCATCAATCATCCGGTGAAAAATTCCGATTAAATCTACATCGCCAGCGTCACATTCTTTTGTGGCTCTTCTATACCCTTCAATCCGGTCGTTGTTAATTCTTATGAGGTCATTTAAAACCTGAATAAGGTTGTGGTTACCTTCCATATAGGATATTTAGTTCAACAATTTATATGATAATAAAGGAAAAATTATGCCCTGTAATTGCCTTGTAATAAATGCAAAGACCGTCTTAAAAAGCGGAGATAATTTCGTCAATATGTAGAAATAAATCCCCTTAGGCTAACTGCTGTGCCGGCGGTTGGCAGGATCTATTTACGTAAGGGTATTAATCATCATTCGTATTGTAAAGAAGAACCGGAAATTGCATCGAGCCAGCTCCCGACCGGACGGCCCAACATCCCACGAGGGTAAAAGGAGCCAAACTAAATCCGACTAAACACGCATCTTCAAAAACCAATCAGGATGGGAAAACGCCCGGCTATAATTCCTTTATTATTCCAGTTATCTTACGGCACTACTAAAGGACAGGCCATCAACGTGAAAGTGTTGAAGAAACCAACAGCGTTCCTCAACCGTCCGCCTCATCAGGTTAATTGACCTGCATATCAGATTTACTTTTGGCCAGAGCCGACGGCTTTCCGGTACCTGTATCTTAAGATAATTACTCCCATGTTAAAGATCAGCGAAAACGCATTCGTGAGTATTATAGGCCAGTCTTCCTGAAGTATTCCGTAATACAACCATAGAGCCTGACCCGTGAATAAAGTAAACAACATTGGAACGGAGATATCTTCAGCCTTTTTCTCCTTAAGTATTTTGATAAACTGGGGGAGTAAAGAGCTGGCAGTAAATACACCTGCAATCGTTCCAATTACCTGTGGCGACAATATTGACATAAGATTCTCTTCGATATACTAAAAAAGCCAGACTATAAAGTCTGACTTTTTATCCTTAAACTTACCACTATAAATCATGCATTAACTAAGCTTCTTCTGACTCTTCCTCAGTTTCTTCAGTAGCCTGCATGTTTATGTTATTCTCAGCTATATCTGTTAACAATTGATCCGTTTCTTTTTCTTCGGCAAGCGTTTGAGCAAGCAGATCAGCTATTTCTGTTTTGCCCATTGTTTTACTTATCTGAACAAGACCGCCATAGGAGGCTATTTCATAATGCTCTACTTTCTGAGCTGCGCATATTAAAGCCACATCTCTTGTCATGCTTCCTGCCTGGGTATCCTGAATAACGGTTTCTGCTTCTTTTATTATTCCCTCCATGGCTTCACATTTCTTTCCCTGGGCCTTTTTTCCCATCATTTCAAATACCTGTTCTAATCTTGAGATCTGCTCCTGTGTAACGGCACGATGTTGTTCAAAGGCCTGCTTTAGTTCGGGGGTTGTCGCGGCTTTATTTAATCGTGGCAAAGCTTTCAAAAGCTGCTTTTCAGCGTAATAGATATCCTTCAAAGAATCGACTGTAAACTTCTCTAACATAGATACTTCCTGCATGCCATTGCTTGATTTGGACGCGGGCGCCTTCCGGGCAGCGGAACCTGATTTAGAAGCGGAAGAGCCAGATTTAGAGGCACTTCCTTTTTTCGTATTTGTCTGTTTTGCCATAAAAAAATTTTTATTTGTTAACGGTATGATATGAATATAATTAATATAAAAAACATGCCATCGAAATTAGATATGTGTTTATGTAAAAATCGTTCTGTTATAGTAGGTAAGAAGAAAAGTCGAAATACGTTATCGTATACCCTTACTTTTATTTGTAAGAAATGATAGCCTTGCTTATGTAACGAGGTGCATGAAAACAGTAGCTATTTTTTCTAAAATATGAACCCTCCCGTGGCAGCGAGAAGTATGTAGGAATGCTGAGATTCAATGAAAGGAGCATGACAGCAATTATATTCTACCCGGGAACAGAATATATTTGTTTTAAGATGCTTTTTATGGCGGAGCTTTTTATAGAAATGACAGGAACGAAAGTGCCGTGTGTACTTAGCCGTGTGTACTTAATTCCTCACAGGTAACAACGATTGCACATGATGACAGCAGTTGTAAAAAATACAGGCAACATACAAGTGCCTGATATCCCAATCTTACATTCCTTCATTAAAATGGATACCCTATGCCAATATTATAAACCAGGTTATTACTCCACCAGGTCTTTTTCCCAAAATCCGTTTCACTCGTAACCCAGCGACTTCCTTCAGGTAAATAAGGTTTGCGCAAAGGAAATGCAACATCAAACCGCAGTACGAGTATAGACAGGTCAATACGCAAACCTACACCTGTGCCGAGGGCTATTTCCTTTATGAAATCCTTAGAAAACTTTGCTCCCGGCTTATCTTTATCCTCGTTGTATAACCAGACATTCCCGGCATCCACAAACAGCGCTCCCTGTACTACACTAAACAGCTTTTGCCTTAACTCTGTATTAAATTCAAGTTTGATATCTCCGGACTGTTCTGCAACAAAGGTCCTTTTCTGATCTTTAGGAGGTGGCGGCGGAAAATATGATCCGGGGCCGATGGCGCGGCTTCTGAACGCCCTGATGCTATTGTTTCCGCCAATAAAAAACTGTTTGATAAAAGGAATGGACAAAGAGTTGCCGTATGGATAACCAAGACCCACGATCAGGCGGTTGGCTAACACCGTATTCGTACCAAGCTTCCGGTAATATCTGAAATCAGATTCTGCTTTAACATACTGGGCAAACGCTGCTCCGAAGAACTTAACCGAATCACCGTTTTTAGAGTCTGCTCCTGTTATCAACCCGGCCACATTGCCCGAAAGATCAAGGTTGCCATTGAAGTATATGCCATTAGCAGGAATATTGCCTACTAACTCATTATAATTATAATTGTAAGTTGATCCAAGAATAAACTGCTTGTCTATCGTTCTTTTAAGCGTTGGATTATTGAATATGCTGTCCGTATACTCCTTGGTTACATTCCACGGTTGAACATAATTTATACTTATCGGATTAAACTGGTGTTCTTTCTGGGGACTTTCTTTCCATGAATAACCAAATGAACCCCTGAAAGAATTCAGGGTATATAATTTATTCTTGTTTAAGGCATCATATGCAAGCAAAATATTGGTTTTAGGAACAAACCCACTCCTTGTATTTATTTTCAAAAATGGAATTAAAAACCGCGGGTAAGCAAGATTAGCTTCCAGGCCAGCCCTGAATGTATTATATCCGCGGGACTGGCTGCTATAGTTCACCTCGAAGCCTCCTAAAGCATTTACGGTTAACAGCTCGCCGCCCTTAAACAGGTTCCTGTTGCGCCAGCTAAGCGTGATCTGTGAACCGGTTAGATTATTTGATTTGGTACTTCCGTTGAGCTCTAAACGCAAGGTTTGTTTCGGCAAAGGGGTAAGGTAATAATAAGTATTCAGCCGCCCTGAATCGGTAGAAACATCTTCAAAACGGTTCTTTACAAATTTAAATAAGCCAAGGTTGATGAGCCTGTTGAGGGACAGATTATGGTCGGTTCTGTTATAAATATCTCCGGGGCTGAATTGCATTGCCTGCTCAAACAATGCCGGTTTATACCTGTCTCTTCTGTCGATAACATAGTATCCTTTATAGAATTTCGCGTTTTGCTTACTGGTATCCGACCCGGGGGTATTGAGGCTGTATTGCGAGAAAACAAAAACGTCTTTAATAGCATAAATCTTCTTCCCGTCGTCAGGAGTGCCGGTCTTCAAAGTTACATGCAGGTTCACCAGGTGGTTACCAATGGTACTATCGGCCTTTGTAATTAGGAAGTCCGGATCGAAATAATAAAACCCATTCTCTTTAAGGTAGCCATCGATCCTGCTGTGTTCAGCTTTGATTATCTCCAGATTGAAAGGCTTACCAGGTTTTAATAACGACTTTTTAGCTGCAACGCCCATGGCTTTTGTGATATCACTGGTGTCAGCGGGGTAAATTACCTTATTGATCGTATACTGGATGCCGGTTTTTACTGTATATATTGCCGTAGCACGCCGGCTCTTTATGACCGTGTCCCCGGTTACGTCCACATGGAAATACCCCTGGTTTTCCATGTGATTATCAAGAATCTTCACGTTCTTTTCAAGATTTACTGCACTTAGCAATACAGGGGGCTCACCAAATTTCCTTTTTAACCACGCTGCGGGCGAGCCCTTCTTTTTTGGCTTACCTGCAATATTGTAAGCGAATAGTTTAATGCGCAATCCCAATATTGAACTGTTTGGCTTTGGCCTGGTAAGCGCCTGCAGTTCTTTTTTGATATTTTTTCTCTGACCTTTTTTTAATTTAGGCGCGTCGAGTTTAACCTTTGCACCCGTATACAAGGATTCACCCGCAGGTAAATATTTTGTATTGCTACATCCTACTCCGATCATGATTACACATACGCAACCGGCCAAATATGTAAACACCATACTATTCAACCTTCCTGTGTTATTCATGAGAATCATCATTCGAAGTTTTTATGGCTTTCTTACGGTCATCGGCTTCCGGTGTCGTTAAATTACCCACCTCTGCTTTCTTTTTATCCTGCGCGTCTTCCTGTTTTTGCTGCTTCTTAATTTCACGCTTTTGCTCACGTTCTTCTTTTGACATGAATATCTGGCTGAATCGGTTATAATCAAGGCTGATAACGAAACCTACCCCTGTTTCGATGATATATCCTTCAAGCACGCCTTCATATTCATTTTTCCGGTAAGCCCGTATTGCATATCGCCCATCCTTACTTAACTGATATGCGATCGAGACATTTCCTGCCAGGTTATTGGTTCGTTGTTTTGCTCCCGCTGCTCCCTGCGCACCCTCCAGTTCAAAGTTACTTCCTATCGTAACAGTCAACCGGTCGTTCAGTAAACGCTTTGACAAGGCAACGTTCAGGTCGGTGCGGTTCTGGCGTTGACCGGTTATATAATCATCCGTTGTTGATTCAACGCCAAAGTTGATATCTACTCCCTTAATGAGGTCTGAGGCAAGATTGTTCAACTGTTCGGTTAAAATCTGGCTAACACTGTTTCTGGCAAAGCTTTCCGCACTTAAACCACTGCCGCTGCTCGCAAAAGGATTTTCACTGATAAACCTCCCTAATAACAATAGGGCAAACACCTGCTTATTCATTTCTGAAGGTTCCTGCCTGATGATCCCCAGTTTGGTTTCAATGGTGGTGATGATGTTTTTATCAATATTATAGTTCTGATTTGTTGGCAATATGATATCAAAGGATAATTCAGGTTTTAGCAATTCGCCCTTCATTTTCAGATGCACTTCGAAAGGCAACCGCTGGCGAAGAAAATTTCTCTGGCTTTCATCAGTTAACTGGTTTCCTACAAGGTCGAGCGGCGCTGTTTTGGCAACGTAAACTGCTGTAATATCTACATTGGCCTTTGTGGGCTCGCCTGTCCATACAATCGTGCTTCCTTTCTGAATATCAAAGCGGCGACGGAGAAAGTTAAATGAAAGTTCATATGCACCTTCTTCTAAAACGTAAGATCCGGCTAACGTTATTTTTCCACTTTGGTCGATCCCCCCGCTCAACGCAGCTTCACCTCTTACTTTCAGAAAGTCGCCGTTACCTTCATCTATAACCATGTTAAATTCGGCCAGCTTATCAACATTGATATCAACGTGGATATCAAATCCCGTAAGATCAGATTTATTGATAGAATCGTACCTCGCCATAAACAGTGAATCATTTGGAACAGCATTCATATCTACAAATTCAACGATGCCTTCCCGTTCCTGAAGTCCTGGTTCTTTCTGCGGTAGTATCACCGTTAATTTTGTCTGTTCATTGATGGTTATAGCCCCTTCCACAACCGGTTTTAACTGCGTGCCTTTGATCCGGAGATCGCTGTTAAAGAACAGCTGTCCATAATAGACCTGGTTCACCTGGCGTGTTGTGTTAAGAGCTCTGAAATTATTGGCTGTGAGGCTCAGATCGAACCTGTAATCTGTATAACCGGGATTATAATACACCATACCATCAAGCACTGCAGTATTGCCGGCAGAATCCTTAATGGTAAAAGTACTGAACTGGACACCCTCGTTATTCACTTTAATGCTTTCATCATCGATTCTGAAATAACTGTTTAACATGGCAAGATTAAATGCCGCCTGTTTAAAGTCAATGTTCCCGTTTACAGAAGGAGCTTTAACGGTGCCATTGATAGCAAATTTTCCCTGGAGCGCACCGGATGCATTGGTGATTGCGCCCATGGTAGCACCCTGAACTGTACTCAGAAGAATCTGCCGGATGTCAAGGTTCAGATCAAAGCTGCTGTTACTTTCCGGCTTTACATAATAGTTACCTGTAAGCTGTACGTCGTTTCCCCGGCCAGTAATCTTAACATTGGCCGCGAATGTATTTTGAACGGTATTGTTAACCTGGATGTTCACCGTTCCGATGGTGTCTTTTTTTATACTCACGTCACTTATGGTGAGATCACTGGTAAAGGTGGGTTGTTGAACAAGGTTATTCAGAAGCACTTTCCCGTTCAATGTACCATCCACAAGCAGCGAATCGGATTGCACAAAGTTGGCAAGGGTTGACACCTTGAAGTTGTCGAAAGCTACCTCCATGGGAGCATCAAGATCCTGCGACTGGCTGTTGATGCGTAATTGCTGGTTGCTTCTGCTTAACACAAAATGGCGAGCATTAATGCCTGTTTTGGCAATGGTAAAAAGATTATCTCCGGTTACCACCCATGGATCGTAATTCAGCAGTAACTCTTGCGGCCGGATCGAAAAAGTGTATGTTTCAGGCTCTGGTTGCGCAAAGGAAGCGCCGATCCTGTACTTATTCTTTTCAGCTTTATCTTTTATGTTGACGATAAAATCAATCACGTTATTAGCGATTCTGGCATCGAGGGTTGTACTAAATAAAGCGATACTTTTTCCACTTGACAACTGCTGAATATTTGCTTTTACAACAAGCGTATTCTGTTCTGTGCCAGCCTGGAACTGTAAATTATCTATTCTGTTTGCTCCATAAATGATCTGAGGTGCATTCATGTTTAACGACCAGCCGTCAGTAGTGGCAAACCGGCCTTTGAAAACAACAGGATCAAGCTTCTCCAGTGCCGGTAAAAAAGTCTTAAGGATTGGTTTATTAATAATAGTGCCGCTAAAACTGAAGTCATAAGGATCAACTTTAACCGCTTTACCGGCAGCACTCATGGCAAAATACGGATGAATTGCCTGCTGAAACACAGCACCCAACTGCGTTAAACGATACTGTCCGTGCAATTCAAAAAAAAGCGCATCGGCATTTACCCGCACATACTGGCCGCTGTCGTTGCTTCCTGCGGCTATCTGGAGCGTGTCGATTTCCAATCGCTGATCATTTTGTACAAGCAATGACTTTGTTACAAGTAAGTCGCCGCTTAAATGATCAGGGTCTGTAACCGGGAAATCCGCAGTTATCATACCGCGGTAGATTATGGTATCTGTGGTAAGATGTAAGGCAAAAGTTTTTATACTGTCGATATCAGCTGTTACCTTGATTGCAGGGAATTTGCCGCTAAAACTGCCACTGGCATTCAGAGAAAAATCTATGTTGGGATCGTGCATGCCTGCGTTTGCTTTCAATTGCTGGTTGGCGATACTGGCAGTTAGCTGAAGATCGCGATAGTTATAATTCTTAAAAACAGCCGAGTGAATAACACCGCTGATGCTGGCATTCGCTGTCTTAGGATCGACACCACTTCCCTTAGCGGTAAACCTGGCGCTCAGCGCACCCATTTGATCCTGTTTCTGCAAAATGGTCCCGAGGCTCAGATTGCGCATCTCGACCACCGCGTTGTATTGTATTTTTTTAAGATCCGAAGGGTTCTTAACATTGCCTTTTACACTAACGTTACCAAGGGTGGTATTTACAAGCAAATCCGGGCTCACGTTATTCATTCCACCTGCTATGCGTCCGCTCAGTCTGATTCTTTCAGGAATGGTTATCGTAGCCGGCAGGGATCCTTTAGGAGCGAGTAAGGTTATATCCCGCCTTGAAGTGGTCAGTTCGGTTATCACCAGATTTCCGCTGGCTTTTTTAACTTCCGGCAAACCCGTCACCGTTCCCCGCACATTTACCTTTGTATCATTAAATCCCTGAAGTTGCAATGTCTGTATATTCAAACGGGCAACACTGCCGGTAAGCCGGGTGTTGATCCGTAAGGTGCTGTTTGGATTTGAAAGCGCTGGCTGGCTTCTGAGGGTAGGCGCAAACAGAAGAATATCCTTCACCTGGATTTTGCTTTGAAGGAGTTCTACATCCATGCGTAATGCGCCCAGGTTATCGTTCAAAGAAGCTATAGAGGGATATCGCAAGATCACAGATCTTCTGAGGTGGGTTCCGGGGGTTTGCAGGTCCAGATTCGTTAGAGAGGCCTCGTTGGCGGCATATAAAAACCGGGTTTCAAACTTGTTTAATGTGAAGCCGCTTTGCTCCTTCATCTCACCTTTCGCAATGATACCTGCCATGGAGTCTTTGCTATATAACAGGTTGTTTATATGGAGGGTAAGATCATCTGCTTTAAGATGGGCGTAATCCATCCCATACCGTTCCCGGGGTTTATTGTCGTTATCAAATTTCAGGTCATTGTTATTGATACGTATCGTGCCCACCATCACCCTCCAGTCGTTTTGAGCCTGGCTGGCTAACTCCTGTTCAACTTCCTTTTCTACTACTTTGGCTCCTTCCTTTTTGCCCAGGTTTATTGCGACGATGGTATTGTCGAGCCGGAAGCTTTTAAGATCGATAAACCTTTTCTGAAGATCCAGCTCATCTACATTAACTTCTAATTGCCCAAGATTCAGGGAAGTGTACATGGCAGAAACGTCGTTGCGGTAGTCCAGCTCCATTTTGCTTAACAAGACCTTACGAAGGTTTAGCTGCATCTGAGGGGCGGCTTTAGCATCTTCCATGTCTTTCGCCAAAGGCTCCTCCGTCATTAAAGGTTTGGATTGATAAACCTGTGCCCTGATGTCAGAAATATTGATCACAGGTATATCAAAAGCCTGGTGGCTGAGGTCGAACTTATCGATATTGGTATCAAAATGGCCCAGCCACAGATCCACATCATTTCCCGTAATAACGTCTTTGTAAACCAGCCTGATCTTGTCTAACTGCACATATTTTACGTTCATGTTCAGCGAGGCTGTATCTGACTCATCCTTTACTTTTTTCTCACCGGCAAACGCATCTATAATAAATTGAAAATTGTAAGTAGTGTCGGGTAGCGTGCGGGAAACTTTTGCCGTGAAGCGGTCGAGCTTAAGGGAATTGATCTCTATCTCGTTATATAACAGCTTCAACATGCTTATGTCTACCTTCAAACGGCCACCCGCCAACAACGTATCTTTGTTAAGGTCTTCTACATAAACGTCCTCAAGAATGACATCTTTTGGAAAACCAATGTACAACCTGCCTATGGCAACCTCTGTCTTAAGCTTTTTCTCCAAAAAAGCCGTTGCTTTTTTTACAATAAAATTTTGGACAGGGGGAGTTTGGATGAGAATCAGAAGAGTAATAACTAATAAAATAAGGATAAGCACGCTTCTTAACAGGATACGACCAATACGTTTTAAAACTCTGGTGGATTTATTTGGAGCCTTTTCTGCTGTCATAAGATTTATAATGCATCATTCAGGTAACATCTCCTGATGGATTTAATTTAGTTCAGGTTGTACACAGGCAAAAATAGTACCCCTGCAGTACAGAAGAACTGATTTCACGGGCATCAATGAATTCAGGGCTAATAACCAATCCAGGCGGCGGAGTGCCGGAACACACCCGGACAGGTAAATCAAATTTGCAATTAATATACCAATTAGAGGGTCAGGCCGCAAGACCGGGGTTAGAAGGAAGTACAATATCGTTAATAATAATATAATTATTGGTTCCTTTTTCTCTCCTTTGCATTATTGCTCTTTCAGAACATTTCCAACTGCGCTGATTACCGGGGCTGAAAAGTCCAGTTGGGCTTCAACCGTGTTTTTTTTGTCGCTGGTTATTTTACCGGATGTTATTATCTTTCCTTCGACAGCTATGGCATAATATGCAAATAAGTCGTTTATCCCTGATTCAGGACCTGCAGTAGCATATCCGGCAATTCCAACGCCATAAGTACTTAGAAAGAGCTTATTTACTTCTATGGCCATCTGGCTGGCAACCTTTTCAGATACACAGTTCTCTTCAAGAGCATAAACCGGCTCAACATTTAAAGCCTGCATTTCTGGCCGGCATTATAAGCTGTTATACCGCCCTGGAAAAATCTTGAAGCCTCGGTGGCTGCCGGGAAGGCGCCTGAAGGTGTCCTGCTGTTACACTTTCAGCTACAGATAATGTCAACCGTTGCCTTACCAACTCATCTTTAATTCCATTGATTACTTCCAGGTCGTATATCATTTATAATTTTTGATGTGGTTATTATCTAAAGGCTTGCCAAACTGCAGAAATAAAAAAACCCTTATCTAACAGGTAACCTGCGGCACGGTGCATTTCATATATATTTACTTAAAAATCCGGAATATGCATTACAGAAGCTTTCAGGGATCAGCTATAGCTGAAATAGGTTTAGGGACGTGGCAACTGGGAAGCGCAGATTGGGGCGATGTAAATGAGCAGGAAGCTTTTGAAATCCTGCAGGCTTATGCTGAGGAGGGAGGTAATTTTGTGGATACTGCCGATGTTTACGGCATGGGGATAAGTGAAACCGTTATCGGAAAATTTTTAAAAACCACCACCCGGGAGATCAATGTAGCCACTAAACTGGGCCGCAGACATGATGGACTTAACGGATGGCCGCAAAACTTTACATACGATTTTATCAAAAGGCATGTAGAAGATTCGTTACAACATCTGGATATTTCACAATTATTCCTTGAACAGCTGCATTGCATTCCGACTGAACAAATGCGGTCTGGTAATGTGTTTGATCATTTACGGAGGATACAGCAGGATGGATTGATCCGGCATTGGGGAGCAAGTGTAGAAACGGAGGAAGAGGCACTTTTGTGCCTTGAGGAGGATGGGATTGCTTCCATCCAGATCATATTTAACCTCTTCCGTCAGCATATGGCAGACGTCTTTTTTGATAAGGCCCGTGAAAAAAACGTAGCCCTGATTGTAAGAGTGCCCCTGGCAAGTGGTTTACTGACTGGTAAATTCACCGAAAGCACCGTTTTTTCAAAGAATGACCACCGTAATTTTAATGCTAACGGCGAGGCTTTTAATGTTGGAGAAACCTTTTCGGGTATCGAATTCTCAAAAGGGTTACAGGCCGCGCGTGATATGTCAGCCCTGTTTCCCAATGACCGCGTGTCACAATGGGCCTTACGCTGGATATTAGATCATCCCCAGGTTACAACCGTTATACCTGGTGCATCAAAGGCGTCTCAGGTGCGCAGCAATTGCGCAGCGTCTGAACTACCGCCTTTAGCTCCGGATATCCATCAATCTCTAAGAGCCCTTTATAATGAACAGGTGTTTCATTTGATCCGTGGAGAATATTGACGATTAGGGAGGCCCGAGGGCATGGATGCTCAATCAAGCCAACAGCCCGGCTGATCACATCTTCACTTCCAAACCACTCTTAGATTTCGGAATACTCTGCCGGTTGCAGGAACATTGTCACGTTCTTAGAAACATTATTCTTATACTCTGGCCTGGCTCCAAGTGTTTTCCACTCAGCATCGGCGATGAAGGATTTCCAGTGCTCGTCCCTTGACGCTTTATTTTCAAAGGTCGTCATGTACATGAGATTAGGCATAGTACTTCCGGCTATCACCCTTCCATAAAACACTGCATTAAAACCCAGCCGTTTGAACAATTTCACTTCACCACCCTGGTTAAACATGTGCACTTTATTAATATGCAGCTTTTCCGTTGCACTCTCATAACTCCTTAGCTCATATATGCGATCCGGCTTCGGGCTTTTTAAAGAAGGTACCTGCATTACGGGCATTTCAGTAAAAGCCTGGAGTAAGATGGTTTCCATTCGTATAAACGGAGGATCGGTGTAAGCTGCATTTACATAAGCATTACCCGCAACGTCAATATCTTTATCCGATTCCAGCCGGTCACTTACGCTAATAACCTGGTTAAGGGTGTTAAACGGTATAAAAACAAAAATACGCCTATCTGAAGCAGTGTCATTTCCCACAGGTTTGAAAACGCCTACTTTCTTTATTCCTGCTTTATGCAAGGCAGGAATAAGCGCCGATTGCAAAAACTGATCCACGCGGGTTTCCTGCGCCTTGTCTTTAAGATGGTAGATTCTTATCTGATATATCTCGCGCTCCGCAGCGAGGGCAAAGACGCCGGAAACGAATACGGTTAAAAAAATCACGAGAAATTTATACAGTCCTGCCCTGTTCCGGGAAGCTTTCATCATTAAAAATGTTTTAAATTCTTTGACGGGCTAAATATATCAAATAAAACCCGACGTTGGCTTTTGAAGATGATGCATGCAGAAATTTTCCACATGTATGCTGGTGGACTCCGGGAAGAGCAAGACTAAAATTGATTATAAGTTTTGGCGGATAACGCTAATTCATTCAAAGTCCGTTCTGTTTTTCCAGACACCCGCGAGATAGGGGAGCAAATAAATCTATAAACGTGTTCATAGCCAATAGGTAATGATCTAACCAATTTTTACGAACTTGGCGGAAAAACAATTGAAAAGATATCAACTGCTCCTGTTGTCAGTTACAAGCGGAATGCTTCTGTGGGCCAGTTGGCCTGTTTCTCCTTTTACGTTCCTCATTTTTATAGCGTTTGTGCCCTTTCTCTTGCTGGCCGGTCAGGCGTCAAGCCGGCTAAGCTTTTTCGGTTATGCCTATCTTACCCTTTTGATATGGAATGCGGCTACTACCTGGTGGATCTGCAACTCCACAGTGCCCGGCGGAATTGCAGCCATTCTCGCCAACAGCCTGCTGATGTGTATCCCGTGGATGGGATATTACGTTGTACACAAAAGAATCGGACAGATGCCGGGATATGCCGCCTTACTTGCATTCTGGTTAACTTTTGAATATATACATCTGAACTGGCAGTTAAGCTGGCCCTGGTTAACGCTGGGAAACGTATTTGCTACCCATCCTGCCTGGGTGCAATGGTATGAATACACCGGCACAAGCGGTGGCGGTCTCTGGATCATGTCAACGAATATCGCGCTGTTCAAGTTGTTGAAAAACAATTACGCCCGCGGATCAGTCTTCCAAAAAAAGTATTTGGCAGTTGCCTCACTCATACTGTTTACGCCTTTTATAGTTTCTTATCTTATTAATCGCGCTAATAGCAGCCAGCATACTTCCGCCCGCAACTTTGTGGTTGTTCAGCCGAATATCGACCCTTATGAAAAATTTCAGCCTGGCAGCCAGGAGGGCCAGTTACAATTATTGATCAGGTTGAGTGAATCCAAGATAGACGCTAATACTGCTGTTGTCGTATGGCCGGAGACAGCCTTAAATCATGATCCTGAAAAAATTGATCTGGAGCGTTTAGAACAGATTAGTTACCTGGAGCCGGTTTGGGATTTTTTAAAAAAACATCCCGGACTGAAGTTGTTTTCCGGCATTGAAGGCATCCGGTTTTTTACAAACGAAACGAAGACTCAATTTTCCAGGGCTACCGGGATACCAGGGTATTATTACGATATCTACAATGCAGCAGCATTACTGGACAGCAACACGGCAATGTTTATTTACAGCAAGTCGAAACTGGTTCCCGGCGTAGAAACACTTCCGACCTTCTTAAAATTTCTTGATAAATGGTTTGAACAATTCGGTGGTACAACCGGGGGGTATGCTTCCCAGGAGGAAAGGACTGTTTTATCTGATCCTGCGAGCGGCTACAAAATTGCACCCGCGATTTGTTATGAAAGCATTTATGGTGAATTTCTAACGTCATATATCAGAAAAGGAGCCAACGTTATTGCGATCATCACCAATGACGGCTGGTGGGCAAATACTTCAGGACATAAACAGCATATGCATTACGCCAGACTGCGTGCCATCGAATCCCGGCGATGGATCGTAAGAAGCGCCAATACCGGTATCTCGTGTTTTATTTCTTCCGAAGGGGTAGTGTATGACGCCCGGCCCTGGGATACTGCAGCAGCAATAAAAATGAATATCCCACCCATGGAGGTGCTCACTTTTTACGTCAGACACGGAGACCTTATCTCCAAAATATGCGTCGGCATGGCTGTTATTCTTCTGCTTGCAATTACGTTTTACCGGGTGACAGGAAAGATCAGTAAAAAAATGGCATATGGAAAAAACGATTGAGTATAACCACAGCAGCATTTATTACCGGGTCGCCGGAAGAGGCGAACCTGTGATCTTATTGCATGGGTTTGCGGAAGACGGTTCAATCTGGGATCAACAGGTTTTGCACCTCCAGGAGAACAACCTACTCATCATTCCCGATTTGCCCGGCAGCGGGCATTCTGATATAACGGGTGACGTTAGCATGGAAGGGATGGCGGATGTGGTAAAAGCCATTGCAGACGCAGAAAATATTTTCAGGCCGGTAATGATCGGCCATAGTATGGGGGGATATGTAACACTGGCCTTTGCAGAACGCTATCCGGAAACACTAAGCGCTTTTGGGTTATTTCATTCGACAACATATGCGGACACACCAGAAAAAATAGCATCGCGAAAGAAAAACATCGGGTTTATTTCATCTCACGGCACACATAAATTTTTAAGCCAGTCTATCCCCGGCTTATTCAGCGACGAGTTTAAAACCCGGCATCCCGACGTTATTGAGAAACTTATAACGCAATACCGGCTTTTTAAACCCACGTTTCTTATCCTGTATTATGAAGCAATGATGAAAAGGCCTGACCGGACACATGTGCTGAAAACTTTTGTTAAACCTGTTCTTTTTGTAATTGGAAAGTTTGACAATGCCATACCTTTTGGGGACAGTTTGCAGTTGTGCCATCTACCTTCTTTGTCGTATATTCACATCCTTGGCAATTCGGGTCATATGGGAATGATAGAAGAGGTAAATAGCAGCAATGAAATTTTACAAAGCTTTCTGAAAAGTATCCCTGATTTCACCAATTCACCGACACAGCAAATTTGATCATCTAACAGAAGATGTGCCTTTTGAAAACTAAAAGAATGATAAGACTTGTTTGTACAGCTTTTATTTTTTTTTCGATGACCTTTTTCGGGTTTGCGGCTCACATAAAAGGTGGGGAGGTTTTTTATGAATATCTTGGGGCCGGGGCAAATAATACGGATAGATTTCGCATTACAGTCCGCTTGTTTATCGATTGCAGCTCCACCGGGGCACAGGTTGACGCGGATGCCATTATTGGGATTTTTAAAAATTCAGATAATACCCATGTGCCGGGTTCCCCGTTTACGGTGAGAAATTCTGATGACAATTTTTTAAGGCTTACTGCTCCGAGCCCCTGTATCGTAAATCCTTCTCCAATTTGTTACCGGGTTCGGCTTTATGCTACAATCATCGAACTACCGAAAGACCCCGGGGGATATACGGTTATTTATCAAAGATGTTGCCGCATCAATGGCATTCGTAACCTGGATCCAAATAATTCCGTGGGCGCTTCATACACATGCCAGATCCATAGCTCCAATAGTATAGCCCCAAACGCCGTAAATTCGAATCCTCAATTTAATGTGAAAGACACTGTGCTGGTATGCCAGCGCCGTTCTTTTAGCCTGAATTTCGGAGCTTCTGACATCGACGGCGATTCGCTTTCTTATGAATTCTGTTCAGCTTATGCAGGCGGGTCAACAGGAACGCCGGTAGTCACCAGGCCTTCTGCACCCAACGAATTGGTTACCCTGAGATATGCTGCCGGCTTTTCCGGCCAGGCCCCCTTAGGGCCCGATGTGCGGATAAATCCGGTGACAGGTATAATCGATGGTGTTGCCCCTGCAGGAGGTGATTATGTAGTTTGTGTTTGTTTAACCGAATGGAGAAACGGCAAAGCAATCAGCACTCACCGGAAAGACTTTATATTAAGAGTGGATGCCAATTGCGATTTTGCCGCTGCCGACCTCCAGCCGTCTTACATTACCTGTGACGGATTTGATTTCACATTTAAAAATGAAGCGCCTTTTTCCACACTTATAAAGTCTTATTACTGGGACTTTGGAATAGTGGGAAGGTCGAACGATACCTCAACGCTTGCAAGACCTACTTTTGTTTTCCCTGATACCGGTACGTATAAAGTAAGCCTGATCATCAATCGCGGGCAGGAATGTTCGGATTCAGCGACCACTCTTTTAAAAGTCTATCCGGGATTTTTCCCGGGATTCGTTGCCAATGGTTCCTGTAGGCTGAATCCGTTCGTTTTTACCGATATCACCAAAACGGCTTATGGCACCATCACTAAATGGAAGTGGGATTTCGGGGATGTTACCTCAACCTCGGATACTTCGGGCCGCGCCAACCCTTCCTGGAAATACAACAATACCGGCTTCAAACGGGTATCGCTTACGGTTGAGAGCAGCAAGGGATGTATCGGAACAGTCACAAAAGACAGCGTGGAAGTGAGAGATAAACCGGTTGTTACCCTGCCATTCCGCGATACGCTCATTTGCAGCATCGATACGCTAAGGTTAAGTGCCGGTGGTGGCGGTAGCTTTTCCTGGAGGCCGGGGCCTTTTATCCTCAACGCCAACACCGCCTCGCCGCTGGTATTCCCTAAATCCACTACCACCTACGCAGTTACTGTTGACGACAATGGCTGCATCAATACCGATTCCCTGAGGGTGCGCGTAGTGGATTTCGTCACGTTGAGCGCCGGTTCGGATACTACCATCTGCCTTACAGATGCCGTTACTCTCAATGCTGCAGGCAACGGTCTGGCATTCAGTTGGACACCGGCGAACGCTGTAAATAATGCCAGCCTCAGAAGGCCGCTTACGACCCCAGCCGTTACTACGACCTTTCAGGTGACCGCTTCCATAGGAAAGTGCCGGGCTACGGATGAGGTTATCGTTACTGCCGTGCCTTACCCGCGCGTGAATGCAGGAAATGACGTAACTATCTGTTACGAGGATACCGTTCAGCTTAACGGTGTTATCACGGGAGCATCCTTTAACTGGTCACCGTCGGGCGCGCTCATCAACGCATCGTCATTACGCCCGATGGCTTTTCCGCTGCGAACAACTCCCTTCGTGCTTACCGCATTTGACAACCGGGGATGCCCTAAACCGAAGAGGGATACCGTGCTGGTAACAGTTGAGCCGAAGATAAACGCCAGCGCAGGAAATGATACTTCGATTGTTCTTGGCCAGCCCCTTCAATTAAAGGCAAGCGGAGCCGAATTTTTTCAATGGTCGCCCCCAACCGGGCTTAATGGAACAGACATCCAGTCTCCGGTTGCCACGCTTAATGATAATATGACTTATTACCTGAAAGCTTCTACTGAAAAAGGATGCTTTAATTTTGATACCATTAATATAAAAGTTTTTAAAACCAACCCGGATATCTTTGTCCCTAATGCCTTCACTCCGGCAGGGCCCGGGAACAGACTGTTCAGGCCGATACCTGTCGGCATCACCACCATTGAAATCTTCCAGGTATATAACCGGTGGGGGCAGATGGTGTACAGCAGCAAAGACGTCAGCAGGGGTTGGGACGGCAAATTCGGCGGCAGAGACCAGGACGCGGGCGCATATGTGTGGGTAGTGAAAGGAAAAGATTTTACCGGCAAGAGCGTGATGAAAAAAGGTAGTATGGTGCTGATAAGGTAGCTTCTGACAGCCGATAGCTCACGGCTGACTACCACCTGTTACGCCTGCGCAGTCGGACCGCCAAAATTCATCGGCAGCTCAACAGCCTCAAGGTCCTGGATGGCTCCATTAACCGCTTCAAAACGGCTTACGTTTTCCATTAGTGCTTTCATAAAACGCTTGGCATGCTGGGGGGTAAGAATAATTCGTGACTTTACCTTGCTTTTTGGAGTGCCCGGCATCACGTTTACAAAGTCGATCACGAACTCAGCGTGGGAATGAGTAATAATGGCAAGATTAGCATACTGCCCTTCGGCCGTTTCTTCGGATATTTCGATGTTCAGTTGATTAGGCTGACTGTTGCTTTCCATGAACGATTTTTTTACGAAGCTAATGTAAAGCGGAAAACTATCGGTATTTGAATAATTATATCCACTGGTATCTGGCGAAATGAATACGCTGTTGATATGCAAACCTTTGACCACCACTAACCCCCCGGGGGTCCCGGAGGGATATTCAGGTTCTTCCGCGTGAGTTGTTTAGTTTCTCCGCACCTAACGAATAATACCACTAAAAAGACCCTGCTACTATGGCAACAGGGTCTTTTTAACTTACAAGCCGGGATTAAAACTTATCCCAGAACAGTTTAGTTTCTACTTTATCGCCTCCCATTTTGGAAGCGCCTTCAGTATAATTTTGATTGTTCAGCGTTTGTTCATTCGTAGGATAAGGCAGTCGGTTTGGATACCCCGATTCAGCACCAGCCGGTAAGGGAAGGGTTGGTGCATCAAGTCGCCGTACCTCCGTCCACGCTTCAAACGGCCGATTGTATAAAGCGATCCATTTTTGTGCCCCAATTTTTTGTTTATAAGTGCCGGCAGACGTCTGATAGGCAACTGCAGGACTGGCCAGATAGGCATCCGCCGCAGCATCAGTACCTTCCCAATATAGTATTGAAGCCCTTACGGCATTATTATAATGAGCGGCGGCTGTTCCGCTTACTGCAAACCCCCGTTCAATTGCTTCAGCCCGGTAAAATTCAATTTCTGAATAATCCAGCAACAATCCGGGGAGATCAATTTGAGTGATCTTATTGCTTGGTTTAGCAAACAAAGGAAAAGTATTCTGCGCGCCCTGCACTCCACCAACATATTCACCTGCATCATTTGGCCTGAAGTACAAAGTGAGCCTTGGATCATTAAGCGCTTTCATCCTGTTAACAAGGGTTTCACCGGAAACAAAATCCTGGCGTTTGCTCTGAACAAGGTCAACCCAGATCGGGTTAGTGTTAGGGGTGGCATTCTGATATCTAAAAACGGCGTTATCAGTAGAAGATCTAAATGCGTTGGCATCCGCCTGCTCAACAGCAATTTTTGCTTTAGCCGCATCAACATCGGCAATCGTCATGGCAAGTCTGATCTTGAGTGAATTTGCAAACCTCAACCAGGCATTGACGCGCGCAGCTTCAGGCATTGACCCGTATATTACATCAGTTCCTGCGGAAAAAGCAGCACCTCCCGAACCCAGGGCGGCGATGTCCGCATTCAATCGTACCAGCAGATCATCATAAATTGTTTTTGCGTCGTCATACTTCGGAAAAACTTTATTGAAATCCAAGGCCTCGGAGTATGGTACATTCCCGAATGTGTTTACCAATACCGAGTAAGTGTAAACCTGCATTATATCCACAATAGCCGTTTGATTTTTTTTCGTGGCCTCTGCCAGGGTGATGTCACCCGGAATTAAACGTTTAGCTTCCTGCAGATCGTTCAACACATCACGGTAAAGAATCCTCCAAAATGTTTGCGGAATATTACGCGTGGTAAAGTCATAATTGGGCTCGTCCTGGTAAGTGGTAGTGGCCCAGTGCTGAACTGTAAGCCTTAATACGTTAATATTCACATTAGGGCTTGTCAGCGCATCTACCAGATTTCTTACCCCGTTAGAAAACAAGGGCCCCCCGGGAACATTCGCTGCCTTCTTGGTTTCCTGGTTATAACGCGATATATCCTTGGTACATGACAATGTAGAAACAAGGGCAATTAATATAATAAAGTGCTTTTTCATTTCTTACTATTTAAAATGTGAATTTAAGGTTAGCTCCGATGGTTCTTGTCGTGGGGTATGCGCCACTTTGATAACCCTGCGCATTACCGGAACTCAGATTCTCCTCAGGATCGGCATACGGCAGAT
This sequence comes from Flavihumibacter sp., assembly GCA_041751095.1. Taxonomy (GTDB): domain Bacteria; phylum Bacteroidota; class Bacteroidia; order Chitinophagales; family Chitinophagaceae; genus JADCRZ01. The sequence goes on from JBGSYC010000289.1 coordinate 46,136, forward strand.
TCTTATGGATGATCCACAGATTTCTGCCAATTACTGAAAGGCTAATTCCCTTGAAGGGTGCCAACCGCCCGGCGATACTTTGAGGCAGGGCATATGTGAGAACCAACTCCCTTAATTTAACATAGCTGGCATCGTATACGAATGCAGCAGCAGGATTACGCGCATAACCGAAAATTCCATAATCGTTCCTTACTCTTTTTGTATTAGGCTTCCCATCTGCAGTTACGCCCGGCATAATAATGCCGCCACCCTCGGCAAGTGAATTCCTGGAAGGGTTACCAAGGTCGTTCCTGATTACGGATTCGGGATAAACTCCCGTTGCCATACCGTAATACATATCAAGAGAGAAAATATCTCCTCCCTTACGGACGTCAATCAGAAACCCGAGTGATATATTCTTGTATTTAAATGTGTTGTAAACTCCTCCGATCCAATCAGGGTTTATATTGCCGAGAACATTATTTGTTGTTGTTGTTTGAACATAATACCCGTTTTCCCCCACCAGTTTTTCCCCGTTTTCATGCCTCACCCAGGTTTTGCCCTGTATTGTTCCATAAGGCTGGCCTACCGTTGCATTAACAGAAACCCCTCCCTGAAACTCACCTGAACCAATCAGCAAATTTTTGCTGTTGTCAAACAAAGACAGCACTTCATTCCGGTTCCTTGTCCAGTTTATACTCATATTCCACAAAAAATCCCTTGTTTTAACAGGGGTTATAAACATAGATAGCTCCACTCCCCTGTTTTGGATCACCCCTGCATTTACAAATTTGAAACTATACCCGGTAGAAGCCGAAACGCTTACAGGGATGATCTGGTCAACACTTTTTGTTGAATAATAACTAACGTCAAATCCTATTCTGTTGTTCAGGAACGCCACCTCGAGGCCGACCTCCTTGCTTTTTGTTCTCTCCTCTTTCAGTTCAGGATTATTTTTGGTGTTTGGAAGGGAAAATAACTGCGCCGAGGCAAAGGGAGTCGGCTTATCGTAAATATCTGCAAGACTTGCAAAGGGGGCACCATTACCGACTTCCGCATAATTTGCCCTTAATTTACCGGACGACAGCCAGGCAGTTCCGGCGAGTAACTTCGAAAAGAGGAAGCTCGCTGATACAGAGGGATAAAAATAGGAATTCTTATCTACCGGCAATGTTGAAGAACGGTCTATCCGGCCTGTTCCTTCCAATGTAAGAAATTCTTTGTACCCGAGCGTAATGCCACCAAAGTATCCATCAGTTGCAATTTGATCGGCATTCTCATCCGGCGCCTTAATTGGATTTAATGAATTAGACAAAGAATATAAATTCGGAACTACCAGCCCGCCGTTGGTGGCAGCATAAAGAGCATTAATGGTTGTTCGCCTTATATTGATACCCGCAAGTGCTTTAATATTAAAATCCGTTGTTATGTTCTTATTGAAATTCGCCAAGAGGTCATAATTATATTCTCGGAAAGTTCTGTTAAAGCGGCCATAGAAGGATGGGTCATGGCTGCCTACCGCTACCCTTTCTTCCTGCTGTTCGTCATACGAATCAAGTGAAACCCGGCCAAGTATATTTAACCAGTCTACCGGGTTATATGTCAATGAAGCGTTCCCAAAGTACCTGTAACGATTGTCGTTCTGGTAATTTTCATAACGGTTCCAGTAAGGATTGTCTGTATAAATAGGGAACAGGCCTGATTCTTTGTCCGGCTCTGCCCAATTCCAGGTCATATTCTGCCTGCTTCTGAAGTAGGCATCTTTCTGTTCTCTGAAATCGACGTTAGCCTGGTTCCATTGCCTGAACGACTGGTTCACATTCCAGTCGTCGTACCCTGTACCGTACCGTCCCCTTCCCTGAACCCGTGAAAAATTTATTGTAGCTGCAGCTATTAATTTTTCTGTGAGATTGTAAGATGACCCGAAGTTTAAGATATTTTTTGTGAGTTTGCTATTCGGCATAATTCCTTTCTCTTCATTTCTGGTATACCCTAACTTGAAGTTGCCCTTATCAGAACCGCCGTCAAGCACAACGCTGTTTATGGTTGAAAAGGCGGTTTCAAAGAAGCTTGTGGGATCATTCGCGGCGGCAACCCAAGGGCGTGCCTTTTGAAAGTTGGGAGAAGTCCGGTCAAATGCGTCCCACTGGTAAACCATAACGTTGGGGTCAAACTTTGCACCGTATGAAGCATCTTCAGTTGTAGGTGTAACACGATCTTTTACACCATCGCCGTTAACGTCAAAATAAAAGAAAGCACCATCGGGTGATCCATATCCGGCCGTTGCATAGCCGGCGCCATATTCTTTTTGATATTTCGCATAAGTGGTCTTATCGATCTTCCCTACAGTAACCCCCGAATTAACAGTAACTCCGAGGCCTCTTTTTCCTTTCTTGGTAGTAATCATTACCACACCATTTGCAGCCCGTGAACCATAGAGGGCAGTTGCTGCAGCCCCTTTCAGAACCGTAACTGATTCTATGTCGTCGGGATTAATATCCGCTGCCGCATTACCATAGTCAAATCCCCCTCTTCCTCTTTGCTGATCACGAAGCGGATCAGAGCTACCACTGCTATTTGTATTGGAGTTGTCGATGGGAACTCCATCTACTACGAACATTGCCTGATTATTTTTAGTAAGGGATTTTGTTCCTCTGATCACAATATTGGTAGAAGCACCCATTGCATTACCCTGCCTGATTTCCACTCCGGATACTTTACCCGACATCGAACTGATAAAATTACCACTCCGGGATTGGCTTACTTCTTCTCCACTGATCTGTTGGGCAGCATAAGGCAACTGGTTTTTGTTCCGTCTGATGCCTAACGCAGTTACCACCACTTCACTGATAACCTGTGCGGAGTTACCCAGTTGAATATTATAGTTGTTTGATCCGGAGGTTACGGCAACTTCTTTTGCTGCAAATCCTGCAGAGCTGATTACCAAAACTTTTCCCGTACCGACATCGATCCTGAAAAATCCATTCACATCGGCGGAGGTACCGCCGGTTGCAACCCCGCTTACCGGGTCTCTGACAGCCACGGAAGCAAATGGCACGGGCTTCCCGGATTCGTCTTTAACCTGTCCGGTTACCATTCGCGATTGTGCATAAGACATTACCGAACATAGTAATGCCATGTGAAGGAGAATAAAAAATTTTCTCATTTTGCGCTAATTTAGTGAACGTTAATTTTTAATGATAGTAATTCAGAAGGCACGCTCTCGTTTCTCTGAAATAAGTGAAGTCGTTGAATAGAATGATCATAACCAGTATTCAGGGAATAGAATGGAGATGATGACTCTTTAAAAATATATTGCAAACTTTAGACCATGCCCCTTTAATATTATCATGCCATGAACGGAATATTAATTTAATGTGAATCTTACAGACTTTACTCCCGTAACCATGTAGAAATACCTTCAACATGAAAACAAAAGATTCACATAAAAATCCGGCTGGCAATTGATTGATTGTTCTTACTCCTGTGAAGAATACAGGATGCTAACTTTTGATTGGTTCCAATACTTTGAATAAATTCAAACAGGTATTATAAAAATATAATTTTTTATTAACACTAAAAACCTTGATTTGTTTTGAATGCACTTATACCTAGATATCATTGAATATAAAATAAATGCAATCAAAACTTTAACTCATAGCGGTAACTTACCGCGGTCCGATATAATTCCACGTTTCGTCAAATCTGGTTCTTACAGTAGTCCCCGGCTGAAGTAAATTATATTTGATTTTGATCGTTCTGGTGGCAGGATCGTAGGCATTCACACCAGTAGGATCCAACGCCGCAGAACGTCCATTTGGAGCAGGCTGGCCATAGTAATTTACTATATTTGTAATTTTGTTGGTGGCAGGATCAAAGTTTACAATCAGGCCAAAACTACCGTATTGCGAAGCTGCACCTCCACTGGAAATAATGTGAGTGGGTGTTCCTGTATAATCTTTATCCACAACCGTCACTGAATTCGCGCCATTCGTCACGAGTTCCCAATTTAAAGGGTATAAACCAGTGATTGTTGGAACTACCAGATCAATAAGCGAGCCTGTTACCTTATACAGGCCGTCATACCGGTTCTTAACCCCAATTATAACTACCTGGCTCTTAAAATTTCCGCTTAGGATATACCCCGGATTTGAAACGCTTACCAGACTTACGCCGAGTGCATATTCCCCCGCTGCTATATCTGACGGTTTAGCAGTAAATTTAAGATATCCCTCTTGCGACCCATTTGGAATAGTTACAACGAGATTATCAATTTTATAGATATTTGAAGCGGGTGCCACATATTTTGTATTGTTTTTGGCATTATAAGCCGTAACCAGAGCAGGATCAAGCCTAACTGTAACCTGAACATCCTCGGTGACAGGCTGCTCTGCAGCAACTCGTACCGTAACCAGGTTAATGGAAGTATCCCTTGTACTGAAATCGAGACTTGCAGCATAAGATCCGGAAACCGGCCCTCCGATTTCAACTATTTTCGAATTCTTATTAATTTCAAACCCCGCTCTGCCTTCATCAGCATATTTGTCCTTGAGACAGGCTCCCAAAAAGAGGCACCATAAAAGAACAGGAATTGTGAACGATGATTTTATTTTTCGCATAAAAAATTTTTAAGAATTAAATTATTTATCCCAGAAAATGAAGGATGTAAACTGATTGATGGAACCTTCCGCCTGAACATTCTCAGCATTCACCGCAAACTCATCTGTAGGATACAAAAGCCTGACAGGTAACGTATTTGAAACTTTAGCAGGATTAACCGATATAGCTATATTTGTTGGCACACCTAATCTTCTGTAATCACTCCATGCCTCCAACGGATTTATTCCAGTTAATGAAATATATTTCTGAAATACTATAAACCTAACCCTGCTGTCCATGGTAGTGCCTGCATTTGCCCAATTTGCATTAGCTACGGTGGTTAGATAAGTAGCGGCCGCAGTTGCTGCACTTGGCACACCCAGCCAAACAAAAGATTCCCTTACTGCATTTTCATAAGCAGTCCTTGCATCGCCGGACAACCATCCCCTTGCAACCGCTTCGGCATGTAAAAACATACTTTCTACGGATGTGACAATCCATTGCGACTGGTCAAATTTGTTAGTGAGGCCAGGGCCGATATTAGAAGTTCTTGTTCCGTCAAACGCCACATCCGGTGGAGCACCATAAGTTGTTCCTATGAATGGATTCGATGCATTTGCCGGATTGGTTGCGGGACGAAAAAAACGCGAAAGCCGGGGGTCACTATTGCTTTTTAAAATACCAAGGATATAGTTGTTGGCGCGAAAATATTCGTTGGCAACATTTCCATTTACAGCAAAGCCATAGGTGTTAAAAAAAGGATTTTGCTTTCCTTCATTTTGAAGGTAGCCAGGATTTACGCTGGCGCTTTCACCTGATTGTAAAACTCCTCCATTAGCCGCAATTTTTGCCAATTCGGCGTTTGGCGCCAATCCGGGAACCTGAGACTGCCTGATTAACAACCTGAGCTTTAGCGTATTGGCTAATTTTATCCAGCGTTGAGTATTCCCCTGGTAAACGATATCAACCGTCCTTTGGTAACTTGTTGATCCAACTGTTACACCTTTCATTATACCGATAGCAGTGTCTAATCTAACCTGCAGATCTTTATAAATATCCTCAGCTTTGTCGTACTTAGGCGATGGAATGTCGGCTTTAAAAGCCTGCGAATAGGGTACATTTCCAAACATATCCACCAGGTTTTGAAACAAGTGAGCCTTCATGATCATCGCAATGGACCGGTAGAATGGCTGATTAGAAGCCTGTGCCTTTATCTCAACAGTTTCAAGATCAAAAAGAGTGTTATAAATACCATCCCACTTGGCTTCTCCAAATCCTCCGGTTATGTTGTATGTAGATTCTTCCGTATTGGGTGAGTATGATCCCGAGGGAGACCAATAGCCCATCCAGTTGCTTAGCCATCCGTAGCCCAGTGCTGTTTGAACACCAACATTATGCAGCGCGTTTGGCAGAATTAGCTCCGCAGTGATATTTGATTCTGTGACTGTATTTGGATTCTGGTTGATATCGAAAAACTCCTTCTTACAACTCAGCATCGACGCCGAAAATAAAATCATCATTAATACCAGCTTATTAATACACTTCATCTTCATAAAATTTAAAAAGTTAATACGATTGTTCCGCCGAACAGCCTCGATGGCGGTGACGAAAATACGCTGTTGATACCGTAAGTATTTCCTGTGGTGCTGTAATTGAACTCAGGGTCTGTCCACTGATTTGATTTAGGAAGGAAAACAAATAAATTTCTTGCTACCGCCCCTATTGTTACTCTCTTTATAACCTTTCCATTCCCAATCCAAGCCATCGGCAAGTTGTAAGTAATAGCCAATTCCCTTAGTTTCCACGAAGCGGCGCTGCTAAAATAGTTCGTGGCAACACCACTGTTTAACGCACCGGAAGTATAAAAATTAACTCCCGCGCTTGCCACCTGGATATTTTCGTTTGGAACATATTTTGATCCATCGTAATACACTGAATTAGGGAATACAAATCTCTTGCGTCCAAACCGGGCGCTTCTTTCAGAGATACCCGTGAAATCCATATCAGAGCCAATCCCGTGATAAGCGTTGTGCCCGCCTCTGTAGTCCCAGGTCATAGATACAGTCAACCCCTTCCATGAATAAGATGGATTTAATCCAACGATCCATAAAGGCAATGAGCGACCCATTGTCACCAGGCTGTCGCTTAAGCTGGGATTACCGGAAACCGCATCAACAATTACCCTGCCCTGCGGATCCCTATCGTAATCACTTAATTTAAATACAAAAGCCGGCATACCGACAATTGCATAGTTAAAGGCGTCGGGAGAACTGGCTGCTCTTTGCGTAAAATTAGAAGTGCCTCCAATAACAAGCTCATTAATACCAGGAAACAAAGATTTAATCTTGTTATCATTATAGGTTGCATTCACACTAAAATCAAAACTGCCATTACCTAATTTAACTAAAGGAGTAAGCCTCAAATCAAGTTCAACCCCTGAGTTTACAAAGTCTGCGGTATTCGCCAGCCTGTTCGGGTACCCTGTAGCTGATGATTGTTGTACCTGAAGAATCTGGTTCGTATTGTTCTGATTAAAATAAGTAGCTTCCAGGTTGATCCTGTTATTCAGAAAACCCAATTCGATCCCTGCTTCTTTTGAGTTAACAAATTCAGGTTGGATGCCCTCATCAGGCTTGATATTGTTTGCAGAAAACCCTCCTAAACCGCCATAAGGAAACCCTCCTGATTGCGAGTAGGTAGCTTCAAGTGCATATGTCCCTAAATTTACGTTTGCCGACTTTGAAATAGACCCCCTTAATTTAGCATAGGAAATAAAGGAACTATTCTTTATAGCTGGAACCGCATCTGATAAAACGAGAGCTGCATTCACCCCCGGGTAGAAATAAGAATTGTTGTTGACATCAAGCCGGCTATCCCAGTCATTGGCTCCTACAAATTCAATGTTAGCCCATCCTTTGTAGCTCACGGCAACACTTCCAAAAACGGAAAGCAGCCGGTTTCTAAAGTTGCTTTCCGACGCAACCGGCTCTCCGGTGCGATTAGACACATTAAATAAATTGGGAACTACGAGATTGTTACCTCCGATATCCATCTGTTTTGTGTTGTTCTGCCTGAAACGCGTTCCAAGGGTATAAGTCACACCAAAGTCACTGACATCTCTTTTACCGTGTAAAAAGACCTCCTGGGTAATCCTGCTTGATAAGCTCTGGCCATCACCAACGGACCCTGGCTGATTTCTGAATGCCTGCCCCCTGTGTGACGCAGCAAAATCGGTCACAGTAATAGGGGAATTTGAATTTTTGTAAGTGTTAAAACCTAATGTTGCTCCAAGCCGATAGGTGGCAGTTAACCAGTCTGCTACACTGTAATTCAGTTCCATGGAGCTCAGGATATCATCTGATCTCCCTCTTGTTCTATGATTATCTATAACCCAGTAAGGATTTACAAAGTATTCATTATAATAATTGGAGTAATTTCCAAATTTGCTGTTTTGATCCTTATAAGAGGTAATCGGAACATGCATTGGCGTATTGAGAATGGTAAAATACACACTTCCGTTGTATGAACTTGCAAACCTTCCTGAATAGGCGGCGTTGTTTACCACATCATAATTACCCTGTATGTAATTAACATTGAAACTTGCCCGGAACTTATTATAATCTTTTGATGCATTGAATCTGAATGAAGTCCTTCTGTTCTTATCTTCAGGTGTAATCCCTTTGATATCTACGTCCTGAACAGATAAATAAAAATCCTGAGTTGAAAACGACACGTCTGTTTGTAAGGTTAACCCTGTATTAAAAAATTTTTTCTTTTCGTTTTTTAGAGCCCTGTATGGAACCATTTGAACGCTTCCGTCTTCAAGATGTGGGCCCAGCTCCACGGTCTCCCCATTAAATTCAGGCCCGTATTGCTGATTTTCAAAAGGAACGTATACGGGATTGCCGAAAGCGTCTTCACCAGATCCGCTTCCAAAACGTGTCTGTATTTTTGGAAGGAAAGACACCCTCGTTAACTGGGTGGTATGGCTTACTGCGATAACGGGAGTGCCGCTGGTTCCCCTCCTCGTTCTTACGATAATTACGCCATTTACACCATCAGGACCGTAAAGAGCGGCAGCCGATGCGCCTTTTAAAATGTTAACATCCTGTACATCATTAGGATTCAACGAAGAAATAAAACCAATGGGAGTTGGAATGCCATCGACAACCAATAATGGCTGGTTATTACCAGTTAAGGATCTTATGCCCCGGAGATTTATTTTTGATTGCTCGAAAACACCGCTGTTGACTGTCGTAATATTCAAACCGGATACTTTTCCGGTCAGTCCATTTTGCACATTCACCGCACGGGCCTGCGTTAATTCCGCGTTCCTGACTCTTGTCGTAGAATAACCTAACTCTTTTGCCTGACGTTGTATCCCTAAGGCCGTTACCACTACTTCATTCAGTAAAGCCTGACTTTTTAACGAGATAGAAACCGTTGATTCATCGCCAACTGTTACTTGCGAGCCATCGAACCCGGCGGCAGTAATTAATAAGGTGCTACCTTTTGGAGCATTAATCGTGAAACTACCATTGGCGTCGGCCGAAACGGCGGCATTGCTGCCTCGTACTTTTATAGTTGCGAAGGGAACGGGATCACCCTTGTCGTCCCTGATCTGGCCTGAAACGGGAGATGATTGAGACCAGGCCACCGCTGTGCACAGGAGTATTGCAGCAAGTAGCGATAAAATTTTTCTCATGTGTTAATATTTGAATTTATACCCGAAAATATAGCAAACCGGCCTAACAATAAAAATCTGTTAATTTATATAAACGGAGCTTTGATAACAGACATTTGATCTTTTAGAAATGCTGCACCAACCAATTTAAATCCCGAGCATGACCTGCATCTTTATTTCCGTTTTTCTATTCCCCATGATCATGTCGGCTCCTGTACCCGTGGAAGTTTTCCCGGGGTACGCTGTGCGTGCAAAACGAATCCAGTAATCAATCTTTAATGGTTTAGCACCTGAAGTGGTAATCCAATCAGAGCAATCCACATGAAAATTAAGGTAATAGCGGTAGCCTTTGTCAAAGAGGGCCGGAGTTGAAAAACTGTATAAAACATCGTTTTCAAAAGCATATATCCGGGCGTTATATCCGTCCGTTTCAAAATACTGTATCCGCGCATTTGCCGACCAGCCACCCGATGGCGGCTTATAACCAACGTCCATAAACGCCATAAAACCGTGTTCAGAACCTGCCCCGTTTACTTCATACCTGCTTATCTCAAAACGGTTCCGGAAACTTACGGATCTGTTTATTGCTATTTTGGATTGAATCCTCCAGTTTACCCTCGAAAAAGTTTCTACAACACTTGTTGTATTACCGGTACCACGATGATTTATCTGTTTCTGTTGTTTTCTGTACGTCGAATATATTTCTGCCAGTTTCCCCTCTTTATAGGCAACACTTACCTGGTATTCCTTTCCCCACGAGGGTGCATCCACCCGGTATTTTAACCAGGGAAAGCGAAAGACGTCGGAATAACAGTTGATCGTAACCGCCGGGTTTGGCCTTATGGAAAGCCCCCCGAAGACGCCATTCTCATTTACGGTAGCTGTGTTTGCGGTAAAAGCGTTGGAATACAATGCGTGGTAGCCTTTATCGATCAGGCGATGCAAAAAAACAACATCCACTTTTGGATCTACAGCTATCAATACACCATTTACCACGGCTTTCTTCAAAGGTTTATTAATAGCTGCCTCTCCAAATACATAAAGATTACGAAATACAAAGTTGTAATCGAGGCTGGCATTAAAAAACACATTTCCTTCTGCCGCAAAATGATTGTAGGGTTTGTCAGTTCTGTTCAATGGAGCAGACCAATGATGCCGGATGGCGTTTACTGCGAGGTGCCATTTAGCGGCCGAGTATTTAAGTGTGCCGCCGGCAGACAACTGGTTAATATTACTTTTGTCCGCTATTTCTCCAACCGTCCGGTGATATCCCGAAAGAAGTAAAGATGAAACATATCTATGGCTATTCACCGAATCTGTATCCAGGTTTCCGCTGATCTTCTGATACGACAGGAAAAACGTCCCTTCCAATTTCTTTCTCTGCAATGTCAGTCCCAGGCCCCTGTGAAAACCTGATTCCGAAGGAGCTGTATATGGCGTCAATACCTGTGAATGCCTGATGACGTTTGCCATATCTGAAGATCTCCCAAAAGCAATACCCTGCCATTGTACCAACCCCTGCCCCATATTAATTCTGTAATCACCTATGGCAAGGCACTTCACAAGGCCGGTATCTTTCAGGAAAAAGTGAAAAGAGTAAAAATCGAAACCAGCCTTTTGCGCTCCTTTAAATAATTGTTCGCCTGCGTCTTTATCTGCCAACAAACCCCATTGCAATACGTTTTTATAATTGTATTGATAACGCAGGTACAGGCGGAGCGGGTCGCCAGGGTATTGACTGCTACCGGAGCTTTTCTGAAAACCCTTCGATTTTTCCAGTACGCGCGACGTTCTTAGCAGCAACGAATGCGATCCTCCTTTCCATCTTTCCCGGATATTGTCAAGGATGTTATTATCGCTCAGGCTGGTATATGGTAATACCTGTTTGATGGTATTGATATTCCAATACGGCACTGCCTGCAATTCGTAAATATTAACCAGTTGTCCAAGAAGACGCCGGTACAGCAGAAAACTCTGGATTTGAAGGTCGTTTAAGAAAGGAAGGTGCTTCAACTCGTCCGATCCTGCTTTGTTAAGGTTTAGGGGGCGAACGGTATACTTTACCAAATTTAACAGGTAGGAATCATCTTCATATTCAGCTGCAGCTTCATCTTTCTCAGCGTGGAATTCAGTATGTTGTTCAACGTTTGAAGCGATGCTTCCAAATTCCTGTGAGACCGCGATGGAGGAGATCAGTGCAAGGGATGATGATAACAGCACGTACTTCATTCTTCCTTTGATTGATTTCTGTTAAGATTGAAAGCAATGAGAAATGCAGGCGTGAACCCTAATTGTGGATGCCAGGTTGCGGAGATATCTGTTCTGAATCCTTGCCATTTGATGCCGACTCCGGCGAAAGAGCTTGCAGATGAAGTAGCCATGCCTACGCGGACAAAACACTGTTTTACAAATGCATAATGAAGAGCAACATTAACACTGGCGGGCTGGTTGCCTTCTCTCGAGGCTTCCGCGCAAATGAAGAGTTTGTCAGAAGCTTCGTATCCAAAGCCGGTACTAAAAACCGTTGAAGCCCTTTCACCAGGCCCTGAAGGCAATGTTCCTGCATTAAACAGGTTATAAACATGAAATCCGGTGTGCAGGCTTTTGTTGATATGAAATATTGAACCGATCCCGGCATTTAGCGCGTAAGCACTTCCGTAACCGGCAATGCTGACCTGGTTGTAATTGAATTGTACTCCCAGGTCGGCAATCTCACCAAGCCTTTTTCCATAAACAATCCCTAACTGTGACTGATTAAAACCTTTAGATCCGGTATATCCGGCCGTGAAAGCTGCACTCCCCCCTTTCACCGGAAACGCAACCAGGCCGCGGCACAGGTTTAGCTCTTCTACATTGTATCTTCTTTCTGTATATACGCCGGCCATAGCTTCGGTAACATTTGTTACAGCAGCCTCGTTCGTAATTATGGAAAACACATCAGTAAAGTTCCTGCTGTAGGTGCCCACCCCATAGTACCGCATTTCCAAAGGCGAACGCATCAGTTGGGCAGGGCACCAATAGGGAACAAAAGCAGTAATCGTCAATATAATAGCAGGAACTATGTGCATATCGCAGCAGTAAAACTCAGCCATTAACAGGTAAAATAATTACGTGTTTTACCTGCATTTTGTGAGACATCACACATTACCTTTGCGCATGCAAATTTTAGACGGGCAGGTAGCATCCCGTGCTTTCCTGGATGAGTTGAAAATCAAAGTGGCCCAGTTGGTGTCTGAAGGGAAGAAGGTTCCTCACCTTGCGGCTGTATTGATCGGTAATAACGGAGCAAGTGAAACTTATGTCGCCGCCAAGGTAAAAGCATGCGCTGAAGTAGGGTATAAGTCAACCCTTATCACACTGGAAGATACTATCTCAGAAACACGCCTGTTGAACATTATTGAAGACCTGAATATAGACCCCGATGTGGACGGCGTGCTGGTACAGCTACCATTACCGGAACATATTTCTGAAGAAAAAGTCATTCATACCATTTCCCCGTCTAAGGACGTAGATGGCTTTCACCCGGTAAGCGTCGGGCGACTCGTGCAGGGGTTAGACACCTTTATTCCGGCAACGCCGTATGGAATCATGCTGTTATTTGAACATTATAAACTTCCTTCCAAAGGGCTGGTTGCCACGGTGATTGGCCGCAGCAACATTGTTGGCCGGCCCATGAGCATATTACTGAGCAGTAACCGTAATCCGGGCAACTGCACAGTGACGCTCTGCCATTCCCACACCGCCAACCTAAAAGACATTTGCCGGCACTCAGATATTCTTGTGGCTGCCTTAGGAAAACCCGGGTTCGTGACGGAAGATATGGTGAAAGATGGCGCCATCGTTATTGATGTAGGCATAACCCGGGTGGAAGATTCGTCAAAGAAGTCAGGATATGCACTAAAAGGGGACGTTCATTTTGAGTCGGTTTCCCCTAAATGCAGTTACATCACCCCTGTTCCCAAAGGTGTGGGGCCTATGACGATAGCTGCATTGATGAAAAATACCTTTAAGGCGTGCCAGGAGCTTAATTAGGGTAGATGCAGAAATGCTAAGATCAACGGGGAACTTCATACAGTCGCCAGTGAAAACTTTTTTCAGAGCCCTGGACACGCGGTTCAGCGATTTCTACATAAAGCGAGTCAGCCCGGAGATTCGCTGCAGCACATCAGCCCGCCTGCCTGCAACCTCTGCCCTGATGAGTCACGCACAAAATCAAAATGGTTCAGTGCGTGCCCGGCACGGAGGAAGGATGAACCCTTAACCGGTGAAACCTTAAAATCTGCAAATATATTCCGAACTTCGCGCCTCATGATCGCAAGCACTCAACAAATTACACAGACCCTTCCGGTAATGGAAGCATTTTATTCATTACAGGGGGAGGGATATTACCAGGGACAGGCTGCCTATTTTATCCGCCTGGGAGGGTGTGACGTCGGCTGTGTATGGTGTGATGTAAAAGAAAGCTGGGATTCCTCAAAGCATCCCCATAAAAGTATAAAAGAAATTGTTTCGCAGGCATCCGGGCACCCCGGGCGGCTGGCTGTTGTTACCGGCGGTGAGCCGCTGTTGCACGATTGCACCGAACTAACAAGCCAGCTACATAAAGCAGGCTTTCAGACAAACATAGAAACGTCCGGCTCCTCCCCGTTAAGCGGCAAATGGGATTGGATTTGTGTTTCGCCCAAAAAATTTAAGTTCCCGCTCCCGGAAGTACTGCGGTACGCTCATGAATTGAAAGTAGTGATTTTCAACATGAGCGATTTCAAGTGGGCTGAAGATCATGCCAGAATGGTGTCACCCCGGTGCAGGCTGTACCTGCAGCCTGAATGGGATAAGGCAGCCATAGTAACACCAGTAATTATCGAGTATATCAAATCACACCCGGAGTGGGAACTCAGCCTGCAAATCCATAAATACATAAATGTTCCTTAAAGATCACCAGCCCATTGAACACTTTTCTTACCGAACAGTAATAGACTAAATACCGGTAACATTCGTTTTACCTGATATCGACCTATATGAAGCATTGCCTCTCTGTTATCCTGATACTTTCATGTTTTATCGTTAACGGCCAGTTTGATCCTGCAAAGGTCAATAAGAAAGCCACCCAGTTGTATGCTAAAGCTCTCGAAGCGGCAGAAAACGGAAATTATAAACAAAGCATCAGCATTCTTGAGGACGCAGTGAAAGCAGATCCAAAATTTGAGGATGCTTGGCTTTCCATTGCCGGGATGTACGGCGAAATGAAAAACTATGAAAAAGCCACGGACAACTATGAAAAAGCAAGATTGATCGATGCGGAATATTTCAGGGATTACAACCTGCCGTACGCAATTAACCTGGCTGGAAAAGGTGAATTTGAAAAGGCGCTGGCGGCGGTAAATGAATTTCTTACGATCCCTGATCTCAATGACAAGAGCCGGAAGGCGGGAGAATACCGCAAACGTTGTTTTACGTTCGCTGTTGAATATGCCAAGGCTCACAACATTGCCGATTATAAGTTCGAACCCCGCAACATGGGCGACGGGGTCAATTCCAAAGACCCTGAATATTTTCCCACGCTCACCATTGACGGCAAAGAGCTCGTCTTTACCAGGAGGGTAAACAATTTTAATGAAGACTTTTACCGGTCTTCACTGGTAGGGAATAATTGGACCAACGCCACAGGACTTGGCACAATAAACACGGGCAGGAATGAAGCTGCACAAAATATTTCACAGGACGGACAATGGCTTGTTTTCACAGCAGCGGACAACCCTGATGGCTTTGGAAATTTCGACTTGTATATATCTTATCTTACCTCCACGGGGGAATGGAGCACACCGGAGAATTTAGGCGGGAATATAAATACGGAAGGATGGGAGTCGGCGCCAAGCTTGTCTCCGGACAAAAGGGACCTTTATTTTGCCAGCCGCCGGCCTGATGGATTCGGAGGCAGCGACATTTACGTCAGCCATCGTTTGCCGGATGGTAAATGGAGCAAGGCCGAAAACCTGGGTTCCGAAATAAACACCATCGGTGAGGAAAGCTGCCCGTTTATTCATGCCGATAACCATACGCTTTATTTTACTTCCAGCGGCCATACCGGTTATGGAGGAGATGATCTGTTTGTTGTGCATAAGGGACCCAACGGAAAATGGAGCTCACCGGAAAACCTTGGCTACCCTATCAACACCATAGAAAAAGAAGGTACCATGATCGTTGCGGCGGATGGGACGACAGCATACTACGCCAGCGACAGAAACGATACCAGGGGCGGCCTGGACATATACACGTTTGAATTGCGAAGCGATATAAGGCCGGTAAAAACATTGTGGGTAAAAGGAAAAGTATTTGATAAAAAATCCACCAAAGGCCTTCCTTCGGCTGTCGAATTAACTGATCTTATGACAAAAGAAGTGATCAGCAAAGTACAAACCGATGAGATGGGCGGCTATCTGATCACCTTACCCGTAGGAAGAAATTATGCCTTTAATGTAAACAGGAAAGGGTACCTCTTTTTTTCTGAAAATTTTCCGTTAAGCCAGAAAAGCCCTGACTCTACTTATAACATTGATATCCCTTTACAGCCAATAGAAGCTAACGCAAGCGTAGTGCTTAAAAACGTCTTCTTTGACGTAGGTAAGTTTGAGCTGAAAAATGAATCACAGGTGGAACTGGACAACATTATCCAGTTGCTAAAGGACAATCCCGGCGTTAAAATCCAAATCGCCGGGCATACCGATAATGTCGGAAAACCTGCAGACAACATGAAATTATCTGATAACCGTTCAAAGGCGGTAGTTAATTATCTCAACCTCAAGGGAATAGATATGAAACGGTTATCTGCGAAGGGTTACGGGGATACGCAACCGGTTGATGATAACAAAAACGAAGAAGGCAGGGCACGAAACCGGAGGACAGAACTGAAAATTGTGGGGAACTAATATCCTGCGCCAATACAAAAGGCTATCATTCGACAAATGTGAAATTCACCCTTTCAACCTGCTGATACAAACTTATATTTGGCCCAATGACGTAATCATGCATTGATGCCAGCTGAGCTATTATACCAAATCGCCCTCACTTTAGTCCCCAACATTGGTGCCGTTCATGCACGAACTTTAACCGATCAGTTCGGGGATGCTTCGTCAATCTTTACCGCCAAAAGATCATCGCTTGGAAAGGTCGAAGGCATCGGTGACATCAGAGCAAAAAACATCAAAGAATTCACCGACTTTAAAAGGGTGGAAGAAGAAATCGCATTCATTCAAAAATATAGCATACAGCCCCTTTTTCTTACAGACGACAAATACCCGAAGCGGTTTCTTAACTGTTACGATCCGCCTACTATTTTATACTACCGGGGCAATGCCGATCTTAATCATTCAAAAGTACTTGCAATCGTTGGCACCCGGCTAAACACCGGATATGGCAAACAGGTAACAGAAGAGATCATCAGGGACCTTTCATCGACCGGTATTGTTATCGTCAGCGGGTTAGCTTTCGGGATAGATGCGATCGCTCATAAAACTTCCCTGAAATATAATATGCCAACGATCGGGGTAGTAGGCCACGGCCTCGACTCCATTTACCCGGTACAACATAAGGGGCTTGCCAAAGATATGATCATGCAGGGCGGTATCCTGACGGAATTCATCAGTAAGACCAAACCCGATAAACACAATTTCCCGATCCGCAATAGGATAGTAGCGGGCATCAGCGATGCTACGATCGTTGTAGAAACCAGCATTAAAGGAGGCAGCATGATAACGGCGGCAATGTCGAACAGCTATAACAGGGACGTTTTTGCTTTTCCGGGCAGAACAACCGACAATAAAAGCTCTGGATGTAATCATCTCATCAAAACCAACAGGGCCATACTGCTCACAGATTCGAAGCAATTACTTGAAACACTGGGCTGGGAGGAAAAGACGAAGAAACCGTCTATGCATCAGCGCGAACTGTTTATTCAATTAAGCGATGAGGAAAGAATCATCATTAATATTCTAAAGGAGAAAGAATTGACACCTATAGATGAACTTAATATGTTGAGCAACCTAAGCGTTAGTTCGGTTGCTTCGGCTATGCTGAACCTGGAGTTCGAGGGAGTAGTGAAGTCTCTTCCGGGAAAGGTTTACAAGCTGGCCTGAAGGCAGCGGTCCGGATTTCAGATTAACGGTGGCAAATCCAGCATTTGGAAACAATATACCTGGATCAAAATGGTCAGCCTGTGTACCCGGCAGTTCTTCATAAGCTGTTGTTAACGAGACTGCTTCATTTAAGCAATAGCCGCTGTGCAGATCATTTTGCGCATATTATGAACTATCCGGGCTCTTAACCAAATATTATAATAAGGGTTCGCCAATATCACCAGCCAAATACCTAACTTTATCAATTATTCCCCGTGAAAGTATTATACTGGTGATAAGATCAGCCTTTTGAATAGTATTCGAAATTAAATCTGCAACGAATTGACAGAAACAATAATTAACCTTGAAAGCGTCAACCCACTTGAATTTTTTGGTGTAAATAATGGCAAATTAGACATACTCAAAAAAAAATTCCCCCTTCTCAAAATTCTTTCACGAGGCACCCAGCTCAAATTAAGCGGCGCTCCTGAACAGGTTGAGTCAGCTAAAGACAAAATTAACCTTGTAGTGCAGTATTTGCAACGAAATGGCCAACTGAGTGAAACTTATATGGAACAGATACTCGGTGGTGGCGGTGATGATGTGGAAACGGTAGATAATTTTGTTGACCGGAACCCCAATGATGTACTTGTATTCGGCCCTAATGGCAAAACTGTCAGGGCGAGGACGGTAAATCAGAAACGAATGGTGACTGCCACAGATAAAAATGATATCCTGTTTGCCATTGGTCCGGCCGGAACAGGCAAAACCTATACTGCCGTGGCGCTCGCTGTCAGGGCTTTAAAAAATAAAATGATCAAAAAGATCATATTAACCAGGCCGGCAGTGGAAGCAGGGGAAAGTCTGGGCTTTTTACCCGGCGATCTTAAAGAAAAAATTGATCCATACCTGCGTCCGTTATATGATGCGCTTGATGATATGATACCCGCCGACAAGCTGGGTTATTACATGAGCACCCGCACCATTGAGATCGCTCCTCTTGCCTACATGCGCGGACGGACACTTGACCATGCATTCATTATACTTGATGAAGCACAAAACGCTACTGATCTCCAGATAAAAATGTTCCTTACCCGTATAGGGGCAAATGCAAAAGCGATCATTACCGGAGATCTTACACAGGTAGACCTGCCAAAAAATCAAAGAAGCGGTCTCGAAAAGGCTGTAAGGATATTGCAAGGTGTTGATGGGATAGCTCATATAGAACTTGATGAAGAAGACGTAGTGCGTCACCGCCTGGTAAAAGCCATTATCCGTGCTTACGAGCGTGAAAAACAAAAAGAACAACTCGAACATTAACCCCGTATCATCAGGCTGATGTAACAGCCAACTTAATGAAGTGATCCTGCCGCCTGTTTAGCTTATATCGTTCTTCAGGTAAGGCAAATCTGTCCGTTAGCTCGCGGTTATGCTGTTGGTTACCTGTAACTTCCTGTAAACCAGAAATGCAATTCATAAGAAATGAAGAAAATGATGACCTTCTCCTTAGTAGCCTTATTGGTCTCGTGCAATAATGAGGGATATCAAAAAGCAGAAGACGCAGGTGAAGCCGGCCGCGAATTCATCCGCGCGTCCCTGGACGGTGATTATGATAAAGCTTTGTTTTATCTACTGAAAGATTCTACAAATACAAATGTCATGCTGCTTGATAAGTGGAGGAAGGATTATGACAGGCGCAAACAAGAAGATAAGGTCAATTATAAAGACGCGAGTATTATCGCCATAAGAATAGATCAGGTCAATGACTCAACGGCCAACTTTGTTTACACAAATACTTTTGAAAGAAAAGATACCACTTCTATAAAAATAGTGAAGGTAAACGATGAATGGCTGGTTGACCTGAAAGACATTCATTAGCATCTGATTGCCACACAAAACCTTTTCTGTTTAATTGGCAAAATGTATAGAACCCCGGTTTATATCTTTACCTTATGAAATCAATCATCATCGTAGCAGCAGGTAGCGGACTGGGAGGTGTATTGCGGTACGGCATTCAGCTATTCACGCAAAAGGTTTATCCATCTGTTTTTCCTGCCGGTACTTTTGCGGTAAACATTATTGGTTGCTTTCTGATCGGAATATTTTTTACACTTGCGGAGAAAGAAAATTTTTTCTCCCCAGCCACCCGGCTTTTCCTTGTTACGGGCTTGTGCGGAGGCTTCACCACATTTTCGAGCTTTGCCATAGAAAACGTGTTGTTATTAAGATCGGGAAACCTGTTTGCATTTTTCCTTTATGTGATCGGAAGCACTGTTACCGGCCTTTCAGCAACTTTTCTCGGCATATACCTAAGCCGTTAAATAATTATTCATATTACGTCAGCAATGTCTCCTGCTCAGGTGCATCCCTTACCTTCATGGTAAAAACAGGTATACCGACATGAAGTCTAAATTATTTTTTCTCCTGGTGATATTTTTTGCTACCGGTGCTGTTTCTGATCTGTTTGGCTGGGGATATTGGGCGCATTTGCGCATCAACAGGGCTGCTGTGTTTACCCTTCCGGAAGAAATGAGGCGATTTTTTTACAACCATATTGATTTCATTACAGAAGAGGCAGTAATACCAGACGTTCGTAAATATGCAATTAACGATAAAGCAGAAAGCAACCGGCATTATGTTGACCTCGAAATGTTACCAGGCTCTCCTTCAGATACTATTCCGCATACCATGAAAGAGGCAACTGCAAAATACACAGACAGCCTGTTGCAGAAAGCCGGGCTTCTCCCATGGTATATCGACGAGATCACAACAAAACTTACGAAAGCTTTCAGGGATAGAAACAAATCCGAGATACTCTTTTTATCTGGCGATCTGGCTCACTATCTGGCCGATGCCTGCATGCCCCTTCATACAACGATTAACCACGACGGGCAACTTTCCGGTCAAAAGGGAATTCATTCTTTTTGGGAATCAAGATTACCGGAAACGTTTGGCAGCGCTTACAATCTGCATACCGGCGATGCCCTTTTTATGGCCGAACCTAAAAAAGAGATATGGCGCATCATTCAAAACAGCCATACTTTAGTGGATACCGTTTTGCTTACAGAAAAAGCACTTCGGAGCAGTTTTCCGGCAGACCAGGTTTTTGAAAAAGATGCCGCTGGTAATATCATAAAAAATAAGTATAATCAGTCCAAACACTCCTTTGCATATTCATCAAAATTTCACCTGATGCTGAATGGCATGGTTGAAAAACAAATGCGCTTGGCTATTGCAGCAACAGGAAATTTCTGGTACACTTCATGGGTGAATGCAGGAAAACCTGATTTAACCAGCTTAGACCCTGACGCACTTACAAACCGGAATAAAAAGTACTATAACCGGGATTACAAATTATGGGTAAAAGGCCGTTTGTTCGGGTTGAAATCAGTCAATGAATTTTAGCTGAGGGGGGACTAAGCAACTGCTCGCTAAAATTACGGGGATTTCAAAGTCCGCCGCAATGGGTTGCCCCAAATCCTGGCGCGAGTATGCGGCCTGGCCAATGTGCCGATGCGTACTCGTGCCTTTTACTTGGCAGAGATTCTGATAGTAGTGCTTTAACTTTCCTTCAATGCCTGGCACGAGAACGCCACGATCAATCCTGCGCCGCATTCTCGCGCCAGGCCGCTTTTATATTTTAGTCGCTCGTGCGTTTGAGGAAAGCTTCTCAATGATGCCTTTAATTATCATTAGTAGCTCTGAAAATATATAAAGATTATGTGATTGCAGAATGATATCACGCGGGCTTACAAATAATCGTCTGTTTTGACGAAATTGATTTGTACGTTTGCAACCTAATAAGCGTTAAATATGATGCAAACAGTATCTCATCCATGGCATGGTATTCCCACAGGAGATCTTGCGCCGAGGATTGTGAATGCAATAATAGAGATCCCGCAGGGCTCCAGATGTAAATATGAGATTGACAAAGAAAGCGGCCTGCTAAAACTCGACAGGGTGATTTATTCGTCTTTTTACTACCCGTGCAATTATGGATTCATTCCTCAAACCTATGGTGATGACAAAGATCCGTTGGACATCCTTGTGCTAACATCAGTGCCGGTTCAGGCCATGTGTTTATTACAGGCAAAAGTACTGGGTGTTATGCAAATGGTAGACAGTGGCGATGCAGACGACAAGATCATCGCGGTCGCAGCTAATGATCCCAGTGTTAACCATTACAACAATATAGAAGAGCTGCCGAAACATTTTTTCGATGAATTGCGCCACTTCTTTGAAGAGTATAAAAAGCTCGAAAATAAAACGGTGAAAGTGGATGAAATCGGCGATAAAACCGTGGCTTTAAAAAGTATCCAGGATGCCATGGAGTTTTACAAAGTAAATTTCAAAAACAACTAAATGACCACCGAAACTGTTCTGGTTTTACTTATCGTTGGCCTTGCCGCAGGGGTATTAAGCGGGATGGTAGGTGTTGGAGGAGGCATTATTATCGTGCCGGCACTGGTTTATTTTCTTGGTTATAGTCAACATCAGGCCCAGGGCACATCCCTTGGTTTACTTCTGATGCCTGTAGGAATTCTTGCCGTATTGAACTATTACAAAAAAGGATTTCTTGACATAAGGGTAGTAGCAATTATGTGCATTGCCTTTGTTGCGGGCGCATATCTCGGCAGCAATATTTCCCTTAGTATTTCTCAGGACAGATTAAAAAAAGTTTTTGCTGTTGTACTCTTGCTCGTAGCGGGTAAAATGTTATTTCTTGATAAACCTGCCTGAGTAAAACAGTTGAATGTTCAATATTGGCAAGTATTGTTATGCACCTGAGCAGATGTAAAGTAGCGCTTTATCATTCTTAATTGATGCGTCCGCACAGAGCTATCACGATTAACAATACCAAAGTTATCAATCCCGTCAATACGAACCTTACCGGATGCATGAATGATCTCATGATCGTTTAAGAGTATCCCCACGTGTGTAATCTTCCCTTCGGCACTGTCAAAAAACGCAAGATCGCCGCAGGTGGCATC
Organism: Flavihumibacter sp.; assembly: GCA_041751095.1. Classification (GTDB taxonomy): domain Bacteria; phylum Bacteroidota; class Bacteroidia; order Chitinophagales; family Chitinophagaceae; genus JADCRZ01. The sequence goes on from JBGSYC010000289.1 coordinate 68,500, forward strand.
CTGCAAAAGTGCAACAACTTCGCCCTGGGTGGCCTGTTGCCAGGCATCTCGAAGTAAGCGATGATGCAAAAATTTGTATACCGTTTGCGAAAAGCCGCTGCAATCAATCCCAAAATTGCTTTTACCTCCCCACAGGTAAGCTGTGTTCAGGTATTTAAGGGCGATGCCCCGGATATTATGTTCATCCTTTGTACTATTTGATTCATCGCGGACGGCTCCATAATATTGGATTTTGTTATTACCCCAGGCAGCTTTGCCATCCTTCATTGCAGTTAATGAACAACCCATTGGTATCATCATTACCTCGCTGTTGTAAATGACCTGGTTTAGCAATGCTGAAGTAAGTGCGGGTTCTTCACCTGCATCGTGCTTTTCAATATACGTAAGATGGGTGTCCTGGCACCATCCCTCATAATCATCGTAATGGCATTTTATCCGTGCCCACTGATCTTAGTTTCAACTATGGTACACGTCTCTCCAAACAAAAGCTGGGTAACCATTTCACTTTTATGAGATGGATCTGGTCTTAAAGGACTCACAGGAACGCAACAAACTGCAAAATTCATGTTAAGTGTTTTTAGAAATGACGGCAACCATCTTCTATTTTGTAAATTATGGAATTAAAAATTACCATGCATCTTAGAAAGGGTAACATCCTTTTAAATAAGTTCCCGCATACTGATGTTGCCACTAAAATCTATAAGCATCAGTTAAACGAAGAAGGGAACCACGAAGAGGAACAGAGAAAGGAAACCTCGGAGAGAACATAGAATTGCGCTTTGTTACAAATGAATGGTATTGTAATTTCTAAAGATCAATCTAACAGGATAAAGCTTTGAGCCTTGATAAACACCCACGTCTAACCGATGCAGAACTGCTGGAGAAATTTTATGCTGACCATGACAATAACTGGCTCGGGATATTATTACCCCGCTATACCCTGCTTCTGTTAGGTGTTTGCATGAAATACTTAAAAAACGAAGAGGAAGCAAAAGACAGTGTTCAACAAATCTTCCTGAAGACGATAACGGAATTGCGTAAATACAAAGTTGATTATTTTAAAAGCTGGATATACATGGTGGCAAAGAACCATTGCCTGATGAAAATAAGAGATGGCCATGGTAAACAGACCGCAGACCTGACCGAGAACATGGCGGGCACTATAACTGAAGATGAGTATAACAACAAATTACAGCATCTTGAAAAAGACAGGAAGCTTGAGCTGATTGGAAATGCAATGAAAGACCTAAATGAAGAACAGAAACTTTGTATAACTTTATTCTACCTTGAAAAAAGGTCCTACCATTCCATTGCCGAAACAACCGGCTATTCTGTTTTAAAGGTTAAAAGCTGTATTCAGAACGGAAAAAGAAATCTGAAAATCTTACTGGATAAAAAAATAAACCAGCATATACATCATACAAAGGCAAGTAAGAATGAATCATGATCTTCTGAAAATATTGTCAGACAGCAATAAGGACATCGATAATCAAAAGCTGATGGATTACCTCTCGGGGCACCTGTCCGTTAAAGACGTACACGAGGTAGAAAGGCAAATGTCTGACAGCGATTTTGTAAACGATGCAATGGAAGGCTTACAGGAAGTAAATAACAGAAGAAATATAGAACTGCTTGTTGAACAGCTCAATTATGACCTTCATAAAAAATTAGAGCAAAAAAAACTCAGAAAAACAAAAAGGAAGTTAAAGGAATATTCCGGCATCTACTTCGCAATCATTGTTATTCTTGTACTGCTGATCGCGGCCTGGTTTGTTATCCATCGGCTGAACCCCGGCAATTGATTGTTCCGTTCAATCAGCAATAAATCATTCTCCTCAGGAGAATGCAAAGAAATCAACCAGGCCTCTTTTCTTATCCATAAAGCTTAATCCGTCATGCTGCATCAGTAAGAGCCCAAAGGCCTGCCAAACAAAGTCCTTTTTACTGGTATTGGATGTATACAGGCTGCGGTTTTAATTTTAAAAGTTCCTGAGGGGTAAGAATACGGCCATTCGATTTGGAATCGTTCTTATAAAATATCTTAAACCCGGTAAATTGCACAGGTTCCTTGTAAATGTATTGCTGGTATGTATTCAACTTTTTAGCTCCTCCTCCCCATCCGTCCATGTGCATTACAATTTGTACTTCCGGTCTCGTCTTGATTTGTTTGTAGTTGGTTACCATTCCCTGCGTAAAACGATGTACCACCAGTATTTTTGGGGGAAGATTATTTTCTTTTACAAGCCTGGCCAGGTAATCAGTTGCATAATTTATGTCGGCAGCATCGAAAGTACCAACAACCTTTCCGGGTGGGCGGCCGGTCTTCATTGAAAATTCAGGATCGATACCAAGATGTACATTCGGCAGCTTTAAATAGGTGAGAAGTGCCGGTATTTCATCCTGAAGCGTACTTAATCCTATCTGGATATCAAGAAATACGATAGCGTTAATCTGTTTTGCCATGCTCAACACGGAGTCAATCTGATGATTGGGCATGCGTAATCTGTATTTACCCCCATTGCCCGGACTGATTTGCGCAGTAGCTGCGATGTAATGCAGAGCTGGAATAACTTCGATTTCCGGATCAGCCTGTTGCCATTTTTTTACTTCGCCATTTAGTCTGCCCATCATTTGCTTTGGCGGCAATTCCCCTAAAATTCCCATTCCTTTTGAATACAAATTGCCGTAGTATGCAATAACCCTCTTAAAAGGAAAAATTGCCCCGGCATTCGGGTAATCCGTTTTTACAGGCCACCGGCCGGATGAATCCCCGTTGATGATATGCAGCAGTTTTTTTCTGTAAAGCGCAGTATCCAATGATAGATTTGACGCAGACGCAACGGGATTGGCTGAACTTTTCTGCGTTTTTGGGGAAGTAGCGGTATCGCTTTTTTTCGCAACACCCTTGTCCTGACGAGGTGTCTTTACAGAGCCACTTCCCATGATGATCAAAGCAACTACACCAGCAATCACAACGGCGCTGATCCCCAGCACTGCGGGTTTATTTACATGAAAAAAGGATCTGCCAGTTTTACCTGCAGCTCTACTGTGCTGATTATTCATGGGGAATGATTAAAAGTTGAGTATGGAAACGTCAGGATATGTTTTTTATTTCAAGTGTACGTTTCAACTCTAACAAAAATAGTGCCCCGGTATGTGAATACCCACCCAGATTCACTCTCACCAGCCCTCCCGCCCAACCATCGCCGCCGATGTCCCCGTAATCCTTCTACCCACTACCCACTACCCACTACCTACTTCTTCTTCCGCTTCGGGTATAATCTTTTAGTAAACTGTCTTATCATTCTTACGCTCCCATTCAGCGAATACCTTCAATGCCTCCTCCCTTCCAATACAAACCATTTCAATTTTGCGGTCGGGAATGGAACAGTTTAATTCATCATAGATCAAAGAATCATCAAATCCTATTGCCGCCGCATCCTGCCTCGTATTTGCGTAATAAATTTTCTGCGGCCTCGCCCAATAAACTGCTCCCATACACATGGGGCAGGGCTCGCACGAAGTGAATATTTCGCAGCCTGTTAATTGAAAAGAGCGGAGATTTTTACACGCCTCCCTGATCGCAACTATTTCTGCATGAGCAGTGGGATCATCGTTCGACGTCACCTGGTTCCATCCCCGGCCGATGATTTCGTTTCCTTTTACTATAACGCAGCCAAAAGGGCCGCCATCGTTAGCAGTTATATTTTTTCCGGAAAGCCTGATAGCTTCCCGCATATATTTTATTTCACGTTGCATCTTAAGGTAAGGGTATCCGTTTAGCGCTAAGCCATTTTATGCTTGCAGCCTGATTCAACTAAATTAAACTTTTTTAGTGGTGGCAACAACCGCGCAGCAACCAATAACAAGCAGAATTATTTTAGACAACAGCCTTTTTTCTATTGGTTAAACGTGTAATTAGAACAAACAACACCGGCACGATAAAAATGGCCAGCAAGGTAGCGGCCAGCATCCCTCCGAGTACTGTCCATCCGATGGTAGACCGCGCCTGCGCACCTGCGCCTGTTGCTAAAGCCAGCGGCAAAACACCGAGGATAAATGCCATGGAGGTCATCAGGATAGGCCGTAAACGCAAATTTACCGCTTCCAGTGTTGCCTCCACTACGGGTACGCCGCGGTCAACTCTCTCTTTGGCAAATTCTACGATCAGGATAGCATTTTTAGCAGCAAGGCCGATCAACGTTATGAGCCCTATCTGTGCATATATATTGTTGTTCAGGCCTGGGATCAGCGTAAGTGTGAGGATAGCGCCAAAGGCACCGAGGGGCACGGCAAGAAGCACCGAAAAGGGAATGCTCCAGCTTTCATACAGCGCCGCCAGGAAAAGAAAAACAAATACGATAGATAAGGCAAAGATCATTGTAGAACTGTTACCGGCCTCCAGTTCCTCCCTGCTCAAACCCGAAAATTCATAGCCGTAACCTGCAGGCAATACTTTAGCGGCTACTTCCTTTAATGCCGCGATGGCCTCTCCGCTACTGTAGCCCGGGCTGGCGCCGCCGTTGATCTCCGCTGTCCGGAACAAATTATAATGAGATATAAGCGGTGCGCTTTCCGTCACTCTATAGCTGATGAGAATTCCCAGGGGTATCATGTTGCCTTCGTTATTGCGCACATAGTATTGAGACAGATCCTGAATGTCTGACCTGAAGCTTGTATCGGCCTGCGCCACAACCCTGAAATTCCGGCCATACAACGTAAAATCGTTTACATACCGGCTCCCCAGGAATGTTTGCATGGTGTTATACAGATCTGACAGGGAAACACCAAGTTTTTTGCATTTCTCCCGGTCTACGTCCACCTGGTAACCGGGGGTGCGTGCAGTGAAAAAAGAAAAGGCCCTGCTTAGTTCCGGGCGTTTATTTGCCTCTGCTAAAAAACCCTGCACCGTCCTGTCGAATTGCCTGATGTCGTCTGTGCTTTCCCGTTGCTGCAGTTCAAAAGTGAAACCGCCGGTTTGTCCCAGCCCCGGTATGGCCGGAGGAGAGATCACGATAACATTTGCTCCTTTTATTACCGAGAATTTCTGCTGCAGGGTTGCTATAAGGCTACTTAGCTGAAGGGCTTTGTCCTTCCTCTCGTCCCATGGTTTTAGCTGCGTAAAGATGGTTCCGCTATTTGACTTTGATGCGAACGTAACTACGTTCAAACCACCCAGCGCTGCAAAGTGAGCAATGCCGGATGTTTGCTTCATGATGTTCATCATCGTGTCCAGAACCTCGAGGCTCCTTGTGCTCGAAGAAGCCTCGGGCAGTTCGAAAGTGACAAATAAGCGGCCTTCGTCCTCGGTAGGTAAAAACCCGGTTGGTTTGCTTTTAAACATCAACACGGTGCCCACGAATATGCACACCAGCACTACCATCACATAAGGTGAATACCGTATACATTTTTTGACGTTGGCCGTATACGAAACCGTCCTCTTTCTGAACCATTCATTAAATTTGTAAAAGAACTTATTTAAACCTTTAGAGTTCTTGTCAAGGTGCATAGGCTGTAAAAACAATGAACATAATGCCGGCGTGAGGGACAATGCCACAAAAGCCGAGATCAACACCGAAATAGCGATCGTGATGGCAAACTGCTGGTAAAGTTTCCCTACTATTCCCGGGATAAATCCTACGGGGATAAATACAGCAGCAAGGATGAGTGCGATGGCGATCACCGGGCCTGATATATCTTTCATTGCTTTAGAAGTGGCCTCCTTTGCTGAAAGCCCTTCTTCATCCATATAATGTTGCACCGCTTCCACAACCACAATAGCGTCATCAACAACGATACCGATAGCCAGTACAAAACCAAACATCGTTAAGGTGTTAATGGTAAATCCAAGGGGAATGAAGAAAGCGAAAGTCCCGATGATAGAAACCGGAATAGCAAGAACCGGAATAAGCGTGGCTCTCCAGTTCTGCAGGAAGAGAAACACCACAAGTATAACAAGGCCAAGGGCTTCCAATAAGGTCAGGATCACCTCATGGATCGATACCTCCACCACCGATACCGCTTCAAAGGGTATTACATAATCCACATCTGACGGAAAGGAAGTTTTTAACTGCTCCATGGCAGCCTTGATTCCCCTGGCCACCTGGAGGGAGTTACTACCCGGCGCCTGGTAAACCAGCAGGTAAGATGCTCTTTTACCATCGACAAATGAATTGTTGGCATAGCTGAACTTGCCCAACTGCACACGGGCAACATCCTTAAGATAAACGATAGATCCGTCTTCAGGCCTTGTGCGGACGATCATATTTCCAAACTGCTCCTCCGTATTCAAACGGCTGTTTGTAAAGACGGTGTATTCAAAAGCCTGCGATTTAAGCTGGGGGGACGCGCCGACCGAACCTGCTGCGATCTGCAGGTTCTGTTCCTGTAACGAACCAATTACATCTGTTGCGGTTAACCCAAGCTGTGCAAGGCGGGAGGGCTGCAGCCATATACGCATGCTGAAATCATCTGCGCGGCTAAAAATGTCTCCAACGCCGTTCACACGCAACAATGCATCCCTTACAAATATATTGGCGTAATTATCAACAAACGTCACGTTATGAGATCCGTCAGGTGAATATAAAGCCACAAGCATCAGGATACTGGGGCTACGCTTTCTGGTAGTCAGGCCGAGACGTTTTACATCATCCGGAAGCTGCGGCGTAGCAATGCCAACCCTGTTCTGGATATCGAGAGCAGCTATATCCGGGTTAGTACCAACCTTCAGGACAACGTTTATCGTGGTACGGCCATCGTTCGTACTGTTGCTGGACATATAAGCCATTCCAGGAGTGCCATTTACCTGCGTTTCTATTGGCGTGGTTACCGTTTGCTCAACAGTCTGCGCGTCGGCACCAGTAAAGCTTCCGGTGATCTGGATAGTGGGCGGAGTGATATCCGGATATTGGCTTACAGGTAAATTGATTATAGCCAATGTTCCAATCAACACAATCACGATAGAAATGACAATCGCCGTTATAGGGCGCCTGATAAAAGTTTCTGCAATCATGTAAATAGGTGTTTATTTTTTTGCCGGAGGTACATTAGCCGAGACCTGCACCCTGGCTCCGTCCTTTAACTTTTGCACACCTTCGGTAACGATCTTAGTCTGGGCCTGCAATCCTTCCAGTACAATAATATTTTCACCGATCCTTGTGCCTAAATTTATTTTTACCTGGGCCACAGAACTATCCTTTAACACGTACACGAAGTATTCGCCCATCTGCTCAACAACCGCCTTGAACGGGATCAGCACTTTCTTCTCACCATCGTTGTTTTCAACTGTTACGGTACAACTCATACCGGGCTTTAAAATACCTTTTGAATTTGGAAAAACTACCCGCGCTTTGATCGTTCCTGTTTGCGGATCAACAGCCCGGTCGATGAAAGCTATCTTACCGGGAAAAAGATATGCTGACTGGTCAGGCAGGATGATCTTAAACGTAGAATCTACTGTTTTGGATCCATTTCGCTGAAGTTGAACAAAGCGGTTTATTTCTTTTTCGCTGACGGCAAAATCAACAGCAACAGGATCATCGGAAGAAATGGTATTCAACACTGATTGCCCCGGAGCAACAGCGGCTCCCTTTTTAACCTGTGATATGCCGATGGTGCCCGTAAGAGGAGCGGTTATCACGGAGTATCCTAAAGTGGATTGTACATTCTGCACATTCGCCTGCGCTGCAGCCACCTGCATTTTGTTTGCCTGCAGGTCAGCTACCGCGTGATCTAACGTTTGCCTGGCAATAGCGTCTTTCTTTGCCAGGTCGCTGTAGCGGTCTGCATCCTGCTGAGCCCTTGCCAGGTTGGCTTTTGCTACGTTCAGGTTAGCGACAGCCTGATTGTATGCCGCCTTATATTGTTGCTGATCAATCGTATACAATTTCATGCCTCTGGCGACATGCTGCCCATCGCGGAAATGAATACCTGTAATATATCCCGAAACCTGGGGCATGATTTCAACTTCATTCAAAGCGGTAATTGTGCCAGGATACTCGTCATAATATGTAGCCGCACCTTCAGTTACCTGGTAAATTGATACCGGTACTGGAGGAGGGGGCTTTGGGGCAACAGGCTTATCATTGGTACAAGCGGCGAAAACTACGATACACGACCCGGTAACTGCGGCCTGGAAAAAACGAGCGATCATATGAAAAATTTTGACAATTAGAATTTGATTACCCCCAAAGCTCTCTCCATATCAAGCTTACTTGCGAGAACTTCATATAATGCATTGAGATAATTTAATTGAGCCGAACGAAGATCGGTTTCAGCAATGATAACATCAAGGTAAGTTTTTATACCGGCGGCATACTGCAGCCGGAGGGTGGCATATACGTCTTCTGCGAGGCCCAGATTCTCCTTTAAGGCAGACCATTCTGCAAAATTTCCTTTGTAAGCAGCCAGAGCCTGCGAATACTCCGCATCTATCTGGCTGTTCAGCGCCGACAGATCCCATTTCAATCGCAGCAACTGCAGATTTGCGTTGCGGATATTATATACCCTTTTGTTACCTTGAAAAATGGGCACAGACAGTTGAAGTCCAACAAATGAACTCGGATACGCACTTGCATACAGGTTAGATAACCTGTCGTTTTGAAATGTAGGGGTATATGCGCCTGATGCGCTGACGGAAGGAAGGAAACTTAATTTATGATATCTCAGGTTTTCATTCAACAGGGCCTGCTGTGATTGCAGCAACTGGTTTTCTATCCGGTTACCATAGGTGATATTCATCAACGTGTCAATGAAAACCTCTTTTTCCATTGCTAAACTGTCATAAATAACCTTCAAGGCGTTCTTTGTATCGTAACCCATTAATTGCTTCAGGTAAGTGTTCTTCGCTTTTGTAACTTCCTCAGCTCTTTTCCTTTCGGCGATGGTATTATTAAGTGCTATCCGGGCCCTTTTGTAGTCTGTCTTGTCTACTATCCCACCTTCATACTGATTGAAAGCATCTTTAAGGCTTCGCTCAAGCCGCAGGATATTCTCGTCCAACACCAATACCTGCTTTTGTGTAAGCAGGAGGTCATAATAAGCCTTGCTGACTTCTACTACAAGATTAATCTTGTTACTGGTAGTTGTTTGCTGTGCCCGTTTCCGGATATCCCGGACTGTCCTGTTTGCAAGTAAAAGGTTAGGATTAAATATAGACTGGTTTACTGACAATTGGATATTTGATGTATTCTTCTGGCCTATCCTTACCGGCCTTTTTACTCCGCTGGGGTCAGGAAAAAAAGATGTCGGCAATTCGATGAAGTGTTGAACGTCATAAGTAAGATTGACCTGCGGGTACCAGTCAGCTAAGCTACTTTTAATGGTGTTTTCCGTAATTTTCTCATCTATATCTGACTGGTGAATTAAAGGCTGATGTGCTAATGCATACCTGATACATTCCGTAAGAGATGCATGCTCCGGCAGCGAATCCGTTTTTACGTGGGAGAAAGCATCAATGGGGATGATCAGGTAAATTATAACAATCACGAATAAAAAGATCTTCATATAAAATTGGTCATATTTATGCTCCTAAACTTGGTAGTTAAATAGCAACTAAGGCAGGCAAGACGTTATACAGATGCGCGGGAAGGCGGCCAGACCGCAAATTAGACTTTTAGTAATTACAATCACCCTGATCAAAAGGTTAAAATATAATTATACTTCACGTATATGTTTTTTATAATATCTTATCCAAATTGTTCAACTAAAATGAATGGTTGATTGAAATACAAGCTTTGCCCATCCCCACCCCTCCACGAGCAGAGGTTCAGGGATTGGCCTCCATGAAAGCTTTTTGCATAATTGTTTTCCTGCTCCGGACAATAAAATATCTTCTCAATTGTTATTACTGCTTTTGATTGAATAACATTAGCTGGAAAAATTTTAAATCAAGCCAACGGTCAAATTTAAACCCTACCTGCCTGAAATGTGCCACCTCTTTGAAACCGAAAAGCTGATGCAGGCGTATACTTGCCTCATTGCCCGCGTCTATACCTGCAACTATGGTATGCTTATCTAACTCAACAGCGGCATCGATCAAAGGCGGCAATAATAATTTGCCGATGCCTTTACCCCTGCAATCCGCCCGTACATATACGGAATTTTCAACTGAGTATTGATAGGCAGCCCAGGCACGAAACGGGCCAATTGAGCTAAAACCAAGAACCTGGTTGTTTTCTATGGCAACAAACACCGGATATCCTTCGCTTTCTTTGGCATCAAACCATTTCTCTCGCATAGCTATGGTGTGAGGTTCATAATCATAAACCGCCGTAGTGTTTATAATGATCTCATTATTAATTTGTAAAATGCCCGGTAAGTCATCCTTAACCGCATGCCGCACCGTGATCATATAAAATGCTTAAGGGTTTACATTTCGGCAAAGTTATGAACAAAGAGACGAAGTGATGGTCGGGGATTACCGTTGGGTAGAACTCGAGATTGGTTGATTGAACGTGGTAAAGGATTATACAATCTTTTCATTGACAAAATCAGGACGAGATACTCTCTCCTGCTGTAGAATGCAATATGGTTCGGGTGAGTTAGCTTAAGCCAGGGTTGGTGCAAAACATTACATTATGCAGTTTATCCTAAATTAGCGGTTAAATTAGTGAACCCTGACCTTTCCTAAACGGCTTCAGCAAAATAGCATCAGTGATAAAATCATCGAATGGAGCATTGCAAAGACGTTGATGGCTCCCTGGCAGCCATGTTCAGTTTCCCGTTTGTAATAAAAACAATTTGTAAATTTGGTTAAAACAAAACATGAACTATACGGAAAGAAATATCGTGAAAAGCTATTCGGAACTGCTGAATGGACTAAGTCCTGTAAGCAAAAAGGAACTTATTGCCAACCTCTCAAAATCGTTAAGTACACAGAGCGAAACAAAGGAAAATGATTTCTACAAAGCTTTTGGTGCCTTTGGTTCGAACAAATCAGCTGAGGAAATCATAGTGGACATCAGGTCAGGCAGAAAATTCAGGAACAAAGAAATTAAGTTCTGATGCCGTATCTGCTTGATACAACCATTTGTGTATTTTTTCTTCGTGGCAAACTCAACCTGGATGAAATAATAAAAGAGAAAGGACGGGAGAATTGTTACATTTCAGAAATTACCGTGTTTGAACTTCGCTACGGAGCCGAAAATAGCGACGACCCGGTGAAATCACATCAATCAGTTGACAGATTTGTAAACGGACTAATCATCATTCCTATTTTTGGTTGCGAGAGACGTTATGCAAAAGAGAAAGTCAGGCTAAGAAGATCAGGTAGACCTATGCACGACGAGTTCGACCTATTAATTGGGGTAACCGCAGTTGAAAATCAATTGACCCTGGTTACAGACAACGTGAGTGACTTTGAACGAATAGAGGGAATGGAAATTGAGAATTGGTTTCAACGTAAATAGCATGGCAGCCAACGGTAAAGCATTTAAGAAGTTGGGGCAATTGTATTCGTCAGCCCTTTTACAAATATGACAATTTATACATAGTCGAAAATATGATTCAATGTCTATCATTGTTATATCAGCTCGAACAGATGTCCAATACTATTCTGCAGCTGATATGAATTACGTCCGCCCTTATTAAATGCAGATGTTAGCCGCATGATCGAATTACCACCAGCGAATGGGTTCAGCGGATGTATCATCGGATATAACTGGGGGATCTAATGGAAGGGTGATAGAATTTTCTTCCTCAAACCTGATCTCTCTTTTTACTTGCGATCTTAACTTTTGATATGCTTTGCAATTGTTAGTCCAGATGGCCCAAACTAACGCTGACCTGCAGGAATTCGTATCAGCGGCGCATGGGATAAATGGTCTTCTGTTTAAAATCGAATCAAGAATTCTGGCACTTCGATCGTTTTTGTATGTTGTCAATGACCTTATAAAATAGACAGCGTTATCGATTGTTTGATCTCTACATATCTTCCTATAGTACTGTCGAGGGTAATATTTTTCATAAACGTCCAAATAGGCTGCATCCGAATAATCTTCCATGAGTCTAAAGGACAGTTGGCCCATCTGCCAGGAGTTTGATTTTAAGATCTGTTGTATTATCGTTATGTCTTCTGTCTTCTTGTATTTTGCTAAAGCAAACAAGGCGTACTCTATATCTTCAAATTGAACCGGAAAAAGGTCATCCTCAGAATAGGGTTCACGTAGCGCCATTTGTTTTATATAAGGATAGTATTCTGGTATAGGTTCGACGTTTAAGAGCGACCTGTACGCAGAATGTAGGTAGTTATGCTTAGTAATAAGAGCTTTTATAGTTTGGTTTTTAGAAGAGCTGTCTTTCCACTTACCATTTTGAACGAGGTCGTCAGACACTCTGAAATATCTAATGCCCCATTCGCCTGCGTCAGTCCCGACAATTGCGGTGTCATCCAAATGAGCCATTATAACAGTGAAGTGATCAAATGTTTTTCTGTTTAACATTTCTCTAAATGAGACGGCTCTAAGAACTGGATGCTCCGATTTACTTAATTTTTTCAAATCATCGTCTGTAGCACGCTTTGTCAAATATCTAGTTGAACTATCATATCCAACAATACCAGTGGAAACAATCTTCTTCATATATGGCTGAAGTGATAGGTCAAAGTCCTTGATCGCGTATGGCTTTTTGGGTGTCTCTTTACATGACAGAAAGAATACCACAAAACACAAAACTGTTGAATAAATTGTTTTCATTGTCAAGGGTGCTTTTTCTGCAAAGGGTGCAGCCAACGTTAAAGCATTTATGCTGTTGGGGCATGGTTATTCGTCAAGCCTGGCAACAGGTGCTCAATAAAGATTTACAGTACAACGCATATTCAAAAGCCGAATGAAAAACGTGCGCTGGAACCGAAGTTGATAGAATTTCAGGTGCTGAAGGACGCGTTAATGCCGCGCCCCAATGGCATAGATGCAATGTTGTGCGTTCGTACTTCTTGTTTAACCCAACAGCACAGGCAAATCACTACCTGTAACGCCTTCAAGTTTAATCGCAACAGTCCCCATTTTGTAAGCGAACTTAATATCTTTTCCTGCTCCCAAAGCAGCATAAAAACCAACCGAAAATGCAATTGCCGCTTTATCATTCACTGAACTTTTCATTCCGATGACATATGGAATATGTTTAGCAATTTCGTTTGCTTGTGATTGAGAATAGCAAGAATTTAAAACAACACATTTTGTTGTGTCAGAGAAGAGTTCAAATAAACTTCCGATTGCGTCATTGTCTATAAGTTTCGAATTTCCTAAAGGGTCTTCGACTGCTATACCTTTTGTGTCGCCGTGTCCAGAAAAATGGACAATAGTGGGATGTTCATCTAACATGGCCTGTTGCAAAGACTTCGAAGTAACTGCCCATTTTGATTTCAATTCAAATCTTTCACGCAATGTTGCCATTTTTAAACCAGCTTCTATGTCTCGTAATTCCTCATCAATTCTTAATCGAACTTCGTCAATAGGGCTTGCGCCTAAAAAGAGAATTCTTATTATTTCACCAATGCTTTGCTTTTCATTCAATTTGTCTTGTAGCATATTAATTTCTTCTAATGCCTCGTCGTATTTATTTGTTGTGTTTTCGGCGTCCTTCAACAGTTGGTTATATTCGGGAACTAAGTCATTCCATCTTTTTAGTAGGTCGGAATACATTTCTTTATACTTCTGTTCCGAAACTTCAATTTGTTCTTGATTTATTATATGAAAGTCCTTGATATAGTTAATCCAGCCTTGTATAGTTTGCCTAAAAGTAGTCTTACATTTTGCAAGTTTGGCAGGGTCGTCATAGTGTAGTGTATCTAAAGTAATAACAGCGCTAGATTGAGAAGTACCTCGTCCGAATATAGCCTCAATGTCTCCCTGAAGTCTATTTTTTAATGCTTTTAGGTCTGTTTGTGGATTGTCAACTTCTGTAAGTCTTGCTTCTAAAAGTTGTATCGCTCTATTGTGAGGTATTCTTATCATGTCAAATCATCGAGCTGTCGAAATAGTATGACGCACAACGAAAGTATTTGTGAAGGCAGGGAATTCATTGTTTGTCCGGCCCGGTACAAATGCTTTTGAAGAAATATTGTTGAAGTTACGAGCTACCGCTGAGAATTGAACGTCGAGCCAGTACCGCTGCTGATGCTTGCACATAGCTGAGGTTACATTGTCAAGCCCCGCGTTTGCAAATACCGCTGTTTAGCTGCGGTGCTTATTTTCAGGGAGTTTTGCATTTTTAAGTAACTCCTCCGCTCTTGCAAGTTTTTCAGGAAACAAGATTTTGTCCCGATAATTTTCAAGCGATGGATCAATTATCACAATGGGCACTTTGCTTTCATTAAGCTCCTGAATGAATTGTGGTAGTTCTGTCTTCATAACTGCAATTTACTTAATACTTCGTTGTGCTAAAAAGCCTTTGTAATCCTTACCGATTCAAACCCATGAAATTCATCTCCTACTTGTCCATAGAGGTAAAAGTCGTCTGCCATTTGCTCGTAAACCGGGTAATTCGTATTCTGTATAATCTGGTACGTGTAGTTTTTCGCATAGCGAAATAAAAGAAAACGCGTGGATGTAAAGCCCTGATCTCATTACCAGCATGTACGCGCGAACGTTAGCCTCATGGATTATTAACGGAAGATAATCTTTGTAATTCGGTATGTATTTCCCTGCTCAAATTTTCGAAATCATTTTTTCCTGTGTACAATATACCGTTGATGAAAAATGACGGCACTTCCCTGACCCCTTTCTGCAGTCCTTCCATGAGGTCATCCCTGACCTGCCAACTGAATGTTGAGTTCATGAGATTATCCAGAAAGCGCTTGTCCATAATGCCTATTTCCCTGGCATAACCCTTTAAGCTGATCGTCCCCAATTGCCGGCGATTCTGAAAAATAATATCATGCATTTCCCAAAACTTACCAAACTGTGCTGCAGCCACTGCAGCTTCGGCTGCTTTCATGGCAAACTGATGAAGCTGCGACAAGGGAAAATGCCTGAAGCTAAACTTTAAATTACCCTCGAAAGTTAGTAGTAAGCGGGTAACAACGGTATGTGCTTTTGCACATTCTTCACTCTGGTAATCACCATATTCAATTAATGATACAGGTGCCTTTAAAGAACCGGCCCAAATGTTCTTCGACAGTATTATTGTATTGCTTTTAGTTTGTATCGCCATATATCCTCCTTATAACAAATATTGCCGTATAATTACGGCAACGTCGTATAATAATGATGCCATCCGGTGAGTTTAGGATGGCATTATTATTATAAAATTTAGTTAACCTTTCGCCCCCGGGCTTTTATCTGCGTTCGAGTTCGGGTATTTCGTTTCTGAAAACCACAACTCCATCAAATACATCAACCAGAACCGGGTGCGACTTGTCGATTGTGCCTGCCAGAATCTTTTTACTTAATTGATTAATAACCTGTTTCTGAATAAGCCTTTTCAACGGCCTTGCACCAAACTGGGGATCAAAGCCGTTCTCAGCGAGGTAGTCGATGGCATATTCGCTGAATTCCAGCCGTATACCACTTTGCTCCACAAGTTTCTTCAGATTTTCCAATTGAATTTGAATAATCCCTTTGATTTCTTTCTTCAGTAAAGGCTGGAACATAATCACTTCGTCGATACGGTTCAGAAATTCCGGGCGGATGCTTTGCTTTAGCAGCTCGGTTACTTCCCTCTTCGTATTTTCCACTACCTCATCCTTGTTTTTCTCGGTTACGTTTTCAAAATTCGCCTGGATTATATGGCTACCCATATTGCTCGTCATGATGATAATGGTATTTTTAAAATTCACCACGCGTCCCTTATTGTCCGTAAGCCTTCCATCATCCAGCACCTGCAGGAGAATATTGAAAACATCAGGGTGAGCTTTTTCGATTTCATCGAGCAATATCACGCTGTAAGGTTTGCGGCGGACAGCCTCTGTTAACTGGCCTCCTTCATCATAACCAACATAACCGGGAGGAGCGCCGATCAGGCGGCTCACCGTGTGTTTTTCCTGGTATTCACTCATGTCGATCCGGGTCATCATGCCGTCATCATCAAAGAGATATTCGGCAAGGGCTTTAGCCAGCTCGGTTTTTCCAACGCCGGTGGTACCAAGAAAGATAAATGAACCGATTGGTTTTTTGGGGTCCTGCAATCCCGCACGGCTTCTCCTGATGGCATCTGCAACCGCCTCGATAGCCTCTTCCTGGCCCACTACCCTCTTATGTAACTCGTCTTCCAGTTTCAACAATTTATCTTTTTCACTCTGCATCATTTTACTAACCGGTATGCCTGTTGCTTTGGCTACATTCTCTGCGATATCCTCCGCATCCACTTCTTCTTTCAACAATCTCTTTTCACTTATTTGCTGTAATTGTACCGTATACTCATGAACAACGCTCTCCTGCTGCTTTATTTTGCCGTACCGGATTTCTGCAACTCTGCCGTAATCGCCTTCCCGTTCGGCTTTTTCCGCGGCAAGCCTTAAATCTTCTATCTCTGCTTTTGCATTCTGAATCTTATCCACCATTTCCTTTTCCTGCTGCCACTTGGCCTTGAATGTATCCCGCTGCACGGAAAGATTGGCTATTTCCGTACCGAGCTCCTTTAGCTTACTTTCGTCACTTTCTCTTTTGATCGCTTCTCTTTCAATTTCAAGCTGACGAATTCTCCTGTCGAGTTCGTCAAGTTCTTCGGGCATGCTGTTCATTTCAAGGCGAAGCTTGGCCGCGCTTTCGTCGATCAGGTCGATAGCTTTGTCGGGCAAAAACCGGTCAGTAATGTAGCGGTGAGACAACTCCACGGCTGCAATAATTGCTTCATCTTTGATCCGCACATGGTGATGCGTTTCGTAACGGTCTTTCAAACCCCGCAGGATGGAAATAGCGTCTTCCTCGTTAGGTTCATCAATCATTACTTTCTGAAAACGCCTTTCTAATGCCTTATCTTTTTCGAAAAATTTCTGATATTCATTTAATGTTGTTGCACCTATCGCTCTCAATTCGCCACGTGCAAGCGCAGGTTTAAGAATA
Organism: Flavihumibacter sp.; assembly: GCA_041751095.1. Lineage (GTDB taxonomy): Bacteria > Bacteroidota > Bacteroidia > Chitinophagales > Chitinophagaceae > JADCRZ01. The sequence continues at coordinate 85,500 of JBGSYC010000289.1, forward strand.
TTAGCCGCGTCCATTGCCCCTTCTCCTCCGCCGGCGCCTACCAGAGTGTGTATCTCATCTATGAATAAAATGATCTCACCGTCGCTGGTTGATACTTCTTTTACTACACTCTTCAGGCGCTCTTCAAATTCTCCTTTGTATTTGGCACCGGCAATCAGCTGTCCCATATCCAGTGCGTATATCGTTTTCGACTTCAGGTTCTCAGGTATGTCTCCATTGATGATCCGGTGTGCAAGGCCTTCTGCGATGGCAGTTTTACCCACGCCCGGCTCTCCTACCAGTATAGGATTATTTTTATTTCTGCGCGACAGAATGTGTAAGGTCCTTCGAATCTCGTCATCTCTTCCGATAACCGGATCCAATTTACCCGACCGTGCAAGCTCATTCAAATTTTTGCCGTATTTATTTAAGGCATTGAACTGGGTTTCCGACGTTTGGGAGGAAATTGTCGATCCTTTTTTAAGATCGGTGATCGCGGCTACCAATCCCTTTTCGGTTAGCCCGGCATCTTTAAGAATTGTAGCCGTATTGTCCTTGCCCTGAATGATGGCAAGCAATAAATGCTCAACGCTTACAAATTCATCCTTGAAACTTTTTAAGGAAGCGGTAGCCCTTAGCATGATGTTGTTCATCTCGCGACTGATTACCTGGGCTGGCTCCCCACCCTGCACCTTCGGAAGTTTCTGTATGCTTTCATCCAGTTTACCGGATACAAAACCTATATTGACATTATTTTTTTTCAGGAGGAATTCAATAGGACTGTCATCATCGCTTAACATAGCTTTTAACAGATGTTCCGATTCAATATTCGGATTCTGGCCGTTGAAAGCGAGCTGCTGCGCTTTTTGAAAAGCCTCCTGCGATTTAATCGTGAAATTATTTAAATTCATCGTTTGCTTTTAACTTTAATAATAATTCCTGAAACATGTGTTTGTCCGTATCCTTTATTTTGCACTTTTTACGAACTTACCAGATATTCCATTCAGGTTTTTAATTGATATACACAAATGCAAAAAGGAATCCAACCCATGATTCAGGCAATATTGTCACTGAAACTTAAATCCATCTGCTTGAATTACAGTCTTTTGATCTATTTTCTGTTAATATTGCAGACCGGATTTGCCCAGTTCAGTTTTGAGGGTATCGACCGTTTGATGGAATCAAAAAAAAAGGCGGCGGGTGGAAAGATAGTCACCCTTATTCAAAAAGACGGGAAGGTGATTTATAAAAAGGAGATCGGCGAAGAATTTACCTCCGAAACGCCCGAACCCGTTGGAACAGCGAGCAAATGGCTTAGCGCAGCCCTGGTAATGACGTTTGTAGACAAAGGAGAACTTTCCCTTGATGACCCTGTCAGTAAGTATATTCCATCACTGGTCGCATATAGCAAAAATTACATTACTATCCGGCAATGCCTGGCTGAAATAACGGGTATTGAATCTGAGCAAAAGAAGGTCGTAAGGATTATGCAGAAGAAAAAATTCAGCACGCTTGAGGAACAGGTTAATTACTTTGCTGCACACAAAGACATCGTAACGCAGCCGGGCAAAGAACTTTTTTTTGGAGAAGTAGGGTATTCTCTCGCCGGAAGGGTGTTAGAAGTGATCTCAAAGCGAAAACCTTTTTCGAAACTGATGCTGGAAAGAATCCTGAAACCCCTCGGTATGAAAAAGACAACTTTTGTTAGCGAGAGAGGCGCGGAAAGTCCTTCAGACGGGGCAGTATCGACGGCAGGTGACTACATCAAATTCATGAGCATGATTTTAAATAATGGAGAATTTAATGGCAAACAGATATTAAGCAAAGAGGCTATTCTGGAAATGGAAAAAGTGCAGTTTGGTGATGTGCCCGTAAGGAGCTTACCAAAGTTGGTTGAAGGATTCCGGTACGGCTACGGAGTTTGGATCCAGGAAAACAATTCAACAAAAGTTATTGCTTGTCCTGATTTGTACGGCACATGGCCGTACATCGACAGGTGCAGGAAATACGCATGTATCATTTTTACAAAGCAACAGAATACTGAACAAAATCAAGGTTTGTTCCTTGCGGTGAAAAACGAAATCGAAGAACAGATAAAGGCTGATTGCCGCAGTTTGTAAGGTTCGGGTTTTTGGTTTCTTCGGCTTCTAACCTTATAGGTTTTAGTGGTTGGCTGTTTGGAGTCCCGGGGGTTCGAACCTATAAGGTTGTGGTTTTCCAGGTTTTAATCTTTCTTTACCAGTACCATCTTATTACGGTCGGCTTTATAGATGGCGTCGTAAAACTTAACCAGTTCGCCATAGTCTTTTGCCGGAAAGCGCCCGCTGAATTGCTGCATATCACGGCAGTAATAGATTTTATCATTGATCACCTTTACCGTGCAACTGTATTTGCCATACCTGGTTTCCAACGTGATATCTTTAGGAATGGCTTCGGGTGTATAGCCGGCAGGTATGTTTATTTCTACTGAATCTATGTCAGTGTATTCATAATGGAAATCAATATCGAACCTGCGGGCGTCATCGACAGGAAGCTTAAGGTTCGTTCGCGACAATATATTAGGCGATAAAAATAACCGTCTTCCGGTTATTTGTGCATAATTGCCGGCATTGATATTCAAATTCTCTGTTATTGACGGCACAGCAGTTTTCTGTTCCTTATAATTGAAGTCAACAATATCATAATTGGGAAGGTCAATGTCTTTCTTCAGATGTTCAAGGAGTTCCTTCTTTGAGTTATTGTTGATAAGAGAATGAATATCATCTTCCTGCCTTGCCCTGTACATTGTTTCCACGTGTGCGGCTAAATTTCCTTCCTCGTTCAGAGTAGCTGTAATTTTTCGCACCTGTAAATTATCTGTAATATTATATTTTGGTGTTCTCGCCAGTTTGCCACCGGATTCATCTATGATAAGCACATTGCGGTCGCATGTAAAACCACTAAGGTAACCGGGAGGAAGTGTTTGGCTTGTACATTCTAACCACACCGTATCCTTCTGCAGGGGTACGCTTAGAATAACATGGTTAAACTGAGAGGACGGGAAATCGCTGATGAAAAATGTTTTGCCTTCACCAGCTTTGACAAGCGTATAATTTGACCTGATTCCTGCTTCCTTTAAAAGTGAGTACATATAATTGGTGAGAGCCTTGCAATCGCCGTAACGATTCGAGGCTACGTATTCCGCATTGAAAGGCTGCCATCCGCCGACTCCCAATTGTACACTGACGTAACGGGTATTCTTCTGCAGAAAATCATACAGCGTTGCTATCTTTTTCGTTGTATCTGTTAGATTGTCTGTAAGATCATGCACTATTTTTTTGATGTTGGCCGGCAGTTGATCTCTTCCTGCTTTTAGTGCGTAGACAAATTTGCCAAAATCCTGCCATGTAGCCATGTTGCCCTCGTACCCTTCCACCGCGAACTGCTTAGGGCCCATACATACCACAGGCGTGATTTCGTACCAGTGAGGGCTCGCAAATTCCCGTTGACATGCAGCCAGGCTTTTGACCTCCCAGGTATACATCCTTGACGACCTGAGGCTGCTTACCAGCGGTTCCTTGCTGAAGTTAAAAGTTTTGTATCTGAGGTCGTATCCTTCCGGAAGTATCACAGACATCTTACCCGACTCAACTGAGAGAAGTTCATCCTCCTGGGCGATCCAACCCGGATAAAACATCGTATAACTAAATCTGTTCTCGGTTATATATTCAACCGTATATGGATATATCCTGTGATAAAAACTATGGAATTTCACACGGTTATCATCAGCCAGGTTATTATCATCACTACTACTTCTGTCCTGGATATCCGATTTCTTCAGGGCTTTAATTTTATTTCCGTTCTCATCAAACAATGTTCCTTCAATGTATTCTACAGACTGAAGCTTATCGTATTCTTCAAGGCAATGTGCAAACCTGTCGCCTTTTTGATTGAGGATCGTATAGGCAACTTTCCGGTATAATCTTGCTTTACTTTTATTTACAACCTCAAAGATTATCTCCTCGGAGCGTTTAACGGCATTAGCGTTCTTTAATAATTCCGGCGGTATTTTATTTACGGCGTATGCGTCGTCATCCGCAAAGGATTCAGAACATGCGCTTCCCGCAATGATCAACATCAAAAATGCTTTTATCATCATACTTTCTTTTTTTTCAGAACAATTTGTTCACTATGTTTTTTGACAATGTATGAAAAGAATTCCCGCAGGGATGCATAATCCTCGGGCAAAAAGTTGGCTTTCTTTAAAAGAACCCTGGTTCTTAAACGAATAACATTGTCCTGGTTGGCAATACTATATTCAAAAGCCCCTTCATTTTCATTAAAGGACACGCGGGCTGATTTTGGTATTTCTTCGACGGAATAATCCTTTGGCACCTCCATGCTTAACACAAATGTTTCATCAAAAGTGTAAGGCATTTCAACAGGGTATTTTCTTTCCGCCGCCTTAAAGAAGTTTTCCTTATAGCCTTCGACGATTATCGGGTTGAAATAAATGATGTCTTCATTCATGTTCATATTAAAGTCAAAGTGCACCTGCAACGGTTGCTCTAACCTTTTTAAAGAATCAATAACCTGCGCTTTGATCTCCAGGTCTGTAGCGTAGGCCGACTTCATCGCTTGGAAATAATTGCTTTCCCCATCCTTCCTGATTTGTTCCCGCACCTTTAACGATTCATAATACCCCAGAACGGAATTTACCCTTCCTATTATTCCTTCCTTTTCATCATTAACCATGAACACGGAAGTCACTTTTCTTTCCACTAATGAATCCGATTCAAAGTATACGGGCCTGGATTGAGACCCCAGAACCCTGGCATGCCCGTTGTAACATGAAGCATTTAGTTTTCCGAATCCAAGGAAATGCGTGGCATCGAGATAAAAATTACTATTGTTTATTCTCACTTCCGCTATTACGTAATTATACTGGTGAATCAATGGGTACATGTCGCTTGTTAAACCATTGTCCCGTGTGCTCAACAACACCGGATCGGCTTCAATCCCTCCATGTCGGAGCATGGCAATCAGTAACATGTTTATCTCGGCTACGGAGCCGTTCCGGTTCTTTAAAACAGTTCTGAGGGGGTGGGAAAGATATTTTGTTGAAAAATTAGTACACGTAAAATTATCCCGTACAAAACAATAAATGCGCTGTGCTTTCTCAGCGGGAGATCCGGCTCCTGCCATAATTGTTTTCATGTCGTCATCGAGCCAGTTATTTTGATGACTAAGTGCAGCTCCGAAGTCTTCATCCTTCATGAGTTCTTCATTCACCGTTTGCCAGTTACCGAGAATTTGTTTGGGTTGCAAAGGCTCGCGGAATTCCGCAAGTTGAAATTCAATCTTGGAAATATAATTATCTAAAGACGACGTAAAGCTCTCTTCTTTTAAAGCGGGAACATCCTTCAACACCCACCGGTTCTTCTGTACGTTAGCAGTGATCTTCAAATAATCACTTTGTGTCGCACTGTTTCCATCCGCTACTACACTATATGTCTGCCATGCTATATCTTTTTCATTCAGGTAATAGGGGATATAACCCTGGTTAAGAAAAACATACCTGAAAAACTGGGGGATCTTTACCTCATACTCGCTCCATAACACCGGGTGGTCTCCCTGGAATTGCCATGGCTGCAGGTTAAAAAGGAAGTCTGATTCTACTGTATAGGAATATTCAATTACAGATCCTTCTTTTACAGCAGGAAACGTGAATTTCCTGATCACTTTGTTTTTACTGATCTTATCTTTAAATACAGAACCGGTTTCCAATCTGGTTTCTATCACTTTTCCGTTGTCAACATTATACGTAACCGCCTTTAGTTTCTCCAGTCTTTCCTCCGACCTGCCATCAAAATATAATGGTATAGTAATGTTTGCGGCATCAAATCCATTCTTATTAATGATTTTAATTCTTTTTTGATGTTTAAATACAAGGGTAAACCACCCCTTCACATTTCCTTCAAAAGAAGAAGAGCCGATGTCTGCGATAACTACCGCACTGGCACTGCTGTCTATATTATATTTTGACAAATCAAAATCCTCGACTGATATTTTTCCAAATTTTACAGGAGATTTTTCCTGGGCTACTATTTTGAGGACAGGAACTATCAGGAGATTCGCAAGTAGCAACAAATGAAGGGTTCGCATATGATCCTGGGATTTGATGTTATTAAACGCTGCTAATGTAGTATTAGTATCAGCCTCAAAAGTTTGATAATTATCAAATTCGGATCATACGCCAATGAAAAAAGGCATCCCCGGAAAGATGCCTTTTTTCAGTTATCATGAAATATCTATACCGCGAACGACGTGCCGCATCCACAGGTTTTACTGGCGTTTGGATTGGCAAAAGTGAACCCCCTGGAATTCAACCCGTCCTGCCAGTCAATTTCCATTCCCATCAGGTAGATACCATGGGCTTTGTTCATTATACAGGGAACGCCATTCAACTCAAACTCCTCGTCGGCGTCTGTTTTATCATCAAATCCTAAAATATAGGTCATTCCTGAACAGCCACCGCCTTTAACACCCACCCGCAAATATTTGCTCTGATCAAATCCTTCTTCATTCATCAGCCTCATAACCTGGTTTACCGCATTGTTTGTTAAGGTAACAGGCGCATTTGTAAGTGTTTCCATATCTTATATATTTTTATTCAGTTCAATAACTCTCTTCTGCAAAGATCAAATAATTATTTTTAACGACAGCAAATACTATGTACGAACAGTTGGGGATGGATATTGTTCGTGCATACATCACAACAATAAATCCGGGAAGCAACGGCCGATAGTGTAGCAGCAGAACTCAATTTCAGTTTATACTTCTCCGTATCCCCGAAGCCTTTACATTTGCACAATACTTCCATTATATGGACACATCTACCATGATCATAATAGCTTTGGTTATTGTTGGTGGGATTACAGGACTTTATCTTTTTTCTTACTTTACCGAAAAAAAAGCTGCCGGGCCTGCGAAAGACGATGCAGGAGGTGCATCTGTGCTTCCGCTGAAATTACAGGCTTACGAAAGACTGGTGCTGCTTGCAGACAGGATAGCTCTGCCGAGTATCATCAGCCGGGTAAGTGAAACCAACATGAGTGCCAGGGATATGCAAATGGTTCTTACCCAAACCATCAAACAGGAATTTGAACATAATATCACACAGCAGATATATGTAAGTGCTGAAGCCTGGGAAGCGATACGCAACCTAAAAGAACAAAACATCCTGATCATTAACCAGGTTTCATCTTTTTTGCCGGAAAACGCTACCGGCCTTGACCTGAGTAAAAGCCTGATGCAGGTGCTGGTTGAAAATCCGAAGGCTTCCTTACACAATATCGTTTCGGATGCTTTAAGTTACGAAGCAAAGAAGTTGATGCAGTAACTACGACCGGACGACTTACCGGCTGCAGCAGAACTTCAGTGAACGAATAATTGTCTTATGAGCGATAAAAAATATACGGATAGTGGTATAGAGATAAAAAAAATCTACACAGCAGACGACCCACAGTCGAAGACACATGAACTTCCCGGCGAGTTTCCCTTTACCAGGGGAGTTCAACCTGATATGTACCGGGGAAAGCTTTGGACGATGAGGCAGTACTCGGGATTCAGCACTGCAGAAGAAAGCAATAAACGTTACCACTATTTACTGGCTCAGGGGGTAATGGGTCTAAGTGTTGCATTCGATCTTCCGACGCAGATCGGTTTTGATAGTGACCACCCGATGTCGGAAGGCGAAGTAGGAAAGGTAGGCGTTGCCATCGATTCGCTTGAAGATGTGGAAACGCTTTTTAGCGGCATCAGGCTGGAAGAGGTATCCACTTCCATGACCATCAATGCCACAGGATTTATTTTGCTCGCGTTTTACATTGCTCTGGCAAAAAAGCAGGGCGCAGACCTGAAAAAAATTACCGGCACCATACAAAACGACATCCTTAAAGAATATGCAGCGAGGGGCACTTATATATATCCGCCCAAACCATCGATGCGTATCATCACAGACATCTTTGAATGGTGTAGCGTGGAATTGCCTAAGTGGAATACCATCTCGATTTCGGGTTATCACATCAGGGAGGCCGGCAGTACTGCCGTTCAGGAAATTGCCTTTACTTTAAGCAACGGGAAAGCATACGTAGAAGCGGCAAAAAACAGGGGTCTCGACATTAACGTTTTTGGCAAACGTCTTTCTTTCTTTTTTAACGCGCATAACAACCTGTTTGAAGAAGTGGCAAAATTCCGTGCTGCAAGAAGAATGTGGGCCAAAATGATGAAAGACCTCGGCGCAACGGACACGAAAGCGATGATGATGCGTTTTCATACACAAACGGGTGGCAGTACATTAACCGCCCGGCAGCCACTGAATAATATTTCGAGGGTTACTATTCAGACCTTGTCGGCGATTTTAGGGGGAACCCAATCACTGCATACAAACGGGTTTGATGAAGCGCTGAGCCTTCCTACAGAAGAAGCTGCCCGGATAGCGCTCCGCACCCAGCAGATCGCTGCCTATGAAAGCGGCGTTGCAGATACGGCAGATCCGTTGGCAGGAAGTTATTTTGTAGAGGCGCTTACAGATGAAGTTGAGGGCAAGTCCTGGGAGCTTATGGAAAAGGTGGAAGCGTTAGGCGGAAGCGTTGCTGCCATTGAACAGGGATTCATACAAAATGAGATTGCCAAAAGCGCTTATGAATATCAACGCCGTATTGAGAACAATGAAAAAATCATCGTTGGGGTAAACAAATTCGAGTCAGTTGAAACCAGCACCGTACCCGGTTTTAAAATAGATGATTCCATCCGCCATGTGCAGTCTGAAAAACTTTCCTCACTTCGAAGCAGGCGGGATCCCGCAAGGTGCGATTCGATTCTGCAGTCTTTGATTGACACGGCGTCTGGCGGGGAAAACATTATGCCCGGCGTAATTGAAGCTGTTGAAAACCACTGTACATTGGGAGAAATTGCTGACACACTTCGTGAAGTTTTCGGGGAGCACAAGTAAACTGAGCGCTGACTATGTCATTGATATTGCCTATCAGGGCATCGTTGTAGGAAAACACGTGGCAATTCGGCTGCACAGGAGCCGCTTTAAAGTTTAGTGGCCTGGTGCGTTTCTGCCGGTTTCACCATGCTCCCCGATAAACAGGTTTGCCTGTGGCACAGGGTGTATGCGACGGATGGAAGTGCCTGGAAAAAATATACCATGAATTATCATCAAAATAATTAGATTTATAGTTCTTTAAAAAAATTGCACTGCCTGTATGGGAGACTACCAAATAAAAAAAGAATCCAAAGTTTATGATGCGGTAATTGTGGGCTCGGGTGCGGGCGGTGGAATGGCCGCCAAGGTGCTCGCAGAGGCTGGCCTTGAAGTGCTGCTGCTTGAAGCAGGGCAGCCTTACGACTCCGCACAAGGCGACATGTTCAAATGGAATTATGATTCGCCGAGGCGCGGAGCGGCCGGAAAATACGACAATTTCGGCGATTACGACGCAGCCTGGGGCGGCTGGAAAATTGACGGAGAGCCTTATACGAAAAAAGGAAAAACCACCTTTGACTGGTTCCGCAGCCGTATGGTAGGTGGGCGTACCAATCACTGGGGAAGAATTTCTTTGCGTTTCGGCCCTAACGACTTCAAACGCGGCAGCATTGACGGTCTTGGTGAAGACTGGCCGCTCAGCTATGATGATGTGAAACCCTATTATGACCGCATTGACCAGATGATTGGTATTTTTGGTTCGGTAGAGAACATTTACAACGAACCTGATGGCATATTTATGCCGCCCCCAAAACCGCGGGCATATGAACTGCTGATAAAAAACGCAGCGGAAAAAAGAGGGGTAAAAATCATTCCTTCGAGGTTATCTATTATTACGAAGCCATTGGGAGACAGGCCTGCCTGTCACTTTTGCGCTCAATGCGGAAGAGGCTGCGCTACTTATTCCAACTTTTCTTCGCAGGGCGTTTTAATCCGCCCGGCGCTGAAGTCAGGAAAAGTTAAACTTACGACGGGGGCGATGGTGCGGGAAGTTTTGACAAATGACCAGGGTAAAGCTGTCGGGGTTTCTTATGTAGATACCACGTCTTTACAGGAATACCAGGTAAACGGAAAAGTAATCATCATCGCCGCCAGCGCAGGAGAAAGCGCCCGGCTATTGTTGAACTCAAAATCATCAAGGCATCCAAACGGCCTTGCTAATGCGAGCGGAGTTGTAGGGAAGTATATACATGATTCTACCGGTGCGTCGGCGGGTGCATTCATTCCCAAAATGATGGATATGCCGCGGTATAATGAAGACGGCGTTGGCGGGATGCATCTGTATACTCCGTGGTGGCTTGATAACAAGAAACTTGATTTCCCGCGTGGTTATCATATCGAATATGGAGGAGGGATGAATATGCCGGGGTATGGATTCGGAGGAGGCATTGAAAGGCTTAATGGTACAGTACCCGACAGAAACGGGAAAATGAGGCCAAAAGGCGGAGGGGGTTATGGCAAACAATTAAAAGATGATTACCGCCGGTTCTATGGTGCACACATTGGCATGTCTGGCCGTGGCGAATCCGTTCCCATGGAAAGCAATTATTGCGAGATAGACCCCGTAACGGTCGACAAATACGGCATACCTGTTTTACGTTTCAATTATACCTGGACGGATCATGAAATTAAACAGGCCAAACATATGCAGGAAACTTTTAACCAGATCATTGATTCTATCGGTGGTGTACGGTCGGGACCTGCCCCCGGAGAAGATCGAAATTATGGTTTACTCGACCCGGGCCGGATAATACATGAAGTAGGCACCGTTCGGATGGGTAACGATCCTAAAAAATCAGCTTTAAACAAATGGTGCCAGTCACACGAGGTAAAAAACCTTTTTGTGGTTGATGGTGGGCCCTTTGTTTCGCAGGCTGACAAAAACCCTACATGGACGATCCTTGCCTTATCACTAAGGGCCTCAGAATACATTGTAGATGAACTAAAGAAACAAAACATTTAATTAAGCCATCTAACTTTAAATTATTTATATGGACAGGAGAAAATCGATAAAAGCGCTTGTAGTAGGAACCTTTTCTGCCGGTGCAGTGCTGGATGCCTGTAAAGAGGGTGATAAAAAGCAACCGCAGGAGGGTCATGAACATGGTCAAGCCTCTGCCGAAGGCACGAAAGAAGATTCTTATAACGAGGCTATACGGAAAAAGGTTTTCTTTAACGATCACGAAATGAAAACGATCACTGTACTGGCCAACATCATTATACCGGCTGACGAACATTCCGGAAGCGCGGAAGACGCCGGAGTTCCTCAGTTCATTCATTTCATGTCGAACGATAAACCTGACCTGCAAACACCTTTGCGGGGAGGGCTTAAATGGCTTGACCTCCAATGTATCAAGCGGTATAATCATCCTTTCGTTGAATGTACGGAAGATCAGCGGATAGAAATGGTTGAAGAACTCGCCTGGCCTGAAAAATCCAGGCCCGAAATGACCCAGGGTGTGGAGTTTTTCAGCCGTATGAGAAACCTCACCGCAAGTGGTTTCTGGAGCAGTAAAATAGGTGTTGAAGATATCGGCTATAAAGGCAATGTACCGCATCAATGGAATGGCGCACCACCGGAAGTTCTTCAGAAATTGGGGGTGGCATATGATGAAAAAATGTTGAAAGAATGTTTGAGCTTTAGCTAACAATTAGCTACAGGTAAGGCTTAGTGAAAAGAACGGGTTAAAATGCTCATTCTTTTCACTTTCATTGTTAAAATCGTGCGTTCGTCAACGCTGACTTAGGCTTTCGCGATTTACGCTAAAACTTCAGGTATTCGGTTAGTTTCTTACAAATCTTCTCTTTTACCCCGTAATTAAATAATGTCTTTTTCTCCCGCTCAACTTTTATCTCTTAGTAAACGCATAAAAGCAATCTCACAGGTTGGACTCACCTATAGCATTGACGACTATAATTTAGAAAGATATAAAGAACTGGAACATATCAGCTACGAGCTGACAGCCGCAATAACAGATCAGCCCGAAAATATAATCAGCGGATTTTACCTGAATGGAAAAGAATACCCGACGCCCAAAGCAGACATACGGGCTGTGGTTTTCAACGACCAGCAGCAGATTTTGCTGGTAAGGGAAAAAGAAGATCGCAAATGGTCGTTGCCCGGCGGATGGGCCGACATTGGTTACAGCCCGAGTGAGATTGCCGTAAAGGAAGTTGAAGAGGAAACGGGTTTAATTGTAAAGCCTGCTAAATTGCTGGCAGTATTTGATAAAAAGTTCCATCCCCACCCGCCTGAACTCGAATACGTATACAAAATATGCATCCGGTGTATCATAACCGGGGGCCAGATAAAGCAATCTCATGACATCATGGAAGCCGGGTTTTTCGACCAGGAAAATATCCCCGAACTGTCAGAAAAAAGAGTCGTTCTTTCCCAGATCAACCTGATGTTTGAATTTCTTCATAACCCCGACAAGGAAGTGGTATTTGATTAGTCAACACGTAATATGCAACCAATTGCCTCACTGGCCAAAGCAAATTACGCTTACTACTGTATATACTCAAATTATGACATTAAAACTATTAAGACTGACTTTATTTGCCAGTGTATATATTTCTATTAATTCGTGCGATAGATATGAATGCCTAAATTCTAATCCTACATTTGATAAGTTCTCACCTGACGCAGATGAATATAAAAGTGAGTTGGCTAAACAAATAAAAAAACTCGGAGCAGAAAACCTTACCTATTGGCATGAGAGATACGTAAAGAAAGATGGAAGAGAATCTATAGTGGTACACATTCAGGGAAGAGGACTATGTGCAGAAGGAGAAATTGTGGTAACTAACTGGGACAAATTAAGTGGTATGAGGAGAGAAATTAGTGGTTATCGTGGAGCAAGACTTAAAGGTTTAAAATTCGAAATAATACAGGATTCAGCTATAACAAACTTCTTCTACAAGGACATTGATAGGATTATTGATTAATCAGAAGTGAGTATAACTATAAAGCAAATATATTGACACATACTTAAGGAGAACTAAAAGATACATCTTATCCGGAGCTTGGCTGGATATAACAGTGCATTCAGTCAATTGGCGCTTGACTCAACAATGATGGACTATTTATCATTGCGTACATTGGTTAGCAGGACATTACAATTCAGCTATAGAAGGAACAATGAGCAATATGTTATAAATTTGGCGGCATGAGCGACCGGAGTGCTATCGTCCCACTGCATAAATGCTATAACGTTATGCGTCAGACTGAGTGAAAATTGGAATAAAGTAATAAACCTTATCTGTAATCAGATAAAACCGGCTTGAGCGACATTTTGGTATGCACCCATTTGGCGGGACAACAATTTTCTTCACATAGGAAACTGTTACCTTCACGCCGATTTTGACACTTCATGAAACTTGACCGCTACGAATTAAAATCTGACGACCCACTGACTACTTTTGAATTCCTAAGTGAAGGACCTAAAGGTAAGATTGAGAAGATAATTCAGTTTACACTTGCTTACGAAAACAATCTTTACAATCTTGCTTTTGGCGACAAAAATCCAGTAACAGGAGAGATTGACGATAGAGTAGTAACGGATAACGGTGATAGCGAGAAAGTACTTGCAACCTTGCAACTGTAGTTGCTGCAGTCTATGCGTTTTGCGACCAATATCCCGAGGCATGGATTTATGCGACGGGAAGTACCGCAGCAAGAACCAGACTTTATAAAATGGGCATCAACAAGTATTTTGACATAGTTCAAGCTGATTTTGAAATCTTCGGGCAAACCGAAAGTGAATGGGAGCGACACGTAAAGGGGAAGGACTATCAAGCATTCGTAGTTCAGCGAAAAAAACTAAATTTGGATTATGAAAAGCATTCTTGAATTAAACGACAAGAAAGTGCCTGTTGTTCGAAAGGACAAGAAGCTAAACAAATACAGTAACGTGGTGCTTTTCCCGGAAAAAGTACAGAAAGCAAGGGAAGCATTTGAAAAGTTGGGAACCCCCGACCTGAAGCAGCACGGCAGGTAACAAGGGGCTTATGCTTTATGAAACTACTTTGTCTCCGGGGAGTTGAACAGATTCAATTTCTGCCAAAGATAATGACTTACATACCATTATACCTTACATCTCCCCGATATGAAGAAATAAGGGGCAGGTATTCCCGATTCAATCTGCCCTTTGTCTTCACCCGGGCAAATATACGCCTTGCCTCCGGGGTAATTGTTAGACATGGATGAACCTCACGAACAGGTGAATGATTTTATAGGACTAACACATACGGTAAAAAGGTATATATTTATCCGGGAAAAGAAGGCTTTTAAAGGATGTAATGTTTGAACCTTTAACAACCTCAGATAAACAACAATAAACCAATTCAAATGAAAACGCTGGGATTCATCCTTATTGTAGCAGGCATCATCATGATTTTGATACGTGGCTTTAATGTTCCGGTTAAAAGGGATGTTGTTGACATTGGCCCCCTTGAAGTAAGCAGAACGGAAAACAAGTGGATAGGCTGGCCTACGTATGCCGGCGGCCTTATGGCAATTATTGGGGTAATCCTTGTTGTCTCTTACCGCAAACGTTCAGCATAAGCAAGGTTCTCCACGAAATCCGACACGGGCATGCATCAATTAACGGTGGATCCAATAGTTGTATAAAGATTCTTAGGAACTGCTTTAGCTACTATTAATATCCAGGTGATGCAGATAACGCAACGTAAACCTTTGGCAGCATTTAAAAAGTATACAAACGGGATTAATGAAGGCTGTCAGATTGATTCCGATATAAGGTTGTGCGGCGTCTGCGTGGCGAACCTTATAGGTTTAGTTGTTTAGAGAAAAAGTCGCTGGAGTTCGAACCTATAAGGTTATGAAAGGAATGTTTGAAAAATATCATTCAACCCACTTACCGGATTTTTTTAGATACCGTACGAGCAGGTAGGCAGCCAACAATAAAGGAAGTAATACGGCCAATATCTTATTTCGAAGCGCTGCATTGTAATCTGTAAGCTGGGGATAATACAGAAACAAGATGAGCACAATGCCGCTAAGCCAAACATACTGGGTATTGTATTCTTTCAAGATCCATCGCCGGCCTTTAAACTCCATTGAACTGAATGTATCCCGGAGCCCTTCTATATCCGGTATCCACCGGTTTACTTTTCTACAATACGTCTCAAAGCTGGCACCGAATTTCTTACGTAGAAAATTTTCTTCCGCCAGTACGATTGCATGGTAGATCAGTAAAAAAAGAGGGATCAGAACAAGTAAGTAAAGCAATGAGTTCGAGAGAATGCCGACGCCAAGCAACATAAGAATATTCCCGAGGTAAAGCGGGTTGCGGCAGTGTTTAAATATGCCCTGCGTAACAAGGTCTTCGGCGTATACCTGGCCGTCCCTGCCGCCCCGGATGATGTAAGCCAGTCCGATAGTAGCGCCCCTGATCGCCTGCCCGGAGAACGTAATAATCAACCCAAGGATTATTGGCCAGTAGTAATAACCGGGACCAAACTGCTCTTCCCGGAATAAGGACGGAGAAGGTATAAACAGCGCCAGGTAAAGAAAAATAAACAGTATGTTCCGGTACCGGAAAAAGAAATTACCTATGGCGATCATGGCATTGTTTTTTTTGCGATGATTCCTGAGAAATTATACCATTTGAAGAAAACTTCGCAGTGCCTGAAACCTGCTTCTTTCAACATTAATATATTTTCTGTAAGCTTATACGGTATCAGCACATTTTCAAGCGCTTCACGCTTTTGAGAGATTTCCATATCACTATAATGATGCCTCCGTTTCATTTCATAATAATATTTGATGAAATCCCTGTTAAACAAGCTGTCTTCTGCCAGGATCTTTTCAACAATTATTAAAGTTCCGCCGGGCACCATGCCTGCCACGATATTTCTTAAAAGTTTCTCACGGAAAATCGGCCTTACAAATTGAAGCGTAAGGCACAGTAACACTACAGAAGCGTTTTCAATTTTAACGCCGGAATTCAAATCCGCCACTTCGAGGTCGTATGGTCGTGTAAAACCTGATTCGCGTAACTTATTATCGCATTTGGCCAGCATTTCAGGCGAATCATCAACGCCAACAAACCTGATGTGTTCAGGTAAGGTTTGATTCATCATGATCAACGAAGCTCCGGTTGAGCAGCCAAGGTCGTATACGTTTGTCCCTTCAACGTAGTGGTCGGCAGCTATCTCTGAAATCATCCGCTGGATCTCTTCGTAAAAAGGAACCGAACGATTTACCATATCATCAAAAACCTTAGCCACATTGCTGCTGAACTTGAAATCTGACGGCTTGGAGAGTTCTTCCTTAAAAACTTCGTCTTTGTGCATATGCTGAATTTAAGCGCTTAAATGTATTATAATTTCTACTGATTTTTCTTCTGTTCTTTTGCCCAGGTATCTTTAAGCGTTACTATCCTGTTAAACACCAGCTTTCCCGCCGATGTATCCCTGTCAAGGCAGAAATACCCTTTCCGTATAAACTGATACCTCTCGTCGAACCCTGGCATTTGCAGCGCCGGCTCCGCGTATGCTGCCGCTATTACCTTCAGCGAGTCAGGATTGACATAATCTTTAAAGTCACCTTTTTCCATTGCAGGGTCTTCAACCGTAAAAAGCCTGTCAAATTCCCGGATTTCGCAGGGAAATGCATGGGCTACACTTACCCAATGTAGCGTGCCCTGCACCTTCATCCCCGAAACATCCGAGCCACTTTTACTTTCCGGTAAATAAATGCACCTTACCTCAGTTATCTTTCCGTATTCATCCTTAATTACCTCATCGCATTTGATGATGTAAGCGCTTTTCAACCTGACTGCCTGGCCGGGGGCGAGCCGGAAAAACTTTTTAGGCGGATGTTCCATAAAGTCTTCCCGTTCGATATATAACTCACGGCTGAATGGCAGATCCCTGTAGGTTGTATGTTCATCTTCAGGGTTGTCCTCGCCTTTCAGGATTTCAGTCTGGTCGGGATAATT
>JBGSYC010000290.1:0-115071 GCA_041751095.1 Flavihumibacter sp.
GCATGCTTTTATATATAACTACCGTTGAGCTTATTGGTAATAAACAATTTATTTTATGAGGTTTTTGTTGGTGTAATAGAAGGGTGTGAAAATAAATAAAGGCATGATGCAAAACCTTTTAACCGGCGAAATATGATTATGTAGCGATCTTCGGGGCGAAATGGAAACATCACTGAAAGTTTTGCAGGCTGTTGTTGGAGATCAACCTGACTACCGCTATCTTACCAGATGTTTGAATCCGCGGTTCACCAATGACTCTGTGGCGTATAAGCCACTTCTTCAAACGGTCAGTGCATAATACAACGGTTTTTGCCGACCAGCCCTCGGGAATTACCCGGGAATTTCCTCCTTGAACAACCAATAAATAATTATCCGGAATGTTTTTGCAGTCTTGGTATAAAACAGGTTATTTGTGTAAACGATTGCATAGAGTTGAAAAGTAAAATTTCCATACGATATCCTGCGAAAGAGCTTAATATAGCGCCGGCAAGTGTTTCAACAGCATCAAACAACCCTTCCCGCATCACCAAAATGCCAATTCGGGATTTAGCCGGACAACCAGGTAACCATCGTAAGCACGTACCTGCTTCGCTCCGGTTAACCAACAGCCATTCCCGTGGGTTTACCATACCAGGTTCGGAAACAGATTTTCCCGGTTCCGGCGTTTATCAAATTCAAAACATCGACAATACTGGCGGCTATGTTATTCTTCGTTGTCAATCTAACGGATCATCGGCATATGAAGTAACAGCGGTCGAGTCGTTTGCGCGCGCAAGGACAGACAGGATTTCTGTATCCTTGGCTACAGAAATTCCCGATTCTTCGCGTTACCTTGAATTGAAAACAATGCAGCCTGGGAACCCCACCTGCAGCGGGAGTGATGAAACCATCGCTGCCATCCCTGGGTGGACGGGGTGATTGAGGGCTCTGGTAAAACACAATAATGTTGAGCTTTCATATTAACTTCAACTGAATTCCGGGCAATTTTTTATGTAAATTTCTACAATTCGTTTACTATGATTTATTTTCCAGCAATTGCTGCTTGTAAAAACGGGGTGCGTGTTACGCTCCTTTTGATAGTGACCTTTGCATTCAGTCACTGCAAAACGGGTCGATCGGCATCCGTCCAGACAGCAGGGCCCATTCGAACGCTTATTGTGGGAGGAGGTGCTTCCCACGATTTCAACAGTTGGTATAAACGGGCTGATTCGATAACCCTTTCCAAAGAGGGTTTTGCTTCCGTGAGGTATACAAGCGATATCTCTTCAGTACTCGATATGTTGCCGCAGACAGATGTGCTTTGTCTTTCCAACAACCAGCCGATGACTGATCCAAAGCTCAGGCAGGCAATATTCAGCTTCGTTGAAAGCGGTAAGGGTTTAGTGCTGGCACATGCAGCCACCTGGTACAATTGGAAAGACTGGCCTGAATACAATAGCAGGCTTGTCGGCGGGGGGTCGAGAGGGCACGAGCGGTATGGAAACTTTGACGTGAACGTTGTAAACAGAGATCATCCGATCACCCGGAATATCAGTGAGAACTCATTCAACGTTAAAGATGAATTGTACAGGATGAGCACCGATTCAGCCGGCGCGGGTATAGAAGTGCTTGCCACAGCCACTGTTCCAAACACTACTACTACTTATCCAATTCTCTGGGTTACCAAATCTCAAAAAGGAAGGATCGTCGGTTTTACCTTAGGCCATGATGCAGAAGCTCATGACAAGCAGGTTTACCAGGAATTGTTAAGAAACGCGGTAAGGTGGGCTGCTAAAAGATCGTAAAACACGACGGGCGTTTATTCGGGTGATTGGTTTTAATCACCAATGATAGTCACTATTAAGATAACCAATATGAACCAACAAAAAATTACGGTAATAATTGTAGGCATGGGCTTTGGAAAAGAATTTATCCCTATCTACCAAAGACACCCCAATATTAAGGCTGTAGGTATTTGTACCCGCAATAAAAATACCCTGTCTGAGCTGGCAGCAAGATTCAATCTTGATAAAGATCTTTGCTTTGAGCATTTTGAGGACGTGCCGCAAAGAGAGGATGTTGACGCGATACATGTGGTGACACCCGTGCCTGAACACGCGGGAATGACACTGGCCTCCCTCAAGGCCGGTAAGCATACTGCTTGTACCATTCCCATGGCGATGACACTGGAAGACTGTCATGCAATAGTTGAGGCAAAGAAAAGAACGGGGAAAGTGTACATGATGATGGAAACAGCTTTGTATACACGGGAATTCTTATACGGATTGAAACTGGCTGAAACGGGGCAGCTTGGGCGGATACAGTTCGTAAGGGGTTCACATATACAGGATATGAACATGGAAGGTTGGGCGGAATACTGGAAAGGATATCCGCCGATGTTAAACGGAACACACGCCATCTCACCACTCTTACGCATCAACAACACTACAGCGGAAACCGTTGTCTGTCATGGCTCAGGCCGGCTGAGCGAAGACCTTGCCAAACGATACAATTCTCCCTTCGCTGTGGAGACAGCGACCTTTACCTTAAGAAATTCTGATGTCGTAGCCGAAGCTACCAGGTCATTGTTTGATGTCGTGCGTCAATACCGGGAAAGCTATGATGTTTACGGCACCAAAATGTCGTTCGAGTGGGAACAGTTACAGGATGAAGAGCACGTGATATTTGATGGCGGCGAAAACGCACGCCGGATCAGTGTTCCTGACACGGATGAAATGCTGATCGAGGAGATCGCTCATTTTACTAAAAGGGAGAAGATCGATGATCCTAACCACGTTTCATTTCTACAGGGCGCAGGCCATGGCGGATCTCATCCTCACCTGGTACAGGAATTTGTAGGGGCAATCGTGGAGAACCGCAATTCGGCCGTTGACGCTGCTCTTGCCGCCAACTATACCTGTGCCGGTATATGCGCTCATGAATCCGCAATGAATAATGGCAGGCGAATTACTGTGCCTGACTTTAGTTAGCGTCATTTGAGGAAGGCTGGTCCGTGGCCTGCTCCTGATTCTAGCGGTACAGGTTTGATTTTCCCGAAAAGGTACACAATGACATTAATGATTTAGCCGCTCACGAATTATTGCCATTAAGATAAACAAAGAAGCCATATGAAAAAGTATATTCCTTTGCTGATCATCTGCGGGAGCTTGTTTCAGTTTTGTTCCAATAAAATGAAAGTTGGTAAAAGCAGTGCCGGTTCTAACGCCAGTACCGGCAGTAGTGCGGCAGCAAACGTTTACACACCACCGGCGGGGATGGCATTAAAAGCTCCGAGAAGAGGCGAAGTGCTTTTTTTAGGGCACGCTTCCAAACACCATGACGCCGGCAAATATGCCCCGTGGCTTGCTATTTCCCTATTCAGAACAGGCGTTAACCTTACTTATACCACCAGCCTGAACGACCTAAATCCCGCGAATTTGCGCAAGTACGACGGGCTTGTCATCTATGCAAATCATGACAGCATTTCACCGGCTCAGGAAAACGCATTAAAGGATTTTGTACAAGGAGGCAAGGGGCTTATTCCACTTCATTCCGCCACCGGCTGCTTTAAAAATTCAGAATGGTACATTAAAGCCATTGGTGGTCAGTTTAAATCACATGGGATCGGAACATTTCATTCCGCCATTGTCAATACCTCACATCCGGTATCGCAGGCACTGCGTGATTTCACTACCTGGGACGAGACCTATGTGCACCAGCGTATCAATCCCGATATCACCGTGCTTATGGAAAGGATAGACGGCACGGTACGCGAGCCCTATACGTGGGTAAGGCAGGAGGGGAAGGGCCGAGTTTTCTATACCGCGTATGGGCACAACGATAGTACCTGGACAAATGCGGGCTTTTTAAATCTGGTAAACAACGGCGTTCTCTGGGCCATCGGTGACGAAGTAAAGGACCAGATTGCCAGGCTTAACCGGCCTAAGGCAGACATCTACACGCCGGCGATCACGGCCGATTTTACAAAGCGTTACCTCGTCCCAAAAATGCAGGAAGCTCTCCCGCCTGAGCAATCACTTAAATTAACCCAGGTGCCCGTGGATTTTGAAGTAAAGTTGTTTGCATCAGAACCTGATATTACTAATCCCATCGCCATGTCGTGGGATGAAAAAGGACGTTTATGGGTAGTGGAATCCGTAGATTATCCAAACACTTTCCTTGAAACTGATGGTGCAGCTAATGACAGGATCAAGATATGTGAAGATACCAACGGAGATGGAAAGGCAGACAGGTTTACCGTTTTTGCAGACAAGCTAAATATACCCACCAGTATCGTCTTTGCAAATGGTGGCGTTATTGTTTCCATGGCTCCTCATTTTGTGTTTCTTAAGGATACGGACGGAGATGACAAAGCTGATGTTCGCGAAAACATCATGACGGGCTGGGATAAAAATGACACGCATTTTGGTCCGTCTAACCTTCAGTATGGATTTGATAATAAAATCTGGGGAGTGGTGGGGTCAGGTTTTAATGGTACCACCAAAGACGGAAAACAGTTAAGCTTCAGAACGGGCGTTTATCACGTCAACCCGGATGGAACGGGCTTTGAATTTCTTGCAAACACCAGCAACAATACCTGGGGGCTGGGCTTTTCGGAGGACAACAATGTATTTATCTCTACAGCCAATAATACACACAGCGCCTATTTTTCAATGCCTGCCAAATACATGCAGCGGTCACTATGGGGTACTCCTTCAACTACGGAAGGACAGCCCTCCGTGCTGCCGGTGCAGAAGATAGACGGGCATTACGATGTTCACGCCATGACACCCAATCTCAGGCAGGTAGATGTAGTAGGGGGATTTACATCTGCTGCAGGACATCATCTGTATACTGCAAGAAATTTTCCTAAGGAATATTGGAACCGCATAGCTTTTGTATGTGAGCCAACGGTGCGCCTGCTTCATAACGCCGTTATCGAACCTAAAGGCGCCGGATTTGCAGAGAAAGACAACTGGAATCTCATGGCGAGTTCAGACGAATGGTTTGGCCCGGTGCATGCGGAAGTTGGTCCCGATGGTTCGGTATGGGTTTCCGACTGGTATAACTTCATCATACAGCATAATGTTTTTGTTGAACGGCAGGCGCCTTCCGAAATGATTTTGCCGTTTAAAGAACAGCCCATGGGACAGGGAAATGCGTTCATCAGCCCGTTGAGGGATATCAACCACGGCCGTGTATACAGAGTCGTTTACAAAAATGCAAAACCATATATGCCATTAAAGTTAGCAAAGGAGGATTTAACGGGTTTATTGGCGGCGTTGCATAATGATAATATGTTTTGGAGGATGACTGCACAGCGATTGATCGTGGAATCAAAGAACAAAGCTGCCATACCTGAACTCTTTAAAATTATAGAAGACAAGAAAGTAGACGAGATAGGGCTTAACAGTCCGGCCGTTCATGCACTATGGACACTTCATGGTCTTGGTGCGCTGGATGGATCTGATGCAGAAGCTTTGCAGGTTGGTGCCAAGGCATTATCGCATCCTGCGGCGGGTGTAAGAAAGGCTGCGGCGCAGGTATTGCCAAAAAATAAACAGGGTTTGAACGCAGCGCAAGCCGCGGCTTTACTAAACGACCCGGATCTGAATGTGCGCCTGGCAGCGATTCTCGTTATCGCCGACTTACCGTCATCCGCACAAATGGGAGAGCTCATCAATGCGGCAGCGCTAAAAACGGAGAATGAAAATGATGAATGGCTTCCAAATGCTTTGTTCGCAGCCGCTATCGCTCATGAAGAAGGCTTTAAAGCTGCCGCCATGAAAAATCCTCCTCCTCAACCCGCCAATCCTCAAATGACATTAAGCGACCGGATCAGTAAAGCGTTAAGCCAGGAAATATACGCGCTTCCAAGAAGGGGAACGTTATTGTTTCCGCCTGACGTATCCGGTAAGGAGATAACATTGAAGGGTACAATTACAAAAGGCCAGCGCGATCTTGAAGGAGTTGTGGTGGCACAAGGCGGTAAAGACGAAGGTTACGGTGTATACATTCAAAATGGAAAAATGAATATGGTTGTAAAGCAGGGAGGTAAAACCTATGCTGCAACAACTTCCAAACCATTGCCCGAAAAATTCGATTATGTTGCGCGGCTTACCGGCAATGGCGGAATAACCATAGAAATAGATGGCAAGCAGGCCGCTACAGCTAAAGCGCCCGCATTATTTAAGCGGCCCCTGAACCAGGGTGTTCGTGTCTCCCAGGATTTTAATAATGAAAATAAAATTGGGGATTATGAAGGAGCATATTTCCTGACAGGAAATATGCAAAACGCTTCCCTCGAGCTCGGCAGGCCGGCTAAAGGAAGTTCATCTGAAACAGCCTCAGCAGGAAAATCCACCATTTCTAAGTCTTCAGCAGAAGTGGCGGAGAAAGGGATTAAGCCGATGACGATAAATCTAAAGGTGGTGCAGAATGTGATGCAGTATGATAAGAAACTGCTTACGGTTAAAGCCGGACAAAAGATCATTCTGAATTTTGAGAACCCGGATTTTATGCAACACAATTTCGTTTTGATCAAACCCGGTAGCACGCAGAAAGTTGGTGCGGCTGCTGATGCGCTTGCACAAGACCCCGACGGTGCAAAAAAGCAGTATGTACCAAAAATGCCGGAGGTGTTATATTTTACCAGGCTGCTTACCCCTGACGATGAGGTTACGCTCGAGTTTACTGCTCCGTCGCAGCCGGGTGATTATCCTTACGTATGCACTTTCCCGGGTCACTGGAGAATTATGAACGGAGTATTAAGAGTTGTTAAATAGGGGCATGGATTTACATCGGTCTGTTACCGTGTTTCTCAGTTTCGAAGTTCCGTACGTCATTTTAAAGAAGCAGGAAGTAACGCTTGCAGGTATATTAAACCTTGATGGATAACAAGCATAATATTCTTACCGGTGGCGTCAGTTTAGCCAAGTGGTGCACGTCAGATGTAGCAAACATCGCCACGTATATCAGCATGACGTAAATTAAATTTGTTTATTGATGTGAAACATACTTACCTTTACTTAACAGTGTTAAACGATTTACATGTGTAAACATAAACAATGGCAAGTAAGGATAGAATACAACGATTAAAAGAAGCAACCCGGACCAACATTCTGGAGGCCGCTTATAAAATCGTTAAAGAGGAGGGATGGCAGGCGTTGAGTATGCGCAAGATTGCCGATGAGATCGAATATACTGCACCCATTATTTATGAATATTACGCTAACAAAGAAGCAATACTGGAAGAACTTAACCGCAAAGGATTTATCTATTTAGCAAAGGAAATGAAAGACGCCAGGGACAAACACGAACTGCCAGGTGATCAACTGGAAGCAATGTGGATGGCATACTGGAATTTCGCTTTCAAGAAAAAGGAACTCTACCAACTGATGTTTGGCGTTTCCATGAATTGTTGCATGGGGCAAAAATTGCCTGAAGTTGATGCACCCGCAAAATTAGTGACCGACGCTATCAGGCATTTAATGAAAGGAACGAACCCTTCTGAAGACGACATTTGCAAAAAATATTACACTTTCTGGTCAGTAGTCCATGGCCTGGTTTCTATTAACCTTGTTAACCGCGGCACTTCCGATCAAATCAATAAGCAGGTGTTGAAAGATGCTATAGGCGGAATTATCAGGTCTGTTTCTGACTGACTTTTTTTTGGTCTTGGCGCTTAGCGGTGTTAAAAAATTTAGGAGGGTTAGCCTGCCTGTTCCGTTTTGCACGATTGTTTGCCGGTGTAAAAAACCGGGTTTTTTTGATCTCTCATTTAACAACGTTAAATAATTTAATTATGAAAAGTATCATCGCCGCATCTTCTCTCATCCTTTTATTGGGATGTTCACAACCACAAACACCTGCTCCTGCCGCCGAAGCGCCTTCGGCAGAAGTGATTACAATTGCTACCGCGACTGCCGCAACGAAACACGAGTATACCGCATCACTCCAGGGAAAAGTTGACGTGGAAATCAGGCCTCAGGTAGAAGGATTTCTTGAAACAGTTTTTGTAGACGAAGGACAGCATGTAACTGCGGGACAGCCCCTCTTTAAAATCAATGCGCAAACGTATGCTGCGCAACTCAATAGTGCCGCTGCAAGCCTTCAGGCTGCCCAGGCGGCTATTACAAATGCCCAGTTAGAGATTGATAAATTCACTCCTTTGGTGCAAAACAATGTTGTATCTGACTACCAGTTAAAAGTGGCAGAGGCATCCCGGAAAATCGCTGAGGCCAACGCCGCGCAGGCAAGAGCTGTTGTGGCTGCCGCAAAAATCAACCTTGGCTATACGCTCGTAAAGGCGCCTGTCAGCGGGTTCATCGGAAGGCTTCCGAAGAAACGGGGAAGCCTGGTTTCGCCAGCAGACCCCGGCCCTCTTACCGCGCTTTCAGACGTACATGAAGTGTATGCTTACTTCTCACTCGGGGAAATCGACTTCATCAATTTTAAAGCCCAATACCAGGGCAATACACTCAACGACAAATTGAAGGAATTACCCGCAGTATCACTCGTTTTAGCTGACAATACCATTTACCCGCATCAGGGTAGAATTGATATGGTTGACGGCCGGTTCGACAAGAATACCGGAGCTATAACCCTTCGTGCCGTTTTTCCCAATGCGCAGCGCCTTTTACGTTCAGGGAATACAGGTAAGATTAGTTTACAGCAACTGCACAACAATGCTTTACTGGTACCCCAGGCCGCAACGATCGAAGTGCAGGATAAAGTGTTCGTTTACGCTGTGGGAGATAGCAATAAAGTTAGCAGGCAGCCATTGAATATCCTCGGTAAAAGTGGCAAAGATTACATTGTGAAAGATGGCGTAAAAGCAGGGGACCGCATTGTATTTAGCGGGCTTGACCACCTGACCGAAGGCACTGTTATCCGTCCCGAAAATGTAAAAACAAACGCCGGGTTAACCATGATCGCTGCACCTCACTAAAGAACAAACCAGTTTAATAAGATTTGGTAGCCGGCGGATGAACTGCTATTAAACATCGTTGTGTCACTCACTTGTGCTGTGAGATACCCTATTTAGCTTTAAAAAAAGCCTGAACAGTCAGGGTATTGCCTGAACAACGTGGAGTAAAAAGAAAAAGATAAAAGGTTGGAGAGAATGAAAATTTCAATATCTCATTCCACGATCATCGCTCAAATGGCGGGGATCGGGTTGGGCAAATCGATCCCGCTCAAGGTGACACAAACGGCGATCTCCAAAAAGTCAATTTAAGCTCAATAAAAACACCGATTATTCAGATTTCAATCCATCAAAATGTTTAAAAAATTTATAGAAAGGCCTGTATTGGCTACAGTTGTTTCGATTTTACTGGTCATTTTGGGTGTGCTGGGATTAGTCAATTTGCCGCTGGAAAGATTCCCGGATATTGCGCCACCCGCTGTACAGGTTACCGCCTTTTATCCGGGCGCCAATGCCGAAACGGTGCTGCGTTCCGTTGCACCTTCACTGGAAGAAAGCATTAACGGTGTGGAAAATATGAGCTACATGAGCTCTACCGCCAGCAACGATGGCTCACTGGTCATCACTGTTTATTTTAAGTTGGGTACCAATGCAGACCAGGCCGCGGTGAACGTCCAAAACCGTGTAGCCCAGGCCACCAGCCAATTGCCTTCCGAAGTAGTGCAGGCGGGCATCACTACTGCCAGGCAGCAAAACAGCCTGCTGATGGTGGTAGACCTTTATGCGGAAGACACCGCAACCTACGACCAGACCTTTCTGGCCAACTATGCCCAGATAAATATCATACCTGAAATCAAAAGGATACCTGGCGTAGGGCAGTCGATCATATTCGGAGGAAGCAAAGATTATTCGATGCGTGTGTGGCTTAATCCTGCACAGATGGCATCGTACAATTTAACTCCTAAAGATGTGATGGCTGCCATACAGGATAAAAACCTGGAAGCTGCACCGGGTAAGTTTGGTGAGAGCAGTAATGAGGCGTTTGAATATGTGATCAAATACAAAGGAAAACTGAACCAGCCCGAAGATTATGAGAACATCGTTATAAAGTCCAATGCAGAAGGTTCTATGCTGCGCTTAAAAGATGTTGCGAGAATAGAATTTGGTGCGTATACCTATGGAAATTACACGAGGGTGAACGGCAAACCGGGAATCAATATCGCTGCCATGCAATTGTCCGGCTCTAACTCAAACGACATCCAAATAGCTATCGCTAAGCTGATGGAAAAATCATCAAAGACTTTTCCCAAAGGTGTTAAGCATTTGATTTTATACAATACAAAGGATTCCCTCGACCAGTCTATTACACAGGTGATCTATACGTTGATAGAAGCATTTATCCTGGTGTTTATCGTGGTGTTTATCTTCCTGCAGGACTTTCGTTCTACATTGATACCGGCCATTGCGGTGCCCGTTGCAATCATAGGTACTTTCTTCTTCATGCAATTATTCGGGTTTTCAATTAACCTGCTTACCCTTTTTGCGCTGGTGCTCGCCATTGGCATTGTGGTGGATGATGCGATTGTGGTTGTAGAGGCGGTTCATGCAAAAATGGAGCACCAGCATCTGCCCGCAAAAGCCGCTACTACTGCTGCTATGCAGGAGATAACCGGAGCTATTATTTCAATAACGCTGGTGATGAGTGCAGTGTTTTTACCGGTTGGTTTTATGACGGGTTCAACAGGTGTTTTTTACAGGCAGTTTGCTTTTACTTTGGCTATTGCCATCATAATATCAGCTATTAACGCCCTAACATTGAGCCCTGCATTAGCTGCTTTGTTTTTGAAAGAGAAACATGCTGATGGTGAGAATGAGATTACGGCGAAGAAAAGTTTCAAAGAAAAGTTTTTCGCAGGCTTTAATAAAGGGTTTAGTTCCATAACTGAAAAGTATTTAGGCAGCTTAAGGTTTTTGGTTCGTTACAAATGGGTAGGTCTTGCCGGGCTGGCCTTGGTTACACTGAGCACCATATGGATGGTGAAGAAAACACCTTCCGGATTTATCCCATCAGAGGATCAGGGCTTTATTGCTATATCATTAGCTATGCCCGCAGGCGCTTCGCTGCAACGTACCACTGAAGTGATACAACAAACCGAACAATTGCTCAATGGCATGGAGTCAAAAAGAACCGTGATGGGGTTATCAGGCTTCAACATGCTCACACAATCTTCAAGTCCTTCTTCGGCTGTTGCTTTTGTACTGCTGAAACAAGCAAAGGAAAGGGGAAAAGTAAAAGACATAAACGGTATTATGGATGAGGTGCGCGGAAAGCTGGCTACTGTGAAAGGTGGAAATTTCTTTGTCTTCACTTTTCCGACGGTGCCCGGTTTCAGTAACGTTGATGGTCTTGATATGGTGCTGCAGGACAGAGGCGGAGGTAAGCTGGATAAGTTCAGCGGTGTTGCAACAAACTTTATAGGTGAACTGATGAAGCGCAAGGAGATAGCGTTTGCCTTCACATCATTCAAAGCTGATTATCCGCAGCTTGACCTCGAAGTAGACGACGTAAAGGCCGAACAGTTGGGTGTAAATGTGAAAGACATATTACAAACCTTGCAGGTTTACTTTGGTAGTGCACAGGCTTCTGATTTCAACCGGTTTGGTAAATATTACCGCGTAGTCGTTCAGGCAGATATGGCGTCAAGAGCAGATCCTTCCTCTATCGACGGAGTGTTTGTAAAAAACCGAAGCGGCGATATGGTTCCTGTCAACACCCTTGTACAACTGAAGCGTGTTTATGGCCCTGAAACTGTTTCACGTTACAACCTGTTTAGTTCCATCGGTATCAATGCGATGGCTAAACCAGGTTTCAGTTCTGGTGATGCCATGAGGGCAGTAGAAGAAGTTGCAGCCGCCAGCTTGCCTCAGGGTTATGCCTACGAATTTTCAGGATTGACCAGGGAAGAGTTACAATCGGACGGGCAGGCGGTTATCATATTTGGTTTGTGTTTGCTGTTCGTTTTCTTTTTACTCGCAGCCCAGTATGAGAGTTACCTTTTGCCGCTTTCCGTGATTCTTTCTATTCCGGTCGGTGTATTTGGTGTGTTTGCAGCTATCGGTTTAACTGGTATTGAAAATAACATTTATGTACAGGTTGCACTGGTAATGCTCATCGGCTTGCTCGCAAAGAATGCGATTCTGATCGTGGAGTTTGCGGTGCAGCGGAGACGGGCAGGCAACACATTACTGGCTTCAGCATTAGAGGCCGCAAAGCTCCGTCTTCGTCCTATCCTGATGACATCACTGGCGTTTATTGTAGGATTAATACCGATGATGCGTGCCGATGGCCCGTCAGCGCTGGGTAATCATTCCATCAGCATCGGGGGAGCAGGCGGCATGTTTACAGGAGTGATTCTGGGGCTGTTTATCATACCCGTTCTCTTTATCATTTTCCAGTATTTGCAGGAGAAAATAACCGGGGTGCCGCAGATAACTATACCACCTCATCATATCGGGCCGATACATCCTTCCAATGCTGCATTGGTTTAACGATGAGATTAAGAGAGACATTTTAATAACGCAGTTTGGAATGAAAGCTATATCTGCTATAAGAAGATGGTGAATTAGTGAATGACACCACAGGTAATAAAAATAAAAAGATATCAAAATAAATAACATGACCAGAATTAAAAAAAATGTATTGTTTATCCTGCTACCTGTAGTGTTAGCTGCATGTAATATTTCGAAGGATATTGAAAAGCCGGCAGCAGCACTGCCGGTAAGCTTTCGAAATGCAACAGCCGGGCAAGCACCGGGTATTGCAGGTGTGCCATGGAAGCGATTTTATACCGACGCTTCATTGCAAAAGCTGATTGACAAGACTATTGCAAAAAACTACGATATGCAACTGGCACTAAAAAATATTGAAGCTTCGCAATTACTATTGAGACAGACCAGGTGGGCTTACCTGCCGGATGCCAGGCTACAGGTAAAAGCTAATTCCAACCGCCCTTCCGATAACAGTCTGAATGGATTAAGTGTCAAGTCTTTTTTAGGAAGCACCCATGTAGAAGATTATTCAGCCAGCATAGCCTTGTCGTGGGAAGCAGATATCTGGGGCAAAATAAAAAACCAGAAAGCAAGCGCATTGGCCGGATACCTGCAAACCGAAGAAGCCAGAAACGCAATACAGACAAACCTGATAGCCAGTGTGTCGCAAGGCTATTATAGTTTATTAATGCTGGATGCACAGCTGGCGATCGCACAAAAAAACATTGCTTTAAACGATAGTACTTTACGGATAATCAGGCTTCAGTACACAGCCGGGCAGGTAACTGCATTAGCCGTTCAGCAGGCAGAAGCGCAACAGTTGACCGCCGCCGCACTGGTGCCGCAACTTGAACAAGACATCACCGTTCAGGAAAATGCGTTAAGCACTTTAGCAGGCGAACTGCCTGGCATAATACACAGAAATAATTTGTTGAACCAGGTGGACATCGTTGATGGTTTGTCTGCCGGTGTTCCTGCTGAAATGGTTAGCCGCAGACCCGATGTTAAGAGATATGAACTTGCCTTGCACATTGCAAATGCTCAGGTTGGTATTGCCAGGGCAAATATGTATCCGGTATTAAATATCACGGCAAATGTTGGTCTCAATTCATTTAAAACAAGCAACTGGTTCAATCTTCCGGCATCGCTGTTTGGTGTTGTTGCGGGAGGCCTGGTACAGCCCCTGCTTCAAAGAAAGCAGCTTACGACAGCATACGGATTGGCAAAAGTTGACAGGGAAAAAACAGTAATACTGTTCAGGCAATCGGTGTTGAATGCAGTGGGTGAAGTGTCGGATGCATTGGTCAAAATTGAAAAGCTGCAAACTGAGAAAAGCATCGTAGTCCGGCGCGTAAACACCTTGCAAAAGGCAATATCAAACGCCAATATGTTATTTAAGACGGGTATGGCAAACTACCTTGAAGTAATCACTGCGCAAGCCAGTGTATTGCAAAGTGAACTGGAACTGGCCGCGTTAACACGCGAACAATTAAGTGCAAAGGTTGAGTTGTACAGGTCGCTGGGCGGCGGGTGGAAGTAGAAGCAAAGCCATGACCCAAGGGAAATACAGAAAAGGAACGAACGAAACATAAAATTACAACTGCCGTCGGGGCGGGACTAAAAAAATCCATGATGAAACATTTATCTCAATGTATAGCATTGAATGTGCCTGCAGCAGGCTCGCTTCAGATAATTGCAAGGATAGTATCGGTGTTTATCTTCCTGAAGATGTCAGTGACCTCGCTTCCGGCAAGAATGGGCCGGAAAGGCGGAAAGAAAAGTCTGATGAGGTTGGAAAAAAATGTGTGGGCGATAGAATAGAATTTTAAGCCGTAAGCAGAATGGTCATTCGTCTTATTGCAGTTGATCGCATCGCTCCGCTTCTTTACCAACGTTGCCCATCGTCTGGCAAGGAACATCACCGTGCGCCCGTCGTCCTTATGAAAGCGCATACAGACAGGTACATTTGACTTACAGACATTGTATGCCTGTTGCCGTAGGGGTTTGTGTAATGAAATAAATATGAAGGATGTAAAATACAAGTCATTAAAAAAGCACGGGGATGTGAATTGAATGAGTGTAAAAGTCAAATTTAAAATAAACGCCTTTCTGACATATCATAACGCTATCCGAACATTCCTGCCCTGCTTATTTAGACTGAATTTTGTGTTGTGCTTCACGGGGAAAATAGTTATAGAAAAAATGTTGTCCCGGAAAATATAAATCATGCTGAAAGCTTTAACGGTCGCAGGAGTATCCCTCCGGCGAGGGCAGGGGTGGGTAAAATTTCCGGATATAAACACCATTTCAGTTTAGTAGAAATAGTTACAGAAATATATAAAAAACAAAAACAATGAAAGAATCAGGAGACAGTAGTCCACCAAAGAAAAAGCTGCAAGGCGGTAACCAGGCAGCTTCATGAAATCAATTCAGAACAGGTAAATATTCCAAATTATTAATCTCAAAATTAAAAGTAATGAAAAAGTATTTTATTTATGCATTTGCAGGTTTGGCAATCTTTAATACAGCCACTGCACAAAAGGGTTTTTCCATAAGCGTTAAAGCAACTCCGCAGTTTAGTTTTCTCCAGAACGAAGATGACAACAACAATATTCGTTACGATCGCCAAACAACATTTAACACCAACTTTGGAGTAGGTGCGGGTTATAACTTCCATAAAAATATGGGCGTGGGGCTGGATGTACTTTACTCCCTTCAGGGGGAGCGCTATGAAGCGAATAACACGGAGTACAACCAAAAAGTGAATTATGTAAAGGTACCGGTGTATTTCACGTATAATTCTGATGCTTCTAAACCAGTTTCGTTTATAGGTAAAGTGGGGCCACAGGTAAGCTTTTTGGCAAGCTCCAAACTCACTGAGGATGATGGTGATGATATTAAAGGCGACACAAAAGACAGTTATAAGACGGCCACGCTTGGTGGAGCGGCACTCGCAGGAGCACAATTCAGGTTAGCACCTGATTTATTTTTAACTACAGCAGTTCGTTTCGACTCTGATTTTACTAATGCAGAGGACGAAGACTACTTTGGTTATGTACAAGGCAGAGCAAAGACATACAACATCACAACGGGGCTGGAGGTGGGGCTCAAATTAAGGCTTCATTAAGCACTTTCTACTTTATATATCACGTCGTGTGTTTTGGTGAGGTATATTGGTTCCATTGGTATGCCTGATAAAAGGGGAGCTTGTCTCCCCTTTATCTTTTTAAGAATTTCGACAATAGTGAAGATCTACATTTTTCCTGTTACCTGCCTTAATACTTCTCCTGCTTTTTTAAACCCTGTTTCTGCACTGTTTAATACAGGTACGCCAAACGCAGCGATAGCGTCAGGATATGAAAAAGCAAATACGCTCATTGATAGTTGTGCCAGAACTACAATATCAACCTTATTTTCGTGCTGTGCTGACCGGATAGCTGCTGCAATGGCTTCATTGTGTTCTGCAATACGGCCTTCGCCTAACAGGTGAAACGCTTCTTCAACAGTTGCTCCCGTAAAGCTTACGGGCATGCCCAGGCGGTCTGCAGTTTCTTTCAATAAATCCTGGGTGCTTTGAACGGTAGGGCCATGCGTGGCAATTACCAATATGTTGCCTCCGTTTTGTACAGCTTCTTCCATCATTGCTTCATCGATCTGTATAACAGGAACGCCATAACTTTTCATTTGCGTGGACACCTGGTTAAAGGCCCTGTTCATTGTAGAACAGGAAACCAGGATGGCGTCTACTTTTACAAGATCAAAAAGATCTTTTGCATAGTTGGCAAGTAAGTCGATGTTTATCTGAGGAGGGCAATTTTCACCGGCCTCATGTGCCTGCATAAAGTTTAATTGAACAGCTTCATTGCCTGCATTCACAATCTTGACTCCGGGCAACAGGGATTTCCCAAAATAAGTGGACCATAAACTTACCCACGAGGAACCATTAACAACACCTAATTTTTTCCCCACAAGCTCAGGGTCAGTTCCCGGCTCATTGCGTAGCGAAGGCACTCCTGTTACTTTCATGTAGTAACTAAATAATGTAATGGGGTCTACATTAAAAGTATTATATAAATTATTATGCATTTTTTTTCAATAAAGGTTATCCGTTAAATTTTTATTTCATTTTACCTGTAGCCACTTGGAGCGCAGCAGTAAAAAAACTATAGCTATAGAAAAGGTAAAGAATGCTGCCAACAGCAAAAATATTCCATTATAACCACCTGTTTGCTGTGTGAGCGCACCAACTTTCTGAATGACGTACGCACTAAAGCCCGTTTCTGCAAATCCTATCAGAGCTGCCACTGTAGCGATACGTGCCGGAAGCACGTCCTGCTTGAAGGCCTGCTGATTGGCCTGCCATGCTGCTAATCCGAAAATATAAATGCACAAAAGAAGTATGGCATTCCCTATCGAGTGAACGTGTGGAAGACCCAGTATCGACATCATGAGCACATAGCTTATTGCAATGACTAATTTCCTGCTTGTAAGTACTGTAAACTTTCTTTTTGACAACCACCATACCATGGCGCCGCTCAGCCACAATCCCAGGTCTTGCATAAAATAAATCAAGGTAAGCCTGTTTCCCAGCGCCTGGTCATACGAAACATTCCAGGTCTGTGTAAAAAAAGAAGGAAGCCATTGAGACATAAAGTACCAGCCCGGCATAATACCCACTCCAATTAGAGCAACACCCCAAAAAGCAGGCGATACGAAAATATCACGGATTGAATCACCTTTATCATCGCTGCCGGAATTGCTTTTTTCAGCAGAAGGCCAGTTTAATGCTCTTTGTTTAAAATTTCTGAATATGAGCAGCCATGGGATCAGCCAGAAAAAACCCAGTGCTCCGGTAAAGAAAAAACTATACCGCCAGTTATAGTTTGTTGAAAAATAAATTACCAGCTTAGGTGCAATTAAGGTGGCAAATACTGCCCCGCTGTTAAAAATTCCAGCTGCAAGACTGCGTTCACGTGGTGGAAAGATTCTGGCTATAATTAATAAACAGAGCGGAAAATTGGCAGCTTCGAATACTCCCAAAATATAGCGTAGCACTAAAATTTGATTGTAAGTATCTGCAAATCCTACGAGCAGGGTGCTGATCGTCCACCCCATAACAATCACAGGGAAGAACAGCCTGATGTTGTTGATCCTGTCTAACAAAGGACCAATAAATAAGTGGGCAAATGCATAAGCAAATACAAAGGCAGCAAGTAATTTTCCTCTTAGTTCATTGGTGAGATTAAATTCTTTACTGATCGGATCAATGGCAACACTTAACGTTTGCCTGTCAAAATAATTAAGAAACGTCGCCAGGAATAAGGTGCCAAGTACCCACCACCTCCACGTACGATCAGGCAGGCGCTGATTTGCTGAAGGCGGCGTTTCCCTGAAAGACGTCATTCCTTGTTGTATATATTTAAGAATAGTAATTAAATATCTTTAGAAGCTTTATCAGCTCCCTGCGCAGGTTCTCCATATGCTCCTTCATAGCTTCTTCGGCAAGAACCGGATTGCGGTTAAGAATAGCCAAAACAAATCGCTCATGTTCACCAACCGCTTTTTCAATTCGTCCTTCTATCGTCAGTATGCCTACTTTCCACCGGTGCCACTGGGTGTTCAGATTTTTAATGATCTCTTCACTTTTTCTGCTTTTAGCCATTTTAAACAACGTACCATGTAAACGTTTGTCGATGTCCAGCCATTTATGTAGCACCGCTTCTGATTCCCTCTCATTTTTATTTGGAAGTATTTGCGACACAAATACTTTCATCTCATCCAGTATTTTCTCCAGCACTTCAAAATCTTTCTCCTCACCCCTTATCGCCGCCCACTTTGCTATACCGCCTTCG
The DNA here is from genome assembly GCA_041751095.1 of Flavihumibacter sp. Taxonomy (GTDB): domain Bacteria; phylum Bacteroidota; class Bacteroidia; order Chitinophagales; family Chitinophagaceae; genus JADCRZ01. The sequence continues at coordinate 18,307 of JBGSYC010000290.1, forward strand.
ATAGAAACTTTTATATCGAAAATTTCATCCACCTGTTTTATGGAAAACACGAATACACTTTTACGCCCGTTATTTGTTTCTATCAACCCTCTCTCCTCTAACTTTTTGAGCGCCTCTCTTACGGGTGTACGGCCAATATTCAATCTTTCCGAAAGAGAAGTTTCAGTAACCATCTCCCCGGGTTTGATTTCAGAGGTTAATATCAGTTTCTCAATAATTTCATACGCCTCTTCCCGGGCTTTCTTTGATTGTTTAGGTAAGCCTTCTTGCTTTTTCTCTTTCACATTTTTCATTTTATGCCAGTTGAGTTATGCATTGGTAACATAGAACTTTAATGTATAAACTTCAAATAAACCTGCTTCAATGTATCTGCCTCTCCTACGTTTCCGGGGAAAACTACGAAGCATAAGCCGCCAAATTTACTACCGGCCGGGCTTTTCCATATGGGTACTCCCGGCACTATTTGCCCTAATACCAGCGCTTCTTTCATCAATAAACCTTTTACAGCAATATCATGAGAAGTAATCCCTCCTTTTGCAATGATGAAATCGGGCGGAACATCTAAATTGTAAACCAGTTCCGACAGGAAATCTGATATTGCCTTCCCGGCAGTCAGCTTGTCTGAATGATTGTTTAACGCATACTCCCTCTCCGTATAGATCAGTACAGACCGGTCCGATTGCAATTCCTTTCTCACTGAGTGTAAAATATCTTTCAGGTAAGCTTCTCTTTCATTTGAAAAGATATTTTGAATGATAATTTCAAATTTTTCCAGAGAAGGTTCCAGCAATAGAGGCTTTAGCTGTTCCGTTGTTTTTTTTACATGCGAACCGACAATCACCAGTCCTTTTCTGAAAGGGGAATCAAGGGTATATAATGGAGCATCCGCCATACCTGCTCTTATTTTTACAAAAGAAGCTGCCGACCTGTATAAAAATCTTTTTCCTTTCTGTTCGGCCAAGCATATTCCCAGCGCTGCAACTTCTACATCTTCATCGCACAGCGCGTTGATAATTACAGGGCGGCAGCCAGTTACGGCTGACAAGGCCCGACAAACTTTTTCAACGCCTCCTGTTCTGATTGTTTCCAGGGAAATGGATACTACGTCTTCTTTTTTCCACAATCCCTTTGTTTTGTCTTCAATCCATGAAGGCAGATGAGAGTGTTTAAAACCGAACGTGGGGTCAAGAGCAAATTCGGTTAAGTGCACCGGCGTCATCTCTTCGCCTTCTAAAATATAATGCGTATCGTCAGCGGTAAACCTTAATCCTTCCCTGAAATAAGGGATGATAATAACCCCGTCGAAGGGGCCTGCCATTTTCATCAAAGTGGTGACCTCCGTATGGAAATGCCCGCGTAATGTAGAATCACTTCTGCTGATGATCTTCAATGCATCCACGGAAATAATGCTCAATATCCTTTCAAGTATCTCCGTATTTATTCTGGCCGCGTCTTCTTCAGCGCATGCCCTGGTATTCGTAAGTATAAAGAAAAAACGGTGTTTGGCAAGTGTGCTTTCCAAAATATCCATTTCCCAACTTGTTAAGAGCGGAACATTGTGAACGGTCTGACAGCCTGTAGGGTCGTCATCAAGAACGATAAGCCAGCCGCCCTGAGCTGCGTTGTAACCGGTTATTTTTTCGCGCGCACGGTTTATGCTGACAGGTGGCGGATAAGCTGATGCAGAAGGTGCCATGGCCTTAATGTTTATCACAGGGCTGCAAATACTTTTTTAAAATGAATGGAACCCACAAAACCCTTTTACACAGATGTAAATACCCGTTCTGTTTCCAAATCTAAATAAAAATAAAACAATTGTATGTTTTATTTTGGAAAATTGTATACATTAGCGGTACAAACAAAATACATGAGGTTAAAAAATGAAGAGATACAAATGCTGTCTGATACGGCCTATAAGATAAGGCGCTTATCTCTTGAGATGATAACCTTTAGTCAGTGGGGTCATATAGGAGGTTCGTTTTCGATGGCAGAGCTGTTGGCCGTCCTTTATTTTCATGACATGAAGGTTGACCCTTCTGATCCAAAGCTAAAGACAAGAGACCGGCTGGTATTGTCAAAAGCACATGGTTCACCTGCGTTGTATGCTGCTTTGGCCCTGAGAGGTTTTATACCTGAAGAAAAAGTATATGAATATTGCGAGATCGGCGGCCTGGAAGGGCATACCCACATAGAAAGCGCCCCGGGTATCGAAGCTTCGGGCGGGCCCCTGGGCATGGGTCTTTCAGTAGCGGTGGGGATGGCGATGGCGCTGAGGAGGAGGGAAAATCCGAGGTCGAGGGTGTTTTGCATTTTGGGAGACGGGGAATGTAATGAAGGGAACGTTTGGGAAGCTGCGATGTCTGCTTCTCACTTTCACCTGGATAATCTGATAGCCATTGTTGATTACAACAAAACGATGGCTAAAGGTTTTACCTGGCAATTGATGGGTATAGAACCCTTTGCAGATAAATGGCGGGCGTTTGGCTGGTCGGTAATAGAGATAGACGGGCATGATATGCAGGAAATTGCCCTGGCACTGCATCAGGCCCGGTGGATAAAGGCCATCGGAACTCCTGTTGTTATCATTGCCCATACGGTTAAAGGTAAAGGGATTGAGCAGGCAGAATTCAATTACAAATGGCATACGCATGCCCCGGAACCAGAGATCGCTGATGCCATGTTAAGGGAAGTTAGCCGGACTTATGGCTATCCTGAGGTTGGCTATAGCCGTTTACAATCAAACACAGAAAAAGAAATATTTTATGGCGGAGAATAAGGATGCAGGTATGGAATTGCGCGATGCCTTTGGAAAAGGGTTGCTGGAATTAGGGAATGAATATCCCGAGATGATCTTTTTGGATTCTGACCTTCATACATCTACAAAGGCAACCTGGTTTAAGGAAAGATATCCTGACCGTTTTATTCAGGTTGGGATTGCAGAGCAGAATTTATTTGGAATTTCGGCAGGCCTGGCCCTCGAGGGTTTTATTCCCTTTCCTTCAACTTTTGCTGCTTTTGCTTCCAGAAGGGCCTTAGACCAGATAGCCATTTCGATTTGTTTCGCCAATCTTAATGTTAAGATACCGGGTTCCTATTGCGGTATTCCTACAAGCCGTGCAGGCAGTTCTCACAACTGTATTGAAGATTTAGCGGTAATGCGGTCATTGCCCAATATAAAGGTTGCCGATGCGGGAAGTAATGAGGACTTAAGAGCCATTATGCGAACGGCGATAAAGACAAAAGGGCCTGTTTATTTCCGGGTAACGCGGTATAGTACTCCGGAAATATTTGATGCTTCTCACACCTTTGAATGGGGCAAAGGAGTGGTGATAAAACCCGGAAGTGATGTAACCCTCTTTGGTACGGGTATTATGACCTCTTTTTGCCTGGAAGCTGCGGAATTGCTGGAGCAGAGATCGATTCATGCTGAAGTGGTTCATTTAGCTTCCATTAAGCCCATTGACCGGGAATTGATCATTGAATCGACAACTAACACGGGCTGTGCTGTTACGGCAGAGAACGCATCAATAATAGGTGGGTTTGGAGATGCGGTGAGTGAGGTTATTCTTGAAAATAATCCTGTTCCTGTAACCCGAATCGGGGTCAGGGATTTATTTGTTGAAAGTGGCGGCATCGATGAACTGTTCGCATTGCATAAAATGCTACCATCCGATATTGTGAATGCTGCTATGGAAGTAATAGAGAAGAAAGGAGCTGCAACAGCATTTAATCATGCTGAAATGCCAAAACGTATATCTCTATAACCAAAAATAAGCTTATGCCAACGATTGCCTGCAGAACGGTATTACCCTTCTTCGTATTAATGGGAGTCACTTGTTGTTTTAAGGCTGCCGGCCAGGTAAGCAGTCCGGCAAATACTCCAACGCCTTTCCGGGTGTCGGGAATGGTAACCTCCCAGGAGACAGGCGTAGCTCTTCAGGGGGTAAATGTGCTTGTAAAAGGAGCGGCTACGGGCAGCATTACGGATGAAAAAGGAAATTACAGCATAAGCGCGCCAAATAGTAATGCAACGCTGATTTTTTCTTATGTTGGATACAAAAGTGAGGAGCGGAAATTAGAGAACCGGTCCACCCTGAACGTTTCTCTGTCGAATGATGCAAAGTCCTTATCGGATGTAGTGGTGGTGGGCTATGGTACCCAGAGAAAACGGGATATTACAGGGTCTGTGGGGTCTGTGTCTGCAAAACAGATAGAAGACCTGCCCGTAACCGGATTGGATCAGGCATTAGCCGGGCAAATCTCTGGTGTACAGGTGTCGCAAACTACCGGTGCACCAGGCGGTGGTGTAACTATCCGGGTCAGAGGAACCGGCTCTATCGGTGCGGGAAATGAGCCGCTTTATGTAATTGATGGTTTCCCGGTAGAAGGAAATTACAGCCAGTTTCAAAACCCGCTCAATACGATAAATCCCAACGACATTGAATCAATTGAGGTCTTGAAAGATGCTTCTGCTCAGGCTATTTACGGTTCAAGGGGATCAAACGGCGTGGTTTTGATCACTACCAAAAAAGGTAAGCAGGGAAAGGCAAAATTTGATTTTGAAGTATACACGGGCTGGCAGCAGGTTGCACATAAGGTTGAAATGATGAACGCCAGGGAACATGTCGAGCTTGTTGTAGAAGCAAAAACCAACTCGTGGCTGGAATTGAATCCCAACAATAAGGCTACTGATCCAATGTCCGTCAGGCCGCTTGCTTTACAGTTTTCCGAAAGCTTTCGGAATGCCGCTTCTTTTGGAGAAGGCACAGACTGGCAGGATGAAGTTTTTAGAACCGCGCCGATGAGTAATTACCAGCTCACGGTCTCCGGCGGGTCAGAAAATATACATTATCTGATATCTGCCGGATATTTTAACCAGGATGGAATTATTATCAATTCAGGATTCGAAAGATTTGCGTCAAGAATTAATGTAGATGCCAATGTTTCAAAGAAGCTAAAAGTAGGCGTAAATTTAGCGCCCTCTTATACAAACAGCAATGTGGTTCCGGCAGAAGGGGATGCCGGTGATGACGGAATCATCAGCAACTTGTTTGCGTATTCACCGGTTTATCCTGTGTATAACCCCGATGGCTCTTACACCACACAAATCCGCAGCGATTTCTCAAATGCAGAAAATCCGGTAAATATTGCCAGAAGCGTAACAGATCAAAGATCCCGGATAAGATTATTAGGCAACATTTTTGCCGAATTCGAAATCATCAAAGGCTTGAATTTCAGAAGCAGTGTGGGCTCCGACATCAACGCATCACGCCTCACCTATTTCAGGCCCTCTACGGTCGGCAGAGGCGGCACTCCGGCCCCGGTTGCGGCATTTGGACAATCAGGCACAGCCCAGAGTATAAACTGGCTGAATGAAAACACGCTTACCTATATAAAATCGTTTCATAAAAACCATAATATCACAGCCCTGTTGGGATATACTATACAAAAAGAAACGATAGAAACCAATAGCATTGACGCCACCAATTTTCCTAACGACTTCGTACAAACGCTGAATGCAGGACAGGTAACCGCCGGCAGTTCAAACACTTCAGAATGGTCCCTGATTTCATACCTGAGCCGGGTACAATATGATTACAAGGGTAAATATCTTGCCGCCGCAACTATGAGGCGGGATGGCTCATCAAGATTCGGGTCTGAAAACAAATGGGGTTTATTTCCTTCTGCTTCTGTGGGATGGCGCATTTCCGAAGAAAATTTCATGACTAAAAAGTTTTTTAATGCCATCAGTGATTTGAAGCTTAGGGCAAGCTATGGTTTTTCGGGTAACAATACGATAGGTAATTACTCCTCGCTTGCCCTATTGTCGCGAAGCAATTATTCTACGGGTGCGGGGCTCGGAACGTTTACAAACGGCCTCTCTGTAAGCAATCTTCTAAACAATGAATTAACGTGGGAAAATAGCAAGCAGTTTGATGTTGGACTTGATTTTGGGCTTCTCAATGACAGAATCTATGTTGTAGCGGATTATTATACAAAGATCACTTCGGATTTATTACTTGATGTTCCGGTTCCAACATTAACAGGCTTCAGCCGCTCTTTGCAAAATATAGGAAAAGTAAAGAACTGGGGTTGGGAGTTTTCAGTAAGTACAAAGAACCTGGTTAATCAGTTCAAGTGGAGTACAAATGCGAACATTTCGTTTAATAAAAACAAAGTGCTTGCCCTGGGGCCTGCGGGTGATCCAATTCGTTCCGGCGGCCAGAACCTTAATCACATCACTCAAATAGGCGCACCTATCGGCAGCTTTTTCGGTTATACTGTAGAAGGTATTTATCAGACTCAGCAGGACGTAGAAAAGTCCGCCTCCGTTCGGGGAAACGGAGCATCCCGCCCCGGTGATTTCCGGTTCAGGGATACAAACGCAGACGGAGAAATTACTGTTGCTGACCAAACAATTATTGGCGATGCTTTCCCAGATTTTACTTACGGCCTGACGAATACCTTTTCTTACAAAAATTTTGATCTGAATATCTTAATACAGGGCGTTCAGGGAAACGAGGTCTTTTTTATCAGCAGAAGATCTTCCGGCGATTTTCAGGGAGGACGGAATCAGTTTAAAGAATTGGTTAACCGCTGGCGTTCACCCCAGCAGCCGGGAAACGGCCGGCTCCCACGGGCAGCCCGCACAACTACTGGTCAGAACACCGCTTCTTCCACTTATTTTATAGAAGATGGCTCTTACCTGCGGGTACGCAACATTACAATGGCATATAACTTCCCACCGGAATTATCAAACAGATTTCTTAGAAGTGCAAGGCTTTACCTGGGTGTACAGAATGCGTTCACCTTTACTGATTATTACGGCTATAACCCCGAAGTTAGCGTCAATGGAGCCGATCCGTTACAACCCGGAAGAGATTACGGCGGCTATCCGGTTTCCAGAATTTATACCATAGGACTTAATGTTGGGTTTTAAAAATCAAAAAAATGAAAGCAAAAAACATAACATCTATCGTGGTGGCGTTGGCGATGTTTTCCTCATGTCGCAAAGACTTTCTTGAGCTTGACCCCGTTTCTCAGACATCGGTCTCCCAGTTCTACAGAAATGCATCAGATATAAATATTGCTCTTATGGGGGTATATGATGCCCTGCAAAAGCCGGGGCAATATGGTAGCCAGTGGAAACTTGCAGAACTAAGATCGGACAATACCGAGGCCGGGGGAGGAACACCAGAGGATACCGAAATTGACCAGTTCAGGATATCAACAACAAGCGCCAGCGTAGATGCAGCCTGGCGGGATGCTTATTCCGGGATTGCACGAAGCAATACAGTTTTAAACCGTATTAAGCCGGTGGAAATGGATACGCGTTTGAAAAACCAATACATTGGCGAAGCAAAGTTTCTGAGGGCTTTGATGTATTTCAATTTAGTCAGAATATTTGGAAAGGTGCCGCTGATCGTAAATGAAATTGTTTCCAGTTCAGAAGGATACACCTACGGGAGAAACGAAGTTTCCGAAGTATATACCCAGATAATAAGTGATCTTAAGGATTCAGATGAAAATCTGCCGGTTTCTTATACCGGAAACGATATCGGCAGAGCAACGAAAGGTGCCGCAAAATCCCTTCTTGGTAAAGTATACCTTACAATCGGCAACTTTCCTGATGCTGCTGCCCGGCTGAAAGAGGTAATAGATATGAATGTATATGCCTTGCTGCCTAAATATGCTGATGTATTTCTTCCTGCCAATGCATTCAATAAAGAATCCCTTTTCGAAGTGTCATTCAAGGCCGGTGGGGTAGGCGAGGGCAGTGAATATGTTAATCGTTTTTTCCCACGGGGTGATATTGGCGCCCAATTGGGGATCGGCCAGGGAACTGATGCCAACAGGCCCACCCCAGATATGTTGGCTGCATATGAAAGACAGGGCAATGCGATTATTGATCAGCGTTATTACGCTTCAATGGATACCGGGTTCAGAGCAAATAACGGCAGGTTTACCAGGGTTAATTTTATTAAGAAGTATTTCTCCATTCCTTTTCTGCCTTTTGATGCAGACAACAACTGGCCGGTGTTGCGGTACGCTGATGTATTGCTGATGTATGCTGAAGCTTTGAATGAAGTAAACAACGGGCCGGTTCCAATTGCATTCACCAATATTAATCTTGTAAGGCAGAGGGCAGGATTGGCTCCGTTAAGCAATAATTTGAACTATCAAAACTTTAAGCTTGCTGTCGAAAAAGAAAGACGTGTGGAACTGGCTTTTGAAAATCATCGCTGGTTTGATCTTGTCCGGTATGGTAAGGCTGTGACGGTAATGAATGAGCATTTTAAAAAGCTTAATGTTAACACCGTAATGGAGAATTTTCATGTGATTTTTCCGGTGCCTCAAAGTCAGGTAGACGTAAATCCTACGCTTATTAAGCAAAATACCGGTTATATCTTTTAATCTTAAAAGCTAATTAAGTGAGTTCATCGTTCTCAGTATTCTACACTATCGGATGTTGTTTCATGCAGAGTAGAAAATAGTTAAATTCAACTTCATGACACCTTCTTAAGTTAATATCCGATTTACCTCTGCTTATTTTTCAATTGCTTTTGATTGTGAATGTTGTTAAATAATAAGGTAATGATTGAGTATTTACTGAATTGTTTCGTCTGAGGTTTACATCCTGCTTATAAGCAATGTTCACATTTAAATTTCATCAACTCTGTCAAAGGAAGAACCATAATTTATCATTTATATCATAAAAGACAATGATTAAATCGCTTAAAAAAACAACGACGACAACCTTTATCAGATGTAGCTTACTTATCTTTTTAAATAGTTATACGGCTTTTAACACAAAGGCCAATACGCAAGTGGCGTCCGGGTTAGTATATTCTGTAATAGATATTGTGTTTTCCGGGCCCCGGTTTGAAGCCAATCAATCTCCTTTCAAAGAAGTTGATTTTTGGGTACTGTTTAGGCATGAGAGCGGTTCGCCATCTTATAAAATACATGGCTTTTGGGATGGTGATGGTAAAGGAGGCGCTTCGGGAGGAGTATTTAAAATACGTTTTTGTCCGACCCTAACAGGACGGTGGAATATATTGCAGGTTTTTTCCTATGAGAAAGAATTACATCATCAGAAGGAAGGCGACTATGTCACTGCCACCAAATCTAACCATCATGGTTTTTGGCTCAAAGATGATTCGAGCGCCGGAGCAAGATGGTTTAAGCGTTCGGATAATTCCCATCAATATATTTATGGCAATACCCATTATTCCTTTTTAAGCGAAACCTATCTTGATAAACCTAATGGGAGTGATATTGCCAAAGATGTAAAAGGTAATGCCGTTTATTATAAAAAACTAAGATTTTCTGCTATTTCCGATCGTTACCCTCATCCAACGGATAAACCGTTTTTATCAAAATCAGGCGAGCCTACTGATAGCGGCGATAATTCGCACCGCCCTAATCCAAAATGGTTCTCTCAACGAACTGATCTTGCTGTAAAAACCGCTTATGATCAGGATCTTATAGCAGATATCCTGATAGGCGGAGTAGATTTAGAAAGTTCCAGGTCATCTTTAAGGGCCTCAAATAACAATGGCGACCCAACACCCTATTTAAAGTATATTGTAGCACGATATGGCGCCTATCCTAATGTTTGGTTTTGTATTGTTAATGAATGGGATATTAAGGAGCTTCCTTTTAAAGCAGATCAGATTAAGAACTTTGCAAAGATCATCAGAAGTTTCATGGCCTATCCCAATCCCTTAAGTGTACATTCATCTTCAAAAAAAGTAAACTATATCTGGCCTGTTTCTCTAAACAATAATCCTGCCTGGAACAGCCATGTAATTAACCAGGCAAAATTAAAAAAGATTTCTTCTGCGGCGGATAATGCAGAAGCAAGCTATATAGCTGGCGGAGCTAATAAACCAGCTATAAACGATGAACTGGGTTATCAGGGAGAAGGTGATAAGTTTTCGGAAGCGGATGTAATAGAAGGGCATTTAGGAGTTTTTATCGGAGGGGGATATGGCAGCACGAGCCATAAATCAGGCAATAAATTAGGACAGTATTTCGCAGGTAATTTCAATGCTGAAACACATTCGGCTTCTGATAATTTACTTTGGCTGCGTCAAAACATCGATCAAAATATCACTTTCTGGAGAATGGCTCCAATAGTGATTAATAAAAGCATCTTCGATGCCGCAAATAAAAGTTTTAAAGCTATGCAATGGGAAGAGCAGGAGTACGTGCTGGCGACGGATACTTCAGGGGAAATAACCGCGAAACTGCCAGCGGGAAAATGGGAGGTTACCCGGTTTGAGGCCATTTCTAAAGTAAAAACAAATCTATCTTCAACAGCAAGTGGCTCTTTTAAATTTGAGGCCCCTGCTTCGCGGGCGGTATTATTTCTTTTTAAGAAAAGATGATGCGTTGGATTAAAAATAACGATTAGAAATTAAAGCATGATTATGACTTTCATTGAAGAAGAAACATCAGTATATGAAGAAATATTTAGTTTTAATTAGTTTTGCTCTTACCCTAAAGTGTGTATATGCACAGGGCGGTAGAAAAGAAAATAATTTAGCCGAAAAAAGTAAGAAACTATCTCCGCTTAAAGTTAGCGATAACGGACGGTATTTCATAAAGGAAGACGGGCGGCCTTTTTTCTGGCTTGGGGATACGGCATGGGATTTAATTTCAGGCGCCTGTAAGGAAGAAACCAAAGATCAGCCTTCAGTGATGAAGTATTTTCAAAGCCGGGCAGAAAAAGGTTTCAACGTAATTCAAACGGTTATTAGCGGCAATAGAAATAAGAATTTTAATGGGCATGAACCTTTTGAACAGGGTGATTATACAAAGCCTTTGGTAAAGAAAGGCCCCGACAATGATTACTGGGATATGGTAGATTTTATTATTAGCCAGGCAGCAGAACACGGATTTAACCTGGCATTACTGCCGGTTTGGAATAACAGCATTCCTAATGATCACATGCTGGAGAAAGATCCAGGGAATGCCTATAAATACGGCTTCTTTTTAGGAAATCGATATAGAAATGAAAAGCATATTTTTTGGATACTTGGCGGTGATCCCGGCACTGCAGGAAGGTATGTAGATCAACCTTCAAGATTAAAGATGATACAGTCGATGGCGGAAGGAATAACAGACGGGGTGAACGGGGAAAACCAGTATGACGGGAAGGCCGATTATAGCTCTACACTCATGTCCTATCATCCAAAAGGTTGGGGAACTTCTTCTTCTGAATACCTGCATCAGGAGCCATGGTTAGATTTTAACATGATCCAAACAGGAACCAGGTTTGATTTTACAAATTTCGTATCCATTGATAGTGATTATGCAAAAAAGCCTCCTAAACCTACTTTAGATTCTGAAGTCGCCTACGAATATTCTATGTCGTTGAAAGCTAATGTACACGAAAGAGAAAAATATAAAGAAAGAAGGATCAGCGATTGGGATGTAAGACGGGCTGCTTACTGGTCTGTATTTTCCGGAGGTTTTGGTTTCACCTACGGCCACAGAAGCTTTGTTTCATGGGTACAAAAAGGAGATCGGGGTGAAAACGGGAAAGACTTACCATGGTATAAAGCTTTAAATTCACCGGCATCTTTTCAAATGGTTTACCTACAGAATCTGATGTTGTCTCGTCCGTACGTGGATAGAATTCCTGATCAGAACCTGATAAACAGAAGAACGCAAGGTCTGGGAGTAGAACAAGTGAAAGCTACAAGAGATAAACAGGGTACGTATGCCTTTGTTTATATGCCGGTAGGAAATGCTGTTGTTATTGATCTCTCCGGATTGTCGGCCCAAAAAATAAAAGCCCACTGGTTTGACCCAAGAGTTGGCGTAATTCATTCAATTGGCGAGTTTGATGGAACAAAAAACAAGTTGTTTATTCCTCCTTCAAATGGTGCAGGGCAGGACTGGGTATTAATACTGGACGATGCATCTAAAAACTATCTGTTACCAGGTGAAAATTAAATGAACAACCTGTCAATATAAACTTATAACACAGGAGTATTAGTGAAATTATTGCCCTTAATACTGTTTACATTTTTTCAGTCGTCAACCCGTGCTGATGTCAGGTTGCCAGCATTGGCAGGAGATCATATGGTGTTGCAGCGCGATATCGCCATACCCGTTTGGGGATGGGCAGAAAAAGGAGAAAACATATCGGTGAAGTTTTTAAATCAACAGTATAGTACAACCGCAGATGCTAACGGCTACTGGAAAGTAAGTATACATCCGGTTCCGGCGGGAGGCCCTTATCAAATGCTGGTCTCAGGCCCGGATAATACCATCACCTTGAAGGATATATTAATTGGGGATGTTTGGGTCTGTTCCGGCCAGTCAAACATGGAGTTTAAAGTAGCGGAATTGAATGCTCCCGAAAAAGTGATTGCAGCCGCAAATTATCCTTCCATCCGGTTATTTACAATTCCCCAGCAAATGGCTAAAGAGCCGCTTACAGATATAATAGGTGGTGAATGGCAGTCCTGCTCGGCTGAAACGGTCTCCGAATTTTCAGCTGTTGCATATTTTTTTGGAAGAGCGTTGCAAAAGAACATTAAGATACCCATAGGCCTGATTCATTCTTCCTGGGGAGGCACAATGATAGAAACCTGGATCAGTGCATCCGCACTGGGAAAGGTAGAGGGCTTTGCTCCCGTTATTCAGCAATTGCCTTCTTTCGATCTCGACAGGCAAATTCTTGAAAGTGAATCGGCTATGAAGGAGTGGCGTGATGAGTTTTTATCACGGGATAAAGGTATGGAGGGAACAAAGCCTTTGTGGTCAGATCCCCTGATGAATGATAAAGAGTGGCAGGAAATAGACGTGCCGGGTTTCTGGGACTTTTTAGGGTTTGAAATGCTCGACGGAGTAGTATGGTTTCGTACAGAATTCAATTTGTCTGATGATCAGGCAAAAAAAAGTACCATGCTTCATTTAGGCCCCATCGATGATAATGATATCACCTGGGTGAACGGGCATAAAGCAGGGACTATAGATGATAAAAGAAAATCGCGCTCTTATGCATTAAACCCGGGTATGCTTAGAGCAGGCCGGAACTCATTGGTCGTACGTGTGGTTGACTTTGGTGGCAGGGGGGGTATATTCGGCCGCCCGGAACAAATTTATGTAGGAAACGGAGCGTATAAAATCCCGTTGGCAGGTAAGTGGAAATTTAAGACAGGCACTGAAAATTTGCCACCTATACCCCGCAGGGTAGGGCCTAACAGCAAACCCACGCTGCTTTTTAACGCAATGATCAGCCCTGTTTGTTCTTATGCCATAAAAGGAGTAATCTGGTATCAGGGTGAAGGAAATGTCAGGCGGGCATTTCAGTACCGCGAGCTTTTTCCATTGCTGATTACTGACTGGCGGCATCAATGGAAACAAGGAGAGTTTCCTTTTCTGTTTGTACAGCTTGCCAATTTCAAGCCAGCGGATATTCAGCCGCAACAAAGTGAGTGGGCAGAGCTGAGAGAAGCCCAGCTTATGACCCTCAATCTTCCAGGTACAGGCATGGCTGTTACCATAGACATCGGGGAAGAAAACGACATTCATCCCCGAAATAAGCTGGACGTTGGTAAAAGGCTTGCACTTGCTGCCCGAAGAGTTGCTTACCTGCAAAATGTTGTTTGCTCAGGACCTCTTTATGATACCATGATGGTTGATGGTGATAAAATAAACATCAGTTTTAAAAACACAGGATCAGGTTTGGCCATAAAAGGCAAAGGGCCTTTAAGGGCCTGGGCGATTGCTGGTGAAGACCGTAGATTTGTCTGGGCCGATGCTACCATAAAAGGTAATGAAATTGACGTATGGAGCAGCAAAGTTCCTAACCCGGTTGCGGTACGTTATGCCTGGGCCGACAATCCGCAGGGTGCTAATTTATACAATAAGGAAGGTTTGCCTGCATCTCCTTTCAGAACCGACGATTGGCCTGGTATTACATCGAAACCGCAGAAATAACCGGAATACCCTTCGGGGGAGAACGGCTTTACATATTCATTCGGATCATTAACGTGGTTGTAAAGTTCAATGTCTTTTTTGCTTTTTCCGTTCTGTATAACTATAACGCCACTCTGTGGCGTGGACTCATTCCATGGAAGCCGGTATATACGAACGCTGAAACATCTGTTTAAAATGAAAGTATGAACCTTCTCTCACATGTTGTTGCTGCGATATTAACGGGTGTCTTCCTAACGGCGGCCACCAAAGCTGCGGAAAATCCTCCAAACGCATTGTTGATCCTTACAGATGACCAGGGATGGGGGGATTTTAGCATAAATGGAAATACGATCATCAATACGCCACAATTAGACAGGTTCGCTAAGCAGGGGGCAAGTTTCGAGCGGTTTTATGTCAGCCCTTTGTGTTCTCCAACCAGGGCAAGTTTATTAACCGGGCGCAATCACTTACGTACCGGTACTTCATGGGTGGCCCTCGGCCAGGAAACAATGCGCAGTGAAGAAGTAACCATTGCAGAAGCGCTTAAACAAAATGGCTATGCTACCGCATGTTTTGGTAAATGGCATAATGGAGAGCATTATCCTGAAGACCCCAACGGGCAGGGCTTTGATCATTTTCTTGGTTTTTTGGGCGGATATATCAGCATGTATTTCAATCCGGAACTCACTTTAAATCAGAGACCTGTAAAAACGGAGGGATATATCACCGATGTGCTCACCGATTCGGCAATGGCTTTTATGCAGAAAAACCGGAACAACCCTTTTTTCTGCTATATCCCTTATAATGCGCCTCATTCCCCTTTTCAGGTTCCGGATAAATATTTTGATAAATACAAGGCTAAAGGGCAGACAGATAAAGAGGCCGCCATTTCCGGTATGTGTGAAAGTATTGATGATAACGTAGGGCGCTTACTTCGCTTTTTAGATGACAATATGTTATCGGAAAATACACTGGTTATTTTTATGACGGATAATGGCCCGGCTTCCGTTCGCTACAATGGCGGCATGAAGGGCAGGAAAACTGACATGGATGAAGGCGGTTCACGTGTACCTTTATGGATGAGATTGCCGGGTAAAATCAAGCCGGGCACCAGCATTTCGCAAATTGCCGCGCATATCGATGTTTTTCCTACGATTATAGAGCTTTGCGGTTTAAAAATGCCGGCTACATTACCGCTGGACGGAAAAAGCCTGGTTCCCTTGTTAAAAAATCCAAGCGACCCATGGCCCGATCGTCTGCTATTTACCAATATTCAGAAACGAAGTCCTGGCGCTGTGCTGAACAGTCGCTACAGGCTGGTCTTCGGGAAAGACGGCGCCTCCGCTCTGTACGATATCCTGAAAGACCCCTCCCAGAAAGAGAACATCGACGCGACAAATCCCCTGATTGTTTCAGAACTTACCGGCAATTACGACGCATGGTTTAGGGATGTTACCAGGGTTAAACCCGGCAGGCCACCTATCTCTATAGGTTATAAGGAGGCCCCGCAGGTGATATTGCCTGCTACGGAAGCGTTTTTCTCAGGTACCATTAATTATAAAGGGGGAAGGGGCCTGGCCTGGGACTGGCTGACGGGGTGGAAAGCCACACAGGACTCAGTTTGGTGGGAATTGAATGCCGTACAGCCTGGTACATACCGGGTGAAGCTTGTTTATACCTGTGCCCGGGAAGATGTTGGTTCGGAAATACAAATAAGCACCGGAAGCCAAAAGGTAAAAACCTCTATAACCAAAGCGTTCGACCCGCCGGTTTATGACCTTCCGCATAGAGTTCCGCTAACCTCCGGAGTTTTTGAAAAACCTTTTACAGCGGTGACGTTCGGTAGTATTGATATCCCCCGGGGGAAGCAAAGGATATATCTGACTGCCTTGAAAATACCAGGCTCGCAGGTTGGCGATATAAAAAGTGTGATACTTGAAAAAACAGATTAACAGCGTTGCTGATGGATGCACGATAAAAAAACGAAACATGATCCGGAAAACAGTAAATCAGCCTTTGTTGTTAGGCGCAGTCCTGGTAACAATTTCATATCTGTCATTTTCTCAGACCGCTAATCAGGCGACCAAATGGAAAGTGATGGAAATAGTATTACAGGCAGAAAAACAGTATGATAACCCATTCAAAGAGGTACGCATCACCGCAGCATTTACCGGTCCTGAGGGAACTAAGATAAGCACGAAAGGTTTTTGGGATGGAGGAAAAACGTACAAAGTGCGGTTTACACCTACCAGGGAAGGCAAATGGACATATTTGATAACCAGTAATAAATCGGACAGAGGCCTTATGAATCGCGGCGCCTTTACCGCAGGTGCTGCCCCTGTTGATCAGCACGGTTTTGTACGAAAAGATGTTGCTTATCCCTATCATTTTGTGTATGACGACGGAACCCGATATTATATGTGGGGAACCACCTATTACAGTATGGTAAACAATGCGCTGCAAGGCGATAAATGGAAAATAGCTATAGACAGCGCGAGGGTGTTCGGTATTAATAAATTCAGGATGGGTATAAGTAAAAAGGGAGAAAAAAGCCCATATGCCGATGCACACGTGTTTATGCCAATGGCTAACGGCAAGCTGGATTATGAGCGTTTAAACCCCGGGTATTGGAAGGGTGTTGACGAAATTGTTCAATATTCGTATAATAAGGGAATGATCGTGGATGTGATCGTTATGGGTACCGATGAGGAGACATACAGTACGGAAATAAACGAAAAAAGGTATGCTGATTATATCATTTCGCGATATGCCGCTTATCCAAACCTCATCTGGACATTGGTAAACGAATGGAATTACCGGCTGCGCGATTATAAAAAAGATAAAGCTTATTGGAACATGCTGGGAGAAATGTTTAAAGCAAATGATCCCTGGGCATCAAATGGCAATTACCGCCGCCTGTTGTCCATCCATCAGCAAACGAGGGTAGATTTTCAGTTTTTTGATCAGCCCTGGGTAACCCATGCTATTGTGCAGTACGGTGTGCGAAACGGCCAGGCTACACAGTCTGATGAATGGGATAGCAGTGACCCGCGGGTCAGGCCCAATACGAAATTTGGGGACAGATGGGGAAATGTAAGCATTACCTATAACCTGAAACATAACATGCCTGTGGTGAACGATGAATACGGATATATCGGTGAACCTGGTGATAGAAGCGAATCTGCCAGTACGAAAAAAGAAGACTGGCCGCCCTTTACCCGCACCAAACACAGGCAGGTATCCTGGGGTATTGCCGTAGCAGGAGGCTATGGTTCTACCGGTGACAAAAATAAATACAACGACGGCAGTCCGTATTTCTCGGCTAACTGGCACAGCGAACCTAAAGAGTATGATGATGTAAAACATTTGATAGCATTCTTTACGCAAAAAGGACTTGAATACTGGAAAATGAACTCAGCCAACGAACTGGTTACCGGCGACAGAACTTATGCCTTAGCTGAACCTGGCAGGCAGTATGTGGTTTATGCTGCTGTTGGGGGACAATTTACCTTGCAGGTTTTAGCTGGTAAATACACAGCCACATTATTTAATCCGTCTACCGGAGAATATAAATCCTTAGAAGAGCAAACCGGGGAAAAGGTATCCATTACTCTTCCGGATAATACCGATTGGGTGGTTTACTTAAAGTCATAAGCAAAAAATAGGTTATAGTGAGGCTGAGAACCTATAAGGTTGGCAACCTATAAGGTTGAGAACCTATCGGAAAAGAGCGATGTAAGCACGTGCTTTAAAACATAAGACACTTTATGCCATGCGAAAGTTCCACTTTAAACGTTTAGTTCTTTTACAAAACAAAAACGTCATGATTATGGGAAACAGGAAATTATTATTCGTGGGTATGTCAATTGTGTTATGTGGTATGTTGTTTTTAGCATGCAAAAAAGATAGCCGGGAGACCAGTCAGTTAAGCATAAGAATGACTGACGCACCTTTTAACGCACAGGAGGTTAACGTTGACGTGAAGGAAGTGCGGGTTAATTTTACAGGTGATACGCTTAGCTGGATTTCACTTGGAACCAATGCCAAAATCTACAATTTGCTGGCCTTGCAAAATGGCGTAGATACGTTACTTGCTACCGCTGTAGTCCCCGTAGGAACAGTTCAGGAGTTGCGTCTGATACTTGGGACGAATAACAGTATTAAGATCAACAATGTCATCTATCCTTTGTCTGTGGCAAGTGCAGATGAATCGGGATTGAAAATTAAGGTATCTAAAAAATTAAATGCCGCTTTAGAGAATATCCTGATTGATTTTGATGCAGAACTTTCGATTATTCAAACGGGTAATGATACGTATAAATTGAAACCGGTCATCAAAATCAAGTAACAATTCATGTAAAAAGTAAGTCTGTATATGACTTACCTTTTACAGAAGTTTCTGCTAAGCAGACGTGACCATGATTTGCAAAACAACATCATCAAAATTCTACCTTAAAACAATTTTGGTGGATTTATATTGATGGATGTTGCTCTTCTTGTCAGATTGTCCCGGTGCTGTTACTTTGATATCTGCAAACTCCGATTGATGAACATCATCCAGTACGACAGGAGAACGATAGTCTTTCTTTACTGCATGTAAAATAATGTTTGAGAACTTAATCCCTCTTGCGTGCCTGATATAAATGCCCCATGCAGGAAGTTCTTTAAACATAGAGAAGTCAGGATATTTGGCTGGTATTTCAGGAACACTATCCAACCGGTCTAACGAAGCATTTGCAAACAATGCATTGCCGCCGCCAGGATAATTAACTTTAATGTTATTGAATGTAACATCGTTAATGAGCTGACCCGGCAAACCTGCAATCACTATTGGTGAAATGTTCCGGGGCATATCTTCAATAGGCCCCTCATATTCATAGCCGGCGTCTGGCTTGTTAGCGGGAATATCAACGCTTACGTTACTTATCCTTACTTTTTCAAATTTGCCTTTTTTGCCCGGCACCCTTTCTCCAAGCCGTAGAAAAATAGCATTGCCCGTATTGGTTGCAACCAGTGAATCAACAACCACATTTTCAAGAAATCCACCGTCAACCGTTTCTATTGCAATGGCCGACCTGTATGTATCGAACACCTTATTGTTGATAACCTTTATGTTCCTGAATCCACCATAAGACGCTGTTCCGAATTTAATAGCATTGGCGCTCGACCTGATCGTGTTGTTCCCTATATAAATGTCGTTACAGAATGCCTCGTATTCATGAGACTTTAAGCAAATGCCATCGTCTGCCGCATCTATAAAGGAGTTGGTTACTTTTACGCCGTCACAGTCAACGATATCAATACCATCATTATTCCAAAACGCTTTGCTGTCCACATAAATATTGTCAATCTCCACGTTCTTACACTGGTCATAGGTTTGAACCCAGGAAGCAGCATTACGGATCGTTATCCCTTTAACAGCCACATTTGTGCATTTACGGAAATGGATGATCATAGGGCGCAGACCTTCCTGGGGCCTGTCGTTACGAAGAACGTCTTTCAAAATGCCACTGTGTACGAGGTGCATTACATTTCTTGCAACAGTTCGTCCCTGGCCGTCAATCACCCCTTTTCCCGTTATGCAAATGCTGTCCTGGTCGAATGCCAGGATCATTGCGGTGTACATTTTTTTGTCGTAATCGTAGGGGTTTAATGATCCGGCCAATACAGCGCCTTCTTCTAAATGAATGGTAACATTCGATTTTAAATGAATAGAGCCTGTAAGGTATCTCCCTACATGAAATACCAGTCTTCCGCCCCCATTGGCATTTATATAATCTATCCCGGCCTGTATGGATCTGGTGTTTAATGATATTCCATCCGAATAGATCCCAAATAAAGAGGCCGGGTAATCTTTAGCCGATAAATGAAGCGATTGCAGAAACACGGCAGTGAATACAAGCTGTTTTTTTATGGACACGGTAAAACTTTTGTGCTGATTAAATTTGATATCTCCGCATGCTAAGTTACAAATCAACAGTAATTGGATACTGCATTTCACCGGCAATTTCTAATGCTCCTGATTGTTGTATTTGAAGTGTATTTAAGCTACCTTAGCTAACAATCTTAAGATCAGTATACCACCGACAACATTTTCAGGATATGAGAATGTGATTTATTTCAAAACGCAACACCGGCATGGATTCAAAAGAAGGGTTGAAGCCTCTCTGCTCTCATAGCAACTATTTAAGGTAATTTATACATTTATGAAAAAGAAAATCCCCGTTTGCATACTAGTTGCATTAAGCTCTTGGTATGCTTTAGATGCTAAAGCTGAAATAAGGCCGCCGGGGCCCTCCTTCCCCGGTAGCGGTTTCTTCCAGGGCAAAAAGCTCGTGGCCGACGTCCTTATTTCCGGAAAAGTAATATCTGAAGCTGGCGAACCTTTGCCCGATGTAACGATAGCCCTCAAAGGGTCAAAATCAGGCAGTACATCAGGGGCTGATGGCAGTTTCTCGTTAAATGTGCCTGATACAAGGGGAACGCTTATTTTTTCGATGATCGGTTTTAAAACACAGGAAGTATCTTATAACGGCAATACGGCAAATCTCGTGGTTACATTGACGAGTGATTCCAAATCATTGGAAGATGTTGTGGTGATCGGTTACGGTACCCAGAAAAAAAGCGATATAACCGGCGCCATATCGTCTGTTTCAAGCAAAGACCTCTCACAAGTT
Organism: Flavihumibacter sp.; assembly: GCA_041751095.1. Classification (GTDB taxonomy): domain Bacteria; phylum Bacteroidota; class Bacteroidia; order Chitinophagales; family Chitinophagaceae; genus JADCRZ01. Next base: position 38,925 of record JBGSYC010000290.1, read on the forward strand.
CCTGCTGGTAATGTTATGCAGCAGGCGCAGGGAAGATTAGCGGGTGTGGATATTGTAAGGTCTGACGGTGCTCCGGGATCCCCTATGCAGATCAGGATTAGAGGGAACAGATCCATCAGGGCCGGTAACGACCCGCTGTTTGTTATAGACGGGATTCCGACAAATACGAGCATCAATGATTTCAATCCGAATGATATTGAATCAATGGAGGTCTTAAAAGATGCCAGCGCCGTTGCCATTTATGGATCACGAGGTGCTAACGGCGTGATTTTGATCACTACTAAAAAGGGAAAGGAAGGAAAGGCCGTTATCAGTTACGATGGCTATTATGGGGTAAAAAAAGCCATTGAAAATATCGACCTCATGAACGGGCAGGAAATAGCCCGTTACGTAAGAATTGCCCATGGATTATCACCAGATGATAATAGTAAAGATGTTTCCATCCTTAGCGCCGAAGAAGCCCGGAACCTGCAGAATGGAAAGGAGACAGACTGGTTAGGTTCCATATTACGTTCCGGTTCGCAACAAGATCACCAACTGTCGGTAAGTGGCGGAACGAAAGACGTCAGGTATTACCTGTCAGGTGCCTATTTCGATGAACAGGGCATTCTTCCAAAATCGGATTATTCAAGAACTTCAGTGAGGGTTAATATTGAAGCGAGGCTGAATGAGAAACTAAAAGTAGGAATAAGCTCTACTGTTGCCAGGGATGAAAGAAACGAAATGAGAGACCAGCCCTATGGCAACTCTTTGATATTCTCACCTTTGGTTTCACCCTATGACTCCGCAGGCAAAATTATTCCTTTCCCCAGCCAGCGTATAGGCAACACCGTTAATCCCCTTGTATATCTTCAGCCCAATCAGTATACTAATGAAAGACGGGGCTACCGGGTCTTCGCCAATATTTTTGCAGAATATGCCTTCCATAAAGATCTGACCTATCGTGTCAATTTCGGGCCTGACATCAAATCGGCCCGGAGAGGACTCTATACCGGCTTATTAGACCAGAGTATAAACACGGCATCTGTACGCAACGAAAACGAATTCGCCTATACATTGGAAAACATTCTCACCTACAAAAAACAGTTTGGTGCGCATGCTGTAGATGTCGTAGGCCTTTTCAGTACGCAGGAGAGCAGGTTCGAGTTTTCGGAAGCCGGAGGACGGGATATTCCCATAGAAACGTCTTCATTTTACGACCTGGGCAGTGCATCCACTCTTGCCAATATCAATAGCGGCCTGTTAGAATGGGGATTATTGTCGTATATGGCCAGGATTAACTATCAGTTGCAAAACAGGTATCTCATTACAGTTACCGGAAGGGCTGATGGTTCATCCCGGTTGGCTGCCGGACGGAAGTGGGGCTTTTTTCCATCAGTTGCAATAGGATGGGTACTTTCAGAAGAAAAATTCCTGCAAAGTTCGTGGCTCCCTTTTCTGAAGCTCAGAGCGGGTTTCGGCGAAGTAGGAAACACCTCGATTGAGCCGTATCAGACATTAGGCGGATTAAGCCGTTCGGTGTATGCCTTTGGAGATAACCAGGCTTTTGGTTATCAGCAGAGCATCATAAGTAATCCGGGACTCGGCTGGGAAATATCAAGAACGGTGAATATCGGAGTGGATTTTGGCATGTTTAATAACAGGATAACCGGTTCACTGGAGCTTTACAATACGAATACCAGTGATCTTCTGTTAAACAGGCTGATTCCGATTACGTCGGGGTACACATCGGTTTTGCAAAATATCGGAGCTACCCGCAACAGGGGAGTAGAGTTTTCGGCATCCTCTTATGTGATAGACAGAAAAGACGGTTTAAGATGGGATGTTAACTTCAATATTTTCTCCAATAAGGAAGAAATTGTAGAATTGTTTGATGGGCAAAGTGACGATGTTGGCAACCAGTGGTTTATCGGGCAGCCAATCAATGTGTTTTATTCTTTTAAGCATAACGGTATATGGCAGGCTAAAGAAGCTGATGAAGCCAGACGCTTCAACCAGGCGCCTGGGGACATAAAAATTGCAGATGTAAATGGAAGAGACGCTCAGGGAAATCTTACCAGGCAGCCGGACGGCAAATTGAATGCTGATGACAGAACAGTTTTAGGCTCAACCGTACCGAAATGGAGCGGCGGTATCACCAACCGTTTTAGTTTTAAAGGCTTCGAATTTTCTTTCCTGGTTCAGGCCCGTCAGGGACAGATGGTAAGCAGTGAGTTTCATCATTTGGGAGCTAACAACTGGCAGGGCAGAACCAATATGATCAACCTGAATTATTGGACTCCCGATAATCCCAGCAATGAAATTCCCATACCTAAGTCGAATTCCGCTCCCCTGTATTTTAATGCACTCCGCTACCTCGACGGTTCTTTCGTTAAGATCAGAAATATTTCAATGGGATATAACTTCAATAAGAATTTGATAAACCCTCTTAAATTTTCCTCCTTAAGAATATATGCAACAGCTAATAACGCGGTAACTTTTTCAAAATACAAGGTAGTAGACCCTGAAACGTCCAACGGCATCGTAGGCGGGAGTAATCCCCTGAATACAGCTACCTATATTTTGGGTCTTAGTGTAAAGTTTTAAAACCAGAAAATTGCTTCAAATGAAAACATTTACAAAATACATATGGATTACGGGTTTCTCTATGCTATCCCTCTCCTGCGGGAAAAAAGTTTTGGAAGAAAACCCGGTGAGCCTGGCTACGGCGGACGGATATTATGTTACGCCTAAGGGGATAGAGGATGGATTGAAAGCCGCATATAGTAAATTAAGAGACTTTTACGGACGCGAACAGGCTTTTTTTATGACGGAACCAGGCACAGACACATACACGAATGGCTTTGGAGGCGTTACCAATTCACCGGAATTAAATGATTACTCGCCCAATCTACTGGGCACCAATGGCTTTATCACTTACGTTTGGAATAACTTATACATAGGCATCAACCAATGTAATACGGTTGTTGGCAGGGCAAAAGATGTAACCGGGATGAGTGATAAAGAAAAGGCACGTGTAACGGGAGAAGCACGGTTCCTGAGGGCTTTGTATTACTTTCATTTGGTGCAGCAATTTGGCGACGTTCATTTTTCGCTTGAAGAAACGGTTGGCGTGGTAACTACTGCCACCAGAACTCCGGTGGAAAAAATATATCAGCAGGGTATAATCCCCGATCTGCAGTTTGCTATCGATAATCTGCCCGCGACCACCGGTGACTACGGCAGAGCTACAAAGGCCGCAGCTGAGGGATTAATGGCCAGGGTACAGCTTACTGTTGGTAATTGGGTGGAGGCCGAAAAATCAGCAGATAACGTCATAAAAAAATATAGCTATAAACTGGTAAAACCTTATGCGTCCCTGTGGGATATCAATAACCAGGTAAACAGCGAAGTGATCTGGGCTGTACAGTATACGACTAACCCGGTAACGAATGGGCAAGGCAACAGGGCTCATGTTTTTTTCCTGTTTTCTTATGACCTTAACCCCACAATGAGCCGGTCTGTTATTGATGGAGTGCCGCATAACAGGTTTATGTTGACCAATTATTTAATCAAGCTTTTCGATATTGATAAAGATGCCCGTTGGGATGGCTCTTTCCAGACATTATGGTTTGCGAATAAAGCAGGCAGAATTAACGGCCGTAATGTAAACCCCGGGGATACATCTATAAAGATAGTACCTTATCCCGTTCCCGATCAGCTGCAGGCATCTGCCCCTTACTGGTATATCGATTTTAATGATAACTGGGTAGGAAAGCTGCCCGCGGCGTCCCTGGAAATTGGCGGAAACTCAAGAAGAAACTGGCCTGTATTGCGCAAGCACTTAGATCCCTTACGATCAAGCGCAAACGCACTTGACGGAGGCAGAGACTTCCCGGTATTACGATTGGCCGAAATGTATCTGATCGCAGCAGAAGCAGCGTGGAAACAGGGTAGAAGCGGCGTTGCGGCTGATTACATGAATGTTCTTAGAACCCGAGCCGCTAAGCCTGGAAAAGAACCACAGATGCAGGTTAATGCAAGTAGCATTAACCTCGACTTTATGCTTGATGAGCGGGCGCGGGAATTGATGGGAGAAATGCACCGGTGGTACGACCTTAAGCGCACCGGAACCCTCCTGGAGCGCGTTAAAAGGTACAACCTCGATGCTGCGCCGAACATCAGGGCGATGCACCTGGTAAGACCGATACCACAAACGCAAATCGACAGGGTGACGAATCCGGGCGATTTCCTGCAAAACCCCGGTTATTAGGTGTCACGAACAACAATCAGTTCGTTATTTATTGAAAGTTGTCTTTGCAAGTGATTGCGCCTTTTCGAAGATTTGGAGAGCTTCCCCGTCGTTATATTTTTTCATCAGTTTTTGTAATGATTCTTTCAACTGGCTGATCACTTTTCCATCTGTTTTCCCGTACAAATTATTCAGTTCATGCGGGTCTTTCTGAATGTCAAATAATTCCCATGTTTTCTTTTCACCATAAAAACAAATCAGCTTATACTTTTCCGTTCTGATTCCAAAATGCGGGGATACACGATGTGGTTTCGGGTATTCGTAGTAGTGATAATAAAGCTGGTTTACCCACGGAATGTTTTTGCGGCGCTCATCATTAAAAAGAGGCACCAGGGAAACGCCCTGCATTTCCTTAGGCACAGTGGCTCCTGCAATGCTTAAGATGGTGGGAGCCCAATCAATGTTACTGGCAAAATTCTCAATGGAGGTGCCTGGTTTGATAACGCCGGGGTAACGGATAACAAACGGCGTCCTTACCGATTCTTCGTACATGAACCGCTTATCGAACCACCCATGCTCACCCAAATAGAAGCCCTGGTCGGAAACGTAAATGACCACTGTATTCTTTGAAAGCCCCTTTTTGTCGAGGTAGCCTAATATCTCGCCAATATTCCTGTCGAGGGATTTCGCTACAGACAGATAGTCTTTCATGTAGCGTTGGTATTTCCACCGCACAAGGCTTTCACCTGTTGGTTTTTTGTCATCGAATTCCTTACTTATTTTCCCGTAATAATCCTGGTATGCCTTTTTCTGTTCAGGGGCAAAACGTCTGTAGATCGGCCTGCTAAAGTCAAGATGCACCTTAAGATCTTCAACCAGCCGCATCGTTTTGTCTATGGTCATATCCTGGTCTTTGGCTGCAATCCTTCCTTTATAATTATCATTAAAAGTAGGAGGTAGTGGAAACTCCACTTCGTCAAATGCGCCTAAGTCCTGGATGTCAGGCATCCATTCACGATGGGTAGCTTTCTCACCCACGATCAGGCAAAATGGCTTAGTTTGATCTCTTTTATCCAGCCAGTCTACAGTAAGGTTTGTAATAACATTCGACACATATCCGTTCATGGTAACGGTGTCATTGTTATTGTTTATGAAGTCAGGATTGAAGTAATGTCCCTGCCCGGGAAGTATGTTAAAGTAGTCAAATCCTTTAGGGAGGCTTCCCAGGTGCATTTTACCAATCCAGGCAGTTTCATAATTATTTTCCCGGAGAACTTTCGGAAAGGTCAGCTGATCGATAAACCTGCCTTCGTTGCCCTTATATTTATTAACATGGCTATAGGTGCCTGTAAGCAACGTTGCACGGCTGGGACCGCAAATAGAGTTCGTCACGAATGAATTTGTAAAAATAGCGCCCTCTCTTGCAATACGGTCAATGTTTGGTGTCTTCGCTATTTTACTCCCGTACGCTCCGATGGCCTGGTAAGCATGGTCGTCTGAAATGATAAAAAGAATATTCGGCCGGTTAGTGCCGTTCTGGTTTACCTGGGAATAGCCTGCGCTGGTAGTTACGAGGATAAGCAGGCCGGTAAGATAATAATGTAACTTTTTCATATAGACCTTAAAAGTAAGACTATATCATCAATAACGCTCTACACGAATGTCGGCGTTCTTCAAAAGCTGTTTAAAGCAAAATAGAATGCATATTCGGTATTGTGCATGCAGGCAGATATTTGCCGTAAAAAAAATTTGCAGGATCCAACTAATATCGTAATATTGCGATATAAATATGGGCACCACAAAATCATACGGGTTTAGTACAAAGGATAACGCGCTTGCAAAATATGCAAAGGCGTTAGGTCACCCGGCAAGGATTGCCATTTTAAAGCTGTTGTTAAACAGGCAAACCTGTGTTTGCGGTGATATAGTGGATGAACTGCCGCTTTCGCAAAGCACCGTTTCTCAGCATTTGAAAGAGTTGAAAGAAGCGGGACTGATTAAAGGCGAGATAGAAGGAGCGAAGGTTTGTTATTGCATCGATGAAAAAGAATGGAAATTAGCGCAGGCACGCATAAACCAGTTATTTGAGACTTTTAAAAGCGGCAGCACCTGTTGCTGACTTTTTTTGATAAATATAATCGGCTTATTACGATAACATTAAACACATAAACAATGAAAACACAAGATCAGGTTAAAGACCTCGTAAAGCAGAAGTATTCAGAAATCGCTTTACAGGATAAGGAAACAAATCAATCCTCCTGCTGTGGCGCCGGAGGATGCAGTACCGAAGTTTACAACATTATGGCAGATGATTATAATAACCTCGAAGGTTATCATCCAGAGGCAGATCTCGGCTTAGGGTGTGGACTTCCTACACAATATGCAAAGATAAAAAAAGGCGATGTTGTAATTGATTTAGGCAGTGGTGCGGGTAATGACGCATTTATTGCCAGGCATGAAGTGGGGGATACCGGTAAAGTGATCGGGATCGACTTTACACCGGCAATGATCAACAGGGCCCGGGAGAATGCGGAGTTAAGGGGATTTCATAACGTCGAGTTCAGGCAGGGGGATATAGAAAAAATGCCTGTAACGGGAAACACAGCCGATGTAATTGTAAGTAATTGTGTGCTTAACCTCGTACCGGATAAAGATGGTGTTTTCAAAGATATTTTCAGAGTATTAAAACCAGGGGGTCACTTCAGTATATCAGATATCGTGCTGGAAGGTGAATTGCCACAGGAATTAAAAGAAGCGGCGGAGATGTATGCAGGTTGCGTAGCCGGTGCCATCCAGAAACAGGTATATCTGGAATTGATAGAAAGGAACGGCTTTACGAATATCACGATTCAAAAAGACAAAGCAATCATCATTCCTGACGATATTCTGAGCAATTATTTGTCCGGGCAACAAATTGAAGCGTTTAACCAATCCGGCACAGGCATCCGCAGCATAACTGTATATGCTGAAAAGGCATTGGCAGATAAAACAGCTTGTTGTGCTCCCGGCTGCTGTAATTAAAACACAAGGGAAAATACAGGGAGAAGGAAACCACGGAGAATAAAGGGAGAAGGAAACCACGGAGAATACAAAGAGAAGGAAACCACATAAGGAAACCAGGGAGAATACAAAGAGACGGAAACCGCGGAGATTACAGGGAGAAGGAAGCCACGGAGAAATACAAAGAGAAGGAAACCAAGGAGAAATACAGAGAGAAAAAGCTTCTCAAATATTTACGTATGCTATGGGCACAGTAGTAATCATGAAGGTTATATAGTAAGTTCATGGCAGTCCACAAGGGCTCCCACAAGAAACATGATTTCTGCTGTATTTATAATGACCACATGCCGTCCGAAATTAGACTTGCTTCTCCGTGCTTCTCTACGGTGTTACTTCTTTGTGGCTCTGAGTGGTTTTTTCCCGGCCGATATTCGTATTTTTCTTTTACTTAGAAATACAAAGACGGAACCATGAAAATTATACTTTTCTCAGACATCCATGCCAACCTCCCGGCGCTGGAGGCTTTCTTTGAAGACATCAGGGGGCGCGACTATGATACGATCTGTTGTCTGGGTGACCTGGTGGGATACAATATCTGGCCGAATGAAGTGGTAAACGAAATCAGAGAACGCAATATTCCAACCATTACAGGTAATTATGATTTTGGCATCGGCAGAAGCAGCAATGATTGCGGCTGCGCATACAAGACCGACGAAGAAAAAGCCAATGGCAATGTATCCATCTTATTTACCAATCAGATTATGAAGGATGCCGAAAGGGCTTATCTGAGAAGCCTGCCGGCTCATATAAAAATTGAGTTCCAGTTAAATAATGACAGGCTCAACCTGTTGCTTGTGCATGGCAGCCCCCGTAAGGTAAATGAATACCTTTTTGAGGACAGGGAAGAAAAAAGCCTGCTGCGTATCATGCGCGATGCCGACGCAGACATCATGTGTTTTGGCCATACCCATAAGCCCTACCACAGATGCCTCGCAGAGATACACGAACACGGTACGAGGTTCCGGCACGCCATTAACATCGGTTCGGTGGGTAAACCAAAAGACAATGACAACCGCGGCTGTTACGTGATCTTGCACGTAACCGGACATAGCAGCATTGATACTGCTGACAGTATTGACTTTCAGTTTGTCCGCTTTGCATATGATCATGAAAAGGCTGCCAAAGCTATTTTGGACAGTCCCTTGCCAAATATCTATGCCGGAAACCTTACAAACGGATACTGATGAAAAGGTGTAACCAAAATTGTTGATACAACGGGCGAGGAAATTGCCGTTAGCGGCAACTGGAGTGCATGGGGGACTTGCGCGGAAGTAAATTTAGAAAGAGTTTTTTTGCATAGCTATCTCTGGTCGAATAAATTTCCGGCTATTCAGAAAAAAATCAGGTAAAAAGGTAAATTGTTATTCCCTCCACGACGAGGAATTCTCCATCATAGAAAGCCTTTCTCCTGGTGTGAAGGTTGCAGACATTTTAAAAGAATTTGGTATGATAACTTACCAGTAGCAGTTGAGCCAGGCGGAAGAGGGCCAGCAGTTGTTGAGAGTTTAGTTTCGACAATAACGCTTCTGCAAACGCCGGGTGCCTCATCCCCTTTTTTGTCATTTCGGCGAAGCGCCATACGTCGATTGCGTAATGAGTTGCCCTGGCGCTTCGTTGAAATCCCCGGACGTTTCGGGAGGTATCTATTATGATACCACTTGCCTGGACAAGTAGTACTTCTTCATGCGCGGGTTACCTTTCAAATTACAACAACCAAAATTTTAAGGGATTTCAAATGAAGCGTCACGCAGGATGCAGGTTTGGATTGCTGCCGCGCTTCATTTGAGGACAAGAAGGAGAGAGGAATCTGCAATCAGGTTTGTTAAGTCTGCAAAGGGAGTGTAAATTGCTTTTTCTTTATCAGAACGCTTCAATATTTCTCTTATGAAAGGCTTGACAATATTTCTTATAGCATTGAATACATCTTTTTGTGTGGTTGTATCCGCACAGAAAAAAGATGTCAGAGGCGGTTCAAAAGGCAACCAAGCCGTTAAGCCAATTGACACACTTGGCATTGAACAGGTGATGGGTATAAAAGGGAAGGCCAACAACGGTGAGTATAAGATAACAGTTCCTCAGAATGATTTAAGTATAATGGTTGATGACTTCAAGATAATACCTGCTATGGGTTTAGGTACATGGGTTGCTTTTACTCCTTCAAACGATGGAAGCATGATTATGGGTGATATTATTGTTACCGAAACTGATTTAAAACCGGTTCAGCAAGAGGTCATCAGGCAGGGGTTAACGATCACCGCTATTCATAATCATTTTGTTCGTAATCATCCAAACGTTATGTACATGCATATCGGCGGTTCCGGGAATACCGCAATGATGGCACAAAAGGCAAAAGCCGTTCTGGATAAAGTAAAGGAAGTAAGAGGTGGTGACCCGTTAAAAGGTACAGCTTCTTCCGAAACCGTTGCTAATTCTTTAGATACAAAATTACTCGACGGCATTTTAGGTTACAAAGCTGAAATGAGCAAAGGCGTTTATAAATATACCATTGGACGTCCTGATGTAAAGCTTATAGAACATGGTGTGCCGGTTACCAGCTTCTTAGGTTTCAATACCTGGGCAGCTTTCCAGGGAACACCTGAGAAGGCTGCGGTTGCCGGCGATTTTACCATGCTTGAAAATGAAGTCGCCCCGGTAATTAAAGCCCTCATTGAAAATGGAATTGAAGTTGTTGCCCTGCACAACCATATGGTTCATGAACAGCCGCGGATTTTTTTTCTACACTATTGGGGTATAGGTAATGCAGAACAATTGGCTAAGGGTCTTAAGGCGGCAATCGATCAGACAGGCAAAAAGCAGGAGGTCCACCAGATGAAAATGTAAGCGTAGAATATAAAGGATCGTTATCAGATATGTCAATCAAAGCAATCTGTTCGCCTCGTCTTAAATTTTCGTGTTGCTTGTATTTTTAACTTCAATAACATAACGGAATTTATTTACCCGGACATTGCATACCTCCAATGATATCTTCCAAAACCGATGAAAGAGTAGGGGTGATACTATCACCTTATCGTTTGCTTTCAGATCATATTATAATCGAATCAGTGCATGTTACGAAAGAAAATGGGTTGGTCAATTATAAATTGACCGAAATAAATAATGATGAGCTGAGAAAACATTATCTGAACCTTCCCGTTCAGGCTAAAAATGTATTATTAACCTTTGATAAATCAGCAATAAGCACCGCGAAAGACGAAATAAAAAGGCGGTTTCAGAATGAAAAAGCTGGTGTTGCTTTTGATTTATATCATAAAAATGCGATGATCCGACGTCTGAATGAGCAGCTTGAATCGTTCCGGCCATTCACCGGAATGGTAAAATGGTACCACAAACTACAAACAGATAAAGGGCATTTTAGAACGGGGCCATGTATGTTCAGCAGTGATAAGCCCCAACTTCAGTTTGAAGTAACGGGGGATAACCAAAACCTCCGGCTTAACACGGTCATTAACCTAAACGGAGACCTATATCCTCTTAGCGGGTTCAGCCGTTATCATTTTATGCTGGAAAAGGGGAATGTATATTTTTTACTGTCCCATAAAGATTATAAAACTCTGGAATGGTTACAAATGAGAGATCCGGAGGTTTACAATAACCGGCCTCACGAATTTGCTTTGCAACTGCTGTCGAATCTGGAAAAGGGTTCTTATAAAATCAAACGTAATGATCTGCTGGCGAAAAATGAGATCATTACAGTACCTCATAACCGCGTAATGTTAAGCGAGATCAGTCCGTCCTATCTGGTGCTAACGCCTCAATGGATATATGACGGTTTTTTGGTGGAGGGCCCATGGAAAGAAAATCACGAGACTATCCTTAACGGAGATGTCTATTTAATTAAAAGGAATCATGAGGTTGAGTCAGCTTTTGTCAAAAAGCTCGAATCGCTTCATGAAAACTTTTATAAACAGCTGAACGGCTATTATTATCTGTCTTTTGCAGATGCGCAGAAGAAACAGTGGTTCCTGAAAGCATACCATGCGATGTTAGATCTGAACATAGAGATCGTGGGAATGGATATGCTGCAACATTTCAGGTATTCTCCTCACCAGATTTCCACTGCGTCTGCCATCAGAAGGGAAGAAGGAAGTACGGTCACGATCGAATTGAAAGTTTACTTCGGAAAAGAAAGCGTGTCGTTAGCAGAACTGCAAAAAATATTAAGGGCGGGTCAGCGAAGCGTGCTGTTAGATGATGGATCGCTTGGCATACTTAATGATGAATGGCTCGCGCAATATGGTGTTATTATCCGGCATGGCAGAATTTCCGATGATGATGAAATAAGAGTTGCCAGGTGGCTGGCGTTCAGTGAACAGGAAGCTAACGAGGAGACGAAAGTGCTGAAGCCCATATTAGAGGAGGCTTGGTGGCAAAAATGGCAACGGTGGCAACAGGATTCTGATAGTGTTTACCCTGTTCCGGCTTCCATTAAAGCTACGCTGCGTCCTTACCAGAAAAAGGGGTTTGAGTGGATAGCTTTATTATCGGAAGCAGGCGCAGGGGCATGTCTTGCTGATGATATGGGGCTTGGAAAAACCCTGCAGACCATTTGCTTCCTGGCTCATCAATTACAGTTGCAGCCCGACAGCAAGAATCTTATTGTTTGCCCATCATCTATATTATATAACTGGAAGGAAGAACTGCAGAAGTTTGCTCCTGACATTTCGTCTTTCGTATATCACGGCGCCTCCCGCGATAAAGCCGGATTACAAATCAATAACTGCAGGATTATCATTACCAGTTACGGCACTGTCCGTTCTGATATTGAAGAGATCAGCAGGACAGATTTCCAGGTTGTGGTGCTTGATGAAAGTCATTACATAAAAAATCCTGATGCTCAAACCACCCAGGCGATAGGGCGTTTACGCGCATATACACGTATTGCATTAAGTGGTACTCCTGTAATGAACAACACATTCGACTTATTCGCACAACTGAACTTCATTCTGCCGGGGATGTTCGGGAACCGGGAATTTTTCAACCGGGAATATGCGAATGCCATTGACCGCGAACATAAGCAGGAAAAAGTCATTGCATTGAGAAAGCTGTTATCCCCATTTATTTTACGACGAACCAAAGAGAATGTAGCCGCGGATCTGCCTCCCAAAACCGAGACGGTGATGTGGTGCTCTATGAAGCCACCACAAAAAATGTTGTATGACGCACTAAAAACGCAAATAAGGAGCAGCATCTTTTTGAATATTAAGAATGAAGGGTTAAACAAAAGCAAATTGTCGGTATTGGAAGGTATGTTGAAATTAAGGCAGCTTTGTAACTCTCCACTTTTGTTGACCAGCGAAGAACATGGATGTACGGATTCAATAAAGACAAACCTGCTGATGAATGAACTTAAGAATGATTTAAAAGATCATAAGGTGCTCGTCTTTTCACAGTTCACCATGATGCTTGATCTCCTTGCAGAGTCATGCCGACAAGAGAACATTGCATTTTATTACTTCAACGGACAAACGCCTCCTGCAGAAAGATTCGAATTGGTGAAGCGCTTTCAGCACGAAGAGGATACTACCAATGTATTTCTTATCAGCCTCAAGGCAGGTAACACCGGCCTGAACATTACGGCAGCGGATTATGTCTTTTTATTTGATCCCTGGTGGAACACCGCGATAGAGCAACAGGCTATCGGTCGCACTCACCGCATCGGCCAGGACAAGGCGGTATTTTGCTATAAAATGATCTGTAAAGACACCATCGAGGAAAGGATCATTGAGATACAACACCGTAAAAAACAATTGTCTGACGACCTGATTTTTGAAGATGAGAGCTTTGTAAAATCCTTAACCGAAGAAGATATTGAATTTTTATTTAGTTGATTAAAGACGCTGCTTTTACAAATAATTCAGTTTTATGAAATTTCTGTGAATTGGCTGTATAAATGAGCGGCATTAAACCAAAGGTCCCGGTTTTAGAAAGCTATTGCTCAAAGATGAGGCAGTAGCTTTATCGGCCTTTGCGTATTTTTCGGAACCTTTTTTCCCAATTCAGTAATCAATTGATATTTACCGATGGAATTTTTCTCAAGTATAACTATTTGACAATTCTTTGGATTGCTTAAACATTCAAACTCATCTACCGTCCAGTGAAACCAGCGCATCAGGAAAAGGCGGATAGACATGCCGTGCGTAACGATAATCGCATTTTCCGGAAACCCGGGTTTTTCGAAATCGCGGTGTAGTGTACCGAAGAAATCGCTTACCCTGTCATATACATCGGCAGCAGACTCCCCGTCCGGGATACGGTAATAAAATGTTCCATACTGTTCCCTTTCTTTATCAATTTTTTGAGATTCGTCCGCTGATTTCAGGTGGCCCCACTCCTGCTCACGTATCCTGGGCTCCTCCTGATGTTTAAATAAGTGTAAAGGGAAGGCCCTCACTATTTCTTCGAATGTGGTACGGGTTCGCCAGAGAGGAGACACGTAGAAAAAAGCCGTCTGATCACCAAGGATTTCTTTAAGAAGGGTACCAGCAAGGCGGGCCTGCTCTCTTCCTTTCTCAGTAAGTTCCAGTTTATAATCCGGTTTTTCTGAATAAACATGGTTATTGATATTGCCTTCCGATTCGCCATGCCTGATTAAAATGATCCGTTGTGGTTTCATGGAGATATAGATTTTTATTTTAAATGGTCTTGTATCAGCCGGGTGGATGTTGAAAACAATAGCCGTTTCCGATGCTTGTCATATGTTTACACCGGGTTCCCTTTTTTGTAAGCCCTTTGCATTGAACGGTATTGCTTTTGCCATGGGGAATTTGAATTTTTCCCTTTAATAAAGCTATTGTACCCGGCGTGCAAATGTTGCATGGCTCTAAACTTAATTTCACTGCCTGACTTACAGATAATTTTTCCGAGACATTGTCTACCATCCGGCATGATCCCAAATGATATTTTTTGCCTGATGGCGTCTTGTATACTTCCTGGCTTTTGACAATCGTTGCACTGCATACTATGATCATGAATAAGAAAAGCCGGTTTCTCATTTGGGGAATATAATCTTTTTCTGGGATTCTCGATTTCGATATGATCACTCCATTTGAAGAATTGAAAGGGCAGCCATTTAATCATAGTTGGGCACAACGGTAAATTTCTTTGCAGGCAGGGTTATCGCTACTAAATGACCGTATATGATTTTCTCAGTATACACACATCCGCCATCTATATTAATACAATTGCCTGGCTGGTTGAGAATATAGTTCAATGGTTTTGGAGTATGCCCATGTATAAGTATTTTATTTTTCAATGCAGGCTGTTCTGAATCAAAATTGCGTGTCCAAAGCATGGCTTCTTTGTCTTCAAAGATATTATCCCTCGTAAAGTTTAAGCCGGCATGAACAAAAACGTAATTTGTGGTACTATGGTATAGCTTTGTTTTTTGAAAGAATTGTTTATACTTTTCGGGCATTGCGCTATACCGGTTTACGTCGAAGCTTTGCAGCGTAGTATCCCCGCCATTCGTAAGCCAGTGCTTGAAATGCTCTTCGGTTTCTTCGGAATCCATCATCATTTGCTCATGATTGCCTCGTAAGGTGTAAATAGTAAAGCCTTTATCTCTTAGAGAAATAATCGTATCTATTACTTCTTTGCTTTGCATTCCCCGGTCGATATAATCACCGATACAAAAGATCTTATCCTGTTTCGAGATTTTTAGGTCATTAAAAAGCATCTTTTGAAATGCATCATTGCAGCCATGAAGATCACCAATTGCGATTATCCTTCTCATCAAAGCAATATAATGTTTTCCCGATTATTTTCCTGTCATTCTGAATGGGCCCTTTGTTTTCATTATGAAATCATCTTGTAAGCGAAATAAAGATATCTGAAAGTTTGCAGGCTATAATTTACTTAGCCTCCGGATACCAGTTCCGCAATCGTACTTCAATATTTTTATCAAGGGTGTTAACCAGCGTTTTAAAGGTGTTTACATCCTGTCCGCGGTAATGATACGGGTAAACGACTTTAGGTTTGAAGGCCAGCACTCCTTCTGAAGCCTGGTTTACATCCATCGTATAGGGCATGTTCATGCAAACAAAAGCGATGTCGATATTTTTGAGTGCCCGCATTTCAGGGATGTCTTCAGTATCGCCCGAGATATAAATGTTCTTGCCGCCGATGGTGAGAACGTATCCGTTTCCCCTTCCTTTGGTATGGCGTGCATCAGGTGCTTCCGGCAAATTATACATCGGGATCGCCAGAATGGAAATGCCTTGCTGCACGGTTTTATCGCCATTTTTCAGGATCACAACTTTCGATTTATCGGCAGTACCGGGAAGCTGATCGGCAACAGCCTGGGGAACGACCAGCACGGCCTTAGCGGTGTTGATGGCGTCAATGGTTTTGGGGTCGAAATGATCACCATGGATATCGGTAATTACCATAATGTCAGGAGCGGCAAGCCCTTTAAAGGCAGCAGCCCCGCCCGTGGGGTCGATATAAATGTTCTTTTTCTGATAGCTGAGAACCATTGTGGCGTGGGTAACCGGCTGGATGGTAAGTTCTCCGCCTCTGACCTTTTCGCGGTCCGGCGGAATTTGCTGAGCCGGTATCGCCATCATTGTTAAGGCAAAATAACAAAGAAGCGCAAATATGTGTTTCATGAATGGGTGTTGATGAATAATTTACTAAAATCTTATACAAAATAGGGTAATGCTTTGTTTTTACAAACCGTAGATATTTGCTTTTTCTGACCTTATAGATTTAGTGGTTCAGACTGGTGGGGTACCCAACCTTATAGGTACCCCACCTTCACCGCGTGGGTTGGGGCTTCTTACAACTGAAAAGTTTTTCGCGGTAAACCCTTGTTATATCGTCATCATGAATATATCAGCTTGCGAAATACTATAATCAGTAAAAGTACAAATTCTTTAATTTATAATTTTTCCCCATCCAAGACTACAGAATGGCTACCATGATGGTAGGTGTGATAGTATAGGTGTCTTTTGTCGGAATTTAGAACTTTTGGGTTGCCTCCACTTCTCTTATGAAACTGTCAAGTGTTAAAATATTATTTCTAAACTCTTTAGGGAAGCTTTTTAAATATTGAGCTGGCACAACAAGGCATACATTAGATCTATACATTTCTTCAAGTTGATTTTTTGAAATGCCTTGCTGGAGAGTAAATAAATGTTTCACTTTAATTCGATCTGCTTCATTTAATACTTGTCTCCACCGGTCTTTGCAGGTAGTTTTTGAAGCCAACATAAAGAGTTTAGTATGGTCAAAACTTGAACTTAAATATGCCTCAATACCTGGAAAGAGGAAGTCCGGCTTTTTATTGGCTTCTGTTACTGATTGAGTTGAAAAAGTAAGATCAAACGTTCTAAATACTTCTGCGAGATGGTGCTCTAAAGATGTACCTGCCCTGCTTTTTCTTCTTTGTAATAAAGTATTGGCAGTCTTAATGAATTCTTCAACAGAAGCGAACGGTGTTTTGATTTTTAGGCTGTATCTGTCATTTTCAATCACTTTGAAAAGCTGATATTCAGCATCAAGCCAATTTACTATTTCTTTGTCAGGGTTAGATTTAATAACTTCCTTTGTTATTTGATAAGAAATATTGTAGCAGTTCCTTGCATTTTTAGCAAGTTCAATCGTTGTCGGGAAGCCGGATTCAATAGATTTAAGAAACAAATAGAAGCATCCGGATAATTTCTCTTCATCGGTCTGTTGGAACTGGGATGGAATTATTGCATTTGTCTGGTTTGACGAAATATTCACTGCCGCTAAAAAGTCATCTATTTCTTCGTCATGGCTTAAAATATACGCCTTGAAATAGTCTTCATTTACCTTGCAAAGAACAAATAAATCACCGGTATTTTTTTCTTCTCTAAAAGGAAAATGTCTTCCAAAATTTGTTAATCTAAATTCATTTTTTGCAGAGCCGTAGTATGTAAATGTGCTGTGAGTTTCAAAGTCGTCTTGCCATTTAATTCTTATATTAACCTTTATATTTTGTCCTTTTTTAGGTTCTTGATTCAAAAACATTTGCCATGCCGACTTGCTTACTAAATAGCCACTTTGATGTGCTCCGGTCGACTTAGTATCATTTGCGGAAAGAAATTTGCAGTAAGATATGTCATACGTTTGTACCGACTGAATTGTTCTCCTTAATATGCTTTCCATTTAGTCTTAATAATTTACTTATTAATTGGTTCCCTACTGCCTGAATCAAGGGTACCGTAACAGAATTACCAAACTGTTTATAAGCTTGTGTGTCGGAAACGGGAATTATAAATTCATCCGGAAAGCCCTGCAGTCTTGCACATTCCCGTGGTGTCAACCGTCTTGGATTTTGTCCGGGTTGTGGTATCAAAACTTCAGAACCGTCTTTGTAATATCGGGCCGATAATGTCCTGGCAATTCCAGTCATATCAGTAAGTCCAAAGCCAAAACCATTTCCTTTTGCTTTATGTTTGTCTGAATAATCCCGGAGATATTTCCATAGATGATCAGTAAGGGTGTATTTGGGGTCCGGTAATGGTTCCAGAATATCTTTAAACATTTTACCGGGCTTAGGTAGCACTGGAAATGCAAAATCTTCAGACGTTTCATCTATATCTGAACGAAATCCGACAATTATAATACGTGCTCTGTGCTGTGGAACAAAATGTTTGCTATTGAGAACTTGTGCATGTATTGAATAGCCCAAATCTTTCAGTGTATTTGAAATTACGTTATACGTTTTACCACTATCATGGGACATCAGATTTTTTACATTTTCAAGCATAAAGGCGGCAGGTCTCTTATGCTCAAGGATTCTCGCAATATCAAAAAACAAGGTTCCCTGCGTTTTACATAAAAATCCATGTGGTCGGCCTAGCGCGTTTTTTTTTGATACGCCTGCAATGGAAAAAGGTTGACACGGAAAACCCGCTACGAGTAAATCATGGTCTGGAATCTCGGATTCCTTAATTTTAGTTATATCGCCAAATGGAACTTCTCCAAAATTTGCCTCATAAGTACGTTTTGAATAATTATTCCATTCACTCGTAAAAACACATTTGCCACCCAAATTTTGATAAGCAAGGCGAATTCCGCCAATGCCTGCAAAAAGATCTATAAATTTAAATTTGGGATTTTTTGGTGTAGGAAAGGGAATATCCCAATTTATTGGCAAATAGTATTGGAAATCAGGATCTTCCAGAATGCTTAATTTTTGGTGAATTTCATAAAGATATTCTTTTGCTTTTAGCTGAAAATAGTGTGATTCACCGTTTTTGGGGTTTTGAAAAAAATGAGTCAGATAGGATAATCGACCATCTGTTTTATTGTTGACTTCTATTCCAAGTGTTTTTCTAAGGTCCGAGTATTTTATTGGCGTTTTTATGTTTGTCAAGTGTGTTTCAATTTTAGAAGTGCAATCTACTAAATTTTTTAGTATATCCCTGTCCCAAAATCTTAAAACTGTCCAACCATTTGAAGTTAAGTTTTTATTTACTTCATTATCCCTTTGAATATTTCCTTCAATCTTTCGCCACCAAAACTCTCTGTTTGTCTTAATCCTAAACTTTTGATGTTCCCAATCTTTCCCATGGAAATATTCACTGTCAACGAACACTGCAATTTTAAATCGCTTAAATGTAAAATCAGGTTTGCCAAAGACGTTCTTATCATTTCTCCTATATCGGTAGCCTTTCGCCCATAATTCCTTACCTAATGCGAGTTCAGCCTTGGTGTCCTTACTGCGAATTGCCTGCATGTTTTTTCTTCTCTGCTCCTTTGTCAATACATCCATAACCCAAAACTAATATGTTTCTCATTTGTGAGATGGGAAAAATACTAACCGGTTTTAAACAAATATTTGAGAACAAGGCAGTGTTGGCATGTGAAATAGAGATATTGAACTGAATTCTTCCCCCGTCAGTAAAGATTTGGTGTGCCTGAAAGAATTTGGGATACTTCTTTATGCTCCTCTCAACCCAATTCTTCCCCGCCGTAAAATGCACCTCAACTGTTCCATCAATTCCGCTTTATTTTCCACTATCCTGATCAGCTCCGGCAACAACCCAACAAACTCCTCTGCGATGCATCAAAAACAGGCTCCCTCCACCTGGAAGAACAACGCGAGTTTACCGGTACTTACAATTCATCCTTCATTTGCGTTAATTGATAGACTCATTTAATCAGCTTTAGCACCCTGAGGTTGCTGTCTTCCTGCAACAGCTATATCTTTATCATAAATAAATCAACTATGTCAAACACTAATCTCCCTGCCACCGCCCCATTATTTTACTTTAACGGTTATAAAATCGAAGCTTCTTATTCTTTGTCAACTGAGGGTAAGAATTCAGGCGGAAAAAAAAGCAATAAAGTCTGGCTCGATATGGAGTTCAAACACCCCATAAAGGATGAAGCTGTTACTGTACGCTCCGCGAAATCAGGACTGATATTATCACAGCCAAAAGAGGTGATCGAGGCAATCGCACAAAGGGATATACGGACGTTTCTTACCTTTTCTCACCTTTCTTTGGCTAGCGTTACCAATTAGAAACACAAGGCAACATAAGTGTTCTATAATATTGTATGAATCCGGTTATGATAAATTAAAACACGTTAAATTACGGTATTAAATTATACCATAATGATCACGCGTTTGTCAGGTTTGCTTTTTATAGCTGTCGTTTGCTCCTCCGTTGCAGGAGTCAGCCAGGCTATCAGCGGAACATATGCTATAAAAAATGTAAGCACGGGTATGCTGCTGCGTCCCATGGATGCAAATAAAAAAAATGAAACTCCCATTGTAGGGTACTCTCCTACCAATTGGAAATGTATGTCTTGGGATTTTAACCAGGTGAATGAAAATACCTACTATTTGCGCAATCTTTTCACGAATAAAACACTTCAACCGCAAAAGGACACTATAACCGACGGTACATTATTGGAGCAGCAGCCCCTGGATATGCATAGCAATGATCAGCAATGGGAATTTCTCCCGGTTGGAAACAATGCTTTTCTCATCAGATTAAAAGGCACTGAATTATATATCACTCCTGCTGAAAAAGAAGCTGTGGTTAACAGCAGGATAATTCTTTCAAAGAAAAAATCCGGTCAAATTCAGCACTGGAGCATCTATGAGCAGCATCCGGATTTTTAATCGCCATAGTTTATCTGAAAGTATTCAACGTAAAACATTGAAGGTCATTAGAACAAAAGGAGTGTCTGCATCACGGTTTATCATATCATTATCACTTATATTATCTGTCACCTTGTGCATCGTGGCTTCAGGAAGAAAGAAACATAATGTACTATCATTTGACCCGCCTGAATTTACAGTTGAGACCGTAATCGAAAATCTTGCCGTTCCCTGGGAAATCGTTTTCCTGCCTGACGGCAGCATGCTTTTTACAGAACGTCCGGGGCGGGTAAGGATATTTAGAAAAGGTATTTTGAAGAAAACACCGGTATTGCAGCTTTCGGATATTGACACCACAAAAAAGATGGGATTGCTCGGATTAGCGCTGCATCCGGCTTTTCGCACAAACGGTTACGTTTACCTTGCATATAATTATATCTCCGGGAGCAGAAGCTGGTTGCAGGTTGTTCGCTACGTGCTGCAAAAAGATTCGCTGTTGCAACCACTGACGATAACTAAAAATATTCCCGCGAGTCAGAATCATTCTGGCTGCAGACTCAAATTCGGGCCAGACAATAAGCTATATATCAGCACCGGTGATGCCGATGAACCGGCCAAGGCGCAGGATCTCAGAGCCTCCAACGGCAAAATATTGCGTCTTAATGACGATGGCAGTATACCAGCGGATAATCCATTTGTAAACCAGCCTGAGGCCCTGCCGGAAATATGGTCGTACGGGCATAGAAACGCCCAGGGCATTGCTTTTCATCCCGGAACCGGCAGACTTTATATTTCAGAGCATGGTCCCAACGGTGGCGACGAAGTGAATATTGTAACTAAAGGCGGTAACTATGGCTGGCCGGTTATTCATCATAAACAATCTAATGATACCATGATAAGCCCTTTGCTGGAGTTTACCCCTTCAATAGGACCGGGCGCGGCAATATTCTATACCAGTGATGTCATTCCTGCATTAAAAGGTCATCTGTTAATTGCCTGCCTTCGCGGGGAAGCAATCCTGAACATACAGCCAGACGGCAAAGGTGTTGCGGATCATGGATTTCTGATGCAAAAGCAGTTGGGCAGGCTTAGGGCTATCGTTACCGGGCCGGATGGATATTTGTACCTGTCTACTTCGCAGAAAGACCCTCCTGAAGGAAAACCTGGCCCGGGGGATGACAAAATTATGAGGCTGATACCTGTAAAAAGCAAGATCGCCGGTAAAGCTTCTGACGCCAATAAACCTGTTCAGAAAAATGTTGTTTCCCGGTTATCAGCGCCGGCCAACCAGACAGAAAAACTTTTCCAGGAACTATGTATGAACTGTCATGGGCCCCGGCTTACAGGCTCGCAATGGGCCAGGCCAATTACCAGCAGTACCTGGCAGCATGGTGGTTCAATTGAACAGGTTATTTATAGCATAACAAAAGGTTACCCTCAAAAAGGCATGCCTTCCTGGGAAGGAGCCATCTCTGCAAAAGACATAAACGACCTGGGTGCTTATGTAATCCGTTTGGCAAAAAATAAAAAAGAAAAATAATTTACCTGCAGACCTTACGGTTACTTTCCCCGTTCGGCTAAACATACCTGTGCACGCTGATCGCGCAAATTGCAAAGCCAAACAGATTAGAAAAGTTATCGGGAAAGCTTAAAAGTTTTTACAGTAATCTATCTTAATTCATCTCGCATCCGCTTCATCCTGTCAATCATTTCATTTTTAACCATTGATATCTCAGGGCTTGCGGAAAGGTTATGCACTTCAAACGGATCCAGCAACTGGTCATACAATTCTTCGAAGAAGAATTTATCGGAATCACCACCGTTGAAGTAGCGCATGTATTTATACTGATGCCTTACCAGGCCTTCAGACATCGGCAGGTACACTTTGGTTCCCTCCGTATTGTACTGGTGTTCATAATAAAATTCGTTTCGCCACGATGGTGCCTTTCCTTCCACCAGTGGACGTAGACTGGAACCCTGCATCCTGGCAGGCACGGGAACACCGGCATAGTCAAGGATCGTTGGCGCAAGGTCGATATTAAGCACGATCTCATGGTCGTTATGCTTATCCTGTGGGCTTCTTCCGTCGTAAACGATTGTTGGCACCCGGATGGATTCATTCTGCCCGAACCATTTTCCCTCAAGGCCATGATCCCCGAGGCCGTACCCATTGTCGCTCGTGAAAATGATCACCGTATTTTTTTCAGTCCCATTCTTAACCAATTCGTCAACGATCCGTTTGATGGCGTCATCCATTCCTGTAACCAGCCGGTAATACGATTTAACGGATTCCTGGTATTTCTCCTCTGTCGAAAATCGTTGCTCCCACCTCACCCTGGCTTCATTTGGAACACCTTTCGCGTTCACCCGGAATTCGGCAGGAAAAGCATTGTAAAACCTGTCGTCGCCGGTAGGCGGGCGGGGAATGGTTTCCTTACTATAATAATTTTCATAAAACGGGCTATATACGTATCCGTTATGAAGTTTGTTGGCATCTTCCACATGCGGCGCTTTAAAGCTTACCTGCAGGCAGAAAGGCTTTGACTGATCTCTCGTTCTTAAAAATTCAATGGCCTGGTCACCCATCATATCCGTACTATGAAGAGGCTTTCCCGCAGCATCTTTATAAAAGTAAACGCCCTGCCCTGGCTGGCCCTTCCAGTAATGATAGTCATCCTCAGGTAGCTTATTCCCAACGCCATACTTGCCGATAAAGCCGGTATGATATCCGTTCCGTTTCAGCAGTGCCGGGAAGTTATTCATGCGCGCCGAATCCGTGAAGTTTGTGGCAAAATCAAGTATGCGATGCCGGGCTGCATACTGGCCGCTAAACATACTCGCCCGGCTGATCGCGCATATCGACGTGGTTACATATGCGTTTTTAAACACGGTTCCATGAGTTGCCAGACGGTCGATGGCAGGCGTTCTGACAATAGAGTTGCCAAAGCATCCAAGAGCATTATAACGCAGGTCATCCGCCACCAGGAATATTATATTTGGCTTCTGCACCGGCTTTTTTATAAAAGAAAAAACGAGCAAAGGAAACAGTAAACCCGTCAGCACGACTGTTAGAAGGTTTTTTGGTGTAGCCATAAGGTTGTTTTGGGCTATCAGCTGTCAGCAGTCAGCTATGAGCAGGTATGTAAATGAGATTTAAATGGAGATGGCTGTTATATTTTATGCTGGTAGCCGACAGCTGATAGCTGATATCCGACAGCTATTCCTCCACAATCGCCTTCCCTTCATAATTCATCTTTATATACGGCACCGTCTCGGTTTCATCCACTACATAATTCCACTTTTTCACATACTCCATCCCCGGCCTGAAATCATCCTTTCTTTCGCGAAGCAAATTGTTCAATTGGGTATCGAGGTCTTGCCGGACTTGTTGGAATCGCGGCTGATCAACCAGATTGTTTAATTGGAAAGGGTCTTTTATGTTATCAAACAGCAGCCATGGCCCTTTCAGATCCCGGGTATATGTAAATTGCCTGGTAACAATCCCCCTGTATTCCTTGCCGCCTTTTTGCCGGTGCCACTGACCAAATGGTTGCACACATGAAATTATCGTCCCGGTGGTATTGTCTTTTTCTTTTCCCATGATCACCTGCGACAGATCCTTTCCTTCTACCGACGCCGGAACAGATATATCGCAAAATCCCAGCAGGGTAGGCATAATATCGGGCGTATTCAAAAGTACCGTACTGGTTCTTGCAAGTTTGCCCAATGCCGCAGGATAGTGTATCAGAAAAGGAACACGGATACTTTCTTCATAAGGCTGCTGTTTATTCCAGAAACCATGTGCACCCAACAGGTCGCCATGATCAGCGGTTAAAACGATCATCGAATTTTCTTCTATGCCCGCATCTATGACGGCCTGCCATATCCTCCCTATACAATCATCCAATGCTGAAGAATGAGCATAATATCCTTTCAGATCCTTTTGTACCTTTTCCCGGAACTCCTCCGGAACATTAGGATTTATTTTCATCGCCTTCCTTTCATACATGTCCTTGTACTTTTGGGGCGCCGTTTGATATGGATCGTGGGGCGGCCCTAAAGAAACAAACAGCAAAAAGGGCTTTCCTGTTTTTGCATGATCCCTGATATAACGATTTGCATCGTCGCTCTGCGCGATGGCATCGTATCCGGCCCATATTAACTGTTTATCCGAGTTGCCTGCATAGTAGGGAGAATTGTTGTAATCATGCGTGCATTCAAGCGCTTTCCAGTACTCAAAACCCTGGCGCCTGTTTTCAGGGATATAGCTTTTCCTCCCATGGCCGTCAATATGCCACTTCCCGATAAAGCCCGTAGTGTACCCGTTCTTCCGGTACACTTTGGCAATCGTGGTCTTTGAAGTGTCGAGCATAACATCGTTCATGAAGACGCCCGTTGTAAGCGGGTATTGTCCCGTCATTAAAGAAGCCCTGAACGGTGTGCACACAGGCATGCCGGATATTGCATTTTTTACATTCATACTCCGGGAAGCCAGCCGGTCGAGGTTGGGAGTGCTTACATTCTTATCCCCCGAATACCCTGTGGCCTGTGCGCGCCACTGGTCTACAATGATGAAAATAATATTAGGCTTTTGAGGCGGCGTTTTCGTTTTTGCATAAACGAACCCTGAGCAAAAAAATAGTGTTGCGATAAGAACGATCCTTGACATAAGCAGAATTTATCGGTTGAATTAATAGCCTGGATTTTGTTGCAATTGATTGATCACAACCTGTGTTTCAGGTAAGGGAGCCAGCAGCTTATAAGCGGCAACCTGGAAAGCGGTGGGGAATAAGTAAGTCCTCTTTGCTTTTTCGCGTATACTGTGAGCCGTTAGTACAGCAAGGGCTTTCCCGGTTCTCTTCAGATCGTACCAGCGCTGGTTCTCAAAACAGAATTCCACCTGGCGCTCGGTGGCAATCAGGGCAGACAATGTTTCTTTGGAATAACCGGTTAAAACTTTTGTGAGGCCCGCACGGTTACGTACCTGCTGCACATAAGACAGGGCGTCACCGGTACGTCCCAATTCATTTAAAAC
Source organism: Flavihumibacter sp. (assembly GCA_041751095.1). Classification (GTDB taxonomy): domain Bacteria; phylum Bacteroidota; class Bacteroidia; order Chitinophagales; family Chitinophagaceae; genus JADCRZ01. Next base: position 64,353 of record JBGSYC010000290.1, read on the forward strand.
TTCCGCATACATCAGCAGTACATCAGCATAACGCAGTACCGGTAAGTTATCTCCGGCTCTGTCATCAGGCGCCGATACCGGCGGAAAATATTTTGCACAATAAGGAATAGCGCGCACTACGCCGTCCCAGTCCCTGCCATTGTAAATTCCGATGGAAACATTTTTGCGCTTATCTCCCGGCTCGAATGCATTGATGAGGTCGTCGGTGGGCTGGTTCCATCCCCCTGAAATGATACTAATATTCGGACGCCTGGTTACCGCGCCGCCGGAGTTCCATGGCGCAAACCAAAAGATAAACCGGTTGGCAAGCTCCGTACTGTTTTCAGAATACTGTATGGCAAAGATCGTTTCCTTATAGTCCTTTTTTGTGGGATTGAACACATCGGCATAATTCGGAAGCAGGTCATATTTTTTTGAATCGATCACTGTTTTCAGAACGGCTTCAGCCTCCGCGTATTTATGCAAGGTGAGATATACTTTGCCCAATAAGGCATTGGCGGCGCCGAGATTGGCACGGCCATTTTCTTCAACATCCCTGGCTGCGTTAAAACGCGCTGTCGCCTCTTTCAGGTCGGCAACTATTTGTGTGTAAACCTGTTCTTCTGTTGACCTTTTGATGCCAACGGCTTCACTGGAAGTAATCGGCGCCACTACGAGGGGAACACCTCCAAACTGCCTCACGAGGTTAAAGTAATACAGGCTCCGTAAAAAATACGCCTCCCCGGCGCAACGCGACTTCAATGATTCTTTTGACCATAAAACGCCGGGCCGGTCGATTTCAGAGAGCAACTTATTGCAGTTCGTTATCCCGCTATAAGAGAAGTTCCAGAACGCGGAGTAAACGATGTTGTTAGAGGCGAATAACAACTGGTCAATGACACCTTTTGATGCTTCTCCCGATACATTATTATACTGGAAGCTGCCGTTGTCGGAAGGAAGCTCAGCCATTACCCAGTGTTGTTCCTTTTCGTAGTTGCGCATGCCGAGATAACAACCATTTGCCAGCAGGATATATTCCTTCTCCGAATTATAGAAGTTGCTTTCATTCAAAGCGTTCTCGGGGTAAAGGGTAAGAAAATCCTTTTTACAGGATACCAGGATTATGATCAGAAATAACAGTGATAATTTTCTCATAACGGTAGTAGTAAATGATAAAGAATTTTATTTCTTTTAAGGGTTTGCAGGCAAATGCCGGCAAACGCCTAAAACGAAAGGTTGATGCCCAGGGATGCCGTTCTTGATAACGGGTAAGATGATACGTCGTACCCGGGTGATAAGGTGTTATTGATATTCACCGATTGCGCCTCCGGGTTAGCCCCGCCGTACCTGGTGAACATAGCCAGGTTTTGAACGGTGATGTAAACCCGTGCGGCATTCATAAACCCGGTACGTTTCATCCATCCTCCCGGTAATGCATACCCGAGCGTCACGTTGGAAATTCTCAGGTACGAGGCATCTTCCACCCACAGCGTGCTCATCCGGTGGCCGAGGCTTGGCGTGGTATTCGGAATGCCGTAATGCCTTCCGTCGCCCGGATCCTGGGGACTGTGCCAGCGGTTTACCCATTCTTTGGTCACGTTGAAGAATCCCTGGAGGTTGTCTACCGTCTGCCGTAAACCATTTAGCACCGAGCCCCCTGACTGGCCGTTCACAATAACGGACAGGTTAAAATTTTTGTAGGACAGGGTATTCGAAAATCCAAAGATGCAGTCCGCATACGGATTGCCGATAATGGTATAATCGTTCAGATCGGTGATCCGCCCGTCTCCGTTAATGTCAGCATACCTGCCCGCTCCTACGTATACCTGCGGATATTTCGGAACGGCCGGATTTGATATGTCTTCGGCAGTATACAAACCCTGGAATACATAACCGAAAAACTGGCCGATGGGTTTCCCTACCACGGTAACATGGGTGGGATTGTTATCATTGTTGCCGGATAACACCCTGTCGCCGTTTCGGTTCAGGGAAAGCACCTTGTTCCGGTTAAAAGCGAGATTCAGGTTTACACTCCATTCGAAGTTGCGCAACGAAACCGGGGTAGCTCCGAGAGCTACTTCAACTCCCCTGTTGCGTACATTTCCTAAGTTGACGATCTGTGTATTAAACCCGGTGATTGCGGGGATGATATTGCTGAGCAGCATGTTTTTGCTTTTCCTGTTGTATACGTCAACAACCAGTGTAAGCCGGTTGTTGAACATAGAGAGGTCAATGCCGCCATCGATCTGTTCGGATTCTTCCCAGGTAAGGTTCGGATTGGAAATGCCTACCGTTGAGGCAGACACCTGTGTATTCCCAAATATGTACGAGCTTGCATTGATGGATGCCAGTGATGCATAATTGCCGATATTATTGTTGCCGCTGGTCCCAAAGCTGGCACGAATCTTCAGGTTATCAATCGACTTAATATCCTCAAGAAACTTTTCCTGCGAAACCCGCCACGCAGCGGCAAATGACGGAAAACTGGCAAATCTGTTCTCGTAGCCAAACCGGGAGGAACCGTCTGAACGGAAAGTTGCCGTAAGTAGATACCTCTCGTTAAAGGAATAATTGATCCTTCCAAGATAGGAGATCATGCTCCATTGATTAACGCTTTCACCCCAGGTTCTGATGGCCTGCGCCGCATTAATGGTTTGAAGCAGGTCGTTCGCATAAGGATCGGCGTTAAGGTTAATTCCGCGCGAAGTACTTTTCTGCGTGGTATATCCTGCCAGCGCATTCACCCGGTGATTACCAAATGATCTCTCGTAGGTGGCAGTGTTTTCGATCAGCCAGTCAAAATTTTCACCTGTAGTATTTGTTGATCTGCCCGTGCCTGTAGTAGGCGGCGTGTTTGATGAGCCTACCGTACTTGGGATATATTGAAAAAACTTCGAAGTAGACCAATTGGTGTTGAGTGAAGACCTCAGCGTAAGATCCTGAATAATCTTCCATTCGAGGTATGCAATACCAAGATTTTGGAAGCCTTTGTCGGTCTGTTTTGTCTCTCTTAAATTAAACAAAGGATTGACAAAACTCCACGCCGAATGATATTTGTTTTGGGGAGAGACAAGGTAAGGCTTCAATTCACCTTTGTCATCATAGGGAGTTAGCAGCGGGTTGGCCCAAACGGAAACACCGAGGATATCTTCCCGGTTGGCGTTGGTGTTTGTGCGGTTCTGCACGATAAAAGAAGGCTGTAATGAAGCGCCTAACTTGAAACGCTTACCGATATTCGATTCCATGCCGAGCTTTCCGCTAAATCTTTCCACACCGGTATACCGCAATACGCCATCCTGTTTGTAGTGGCCCATGCTAAAATTGATGCGTGAGTCTTTAGTTCCTTTCAGCAGGCTTACGTTTTGCTCCTGGATCATCGCCGGCCTTAGTAAAAGATCGTACCAGTCTGTTCCCTTGCCATTAAGGGTGGCCGGGTTCTGGTATTCCACAGGATAATCGGCTGCCACAGGCTCCCTGTTTTCAATTTGCCGCACTTTGATGGCGATCTTTTCGCGTTGCAGTTCAACAAATTCACGTTGATTCAGCATTTCAGGCCTCCCTCTCTGCGGAACCTGCTGTACGCCGGACATCAGGGAAACATTCACTTCAGTGCGATCGGCTGTCGCCTTTTTAGTGGTGATCATGATCACACCATTCGCGCCCCGGGAACCATAAATGGCCGTGGAAGATGCATCCTTTAAAATGGTTATTGATTCAATGTCGTTTGGATTGATAAAGATCAGGGGGTTCAACCGCTGGTTCATTTCTGCGGAATAAGGCATCCCGTCCACAACATACAGTGGCTCATTACCTGCACCCAGAGATCCGTTGCCCCGGATCTTAACGGAAGTTCCGCCACCGGGAGAGCCGGACAACTGCTGCACCTGAACGCCCGCTACCTGCCCCACCATTTTCTGATCGATAGTAGCTACGGGTAAATTCCGGATGAGCTTATTGTCAAGCGTAGCCACTGACCCCGTAAGATCCCGTTTTTGCATGGAGCCATAACCAACCACCACCACCTGGTCCAATTGGGCAATCTCTTCCGTAAGCACAAAATCCTGCACCTGGTTCTGGCCATCGGAGACCGTGATTTCTCTCGATTGCTTCAAAAAACCAACATTTGTGACGATCAGGGTATATGGCCCGGGGGCAACGGCATCAAATGAATAATTTCCTTCGTTGTCTGTAGCTTTCTGCACACCCGTGGTTTTGTTCTCCAGCCGAACGGTAACACCCGGCAGTTGCCTGCCCGTTTTTGCCTCCGTAATTTTTCCACCGACGGTTGCCATTACTTTCCTGGCTTCAGGTGCGGCAATGTTGTTCTTGTTTGCGATCATGTCGGTGGAAAGAATAGCAGCAGCCGGATAAACAATTTTCTGCCCGTACACCAATAAACCTGGTGAAAAATGGAGAAACAACAGGAAAATTTTTGCTACGATTTTAGCATGCAGGTAGCGATTTTTTCTCATGGCAAGTTGGTTTGGTTATTGAAAGCCCCTTATTGAAATGGTTTCATGTTAGCGCCGGTAATTGTATCTTAAACGTGCCCGGCGCTACTACTTCCTGTTAGCCGTAAGCCAGGTGAAAGCGCCTTAAAGAAAAGGTTGTACTTTGTTTTACAACTATACTTCTACCGGTTTTCAGTCTTGCGGATACGGCATCCTTCTAAGCGCGGTGTGCCGGAATGAAATTAGTGATCCTGTACATCTTTTAAAGCTGGATGGCCTCTGGTGAAATCAGCACAAAAAGATATCCCGGCTAACAACCTTTTCCCGGCCATATAACAGATCAGCAAGTAGTAAAAATTTACAATGGAATGCCACGATAATATAGATATACACTCATATTTCAAATCTTAATGTACGAAACATTTATAAAAGTTTTGAAACACGGTAAATAATTTTTACATTATTGCCCGGCAAAGGCCATGTTCGGAAAATCGCTTGCCTGCATAGTGAAACCGGAGAGCATAAACACGGGTAAAGCTAAAACCAGTTATCTGCATTGACCGGCGGGCAGCCTGTTTTAATTGTATAAAGACAATCCCTGGTTAAAATCCCGAAAGTAGCCACGGGGTGAATGCTGATATCAATAAACAGAATTAAACTACATGGACAACAATACAATAAGCAGCCTGAGGGAAGCACTAAGGTTTTCCCCCGAAAACGTTCCGTTAAAGAAACACCTGGCGGAAACACTATTACATGCGTTGATGCTCGACGAAGCTGAGAAAGAATATAGGGAGCTATTGACAATTACCGATACGGCGGAGATAAAAACAGGGCTTTCCAGGGTGTTTTACCTGAAGGGTGAATATTCCCGGTGCAACGTGATCCTTGAAGAGCTTATCCAGTCAGGCTATTCGGATTTTGATGGCTTGATCCTGCATGCGAAAGCTTTATTGAAGGAACATGCTGTTACCAGGGCGGGTGAGATATATAATCTGGCGCTGTCAATAAGACCAGCCTTTCGTGATGATGAACTGGACGAGGGATTGCGTTTAACCTCTCCTTTAACCGACGATTACGGGGAAGAAGAATTTGCATCACCATTTATACAAAAAGCTGACGTCACTTTTGAAGACGTTGGTGGGATGAATAACATTAAAAAAGAGATTGCGCTAAAGATCATCAAACCTTTGCAGCACCCTGAACTGTATAAAGCTTATGGTAAAAAAGCAGGTGGCGGTATTTTGTTATATGGTCCCCCGGGATGTGGAAAAACATATATTGCTAAAGCAACGGCCGGGCAGGTAAACGCACGGTTTATTAGTGTTGGACTGAATGATATCCTGGACATGTGGATCGGTAACAGTGAGAAGAACCTGCACAATATTTTTGAAACAGCAAGGGAGAATACACCCTGTGTGTTGTTCTTTGATGAGATCGATGCGCTGGGGGCAAGCAGGAGTGACATGAAACAATCGGCCGGCAGACATTTGATCAACCAGTTTTTACAGGAGCTTGACGGGCTGGAGGGCAACAACGATGGCGTCTTAATTCTGGGTGCAACCAATACGCCCTGGCATCTTGATCCTGCATTCAGAAGACCTGGCAGGTTTGACAGGATCATCTTCATTCCGCCACCAGACGTAGAAGCCAGGGAGTCTATCCTGAAACTAAAGCTGAAAAACAAGCCTGTGGAACAGATAGATTACCAAAGTCTTGCTGTAAAAACTGAAAATTATTCAGGCGCTGACATCGAAGCGCTCATCGATATTGCCATTGAAGAAAAGCTTGAATCTTCGTTTGATGATGGTATTCCGCAGCCCCTCGGCACAAAGGATATTTTAAATGCAGTAAAAAAGCATAGGGCAAGTACGGGTGAATGGTTTAGTACTGCCAGGAACTTTGCTTTGTTTGCAAACGATTCTGGTCTTTACGACGAAATATTAACTTATTTAAAAATTAAGAAATAGCATGGCCGATACCATTCTTAGCAGGGCGCAGATACTCATGCAGCAGAACAGGTATGAAGATGCTGGCAGCTTGCTAAAAGACCTGCTGAACCGGGAGCCCAACAATGTTCATGTGCTTGCCATGCTATCCCAGGTAAAGCTTCAGCAGGATAAGATAAAAGAGGCAGATGAGTTGATCGATAGTGCTATCGGGTTAAGTCCGGACACTGATTATCTATACTATTTCAAGGCAAGAGTTTGTTTGCAAAACAATCAATATGATGAAGCTGAAGGTTACCTCGGCCAGTCAATCCAAATGAACCCGGAAGATGCTGATTACTTTGCCTTATGGGCGCATATAAAATTAACCAGGAAGAATTATGAAGCCGCGCTGGAGCTTGCCGGTAATGCCCTGGAGCTTGATCCTGAAAACATTCTCGCTTTAAACACCCGGAGTACTGCTCTGCTCAAATTAAACAGGAAAGAAGACTCATTTCGTACTATCGAGGGCGCACTGGCCCACGACCCTGACAATGCCTACACCCATTCCAATTACGGATGGGGCTTACTGGAAAAGGGTGATCATAAAAAGGCACTTGAGCACTTCAGGGAGGCCCTTAGAAATGATCCTGGCCTTCAAAGTGCGCAAGCCGGGATGGCTGAAGCTTTAAAAGCCAGGTATGTATTGTACCGGGCTTTTTTAGCATTCGCTTTTTTTATGAATAATCTTACTGCGAAGTACCAGTGGGGGGTAATCCTTGGATTCTGGCTTCTGACAAGGGTGCTAAGGGCATTGTCGAAAAGCTATGAAGGGTTGCAACCCTTCCTTACTCCGCTGATAATTTTGATTGCGCTTGTGGCATTTTCTACCTGGGTTATTGCTCCAATAAGTAACCTTTTTCTCCGGTTGAATCCCTATGGCAAATACCTGTTGGATAAAGAAGAAAAACTGAGTTCGAATTTAGTGGGCATCAGCCTGCTGGCTTGCATCGCTGGCTTTATTCTTTATGCAGTCACGCAAGACGAGAGGTGGATAATTGTCGGGCTTTTCGGCTTCGCCATGATGGTTCCTTTGAGTTCAATGTTTACAGCTGTAAAGCATAAGCACAAAATGTTTGCTTATGCCGCTGTTATGTTCCTGCTGGGGGTTATGGCCATCTTTAAAACGTTCGAAACGGGAGAGCCCTTTAATATGTTCACCACGTTTTTCGTGATTGGGTTTATCGCATACCAATGGATAGCAAATTATTTACATATCAGGCAGAGTAATGTTTAATTTAGCACTCCGTAAGTCAATTCATGATCCCTGCTTTCTTTAGGCGCTATATTCACCTGAATATGGAATAAAACTATTAAGTATTCAATGATGGGGCCGATAAGTCGCGGATATTTACTAAATTGTCTGAATCACGGATTTAACGGATTAAAAGATGACACGGATTTTGTAAGGATGGTTGGTTTCTATAATCTGTGTAATCGGGTCAGTTGTCTGAATCACGGATTAAACGGATTAAAAGATGACACGGATTTTGTAAGAAGGGTAATTCTATAATCTGTGTAATCCTGTAATCCATTAAATCCGTGATTCAGACAAACAGTAGTGATAAACATAAATAACTTCCTGCATGAAATTCTTTTCAGTTTCAACATTGTTTTTTGGTCTTTTTTCTGGCATATTCATAATCAACGGTACCTATGGCCAGGGTGCTGTGGTTAACCAGCCCGGCGGATCACTGAAGCTCCAGCATATAAGCAATACCCACAACCGGAATGTTGTTTTTATTTTAACCGATGATCACCGGTACGATGCCATGGGTTTCCTAAAAGGACAGGCTTTTATTGAAACGCCTAATTTAGACAGGATGGCACGTGAAGGAGCTTATTTGCCAAATGCTTTTGTCACCACGTCTTTATGCTCTCCTTCAAGGGCTTCTATCCTTACAGGCCTGTATGCGCATAAACATGGGGTGGTGGATAATAATCATGCAGTGTCAGAGGATCTTGTATTTTACCCACAATATCTCCAGCAATTAGGTTATCAGACCGCGATGATCGGAAAGTGGCACATGGGCGGAGAAGGTGCGGGCAAGCAACGGGGATTTAACTATTGGGTTTCATTTCCCGGGCAGGGAAATTATTATCCTTCGAAAAGTGGCTTGAATGTAAACGGAAAGCAGGTAGCACAGAAAGGTTATATAACAGATGAGCTGACTGATTATGCCCTGGAGTTCCTGAAGGGAAGGGATAAGAAGAAGCCCTTTATGCTGTACCTGGCTCATAAAGGTGTGCATGCTGAATTTTTACCAGCAGAACGCGACAGAGGAAGAGCCAGCAGGTTTTCCTTTGTACCCCCTGTTTCCATGAAGCCTGATGCAGTTCAGGGTGCTCCTATGTGGGTTCTGAACCAACGCAATTCCTGGCATGGTGTTGAGTTCCCTTACTTTTCTAACCTGGATATCGGAGAATATTATAAGAAATATGCCGAAACATTGTACAGCGTAGATGCTTCCGTTGGAAAGGTACTCGACTATTTAAAAAGTGAAGGTTTGTCAGAATCTACGCTGGTTATTTATATGGGTGACAATGGTTTTCAATTTGGAGAGCATGGATTGATTGATAAGCGAACCGCTTATGAAGCTTCCATGCGCGTTCCGATGCTCGCATACTGCCCACAGATAATCAGGCCGGGAACGGTAATCAATGAAGTGGTAGCAAATATAGATATAGCCCCGACGATACTGGAGGCTGCAGGCGTAAAACATCCGGCTTATATGGATGGAAAAAGTTTCTTGCCGTTATTAGCGGGCAAGCCGCAGGCAAAGTGGAGAGAAGATGGACTGCTGTACGAGTATTACTGGGAGCGGAACTTTCCGCAAACACCAACAATGCATGCGCTGCGTACTGATCGTTACAAATACATTCACTACATCGGTATCTGGGATACCGATGAACTCTATGACCTTAAGGAGGATCCGATGGAGGTCAAAAACTTAGTCAGGGAAACTGCTCACCAGGAAACAGTAAAAAGAATGAACAAGGATCTGTTTAAGGTCTTAGCGCAAACGAATGGCATGTATGTACCATTGCTGCCTGATGTCGGGGCACAACAAAACCTGAGGTATAAATCCGGATCCACCGCTGCCCCTTTCCCTCCTCATATCTTAAGTGACACGATTAAAAGAGCTCCTGCAGTTTTGAAATTTTAAATAACTAATCTTATCTCAGTAAAGCCGGACTATTAGCGTATCCGGACTTTTTTGCTTATATAGTAATCGCTGTAAAAATCGAATTTGTGAAAGAATATGTTACGGTGCGCAGCACCTGATTTGAAATCATCCTTTTTTCTACAAATATTCTGGTGCGCTGCACCATTGTAAAATGTAGATATGCGTAATACACGCACCGTTTGTATTTGCAGAAAAGCGCTTGGTAGTATAACAGGTGCAGCGCACGGGCTTATTTGGCAGAATTAAATTCTGTTGTGAGAGAATAATCTTACGGTGCGCTGCACCCTAAATTCAGATTATACGATCGAGTTCTACAATAGTTTGGTGCGCCGCACCATTAAAGAATGTAGAAATAAATAACCGGGCGCTGCGTTTGTATTTACAGAAAGCGCTTCGTAATATAACAGGTGCAGCGCACCGTAATATGTATATGGCAAATACCGATACCCCTATATTTGTAGAAAAGCGCTTCGTAGTATGTCAGGTGCAGCGCACGGCTTAGATGGGTAAAAATTAAATTCTGTCGTGAAAGAATAATACGGTGCACTGACCCTTGGGGAATGTACCACGACGCAACAAAAAGCCCGATGCAGCTGTTTTCACAAATAAGCCCTGCAATTTTCACCGTACGTAAAACAACCCTGAATATTTAGTAAGTTGCTTATTAAAACAGTAATCACCCTGAATTGGCAAAACACAACAATTATGAAAAGACTCATTTTACTTGCCTGCGGCCTTTTTTTACTTTCCTCTGTTTCAGTTGCACAGAGCTTTGCAGGCGTCGACAAAAGCCCGATGGACATGGCTTATTTTCCCAATAATTTTGCCCATGACAGAAAGCCCGGGGAAAAAGCATATGTCAGGGTTACCTACGGGAGGCCTCAAAAAAACGGAAGGGAGGTTTTTGGCAAACTTGTGCCTTATGGCAAAGTATGGAGGACAGGAGCAAACGAATCGTCTGAAATTAAATTCTACCAGGATACAGAATTAGGCGGAAAGCCGGTAAAGGCCGGGTCTTATTCTCTTTTTTCTATTCCCGGAGAAAAGGAATGGACCATTATTTTGAACAAAGACCTTGACTATTGGGGCGCTTTTAAATACAATGAAAAAAATGACGTGCTCCGGGTAACAGCTCCGGTTTCCATGACAGAGAATGCCATTGAACACATGACCGTTCAGTTTGAAAATAAAGGTGAGAAGCAGGGAGTAATGAAAATTGCATGGGATAAGACCGTTGTGGAAGTTCCTTTTAAAGTTTTGTAAAACATCCCCCCTGAGGCTTTGAAGATGATTAAAGTACGTAAAAAAACTTTGATCATCTGCCTTTACGGTGTGCACTTCAATTTGCCGGACTCGATTTGGAGCATCCGCGGCATCGTGGGTTCAATACATTAATTTCTACCCACAACCGGAAACTGGGAAATGCGCAATTTGGTACACCCGTATGGAACTAGTATAATTTCTTCTTCATTCTTTGCGGTCTCTGCCCCATAAATGATACTATAGGGAACAGGGCCTGCCATCTCGTTATACAAGGTCCAAGATGGAATGCGTTTGGCTTTTGTTTTGATAATGACAGGAGCATTTTTCAGGTCCCATGGATAACCGGTTGCCAGCCCTTTCTTTTCAATTGTATAATGCTCTTCTATCTTGTTATCCGGAATATTGAGTAAACCATAGTTCCATGGCGTTGTAGGATATACTTCAAAGTAAAAATCGCCATAATGAATCGGATCTTTTTCATTTCTGACGCTTTTGATATCTTCCCCTATTTTCAGGGCGTAAGTGAGCGGGCCGCGTTCTACAGATATGGAGTTTTCATACCACCTATCCCTGAAAATATGCATGGGTAATTCCAGTTCAACCACATCTCCGGATTTCCAGCTCCGGCTGATCTTAACAACCTGGGGAGTGATACCTTCTTTCCAGATATCTCCGTTAATTTTAATGACCGCTTTTCTGCACCACTGCGGTATGCGAAGGTGGAATGGAAAAGAAACCGGTTTTCCGTTACTGCCGGTTTGTATAGTGAATTTTATCGTTTCTTCAAAAGGATAATTCGTTTCTTCTTTAAAGAAAACTTCTGTGCCGTTTCCTACATATCCTTTTACCTCGCTCGGCGAGTAAACCAAAGCCGCGAGCCCTTTATCAGCAGTTGCATACCAAAGGTTTTGCGTAAATTTTGGCCACCCCTGGTGCATATTAGACGTGCAGCAGGGGTATCCCGAGAGCAGGCCATAACAAACATCTGTACCGCCATGATTGATATCGAAGTTACGCATGTGCCGTGTGATCATAACCTGGTTAGCCTGCTGGAAATATTGACGGGTAAGGTAATCATCCGCAGCCTGCGCAGGCAATGCATTAAAAGCGATTTTTTCAAGCTTGTCGGCATAATCTGCATTCCCCGTAATTTCCAGTATGCTTTCCAAAGTGAACATCATTTCAACTGCGGTGCATAATTCTGAACCCTGGGTGGGATTATTGCCGTGCAACGCTTCATCACCGCCGAAAAGCCCATGTGCCATGCCGTTATATTTGCGCAGGTCTTCAAATCCTTTCTTTGTTGCCGCCAAGTATTTATCGTCTGGGTGATGCTGGTAATAAATGATGGGCGCCTTCATTCCCTGGGCGAGGTTTACGCAATGAATACTGCCCTTTTTAGAAAGCATATCAGTGTTTAAAAAAGCATTTGTGTAGTTGAAGGTTTGTTTATGAACAAGGTCTCCCAGTTCCAGCAAAAATTTGTCGCCGGTGATATGATAAAGCCAGTAAATGATCATCAGGTTATCGCCACCCCGGTAGCGGGCCCAGAACGTCCAATGATCAAGAGGATTCTTCGGAAGCTCTTTAAGCTGATACCGGAAGTAATTGGTCATTAAGCTGATCACCCTTTTGTCTCCGGTAGCCGCATAATGCTGTTTCAGGATTTTCAACATAACCATTTTCGGCCACCAGTCGCGACTATTATCTCTCTGTATGCCGGGTTCAGAAGGGTAATCTTTTGAAGGACCGAAATAGCCATCAGGCTGCTGGCTGTTAATTGCCCATTCAATCCAGGGCTTTGTTTTGTCGATAAGCTCTTTATCTTCGAGAATATATGCCAGTGGTAAAAGTCCGTCAATCCAGTAAGGGCCCCGTTCCCATTGATCCCCGTCGCCGCCTAACCACCCGTTCCGTTGATTCATTACCAAAGGATAAAGCTTATCCAGGTTTCCCGTTGCTCCATTTTTTTGCCGGATCAGCATTTCCCTTAACCAGCCCTGCGGTTTGATCGATCCTAAAGGTAACTCCCGGTAAGGGTTTTGGCGCAGCGGCGCCCGGCTGACTGAATAGCCGGCAAGCCCGGAGTCTTTACTTTTATCCTGACCGGCTGTATGCAGGGCAGATAAAAGAAGAAAAAGAAAAATCTGGAATAGAAATCTTATACTCATTGTTGTAATTACCGTCTTTGTGATGTAGAAATATCGTACTTACTGCGCATTTTAAAACAGGCATCTTTCCCTGACATAAATGTAATTATTTATAAACATGTAAGGACAAACGTGGTTTGTGTTTTTTAGTCACAATGGTGTTTTGGAAATCGCAGCATTTATTGCCTACATTTATCTCGTGCTTCACAAAATATTTTTTTTAAATTCTGTTGCTTATTTTTAAAAGTATTTGTACATTAGTTTTTGATTCGCCCGTTTGCAAATCTGCCCTTAGATTTAATTTTCTTCTTTATGTTCTGGTTGGGATGCCCGGTACAATGCGGCACCAAATGATCTTTCGTTCTTCCCTATGATTTCTGGTTCTAATTATCGAGGATCAAAATTTCCGGCAGTCAGGATTTAATCTCCGGAATGTAGTAACACGATGTTTCTTGAGTTATCGGTTAGCTCTCTTTGTTGATCTGGCAGTTGTCGGCAGTAAAGCTGTCAGCCCAATTACCCGGCAGGTGCGCCGATAGGATATTTATTGCCGTCACTTTCCATGCTATAAGCCATGTTTGGCAGCGTGCATGGATGACTTTTGGGTATTTGAAATGATAAGCCATGATGATGGCGGGTGTTATACTGGCGGAGCTATGTCTATAATGTTTGGGCATTTTTCTTCCGGCTTTTTATAAATAAAGAACTATCAAAAATCATTTTGTCATAAAGATTAAAAAAGACTTCGGTAAAGATCTTCCCGGAAATATCCCGTATTGGAAAGACCTGATATCGAATAAATCACTCGCGGTGGAATCTTTTTTCCCATCCTTCGATAATATTTTTAAAAAGTACCAGTACAAGTTCTGGGTCACTACCGAATATCGTCCCCAATTTTTGAACTGGAGCAAAGAAGAGGTGATTGCTGAATTACATCTTCAGTTCAGAATTATTTTGCAAGGTGATTATGAATTGCCTGCTGATTTTACGCATCAGCTAAAGTCTTTACCGTACATCGCCGAGGTAACTGAACTAAAGGTTGTTGAATCAGAAATACCCGTACAGCAAATTTCGAGGCAGGCCTCTTTTGTTTCAAAGAAAACATCGGAGCTCATTTATCTGCCTTGCCCGGTTGTTAACGAAAGGGAGCCCGGCGGTAAAAATTGCAGTACTTGATACCGGCGTAAATCTTAATCACAAGGAACTTGAAAGCAAAATAACCGATCCTGCGGATTTTGTCAACATCCAGGGGCTTGATACGACGGAATTTATCGGTGATACTGCAGACAACGACAATGTTCCTGAAGACGAAGTGGGGCACGGAACGCACGTATCGGGAATAATTGCAGGAAAAGGGATTGAAATGGACGAAGGGGTTTGTCCTAATAGCAAAATCATGCCCGTAAGGGTGCTGGCCACAATGAAGAGTGGCAATAAAGTAGTTGGCGCCGGAATCATTGATAATATAAACACGGGGATCAAATGGGCTGTCGATAACGGAGCGGATATTATTAACATGAGCCTCGGTATCAGGCACGCCGGCGGAGGATTGCCGCACGATGACATCATCAAATATGCGATAAGTAAAAATGTGACGATCGTTGCGGCCAGCGGCAACGATGGCAGCCCTGAGAAATATTATCCCGGAGCTTTACCCGGCGTTATTGCGGTGGGAGCGGTAGATCATTCCGGCAATGTTACCGATTTTAGCTCATATGGTGCGGAGATCACAGTGGTTGCACCCGGCCTGAATATATACAGTTCATATTCAAACAATACTTACGCATTTGCCTCCGGCACATCGCAGGCCTCGCCATTTGTTTGTGGCGGTATCGGTTTGCTTAAATCGTATGCAAGGCAGTATGGTAAAAATTTATCCAACGATACCATCAAACACATATTAAAACACACATCTGATAAGATAGATAGCCAGTGGCGCAATCAAAAGGCTGGTTATGGTTTGATCAACTTAGCAGATGCTTTCAAACTCTTACATTATTTTATCAGTTAAAAACCCTTTTATGGCAGAAAATCTTTTATCTCCCAGGCTGAGAAACTCCTCAATCAACGGCACACGTTTTCACATGGACCTTGACCCAACGGTAAAGAGCCACCTGGCAGAGCTTAACCGCATTTTAGGGATGAGTGCGTTCTCAGAAAAACCACGGCACGGTATAGACGAACTTAAAAACCTGACGAAAGAATCAGAAGCGGCCACATACGCGTCCAACACCGCTGAATCGGCAGCCAGGAGCGCAGATGATACTGCCAGGGAAGCTGAAAATAAATTTGCCCAGGCGAAAGGGGAAGCGATGCAAGTAAAAAACATCAAGGCTGCCTTAAAGAATACGAATGGGGAAGAACTTAAGAAATTAGAGGCAGAAGAGAAAGAGAAAGATGAGGCCGCTGCAAAAGCGGAAAAGGACGCCAGGGTGAAAAGAGAGGCTGCCAATGCCGCGGCAAAAGCTTACAAGCAGAAACGGGAAGAGGCTGACCGCTTATCACAGCAGTTAGCGGCAAAATCACTGGAGGCTTTCAGGTCTGGAGGTCAGAGAAGGAGACCGCAGTTTGACCTTGAAGACGAACTCGAAAAACCTATTATCGCCAAAAAGACAAACGCTCCGAAGTGGGACAAAAATGGTTTTGTTGCCGCTGTTCTGGATATGGCTGACCCCGCACTGCTGAGTATTTCAGATTGTATCGACAAGGTAAATGAACTTTCGAATCTTAAAAATTCCCTGCTTCAATACGTTCATAAACATTGGAATTCTCTTGAGGAAAATCAAAAGGCGGTACTTAATAACAAAGAGTATAAAAATATTTCAGACTACTTACTGGCTTATGGTTACTGGGTGAAGGGAATAACCGAGGTAAGCGCAATGTTCAATTTTATAAGGACACATAAGTTCGGTTCAAAAGCGATCATCAATTATGCAGTTGTAAGTTCCGCCAGGACCGTCATTGAAAAAGCATCATTGGAAATCAGAAATATTGATGATGATGATCACCCTTTGCTAAAGAATATACTATCGGCAGATTTATCTTTTAACGAAGAAAGTTTTTCAAAAGACCTCGAGAAGATATTTAAAACGTTTATCGATAACGCCGCTGAATTGAAATTGATCAGGGACGGCTTGAATCAGCTAAAAATAGATGACCTTCCACCGTCGTATATTCCAGCGATCATCAGGTACATGCGAAGTTCAAAAGTAGAAATCGATGGAGATAATATCACCTATTTTCTGCCCATTTTCATCAATAAAATAAAGGGGGATCTATACCAGGAAATGGAGGAGACAGAGGAAGACGTTGAAGAATCAGATAGGGATTTTGATGTAGAGTTCGTGGAGGATGACAAGACCACGATAAAGACAAGTGTTTCCAATGTGAAATGCGCATCACAGTTATTCAGTGCCGCAATAATGGAAACGGAGCTGGACATCTTTAACCTCACGAACTATCTTACAAACAGTTATCTTATCCGCAACAGGATCGATCTTGAAGACCAGCGGCTACGCCAGAACCTTGAAATGTTTGTTTTTTCAAACAAGTTCAGGGATATCAAAACCGGCCAGATACGGGAGAGGACAAAGGAGGGCGAACGCCATCACTTTTACCGCCAGGTATTTAATATCGGAGCAGGGCCGCTTCCTGAAGGTGTGATCATGAATCATAAGTTTCCCAGATTATGGAATCAGCTTATTCCGGCAGTTAAAGACTATCTCGAAAATGCCGCATCAAGCTTATCTGAAAATACCTTTGTTTCAAAGGGGGGTGTTATGCAGGTGGTATCAGGACTGCAGAATAACCTGTCTGCCAATTGCACCAGCATGGCCAAGATAATCTCACCAATAATCAATGGTGAATGGAATTTTATCATCGGTAAAATTTTGGGACACCCTGAGATCGTAAAGCAGGTGTCTCCGTCTATCGGAAGCTGGAAAGGAGTAGCAGAGACATTGTTTTCAGAAATGAAACAAAAATACACAGACGCCACCCTGGTTTATGATAAGGTAAAACTAAGCAACGCAATTCTGAAGAAAATTGCTGCGTACGTGCCCAGAGAATTTGAAGACGACGAAAAGTTCATGGATTTCTGCAGTATGGTCATTCAGCTCGACGACCTGAATGCCTCTATAGCAACTGAGGTATTTGAAGAAACCGATGATGACGTTGATATGAATCTGGATCAGTATTCATCCAAAAATGGCAAGCCGTCGGGCAATAAGCCTCCGCAAACCGCCAACACCGGTAACAGCGATTGGGATTTTTAATGAAAACCTTATAACCATACAATTATAACCGTTATGACGAAGCCAAACGTAATTCCTTCTATCGATCAGATGACGGCCATTGCCCGGGCAAAGACCGTGGAAGTATTAAAAGACCTGGATGTTTATAAAGTGATGAGCTTAAGCGACCAGAAAAATATCTACCTGAATATGGTTGATGAGAACCTGGAAAAAGAAAAAAGAAAATATGGATTGGGTGTGTCAAGATCACTGGCAACGGATAGTGGTAAAGACATGGGATATGCCGGATATGATCCTTCTCTGGGTGGCGAAACCGCCGCGTTCAAGGAATTGGTTGATTCCGTAGACTTTCCAAAATTCGTCGCTGATCTGCTGAAAGCGGTTTTTGATGCGAATTTAAGTGTGATGAAAACACAGACAGACAGTTATATAAAACTGATGAAAGAAGCGACAAAGTCCACTGCCGACTTCATTAAGCAGATTGGTGACGATGAATCATTCGCAGCGCTTGCCGAAGCTAACGGAGACCAATACAATATCATCACCGAAGACCAGCCTGACGGTACAAGCAAATTGGCGCTCACAGACCCGAAAGGGGATAAGTTGGACCCGGAAGATACTACCGTTAAAAAAGCCATCATGGAAACCAAGATAGCAATGGCTAAAGAACACAGGGCAGCCTTAAGGGAAGTTATACTCATGGGTGTAACCAGGTTAGTTGTAGACAAAGGTGAAATTGAAGCTGGTGTGGAATTTTCGGTAACCGCAAAGAGAGAGAGAGCAAAGCCCATCACGATGACCGGAACACCAACATCAATACGGTGAAAGCCAAAGTTGGAGGGTTTGGCTGGGGAGCTTCAGTCAGCAATACGAATATAAACGTGCAGGTAAACAGCTCCGATAAAAAGGCAACCAGTGATATGGGGGCAAAGCTCAAGGGTAGTGTTAAGATCCAGTTTAAGACCGACTATTTTAAGTTAGACAACTTTAAAGATATGTATAGTGATGGCGGAGTGGCCACGTTAAAGCCGGCAGCCGGTGCCACGCCGTTGCCCGCCGCAGGAAAATAATTTAAAGTAGAATGTTATGGCTTTAGCTATCCTTGAATTCCTGTCGATCGATAAAGAGGTTGCGAAGTTTAAAATTGATACGGGTACCAATAAACACTACTATTTTAAAATCGGAAAGGAAGTCTCGGAAAGAAACGGCTTACAGTGGGTAGATGCCGTCACTACAAAAACAACACTGCAAAAGAATGAGAATAGTGAAACATTGATCAACTCAGGTAAGGAAGTCTCGCTTGCATCCGGTTTATTTTCAAAAGAAGATTGCTACCTGCAATTATTTACATTTAAAAACAATGAAGGAAAGTCTCCGGCTGTTTCAAAAGTAATAAAAGTGCCGGTGGCGATAAATATTGAAAGTGACACCACCGACTTATACGCTTTATCCAAATCGATAAATACAAGTGAAATGGCAGATCACGTTTTAAACCCGCACCGGAATATACCTCATGTGGATTCCCGGCGCCGCTATTCTTCACAGGCATCTTTTGAGGATATCCTGTCGACGATAATCAAAATGGCAGGCCCTGTGGTTATGGGTATACTTTCCGGCTCACAAAAGAAAGATACTGCTTCGAATGCCACTAAGGCCGATATACCCCAGATCGGCATGTTCAATACGATACTTGATACGCTCTTGCGTGAGCTTGTTAAAGAAACGCCACATGCTCCTCCACCGGTTAGTAAAGTGCAGACTTTATCGCATTCTTCTGTAAACAACAGGTTTTTAAACCCAGCCAAACGGCAATTCCCAACCCTTCATTTTCGGCATAGACGATGCCGTGCTCGCTACCATTGCCGCTCCTTTACTGGCCAGCATGGCAGGGCCTGTACTGGACATGATTCCCAAACTGCTGAATGCCGGCAACGAGCAAAAATTAAAGGAAGACCAGCAGGAGAATAAATTTATTACTGATCTCCTTGCAGAACACAACAGAGATACGTTGTTAAAAGATTTCATCGACAGCCAGGCTGCAGCAAAAGGCGCGGCACCCGACGCGATCAACATGAATCAATTGCTGCAACTTTTACAACAAATGCCTCAGCATGCGCCGGCAACTGCGGCACCTGCCACATCCTCAAATCCTCCGCCGGTTACCCCTCAAATAATACCAACGGCGGAAAAGCAGGCAGCTACTGCACCGCCTGCAATCGCTCCAGCGGCGATCGCCAAAAGTCTTTCCAAACATAATGTGTACAGAACTTTAAGCACCAGGGCTATCCTGTCATTTGAAACAAAACAAACCTTTCTGGCTAACGGTAAAGAGCAGGTCATTTTCAACAGGAAAGGGAATATAAAAATAAAAATCAAGCTTAACGTTACAGCCCCGGTACCGGAATCAGCTTTGCCCAAAGCAATAACGAAGTTTTATTTTAAGGATGACAGTAACAATATCCTGTTTGAAAAGATGTTCAGGCAGAAAGACGTTTCGCCCAATAGTGTTTTGGAGTATGATTTTACAACTGATGAATTACACAGTTTCCCAACGGGCATCCCCGTTCAGGTAATTGCGGAAATGAAATGGTTGTCTTCGCAAAACACGGAAGTTAAAGCCCTTGGAAGTGCAGAGATGGTTTTTGCAGATTTGTATTTTTTAAAACAGAAGGGAAAAGAGCTGGCTGAAGAGAAAGAGCCGGCTGACATGAAGGAGCATCGTTCCTTCTGGAACAAGATTTGGGAATCGCCGGTGATGGATGAAGCAAATCAGGCTAATACCAACGGGGTAAAGAAATACCACTGGCAACTGCAGGCAAATGTGAAATATACTTTCATGCTCTCGGCAGCAAATGAGAGCAACGGGTTAATGGAAACCAAAATGCTTATAGCTGAAGGCGACCGGGAGAGCTTAACTGAAAAGTTTGAAGGCCGGATGAAAGCCGGGGTAGAGTTGAGTATTTCGGAGTTAAATAAAATGAATTCATTGTGGGACAGGCAGCCGGTTCTCAGCCCTGAGAAATTAGCAGCTCTGAAGAACCCTTATGTTGTTTCCGGCAGCGCATCTGAGTTCATAACCGAGTTGAAACTCAAAGGCCGGGCCGCTCAAAAAGGAATGGTATACATCATCCCCATTCTAAAACGTTTTGATTTTTTACTGAGCAAGATTAAAAGTTCAAATGACGCCGGCGAGGTAACTGAAGTGGAAGAGGAAGCAGTATCTATCCCTTTACCTGTTTCTGCAAGGATACTGGGAATAAAAACAAAATGATCATGAGAAAAAAATTTTATTCAAAGCCGTTCGAAGACGGAGAAGTGGCAGAAGAGCGTAGTAATGAGCCATCGCCTGCATCCCCCGAAATCGAGTATATTTTTGACGGCTATACAATAGAAATAAATGAAAAGATCGTGCTTACTCCTGTTCAAATCATAAACAAAAACGATGGATGAAGCCTTTTTTCCTTTTAGTGAAATGATTGAAAAGATTTCGGCCATTGATGGCGAACAGCTTGATTCCGACAATGGGATACATTCTTATATCACCAGGTTAGAGATTGAAACGCCGGTTGAATTGGACATCTTAACCGATGCGTCGGGAAAAGTACAGATAGGTATCGTTCCCCCATTGTACCGCGTAGATACAAGTTTTCAGCCGGCATATCATTCGATCAGATTCACCGCAGAAATATTTGAACCATAACAATGGAAAATACCGCATGGAATTTAGAAGATTTTGTTGATTCGCTTGTAGTAGAGCTGGATAAAACACGGGAGACGTTAGCGATAAAAGCCATCAATAAGCCATTAACATACACTGTTAAGGACATGGCTATGGATCTGAATATTTTTCCTACATACGATGGTGACCAGATTAAATTCATTACTGCCCAAGCGGGGCAGCAGGGCGCTTCAAAGGTTACCATACAGTTAGGATCCATAACCGACCAGCAGGTAAGAGCAACCTCAAAAGCGTTCACCCAAAAAGATGATGTGCCGATCACAGAGATAGAAGTAGATAAAGACACAAAAAAGCAACTGAGAAAAATCGGGGTAACGTCGATTTATGATTTACAACAAATTGAAAGCAGGAATGTGAATATAGAAAAAACCGCAGGGGACAAGATTAATTACAGCAGGCTTGTAAATCAACTCAAAAAAGTAAAACGCAATTCAAAGCCGCCGGTTGTTACCTCTGTAAGCCTGACGATTGAAAATGATGACATGCCTTACTTATCTGTGAAGGGTGACAATCTTGCCGTCAACCAGAATTTTGCACCGGTAGCAGTTATTAATGAAACGTTAGCTACGGTGACCGAACACAATGGAAACCAGATAAAAATAAAGCTTTCCAAAGAAAATAACATTGCCGCCAACAACAACCTGGTGCTCACACTGGATCCTTACGCGATCGTGAAATTAAATGTTAATGTATAAGCATTTTATGAAAAGGATTACAAAAAAGAAACTCAAACAAAGCGCTTCTCCAACATTGTCTTACTCCCGGAGTTTTGATAACGGAGATATCCTGCCTCAAAAAATATCCGGGAGGAATTTCCGGGAATATATTGTGCAAAGTTCGATAACGGATATTCCTTTTGAAGAGTATGTGGTTTGTAAGAGCGGGTCGCCGGCGGAAAAGAATGCCAGGCATTTAATCCCTCGTGACAAAAATGATCCGGTGCAGGAACCCCGGAAAGAAATGAACAATCCCTTAAACAACAAGGATAAGTCGGCTTTGCTGGATTCCGTTAAAATTCAGGATGATGCTGTAGCTGTTCAGCCTTCACCCCCTCCTGCTGATCAGCCGGTGAAAAAGGAAACTCCGGCATCATCGCCGTTTGAATACATTGAACCTGATTACAAAACTGCCAAAGCAGGTTCGGATGATGATAATTTTGTAAAAGACATGCAGGCAATTTTTAACGGTGAAAAGGTATTTAACGCAGACACGAAAACGGTTGAGCAGAAAAGCAAACCGTCTCCGCCACCACAGCAGGCTGAAAATACAAGGCCTGTTTCGGTAGACCAGCTTACCAGTCAGCACGCCATCTTTGATCAGATTGCAAGAAGCATGGAATATGCGAAGG
The DNA here is from genome assembly GCA_041751095.1 of Flavihumibacter sp. Lineage (GTDB taxonomy): Bacteria > Bacteroidota > Bacteroidia > Chitinophagales > Chitinophagaceae > JADCRZ01. The sequence goes on from JBGSYC010000290.1 coordinate 86,712, forward strand.
CTTATGACCTGGGAAGTATCGATCTTGACAAAAGGTTTTCTGATTTTGATAAGATCGAAGACATACAGAAAAGCCTTTCTCACGAAAAGAAGTCGCCACCTGTGGTTCTTCCGAAAGCTAACCCGGTTTCGGCCGCAGGCGTTGGGAACGAGGAATTCCTCAGAGATCTTGATTCCATTGCGGGGCTTAGCAAAACAAGCGCAGTCCCTGCAACAGTAATCCAGCCGGTTCAACCATCAATTATCATGTCGGCTAACCAGGAGCATGATAAATATATTTATGAAAGCCCGAGCCTGGTGATTTCAAGCTCAGTAGCCGGTTATTCATATGCCCAAACTCCTGCCCTCATTGGCGGCATTGCTGTAGCGGATGCAGTACAGATCGGGCTTGGAGCAGCGGCCGTTGTGCAGGCACAGGTTTCCGCTACCCAGGGTGGCTTCACCCTGAGTTATGATAAAGCACAAAGAATGCTAACGAATGAAGCAAGGATACAAATGCCGGGCGCCCAACAAACAAAACAAAGTTATAGCAGGGAACTATTCTGGATAGGGGAATTGAAGAAAGGATTCGCAGATGCAAGTGTGATCATCCAATGGGAAGGAAATCCTTATGGAGAGATCGGCACGGCAGTCATCCGCAGGGATATTCAGCATTCTACAGAGTGGACAAAGTCATCAGCAAATACGACCATTACAAAAGTAGACCGCATCCCTATGCCCGGCACCGACCCGAGAACCTGGCCTCTGGTGTATACGTATGATGGCACGTTTGACCCGGCGGGAAACGGCCATTTCGAATACAGTGGTGAATTTGAAATAAATGCTTTCGGTGGATTAAGATTTATCAGGCACGAAGTGGTTAACCGTTCACTAATTGAATGGACAAAGATCGGCAAGGCCGAAGATTACGTAAAAAAAGGTGCAGATCATATCGTGCCGGTGCCGGCTATTCCAAAAGAGCAGATCGATTACCTGCGTTCAAGATTACCGTAGTTAATTTTTTCTTGTTTTTAGATTTTATCTGCACGCATTATTCTCCTGAAAGGCAGTAGCAGCATTACCCAAATTAAAAATCAGTATATGGAAAATCGTTTTCTACAAAGCAGCCGGATGGTTAAAAATATTCCAGATACAAATGGCAAACAAAACGGAAGGCCGGGATCACCGCTGAATGGCCATTCTGCCGCCAAGAGCTATTCCTTTTCACAAACTGCTGCAAGGTCGGCATCCATGTCTGTGCAGGACAGGGTACTGGTTATCCTGATTGAAAATGGTGGTGTTGACCTGGGCATTCCTGAACTGGCTGACAAAATTCTTTCAGCTTTAAACGTTGGCTCCTTTGTCCCCAATTCAGTAAAACAGCAGATCGTTAGTTTCCTGAGAGAGAAGATCAGGGCTTTGACAGACACGCTGATAGAAACGGCAGAGCTCTCGCTGAACAGGTATAACTCGGCGGCGCCTGATATCTTCAGCAGTGTTATTGTTTTACGGAATGGAACAGCATCTTACCAGGATTTGAAATCTACTTTAATTAAGCTTTCGCGCGAGAATAAAATAATGGACCTGCTGATTTTGACGCATGGAGGAGACGATTTTATTTCCGTTACCGGGGGAATAAATGGCCAGAAAATAAGAGACATCAAGGCTGAAAACGGGAAGCCGCTATCAATAAGGTCAGTGTATATGATGAATTGTGTAGGTTCTACCCTCAACCAGGCCTGGATCGATGCAGGTGCAAAGGTTTCATCTGGCGCCATAAGGAATAATTATTTACCCGAGCCGACAACATTTTTTTTCTGGAGTAACTGGAAAGAGGGGCAGAACTTCGAGACTGCTGTAACAGGGGCATACCGGCGAACAATCAATGTAATGAATGGAGTGGTGAAAGAGGTATTACGAATGGTGCCGCTACTTTCTGATTTTGCCGACTCCTTCAGCTTTGAAAATTTCGATTTCGTCAAAGACAGTGCACCCGTTATCCAGGGCCTTCGTTCGGTAACCATCAATTCAGACGACCTTACCTTTTCGCAAAGCCAGTCTGGCAGCACTATGGCAACAACAGTATTACCGGTAAGCCTGCTTCAGTCATTACGTATGTCCGGGAGTTTCTCCAATGAAAAAACCCACACAATGGCAATTTCGGAGCAGGGCTTACAAATGATTAAAAATTTTGAAGGCTTCGTAGCCAAACCATATAACGATCCTGCCGGTCACTGTTCCGTAGGTTATGGGAAACTCCTTCACAGCGGCAATTGCAACGGAACTGATGCTGCTGAACAGCCGTATGCCAATGGCATAAGTGAAGAAGAGGCCGAACGGCTGCTTACAGACAGCGTAAACGAATTCCAGAGAACAGTTAATGAAAGTGTTACCGTAGCGTTAAACCAGAACCAGTATGATTCACTGGTAAGTTTTACGTATAATATCGGCAGCGCGGCATTTAAAAAATCAACGCTGCTGAAAGCATTAAACCAGGGCAATTATTCCGCTGTGCCCATTGAAATGAAAAAGTGGGTATATGGAACAGTAGATGGGAAAAAAGCCGTGTTACCCGTATTAGAGAAAAGACGAAAAGCCGAAGCGGAACTGTTTGCAAATCCGGTTTCTGTTTCGCAAAGTTTTTCGAAACGCCATTACAGCCGTCCGTTTTATGACACGGGTGAACATGCTATTGTTGGACAATTCATCGATAAAACCATCAATGCTCCCATTGCAAATGTTCCTGAGTTGAGCCCGAATAAGTTTTATCCCATTAACGGCGTCCAATTTACTTACGGGCAAATCATTACTATGGGCGACTTTTATAACGACTACCATTCGCTGAGTTCTGCGTCTCCCGCAGAACTTGAGGGTTTAAAGAAACTGATCCTAAGAAGTGAAAACCTGTATAAGAATTCGATATTTAAGCTGGGGCTTGCAAACGCGAATGATCCATCTCAAAAAGAATGGAACGATGCAACATCAGGCAGATACCTCGACCTGGCTGCGGTTAATAACTCACACTTTGCCCCTCCTCCCGCTGAAAGCGTTTTTAAGAGTTCTGGTAAACCTCACTATAAATCCACGTGGGACCATTACCACGGAGAGGCCATAAACAAGGCAAGAGCAGGTTCTACAAGTGATGATTACGAAGCGGCGCTCAGGATAAATGCCTTTGGAGATCATTTTCTAACCGACGCGTTTTCTGCCGGCCACCTGGTGAATAAGGAACTTTTAATTGAAAAATTCAAAATTCTTGTTCTTACAAACGGGAAAGTTGATGATGACGGTACCCGCCTTCTGGATGAAATTGCAAAGAAGGTTTTTACCGGAGGGGTGGCGGCTGAATTTAGCAAGTATCAAACCGTTGATACAAGATACAAGGTTAATGGATTTATAGACGATGCAAATATGTTCCGCACATTATTGATCGGGATACTGGAAAAGAAGCCCGATAAAATTTCAAATCTCTTTGTAAAAGCCGTACATGATGCCTTAAATAGTTACAACAATAAAGCCGGCGTTCCGGTGGTAAATGCAAAAGGGCATAAATGGAATCTCTCGGGAGACGGAACATTGAATGTGAACAATATCACGCACATCCAGGAAGCTGTAAAGCAATCTGTGGCTAACATACAGGACAGCATTTCCAACCAGTCTACACCAATCGATGTTTACCGGAAAAAGGTCTGGGAGTTTGTTCCTGTTCCATCAGATCCGGTCACAAAAAATGTTATTGACAAGGTGGTAAAAGAGTACAGCGACTTTAGCACAAATAAATTAATCAATAAAGGTGTTGAACTCATTAACGAGGAATATATGGAACTCATCAATGAGCTAAAGAAGGAAAAGGCTATTGAGCCAAGAAAGAGTGGCGTGTTTCATCCTGTTAATACAATTGGTAACCTGATAAACGACGTGTTGTGATGTATTCAGTTATTGCATCGTATTACGGTGCACGGCACCCGTAAATATTAAGTATAAAAGCGGCCTGGGCGAGAATGCGACGCAGGATTGAGCGTGGCGTTCTCGTGCCAGGCATTGAAGGAAAGTTAAAGCACTACTATCAGAATCTCTGCTGACGTAAAAGGCACGAGTACGCATCGGCACATTGGCCAGGCCGCATACTCGCGCCAGGATTGGTTTTTCGCAAATCTAAATAACAGATTGCCCGGCTGCAAAAGTACGGAGCAAAGTTTCCCTTAAACCTGTTTTCATCAGGTTTAAGCATGTCGGGCGTATCGGTGATTTTCCCGCTGTATTTCCTCATAGTAATCCTAACATTTTTCAATGCCCTGCCTGCGTTCAGCGCTTTCTTAAATTACATAAGCTTTGTGCCGCGATACAGTTCGATTAATGATAACTGAAAGTAAACGGTATGAATGTGAAGAAATTCATCCTGCTTTTTATATTCTTCCAACTGCCAGTACCCGCTTTCATTCAGACGGAATATCTCTACGCTGACCGCTTCAGAATCTACCAATACATATTCTTTCAGGCTGGGAATATCCCTGTACAGTTTAAATTTCGTGCCACGGTCATAGTTTCTCGTAGAAGGTGATAGTATTTCAATCAGGACGGCAGGTTGAATGAAAATATCATTGTCTCCCCCGTCTTCCATCAGATCTCTGCAGAAGATGGAAATGTCAGGGTAGGTAAACAGGGTGTTTTCAGGAATATGCACCCTCATATCGCTTCCGTATGGCTCGCAAGGCTTACCTTCTAAAGCATTGGCGAGTTTTCCATATAAGTTTCTAAATATGATGTTGTGTCTGAAACCTGCGCCGGACATAGCGAATATTTCCCCATTAAAATATTCATGCTTCTGATCACTGGCACGTTCCATCTCGAGATACTCTTCAATGGTGAATTTCCGGTTATTGTAGGCTATGGCTGGTTCGTTGAATTCCATGTGTAAAGATAGTTAGATAAGCTGTACATCACATCCCCGCTGTGCAGGTGCCACAGAGGGGATAGGCAATTCCCCTGCTTAAGACATTTAACCAATTTAAACGGACAGGCGATAATCCGGCTGAAAATTCGGGTCAGGCGTAGCTCCAGTGAGTGGGGCTGCAATCTGCTGTATGCTGCATTCTTCAAATAGGCAATTTGCAATGCGCGATGTCTTGTCAACCCTCAACCTTGCTGTTCACCTGAGTAACTCATGGAGATTTACTTGTAGTCTTATTAACTACATTTCCATCAGTATCCAGCTCTGTAATTTCATAACCGAGTGTATTCAGGCCAGGTAGAATTTTTTTCTTATCGCCTACAAGAACGATATTCATCTTGTTGATATCAAAGTATTTTTTAGAAAGAACATCCATGCTTTCTTTCGTTATGTTTTTTCTTATGTCACTTTGCTGTTTGGTAAAATCGGCAGGCAGGCTATATTCAAGAATGCGGCCAATGAAAGCAGCTTTCTGAAACCCGGTTTCGTAGTTGCGTGCATCGCTCTGTCCAATAGAATTTCGCATGAACTCAATCTCCTCAGGCTTTACACCATTGGCGGTGTATTCCTTTATTTCACGAATCACTTCCGTGAGCGCACTATCGGTGGCGTCGCCTCTGATGCCGCTGCTGAAAGCAAAGGAGCCGGTATATTTGTTTGCATTCAGGCCGCTGCGTGCGCCGTAGGTCCAGCCCTTATCTTCCCGAAGGTTAAGATTCAGGCGGCTGTTAAACCCTGTCCCCAGCGGGTAATTCGATAAAACCGTACGGTAATATTCACCTGTGGCATCATAGAGAAGGCCGGTGACATAACCCACGCGAAACTCCGTTTGCGCGGCATTAGGCACATCCACAAGATAAATTTTTGTTTTTTCTGTTTGTACCCCCATGGCGGGGATTGACGGAAGGTCTACAGCTTTTTGAGGCAGTTGGTTTAAAAAAGCAAGCTGCGGAACAATTTCGTTCTCCTGGATGTCACCAACGATAACTACCCTTCCTTCAGCAGAAGAAAAATTGTTTGAAAAATAGTTGTTGATGTCATTTAGGGTTATGTTCTTTACCGTTTCCATAGTTCCCTGCAAAGGAATCCCCCAAATGCTGTTGCCGTAATTTATTTTGTTATACACCTGGGATGCTATAACGGAAGGTTGGCTTTTTGAATTGCGGATGCTTTCCAGTATCCGGTTTTTGTTCCGGTTAAAGTCTTCTTCCGTAAACACAGGCCGGAGCATCCGCTCTTCAAGAAGCTTAAGAGATTTGGGCAAATTCTTTTTTAACGATTGCAATGAGAAGACTATGGCGTCTTCTTCCACATCGACTGAAATAGTGCTGCCCAATTTAGCCAGTGCGAGCGTGAACTGTTCGCTGGTAAAATTTTTCGTCCCTTCGCTCATCATTTCCGTAAAGAGGTTTGCTAATCCTGCTTTTTCCGGGCTTGCCGACTCCGTCATTCTGCCTCCTTTTAAATATATCTGCAATGTCACTACCGGTATTTCCGTGTTTTCAGTTCCAATGGCCTTCATGCCGCCGGGGATGGATCTTGTCCAGAACGGAGGTACTTTCAACATCGGGTTTGGACCTGCAGGCGGGATCACTTTGCGGCTGAAATTATCTTTGGCTTTTGTGTATTTTAATCCCGTATAGCCGTAGTCCGGTGCTTTGTAATTTGCAGAGTCTATCGTGTAATTGGCAGTGCCGGCAATCATGTTCTCTTGTCCCCTGACGAGCACGCTTAGCACTACTGCACCTTTATTTTTGATGTATTGGTTGTATACCCTTAACACGTCTTCTTTTGTAACCTTACGATATTGCTCCAGTTCTTTACCGATCAGGTTGGCATTACCGTTCAACACCTGGTAGGCGGCGAGCTGGCTTACTTTTCCCGATACACTGGCCAGTCCGTTGATAAACTGAGCCTCTCTCAGGTTTTTGAATTTTTCTATGTCGTCTTCCGTTACGCCGCGTGTTTCAATTTCAACTATTGATTGTTTTACCAGCTTTTCCATTTCGGCCAGGGACTTACCCGGAAAGGGAACAATTGAAAATACAAACTCCCCTGCCAATTCAGTATTTCTGTGCGATGCGCTTGCCTGTTGGGCGAGTTGCGTTTTTACAAGGTTCTTGTATAAGATCGAATTGCGCCCCTGCCCCAAAATTTCAGCAAGGCAATCAAGCGCAGCCATATCCTTATGCAGGTTGGGAATGGTGGGATAAGTTATTGAAAGCAATGGAGACCTTGCATAGTTGTCGACATAACTTACATAGCGGTTGCCTTCTACCTTTACGCCGGGCAATTGGGCAGACTTGACTTCCGGACCCCGTGGTATAGAACCAAAATATTTCTCTACCATCTTCACAACATCTTTTGTCTTCAGATCTCCTCCTACAGTAAGCGTTGCATTGTTGGGACCGTACCACCGGAGAAAGAAGTTCTTGAGATCATTTACGTCACTCCTGTTAAGGTCTTCCAGGTAACCTATTGTCATCCATGAATAAGGATGCCCGTAGGGGTACAGCGCTTTTGCCGTTACTTCTCCTGCCAATCCATATGGCCGGTTATCGTAATTCTGCCCACGTTCATTTTTTACCGTAGCACGCTGCACTTCAAATTTTTTCTGGGTGACGGCATCCAGTAAGAACCCCATCCGGTCGGCCTCCAGCCAAAGCATCTTTTCAAGCTGGTTACCTGGAACCGTTTCGTAGTAGTTCGTCCGGTCACGGTTTGTGCTTCCATTCAGGGTGCCTCCGGCATCTGTGATTAGTTTGAAATGCTGTTCATCTCCAACGTTATCACTTCCCTGGAACATCATATGCTCAAAGAAATGCGCAAAGCCCGACTTGCCGATCTCCTCGCGTGCAGAACCTACATGGTAGGTAACATCCACATGTACTACGGGGTCAGAATGATCTTCATGAACGATTAAGGTAAGGCCATTGGCCAAAACGTATTTTTCATAGGGGATCACGATTTCACCCTGCTTTTTAATGACTTTTTCCACCAGCTTTGCCTGTGTAAAAACAATAGCAGGCGCTAAAAGCAGGATCATGAATGCAACTAATCTTTTGTTCATATGCTATCTGTTTAAGTTCAAACAGCAAATTTATTGCTTGTCGCCCGATGAGCGTACAAAATGAGAAACTAAAGTTTCTCATTTCGCACCTCAGCCAACCTATAAGGTTGCCAACCTTATAGGTTGAAGGCCGTTTAAAACTGCTTATTTCCCGGTAATTTCCTTCACTTTATTAAAGAATCCCTTTTTTCTGCCCGAATTTATTTGCCAGTCTACCGGAACACTTTGAAATCCTTCTTCGAATCCTTCGCCCGGCTTCCTGAAATCGAAAAATCCCCAGGAAGCATAGCTTTGTATCGCTAATACAAAATTGTTTTTCGGTTTGTCAAAATCATAATGATCATCCTCGTTAAACACAATTGGTTGATTGTTGTACCCTTTTACTTTCCTGGTTTGTTCTACCAATACCGGAATCTTATCGGGATCATTGATACCGTTGCCATGTAAAAGAATAAAATCCGAGATGCTAACCACATTTGGTTCCGGAATGGCGCCTCCACTATAGCTGGTACTTACCAATAGCCGGTAACCTTTGCGTTTTTTCTGCTTCACCCTTGTAATCAGTTCGTTCACTCTTTGCGGCCGCAGAATAGCATGGTCGTATTGCTTTATGTCACATTCATTATTGATCTCAACAATAACGTTCCGGTATCCCCTCTGCATTAACCAGTCAGTAGCTTTATCAACTGCTTTTATCACTGCTTTCTCGTTTTCCAAATACTCATCCTGCCCAAAATAAAAAAAGCCGAGTATCACTGCCATACCCAGTTTGTCAGCCTCTTCAAGTATTTTATCCAACCTTTTGAAATAATCGCCCCGTAAATTGCCATTGCTTTCAAACGCAGAATTTTTCCAGCTTTTGTTTCCGTAACCGGTTGGACTGCCACCCTGGAGGTTCATGGTAAATGCATTCAGGCCGTACCTCTGCCATTCACGCATGGCGTTTACAAACTCATTCGTATTTCTATCCGGATCCCACTTTTTAGTATCCGGATAGTTGAATAAACGTCTTGTTTCCGGGTTGGAGTCGTCAAAGATGCCCTGTACCATCCTTGAATTCATAAGTAATCCTTCTATCTTATGCCCATTCCAGTACCGGTTAATGTATGTGGGAGTTCCGTTTATAAAGAACTGATCTTTTTTGATTTCAACAAAAGTTCTTCTGCTTTGAGAGTAACCGGCCGATAATGTGAATATAAAGAACAGCACACCAACAGCTACTCCCCTGAAAACAGGCAGGTTTCGCATCGCATGTATCGACTGCTTCATTCTATGTGGTTTTATTTAGTTCAGGATCAGTCATCTGACAGTATTTTTGAATTCCTGGATTAATCTTCCCTATACCCCGCAGAGATCAGTAATGCTGCCTGGAGTATCCTTTAGGGCTCAGCTATTGTACGGACAGAAGTTTCTATTCGCGGGACACATATGCTAACGGTACTGAGTGACTACGACACTAAAGCGACAGTATGGCAATTAGCGTTTGGATACTTTACAGGTAAACGCATCGGCGGTTTAAGCTACTTTCTCAAAAGCAATAAAATGGGCGAGCTTTCCGGCTTTGCTCCATACCGGGTATTCTTCAACTAAGCAGTTGTAGGTGGTGCCGTTTTTTCGGTAATTAACAATAGAACCCTGGAATGGAATACGTTTTATGATCGCTTCCCTTAACTCCTGTCGCGTTTCAACCTCCGTAAGCTCTCCCTGGAATATCCTGGGGCTTTTTCCAATTACGTCCTCTGCATTGTACCCGTTCATTTCGTATAAATTGCTTGATGCAAAGCGGATCCTTAAGGACACATCGGTAACAAGGATGACCTTTTGTTCCGTAAGCAGTTGTTTTTCCAGATCCCATTCAATATTCCAATCGCTGCTTTTCGCAAGATCCCTGATCTTTTGTAAACTTTCAAACAACCGGATCCTGCGATGATAAGCATCCATATAAATATCCCAGCACATAAGTGGTCCCATGATCTTGCTAATTACAATGTAAGAACTACTATGGCAACAATAATCTTTACATTTAGTTCATCCCGTATAAGATGTTCAGGAGAGTTGCGGCCCGTGGCTCCACAAACATCAAATAAGGGTTAATTTACAGATCACCTTTTCCGGCACGGATTGCGCAAACATGATGGTATAGCGCCTCCTCCCGTAACGAATCTGACATTAGGATCGCGCCTGTATAACAGGTGAAACATAGAAGTCACGTTTCCGCAAACAACTTTGCTCTGGCACAATTGAATGTACAATAGAAATGCGCCTGCGTTTCTTATTCTGAAATTTTACCGGTAACTTACATTGCGTATTGTAGTCCACTCCCAATTAATTGTTGCCGTTGCCAGTCCATGCCTTCCATAATGAAAGTAAACTGCTTTCTCTTATAGCCATTGGAGATGAAGCGGCTTTTGCCGAATTGTATGAGCGCCATAAAAACCGCATTTATACAATCGCGTTTAAGCTAACGTGCTCCGCAACCCTTGCTGAAGAAATTGTACAGGATGTGTTTTTAGCGATATGGTTGAAACGCTCCGGCTTAAGCGACATTCAGCATTTCAGCGCTTATCTGTTTGTTGTAGCAAGAAACCAGGTGTATAAAGTACTAAGGCGCACTGCCTCCGGTTATCATAGCATCCCGATAGGTGCTGAAGAACAGTCGCTGATGCATAATGATACAGAAAGCCGGCTGATGGAAAAGGAGAACGAGTTGTTGCTGCACGTAGCCGTCAACCGGTTGCCTGCTCAGCAAAAAAGCGTTTACAATCTGATAAAGGTTGATGGTCTGAAACGTGGTGAAGTAGCTGATCTCCTCAACATACAACCAGAAACAATTAAGTCTCACCTGGCACACGCTATGAAAAGTATCCGCTCATACTGCCTTCTTCACCTCGATATGATGCTGGCAATTGGTGTCTGTCTCTTCACCCTGAGGCAGGCCGGTTAAAATAAATATCTGCTTTCACTCACCCGAACCTGTCTTAAAGTGACTCTTATAGATAAGAGGAATTAAACTTCTCCATTATCAATGCCTCCATCCCGGCTGGAATATTTATTAACGAGGTATATTAACCGGAATTGCAACCCGCCGGAAGAGGAAGAATTAATGACGCTGATCGGGCAAAAAGAAAATGAGGCAGAACTTAAAATGCTGATAGACGAGGCAATAAAAACGACGGGGGATGAATTAAAGATGCCTGGATATGCAGCGGAGGCGGTTTTACGAAACGTCCTTAACATCCATAAAGAGCATCCGATATCCCTTAGTAACAGAAAATCAGGTTTCATTCCGCGAATGCGTTTAATTGCGGCGGTTGTCATTTTTTTATTCGCAGGTGCTTCATACTGGTACCTGCAAAAACGGAATAATCAAAAAACGGATAATAAGGAGAACCTTGTCATTGCCGCACAGCCGGTCAAAGTTTTGCCGGGGGAGAAAAGGGCTCTTTTAAAGATGGCCGATGGCCGGACCATTCCTTTGGATAGCCTGGCAAATGGAACCATTACACAGCAGGGCAGCACTCATATTTCTGCGTATAATGGTTTATTGAGGTATGATGTAATAGCCTCTTCAGACGGAGGGTCGCCGCCCGTATATCATGTATTGTCCACTCCCAATGGCGGGCAGTACCAGTTGGTACTCCCTGATGGAAGCAAGGTGTGGTTGAATGCCGCATCGACACTGCGTTTCCCGGTGATGTTTACAGGCAGCCATCGGGATGTGGAGCTGACAGGCGAAGCCTACTTTGAAGTGGTGAAAAATATTAAAAGGCCTTTCCGGGTAACTGTCGGTCAAATGCGGGTAAATGTGTTGGGCACTCATTTCAACGTTGATGCCTATACGGAAGAAAGCGATATTAAAACAAGCCTGATCGAAGGCAGCGTTAACGTGACCAGCAATAAACTCACCCGTGTGCTGAAACCGGGACAGCAGGCGGTACTTGATAAAAAAGAAGAGCAGGTAAGTGTCACGACGGCCGATATAGAAGAAGTGATGGCTTGGAAAAACGGCTTTTTTCAATTCGAAGGTGCAGAGATCGCCACCATCATGAGGCAGCTCGGGCGATGGTATGACCTGGAAATAGTTTACGAAGGGAGAATACCGGTGCGGCGTTTTGAAGGGAAGATTAGCAGGAGAGAGCAATTATCTGATGTGCTTCAAATTCTTGAATTAAGCGACATCAGATTCTCGGTAGATGGTAAAAGGATCATCGTACATTGACCTTTTTCAGTTCACATTGGGTGATGGCGATTTACTATGGCGGATAGTTATTGTGGCATTAAGTTCCGGTATCATGGATGCCGGTAAAAATATAGCTCTTCCAGATTGCCGACCGGCAAAATGCAGATCAATGGTTGTGCAAAGAGAGCTGTCATAATAAATTTCGCAACAATTCATTCGATATGTATTTAACTGCCTCAAAACACGTAGCTGCTTGTACCCGATCATTAATGACCAAAAGCTGTATGATTATGAAACTAACTATTGCAATGCTTATGTTATGCACTTTACAGGTAAATGCGCATAGCTATGCTCAAAAGTTAACCATTGCTAAAAAAAATGCTCTTCTGCCTGAAGTTTTCAAAGCTATTGAACGACAAACAGGTTACCTGTTTTTTTATGACAAAGACCAGGTCAGGAAGGCTGAGCCGATTGATATCGCCCTTACCAATGCAACGATTGAACAGGCTTTAAACACGTGTCTTAAAGATCAGCTGTTTACTTATGCCATTGTTAAGAATACCATCGTCATTCAGCAAAAGAGTGCTGTGGTCCCCGACGCTACGCATGTTAACCTCACGACGCCCATCCTTTCACCTCCGCCAATTCTGATAAAAGGAAGGGTTACTGGCCGGGATGCAAAGCCCTTGCAGGGAGTTTCGGTAATGATAGCAGGTACTAGAACAGGAACTACTACCAATAGTGAAGGCCGTTTTTCGCTTACCGTTTCGGATGAGAACAATATCGTTCTTGAATTTTCCAGCATAGGTTACGAGCCTGTAACCGTACCCGTTACTAAAGAAACAGATATCAATGTTACCCTCGAAGAGGCCGTTGGAGGACTAAGTGACGTAGTGGTGGTGGGATACGGGAGCCAGAAAAAAGTGAGTCTGACAAGCGCCGTAAGCCAGGTGAGAGGTGAGGATCTGACCAGGAGACCGGTTTCAAATATGCAGCAGGCATTGCAGGGCCAGGCTCCGGGCTTAAGCATTCTTGATATGGGCGGCGGCCCTGGCAGGTCTCAGGCCACTATGCGCATACGGGGAATAACTACTATCGATAACACCACTAACAGTAATATCAACAACAGCAACTCCAATATAAAAAATAACCCCCTGGTTATTGTAGACGGCGTTGAGCAGCAACTGGAAGATATCAATCCGAATGATATCGAATCGGTATCAGTGCTGAAAGATGCGTCGTCGACGGCGATCTACGGTTCGCGCGCCGCAAATGGCGTTATCCTTATTACAACCAAGCGGGCAAAATCGGGAAAAGTATCGGTTAACTACAACGGCTTTTACGCGCTGCAGCAATCGGTAAATAACCCTGAGCACATGGGTTTGGAAGATTATCTGCGGATGCAGAATGTAGCGTGGCAAAACGTTGGGGCTGCTCCCAAATACACCGAGCAGCAAATTGTAGAATATGTAATCTCCACTGACCGCTACAAATACCCGTTACCCTACTCTATGGCAGAGGCTGTTCTGCGCACATCTCCGCAAATTAATCATTCGCTCGCGATAAGCGGCGGCAGCGAGACATTTAAAGCACGGTTAAGCCTGCGCTACCAGGATCAGGAAGGAATCATCGCCAACTCAGGTTCCAAAATAAGTGAAGTGCGCGTTAATACAGACTTCAGGGTTTCGCCAAAAATCAATATCGGCACCGATGTAAATTACCGGTATGTAAATTCGCTGGCGCCGGTAAATGAAGGGGCGGTGTTTGAACGCCTTAAGCATGGCTCTATATTTACCGTGCCTAAATACCCTGACGGCACATATGGCATTAGTGCCCAGGGACAGAATGCGTTGCTATTGGCGGAAATAGACGGAACAACCCGTACAGGCGACGAATATCTCATCAGTAACATCAAAGGCGACTGGGAAATACTCAAAGGATTAAAATTTACGACCCAGTTTGCCGCCCGCGTAAACCTGACCAGGGAGAAGAGATTCTCGAACAGCTATACCATATACGATTACTACAACCCTGCTATAGTCAGAAGATCTGTGCCGTTAAACAGCCTGACCGAAGAACGAAATAACAGCCGCGAAGTCAACCTGAATAATCTACTCAATTATACTACGAAATTAGGCGCTCACGGCATGAATATGCTGGTAGGGTATTCACAGATCGAAAACAAAGCAAGCAACCTAACCGCCTACAGGCAGGGTTTTTACAATAACGATCTGCAATCTATCGGGCAGGGTACAAACGATGCCACCCGCAATAATTCGGGTAGGGATTTTAATTGGGGTCTGCGTTCTTACTTCAGCCGGTTCAACTATTCTTTCGGAGATAAGTATCTGTTTGAGGCTAATGCGCGATACGATGGCTCGTCGCGGTTTACCGGCGACAACCAGTACAGCTTCTTTCCTTCTTTCTCTGCCGGGTGGCGCCTTTCCGAAGAAAATTTCTGGAGCAGGTTCTCCGGCTTTATGAACGAATTCAAGCTAAGGGGTTCATGGGGCAGAACAGGTAACCAGGCTCTGCCCTTGTACAGCTATTATGCTACTTTAGACCTGGTTAACTATTCCTTAAACGGGGTGCCGGTGCAGGGATATACGCAGCAACAGCTTGCCGATAAAGACATTACCTGGGAGACGACCACCCAGTTCGATGCCGGCGTGGACGCACAGTTCCTGAATAACCGGTTTTCCATAAGCGTGGATTATTATAACAAAAGAACTGACGGGGTTTTACTGTCATTGCCTGTGCCCGGTGTTTTAGGCCTGCAGCCTTCTCCGCAAAATGCCGGCGTTGTAGATAATACTGGCTGGGAATTTCTGGCAGGTACGCGTAATTCTTTTGGCGCTTTTCGGGTAACTGCGGATATAAACCTGAGCATTAACAACAACAAAGTTATTGATCTTGCCGGTACAGGACCTTATATTATCGGTGGCGATGTTGACCCGCGTTTTATAACCGCTGAAGGTTATCCGATCAATTCGTTCTGGGGTTATAAATCCGACGGCTTATTCCAGACCGCGGAAGAAATAAAAAATTCGCCGACCCTGGTTGCCAATACCAAACCTGGCGATGTCAGGTTCGTTGATCTAAACAAAGATGGCAAAATTAACGCCGGGGACATGACTTTCCTGGGAACTACTTTCCCGAAGTATACTTTCGGCTCTAATGTAAACCTGTCTTACAAGGCCTTTAGCCTGAATATCTTATTCCAGGGAGCCGCTGAAGTAGATACCCGCTTCTCCGGTGCACTTGGCGACATGGGCAACCTCGAAGGCTTTACCCATAACATCTACGCCAATAATTACTGGACACCTGACCGCCCGAATGCCCGTTTCCCGAGGCCCACAAAAAACCAGCTTTACAACCAAAGCTCTTCCGACCGTATGGTATTGGACGCTTCGTACCTGCGGCTGAAAAACATCCAGTTGATCTATGAGGTGCCCGCCGTTTTGTCCAGAAAAGCTTATGTACAACGAATGAACGTATATTTTTCCGGCACCAACCTCCTTACATTTTCTAAGCTCAACGAGTGGAATCTCGATCCCGAGTCGCAGCCAGGACGGATAAATTATTACCCGCAAACCTCGCTGTACACGTTCGGCGTTAATCTGCAGTTTTAAAAATTATAAATTGTAACACTCATACAGATGAATTACTCAAAGGTTATAATCCTGATACTTGCGGCGCCTATTTTTTTGCAGGCCTGCAAAAAAAATCTGCTTGAAACCGTGCCAACCGACCGCCTGTCGACGGAGATATTCTGGAAAACGGAAAAAGATGCTACTCTTGCAGCCAATGCGGTTTATACCTACCTTGACCAGGCAAATACAGCAGCGAACGGCAATACTGTAAACAGCTATTTCGGGTGGGATGGCATTTCAGATATCGGGCACACCAACAACGCAACGGCCACTGAAGGGCTTATTGAAAGAAATCAATTCGATGCCACGCATAACAGGGTGTTAGCTGAATGGGTAACCAACTACGCTGGCATCCGGTCAGCCAATACTTTTTTAACCAGGGTTGACGAGGTGAAAACTCCCAATACAGCCGTGATCAATCGGCTGAAAAACGAAGTGAGGGTCATCCGGGCTTATGCCTATATCAGACTAGCCGGCCTTTATGGGGATGTGCCTCTAATTGCCACGGAACTTACGCTTGATGAAAGTAAAAAGGTAACCCGCACTCCCGTAGGCCAGGTCTGGGATTTTATTTCGAAAGAATTGACCGAAGCGGCGGTCGTATTACCAACCGTCCAAACGGGAGCGGACAAAGGGCGCATTACGAAAGGCGCTGCTTTAGCGCTCAAGTCACGCGCGATGCTGTATGCCGGCCGATTCGCGGAGGCTGCGGCGGCGGCTAAGCAGGTCATGGATTTAAACGTTTACAGCTTATATTTTTCATTCGAGAAACTCTTTACCTATGCCGCGGAAAATAACGTGGAAGTGATTTTAGACAAACAGTTTATCAAAGATACCTACAGCAATAATGTTTTTCGATTAATGGGCTCCTGGAGCCAGCAGCAGAGTACCAATTACTTCGTGCCTACCAAAAAGCTGGCTGATGCTTATAAAATGACCAACGGCAGGGACATTACAGATCCTACAAGTGGCTATAACCCTCAGAATCCATATGCCAACCGTGATCCACGTCTTCGTTATACCGTATATTTAATCGGGGATGTGTTGCCTGACGGAAAGATATATAATTCCAGGCCCGGCAGCGGAACTGCCGATGCGGTTGATTTCAGCGTGTTTTCGACCAGCACCGGGTTTACCCTAAAAAAATATATCAACAAAGAGGATCTTGCCCAGCCGACAAATGGCGGTATTAACCTGATCCTCATCCGGTACGCTGATGTACTGCTGATGTACGCCGAAGCCAAGATTGAAGCAAACCAGGTAGATCAGAGCGTAGTGGATGCGATAAACAAAGTGCGCCAGCGGCCTGATGTAAACATGCCGGCCATAACCAACATTCCGTCGCAGGCAGCTTTGCGAACTATCGTCAGACAGGAGCGGCTTGCTGAACTGGCGTTTGAAGGGCTGCGCTATTTTGATATCCGGCGGTGGCGGATCGCAGAAAATGTAGTGCCTGGTACGGTATCCGGCATAACTTACACCGATAACAACGGCGTAGCGAGAACTATCGAGCTCCAATCTTTTCAGAAAGTGTTTAATAAAGACCGGGATTATTTATGGCCTGTTCCGCAGCGCGAACTGGAGCTTAATCCCGGCCTGAGGCAAAATCCTAACTGGTAAGCCGATTGGATGAAAATGATCAACTTTGTAGCGGCGCCAAATAACATTTATTTCTTAAACCTCACTTATGAAAACAGCGGTACTGAGGAAAGTTTTAAAAATCTCTTTCGGGATTTTTTATGCTACGATGGCCTTTAATGCCGGTTTTGCCCAGTTAAAAAAGCCGAATGTCATCATTATCCTCGCCGATGATCTTGGGTATGGCGACTTGTCGTGTTACGGGCATCCTACCATTTCGAGCCCTAATCTCGACAGGATGGCTGCCGAAGGCATGCGGTTTACGCAATTTTATACCGGCGCGGCGGTTTGTACGCCAAGCCGGGCGGCTTTGCTGACAGGCAGGTTAGGCATCCGGACGGGCATGTATGGAAAACGGGACGTGCTTTTTCCAACTTCCGCCAGCGGCCTTCCGCTGAAGGAAGTGACGATCGCTGAAATGCTGAAACAAAATGGCTATGCAACGGGCGTAATAGGCAAATGGCACCTGGGGCATCTGCCAGAATTCCTGCCCACCAATCATGGGTTCAATTATTGGTTCGGAATTCCTTATTCGAACGATATGGGTAAAATTGCCACTACGCGCCCGCATCCCAATAATCCACAGGCCACCGAGCCACGACCAAATGCCATCCCTCTGCCACTATTCAGAAATAATGAAGTACTGGAAGAGGAGCCGGATCAACGCTATCTTACCAAACGCTATACCACTGAGGCCGTTGAATTTATTAAAAGAAGTAAGGACAAGCCATTCTTTTTATATTACCCCAACAATTTTCCGCATACACCCCTGTACGCCTCACCGGAATTTGCCGGCAAGAGCAAAAGAGGGCCTTATGGTGACGTGGTAGCAGAACTGGACTGGAGCGTTGGGCAGATCCTCAAAACACTCAAAGACCTCAAAATAGATAAAAATACTTTTGTCTTTTTTACAAGCGATAACGGCCCCTGGCTGACGCAAATTGATCATGGTGGTTCTGCAGGGATACTTTATGAAGGGAAAAACTCCACTTATGAAGGAGGCATGCGTGTGCCCGCAATTGCCTGGTGGCCGGGGAAAATACCGGCTAACACCGTATCTCCCGCACTTGCCACCTGCATGGATATTTTGCCTACTGTTGCAAAATTCTCAGGGTCTGCGTTGCCGGAAGGGAAGGAACTTGACGGAATGGATATCTCTGATTTGTTTTTTAGCAAAAAGGAAGCCGTCCGCGACCGGGTTTTCTATTACCTCAGTGATAATTTATATGCAGTAAGGAAAGGCCCCTGGAAGGCTCACTTCACCACGCATGCTTCGTATTCAAAGGAGAAGCCTGTAATTCATGACATACCCTTATTGTATAATATTGAAGCAGACCCATCTGAAAAATACAATGTTGCAAAGCAATACCCGGAAAAAATTGAGGAATTAAAAAGCGAATACCTCAAACAAAAAGCGGTTGTTGCGGCGCCACCCGAGTTTGATAAAATAATTACTACGGCAAAAAAAGATGAGTAATCTTGCCTGAAGGCGAAAGCGTACTAAGCAGGAGGCCGTTTTAATCATCTGAGCCTGCCTGCGAGTCTCCGGTGCGCCGTTTCGGATCACAGAGACGGGCCATGAACACTTTTATTGAATCATAATATCCAGGATATGCAAAGATGCCTTATCGCATTATACGTGTTACTTACGATTTCCTTCATGGCTTTTGGTCAACCAAAAACGGGTAAAGCTCCGAATATTCTGATCATTCTGACAGATGACCAGGGATATCATGACGTGTCGTATTATGGTACGTCCGACCTGCGTACACCAAATATTGATATGTTATGCAAAGCGGGAATGCGCTTTGATAATTTTTATGCAAACTCTCCGGTTTGCTCGCCGACACGTGCTTCGCTTATGAGTGGCCGTTATCCTGAGATGGTAGGCGTTCCCGGTCTGGTGCGGTCTAAGCCTGAAGATAATTTTGGCTTCCTGAAACCCGATGCCATATTGCTTCCCAAACTCTTAAAAGAGGCTCAGTACAATACCGCCATTATCGGAAAGTGGAATTTGGGGCTTGAATCTCCAAACACTCCTAACGAAAAAGGCTTCGATTATTTCCATGGTTTTCTGGATGATATGATGGAAGATTATTGGACTCACCTGCGGAACGGGGTAAATTTCATGCGTGAAAATGACAAGGTGATTGATCCCAAAGGGCATGCCACCGATGTCTTTAGCGGCTGGGCCGTAGACTATATTCGTAAACAAAGGAACAGCAGGGATCCCTTCTTCCTGTACCTGGCCTATAATGCTCCTCATTTCCCCGTGCAGCCGCCTGAAGAATGGCTGGCAAAGGTCAGGGCAAGAGAACCGGGGATACCGGAAAGAAGGGCCAAACTGATTGCCCTTACCGAGCATATGGATTATGGTATTGGGAAAGTGGTTGAGTCACTAAAAGAAACGGGCTTATATGACAATACACTTATTGTGTTTTTGAGTGATAATGGTGGACATCTGGAAAGCGGCGCAAATAACGGAAACCTCCGTGATGGTAAGCAGAGTGTATACGAAGGGGGGATCAGGATCCCAGCTTTTTTTGTCTGGACAAACCGGATCAAACCAAATTCGGTTTGTACGCAACGGGCGCTTACCATGGATATCTACCCTACCTTAAGTGAGATTACGCGGGTTAAGATTAATCATAAAATAGATGGCGTTAGCCTGCTTCCTGTCTTAATGAATGCAGATGAAAAGCTTCCGGAGCGTCCATTATTTTTTACGCGAAGGGAAGGCAATTTACGGTATGGCGGGCAAACGATCCAGGCGGTGATTTCAGGAAACTGGAAGTTGCTGCAGAATAGCCCGTACGCCCCGTACGAATTGTATAATTTGTATGAAGATCCTCTGGAACAACGCAACGTCGTAGCCTACAACGTTGAACAATACAGGGGTTTGCAAAACCTGCTCATTCAACATATACAGAAAGGCGGCTCGGTACCCTGGCAAAAACCGGAAATGAGTAGCCGGTATTGATAAGTAACAGGGTAATGAAATTTGTACATCTAATTGCAACAACTGACTACGATGATAAAATGGCTCTTTCTGATCGGTTTTTTTCCCATGGCGTTAGTAGCCGACGGCCAGGGTAAGACAAGCAGACCTGGCAAACGCAACCCTAATATAATCCTTATCTTTTGCGATGACCTCGGTTATGGCGACCTGGCCTGTTACGGAGCTAAGAAGCAGAAGACTCCAAATCTCGACCAGATGGCCGCGGATGGCATCCGGTATACCGACTTCTATGTAACCAGCGGGGTATGTACACCATCCCGATCCAGTTTGATGACCGGTTGTTACCCCAGAAGGGTTGATCTCCACGTAAATGCCAAACCCAGGGGAAGTGTGGGGAGACAGGTCCTTTTTCCGGTTGATCAAAAGGGCCTGAATCCCGACGAATTAACCGTAGCCGAAATTCTTAAAAGTAAGGGATATGCTACCGCCTGTATCGGTAAATGGCATTTGGGAGACCAGGATCCCTTTCTGCCGACCAGGCAGGGATTCGGCTACTATTTTGGTATACCTTACAGCAATGATATGAACCGTCCATATTGCCCGCTTCCTTTAATGAAAGATGAAAAGGTGATCGAAGCCCCGGTTGATCAAAATACCCTGACTAGGCGCTATACAGAAGAAACGATCGGTTTTATCAGAAAAAATAAAGACCAGCCGTTTTTTATTTATTTGCCACAGGCCATGACACATAACCCCTTACATGCAGGCGAAGCTTTCAGGGGGAAATCAGCGAATGGCATTTATGGTGATGCGGTGGAGGAGATTGACTGGTCTGTGGGCCAGATACTCCAGTCGTTAAAAGAAACCGGATTGGATGATAATACCCTTGTAATCTTCACTTCGGATAATGGTGCCGAACCGCGGTTTGGTGGGAGCAACCTTCCCCTTTCCGGATGGAAGGGGAGTACATGGGAGGGAGGTATGCGCGTTCCGTGCATCATGCGCTGGCCAGGGGTGATACCCGGGGGCGCGGTTTGTAAAGAAATGGCGACAACTTTGGAAATCCTTCCTACCATTGCAAAAATGGTAGCTTACCCGTTGCCGCAAAACTTAAGGATCGATGGAAAAGATATGTTTACATTAATGACTCAGCCCCAAAGTAAATCGCCAAGGGAAGTTTTATATTATTACCAGCTGGAACAATTACAGGCCGTGCGTGCCGGCAACTGGAAGCTGCACCTTGCGCTGGATTCGATGTACACCAACATTCACGCAGGGTCATTTGGCGAAGGCAGAGGAATGAAACTGTTTGATCTCGAAAATGATATCAAAGAAGAGGTGGATGTATCAGGTGAACACCCGGCGATAGTAAAGCAGTTACTCACATATGCCGACAAAGCAAGGAAAGACCTGGGTGACCTGAATGTTGAAGGGCTTCACACCCGCAAGGCCGGGTTCGTAGATAAACCGGTTCCGCAATTGCTGAAGGAGATAAAATGATATAGTGGACGGGGTGAAGTAAAAAAATTACTACTGTCCGACTAACAGTAGCAATAATGTCCTTGTCGTCATAGACGGGCTTCCCGGCGGCAGGTATTCCAGATCACCTATCCCTCCGTCAAAAAGCATTCAACGGTGAATTGTCTGAATCACGGATTGAACAGATTAAAAGATAACACGGATTTTGTAAGAATGATTGTTTTGATCATCTGTGTAATCCGGTCAATTGTCTGAATCACGGATTAGACGGATTAAAGGATAACACGGATTTTGTAGGAATGAGTGGTTTGATAATCCGTGTAATCTGGTAATCCATTAAATCCGTGATTCAGACAAAAAGGATAACACGGATTGAAATAGCAATATCAACGAAGCGGAAATCCCATACCCCTACCGCAACAACACCGTCGTACCCTTCCTCAAATATATCCTGCCATCCACTCCAACACCTTCAGCCATCCATACAACTGTTTGTGTTTGCTGCGGTATCCCGTTAAATGTGCCGTCCCATCCCCTTGCCCGGTCTCTCTGTTCGTAGATCAGCTGTCCCCAGCGGTTAAAAATTCTGAAATAACGAATCTCTTTGATTCCCATGAGGATCGGACGCAACAAGTCGTTCTTCCCGTCGTGGTTGGGGGTAAACGCGTTAGGCACAAAAAACCCTACCTCTTTAACTGTTTTCACCACCATGGTATCTACGGTTATGCACCCGGTGATTGTTTTAATGGAAATGTTGTACAGCTGTTCCGACGGGCTTGTAAACACGGGCGTAAAGCTCGTGCGTGTATCCAAACCGGTGCCGGGCGTCCATAAAACTTCACTTCCGATCTGCCTTGCCTGTAAAGCCAGCGGGTAATCAATCACTGCATACTGTACCGGATATCTTATTCCGGCCTGAGGTTTGTCGATAACCAGTACGTGTTGTTTTGTGTGATACGGCAAAGGGCATTGGGCGGTGTTAACGGATAAGGTTACCGGGTAATTTCCCGCACGCGCATACATCTGGGCAGGTGGATTGCGGACATTGGAAACCTGTCCATTGCCGAAATTCCAGACATAATTAACCACCGACCCCATAGTGTCGGCGGTATGGTTGGTAAATGTTGCCGGCAGGTTTACACACACAGGCTCCACTTTAAAATCTGCAACGGCGTTCTGGTAAATTTTTACGCTTAACATGCTGCTGTCAGCACAGATGGAGCTGCTGTTTACGATCATTTTGACATTGTAAGTCCCAGCCGTGGTGTAGCGGTAGGTGATGTCTCTGGTTGTAGCCTCCGTTCCATCCCCGAGTATCCACCGGTATTGCATACCCCCTACGGCATTGGTACTGGTGTTTTTAAAAACGAATTGGTTACCGACAAGGCATTGATCCGGATTGGACGGTGGATTGAAGCCCGCGACCGGAACTGAAGAAATCTCAATCTTCCGGCTGGCCGTAGAGATGCTGCATCCCCCGGTATTGAAAAGCCTGGCATAATATGACCCGCTTTGGGTTACGGTGAAGTCCGGGTGATGGGCTCCTTTTATGGCAACGGTATCTTTATACCATTGAATACTATCCGTGCGCTGCACCCTGAGCACAGGCAGATCCCCTCTGCCGGTACAATGGATCGCGTTGCCAATAAGCTGCAATGAATTATCGATAATATCGGCCTTTACAAAAACGGTATCTGTGTCCCGGCAACCTCCGCCATCGTGGATGGTAGTAAGAATATAGGTTGTTGAAACATCCGGGCTTGCAAACGGATTGCCAACTTCGGGGTTGCTCAAACCTGCAGAAGGGCTCCATCGATACTTGAAACCGGGTTTAGGAGCGCTACCGATAGGGACTGCGCCACGATTGCACGACACGGTATCACGCCCGGCATTGGCGGTTAACTGTAAAGTATCTGAAAACTGGGTAAAGAAGGTAGTCGGGCAGCCAAAACCTGAGTAAGGGGTTACTTTTACGGCAACGGTAGTGCCGCGGGCAGGCGGCGGTTTCAAGGTTAGTACCTGCTGTGTGCCAAGTACCTGGCTCAGGGAATTGTTATACCAGGTATACCCCTGGTAACCATAGGGAGCCACAATATTGACGGCTGTGTCGTCGGGGCAATAAGTAGCACCGACAAATGTGCCGCTGCATTCTGAGTTCACATCGATATAAGCATACCCAAAGTGCCTCCTGAAAGTGCAATCGGCAGACTTAAAGAAGAGCCTGATCGTTTTACCGGCGTTACCGTCCAGGTTAATGGATACTGCAGACCAGTCTTTATACCATACCGGGATACTGTCGCCGGGATACGAGGGCGCCTGCATAAAGCCCGGCAGAGCGCTACCATACGGGATAAAAGTGAATGAGGCACAATCAATAGTCTTATTGTCGGTAACGTTTGTGATCTCTATCTCCATTCTTGGTTGCTCATATACCTGGTGTTTTGGCTCCTGAAACACCACCGCGTAATTGTAAACAAGGGTGTAGGCATTTTGATTGGCCGGGATGGTAAACTCATATGAGATGCCTTCTGCTTCACCTCCGCCGGAATTGTTTCCGAGCCGGATAGAATTTCCACTTCCGTTAGGGCAGTTCACCGGAAAGCCACCATAAGGATCCACTCCGCCTCCCGGGTTGGTAGAATACATGGTGTGCCGGTTTGGCGCCGGTCCTCCCGAAGGCGTAAGGGATATTACGTTGCGGCCCCCGACTGCGGCGGTAGTCCCCGTATAACAGGTCCATCCTTTAAACGTGCCGGATTCAAAATCGATATTTGGCGGGCATGTCTGGGCATTTACGGTCAAACGGCAGAAGCAGGTAAGCAATACAGCTAAGCGTAAATACCATGCAGATCGCAAAAGCCACACTTTAGTGTCATAAAAGGTGTTGAAAATCCGCATTAGCTGAGTTGAGAAGATAAAGATAAGATTTCAGTCGATGGAACGATTTATCTGTTGAAAGATCCCATTATTGAAAGCTGGTCACAACGCTTTTATTGTCTTTGATTTCAAATTACTGATAAAAAATGGATCAGGATTTGAGATTTTTGGTTTATCCCGATCCTTGAAGAAGAAAATATGGAATGATCTTTAAAAAGTTCTACCTACGAAATGTTCCGCTTGAAGATAAGAACGTACAAAGGGCCGCGCGGGGTACCAAAACATTCACCAGTCTTCCCCTTCAGCGTTATCCGTGTTTAATGTAAAGAACTCACCTATATTTGCAATCTATCGTAGACAGCATAACCCCTTGAAATTAAATCACCTTATTAGCGGAGCATGGGAAAGAAGAAGTTTCAGGTAATCCTGCCTTGGAAAGATAGGTCCCGGCTTACATCCCCGGCTCCGCCGAGTCCCGCGCACGCAGCAAAATAGCGCAAGGGCGTACTGCGGAGACGTCGGCGGGGATGGTTGTGGGGGCTAAGCAAAAGCAGGACATGTTTTGTAGATTTGCGTGCATAGCTAAAGTGATTTTGTAAATAAAATTTGGATGAAAAAAGAATTTTTGATTTTATTCAGTGATGTTCACCTGCCTTACTCACCTACAACGCTGAATATTTTTTATGCTTTAAAAAAGGCGCATAAAGTAACCCTCTTCGCGCCAGACCCGAAAAGCAGGAATGCCACACAAAAAATTGATGATCCGGATATTATTTATTTGACCATTGGTAAGAAAAACGGGATTTTAAGCTATCTCTACACATTACTCATCAAAGGCCATTCTGCCCTTAGAAATTATTTAAACAAAGGCAAGGAAGATATCATGCTGTCTGATATAGGAAGGTGGATGGCATACAACTGGCTCAGCCCGTACATAAAAAGATATATCAAAGCGATAAAAAGCTTCGACGGAGAAATATTAGCGGTAGACTTTTTTTCTTTATGGTGTGCTCAGAAAGCGGGCAAGGCAGCTCACCTCATTTCACTGGAAGTGGATAGTGATGATTTCTATTATAAAAAATGCGAGCTGTCAAAAGTAAAATCCGTGTTGACACAATCTGAAGAAAGATTTTCTTATCTTTTTAAGAATGGGAAAGTAAATAAGTTTATTGTTCAGAACAGCCCGAACTATGTACCCTTCGAGCCTGACTATGGGAACAGGAATGAATACGAACTGGTTTACTGCGGCACCGCAACACCGGAGTTTGGGATATTTTCATGCCTTGATTTTATTAAAGATTATCCCGGGTACAGGCTTACCATTAAAGGTTCCGTGCCCGTTGAAACTCTCGAAGGAATAAACCAGTTTTACAAGGAACTGGTGGACCAGGGAAGATTGATCATCGACCAGACCTATCTCGATCCTTTAACATTGACGTCGTATCTGTCGAAATTCCGCGTAGGTTTTGTATTCTACGATTTTTATCGTTTTATGCATTTGCGGACGTTTAACTTTCTAACCTCTCCTTCCGGGAAGATGTTCCAGTACTTCAATTCCGGAATCCCGGTTATTGGAAATGCCCTGCTGGGTTTAAAACTTGTTGAAGAAGCAAAGGCCGGTATCCTGATCGACCACTTGAGTTCTGTTACCATAAAAAACGCGCTGGCGGAAATCGAGCGTTCTTACATGGGTTTCGCCACAAACTCCAAGCTTGCTTCTTCCCGGTATAATTTTCGGGAAACGTCGGCGCCGTATTTTGAGTATCTGGAGAAGTGTTGATGGCTGCCGGCTATCAGCTATCGGCTGTCAGCAATCAGCAATCAGCAATCAGCTATCAGCAATCGGCTGTCAGCAATCAGCAATCAGCTGACTGCCTTCGGCTTTAGAATAAAGAGTGCCCAATAGATTCGCAGGTTGCTGTCAGATTCGTTCCGCACAGCCATAACCAAGCCGACAGCTGATTGCTGATTGCTGACAGCCGATTGCTGATAGCTGACAGCCGAAAGCTGATTGCTGATAGCTGACAGCCGAAAGCTGATTGCTGATAGCTGACAGCCGAAAGCTGGCACCTCATACCTTTATATAAACTTTCTTCCTATCCAGCCAGAAAACAATTGCCCAATAGAACGCTACCATGCAAAGTGCATAGAACAGCGAGCTGTTATTCAGATTTGAAAAGAGGGGTTTACAAATGTGCTCGTAAAACCATCCAAACGGGGTAAGATACTTCCGGCTGCCATTTCCATCTTCACCGGCAGGTATCCTGATCAATGCAAGCAATCGTGGCAGGAAGCCGCTAAGCACAAAAATGAACAATGGGTTCTTGCCAAATACATCAAAGAACCGGGTGATTAATCCGGTATATTTCCTGAACTCTATCAGGTAAAGAAGGACTGCCAATACTGTTGTCGCCAGGCCGGACGTGTAGAGTACATAAGAGCTTGTCCAGATTTTTTTGTTGATCGGAAAAACGGTGTCCCAGCAAAGTCCTGCAAAGATCAACACCGAACCCGCCACAAAAAGGTTGGTCACCATTTCAAATGTTTTTCCCTTCTGCTGGATGTATTGTCCAACAAGATATCCGAATATCACCTGCACAATGGCAGGTATTGTGCTAACCAGTCCTTCAGGATCGAATCGGACGCCTTCTCCTTTATAAATATGACCATCTCCCAGGAGTGCCCTGTCTACCCGGGTGCCCCAGAATCCCTCAAGACTATAAGGATCTGCAGGGTTACCCATCAGCATGCATAAAACCCAGTAACATAGAAGTATGCTCGCGCCGGCTACAAACGCACCCCTCGTCTTGAAAAAATAAACGATCAAAGACGCGAAAAAATAGCAAAGCGCGATCCTTTGCAATACGCCGAATACCCTGATGTCGGCCAGCGACTTTACAACGATCCCGTCATCATGCCAACGGATAAAGGGAGACCAGTTTAACAGTAAACCAATCAGCAAAATAAGCGCAGTCCGCCTGATCACTTTTTTAAAAAAAACGGAGGTGCCTGAGGCTTCAAGGCGGGGCATTACAAAAGCCATGGCATTGCCGACGGCAAAAAGAAAAAAAGGGAATACGAGGTCTGTCGGCGTACACCCGTGCCATGGTGCATGTTCGAGAGGCGCATAAATGTGCGCCCAGCTTCCCGGATTATTTACAAGGATCATTAACGCTACCGTAGCTCCGCGAAAAACATCAAGGGAGTAAAATCGCTGGTTCAACCTCTTACCTCTGATTTATTTGATTTATGTGATTGCCATGATTGTGATGATACCCTTCCTGTCTAATCATACTAATCACATAAATCAGAGGTCCTATCACAAAAATCAAAGTTACTTGTCTGAACTGTGATTTATGTGATTTATGTGATTTATGTGATGGCCATGATTGAGATAATACCCTCCCTGTCTAATCATACTAATCACCTAAATCCACTAGCGTCTTGTTATAACTCGAATAGGTTCAATTGATTACCATCTTGTTCTTTGACATATTGCGGATAGGTTTTAGAAAATAATTCAAGCAACGGGATTTTACATAACAGTGAGATACTTAATATTTGTAGTATTTCAT
>JBGSYC010000291.1:0-52522 GCA_041751095.1 Flavihumibacter sp.
TGGGGTCAGCTAAATTTCTGACGTTAATATCGAGAGCATAGTTATTGTTTTGGTCTTTTTTTATTTTAACACTCCCCACTGCTGCCGGTACAACAGGAGAATTCTGAAAAGTCACCTTCCTTGCGCACGCATGAAGGGAAAATATGATTAGAAACGCCACCGCATAGGAAACTAAGCTTCCGGAAAAGAAGTAAGGTTTAATTGCTTTCATTTTCGTTTTTTGCGAAGGTAAATGATAAAACGGAGTCGTGAGATACATTAAGGATTTTTTAAATCCACTTATAACACGCGGATCATTCTGCATCGGTTTATCATTTTTTATAGCCTGAAACTACTAATAGCATTTCGCCAACAGGTTACTTGCGGCATAAAATGCTTTTTAGCTACGCCTGTAATATTAACAGGTATAAAAAGACGATTGCCTTAAGGCTGCAACCCGCAATGATTTTTACAGCTAAAGAACAGGGAGCAGCGGGAGAATCAATTATCAGCCGTAGAATATCGCTGGTGAAATACCATTGAAAATTATCATAAATTGCCCTATGAAAATTATTCAGTCAGCTAAATACGTCCTGTTAATTGTTTTAAGCCAGGTGTTATATAGCGCATGTGCGCAAACAAGGACTGCCTCCGGCAAGTCAAAGCCTTTGGTGGTATTTGTAACCGGAGACCATGAGTATAGCAGTGAGGCAACGATGCCGCTAATCGCAGCGGAACTGGAAAAGAATTATGGCTATCAGACAATCGTTCTTAAATCTTACCCCGACCACAATGCGGAAGAAAATATCCCCGGACTGGAAGCGCTCAGAAAAGCTGACCTGGCAGTATTTTTTCTTCGCTGGAGGCGATTACCCGCAGAACAGGTAAAATATATTGAGGATTATTTAAAATCAGGGAAGCCAGTTATAGGCTTCCGGACGAGTACCCACGCCTTCAATTATCCCAAAGGTCATGAGCTTGAAAAGTGGAATGCGTTTGGACAACTTGCATTCCAGTCTCCTCCAGGCTGGGGTGGCGTCTCGGCCCACACGCACTACGGCCATAAGTCTACTACCGAGGTATCCGTAATACCTGAAATGGCTTCTAACCCTGTTCTTACGGACGTAGCTAACCGGTTCCATGTCAGCTCGTGGTTGTACAGAGTGTTACCCGATTACCCTGTAAAGGGCTCCACCTGGTTATTGATGGGGCATTCTGTTAACCCTGATAAAAAAGCCACAGATAATCCGGTAGCCTGGACAGGCACTAATTCTTACGGCGGAAAATACTTCATGACTACCCTGGGCCATCCGGAAGACTTTAACCAGGAACCGTTCCAGCGGATCGTCATCAATGCCATACACTGGGCTTCCGGAAAACCTGTTCCTAAAAAATGGCAGGGTAAAATAGCCATGAACGTTCCGTACCGGGTTGTCACAAAATGATGACATCACCTTTAAAAATCGGTTTAGTGTTTTGTTATCTTAAAAGATATTGCCTGGCTTTTAGTGAAACACCGGATGGTGTAAACCCCTGAAGGCATCCTGCTGAAATCTACAGTGCTCTGTTGTGGGGTCAATGCTAATCTTTTCACTACAACGCCTTTGAAGTCAATAATTTCAATATTGACATTCGTCCATTCGATGCCGCCTGGACGCACTATCGTCAGCTTGTCTGTTACGGGGTTTGGATAAACCTTTACAATAGCATCCATCTCTTTGGTATCGGCAGTAACTATGGAGGAATAGGTAATCTTCCCTGAAACATGCTTCAGTTTTAACCGGTAAAACGTTGTGCCCGGAAAAGGTTGCTCATCAGAATAGGTGTAAACAGAGGGCAAACCTCTAGCCGGAACCGTTGCCTGATGGCTGAACGTGGTTCCGTTCCTGCTTCTTTCTATTTCAAAGACATCTCCTGAAACTTCAGTCGCGGTGGTCCATGTTACCTGGTTACGATTTCCGTTATTCTTTGCTTTAATGCTTATTAGGGATATATCCAGCACAGATACATTTACTGCATAAAACGAAAGTGTCGAAGACACTTCATTGGCAAGAATTACAACAGGACTGCCGGTAGGCGAATTTTCGGCGCTGATATAGATTATGCCTTCCGCGCCATTGTCTCCGCCATAAGCAGCGATTGTTCTTGTATTTTTATAATCCACAAACACGGGACTTGCAGGGTTGGTAATGTCATAAACCATACAACCGCCGATTCTTTCCAGTGCCACAAAAGCAAAAGTTCTTCCCGATATCTGAGCCACCGCCACGCCTTCGGGTTCCGGGCCCTTATCATCGCTCCTGTTCTTTAGCGTATTGTTTGCATTGCTTGCGTTGAAAATAGCACCAAACACAGGATGTTTAGACGTAATCAGTTCCATATCATCACCACTGTCCCATACCAATGCACCGGTGGATGCATTCCAGATGGAAATGGAGCGGGCGCCAAAGGCATGAATCTCATCATAATCACCGTCACCATCCGTATCGCCGGAGGCTCTGCTGACATTTAACCTGCCGATATTTGCCTTTAGGGCTTCAGGATACGGGAAAGCAGCGGGATCTAAAACGTAAGACGAAGAGCTGAGTCTCAGTGCTTCTTCATATGGCGAATATTCTCTTGCATCTCCTTCATTGGCTGTTACAAGGTATGTTTGTCCGCCGGCCGAATACGATGCAACGGCATCAGGCATATATAATCCTTTCACCGGCCAGGCGGCAATTTCTATTATGCCCCCCTGGTCGCTTGCATCCAAACCATTGGTGCCTGCGTGGTGATTTTTTGTTCCAAGCGGGCGTATATCCGTTACCGTGGCTGTTGCGGTATGTATAACTGCAATAGCATTATTCTCCTGGCATGTTACCCACGCCGTTTGCCCGTCGTCTGACAGGGTGATGTATTCGGGTTCCATATCCTGTGCAACCGTAGGATTGTTCAGGCCAAATATCCGTACACCGGAAAGTTTTAAAGCGGCAGCCTGGTTGTTATAGGCGCCAAAGCCCGCTGTAGAAACGGCGGCCTGGGTAATCGAGCTCACGCCTCCCGAAATATCAATAATGGAAACAGAGCCTTCGGGGTCAACTGTGTAAGCAGCATTTGGCTGACCTTCGTTAGCCGTAAACACCATTGTGCCCGCGTGATTGAACAGGATCATATCAGGCATGGCGCCAACCTGTACCTCGCTGATAAAAGCTCCGTTGATATCAAAAAAAACAACTTTACCTGGAAGCTCGGCAGTTGCATTCTCGATGGCTGCGGCAACGATTCCATTTTTTACGGCAACGGAATTGATATTCCCATACGAGGCTACGGGGACAGACGTGATAAGCGTTGCCGCAGCAGGGTTGCTGAAGTTGATGATGTCAATTCTTGAGCCTACTGAGTTGGCAATAAACAACCGTTGAGATGCCGGGTCATGGGCCACGATCTCCGCTGAGTTTGTACCGGCTGCACCATTGCTGAAAGAAGCAATATGATTCAACTGGAGAAATGCCGAGGCTGCCGGCGCCTGCCTGTCGTCATCGGTAATCATAACAGTAAAATGGTTTGCAGCAGGAGCAGGCATTACGATATCCACGGGATTTGTAAAGCGCACAACAAAATACTCGGCGTTTTCCGGCAGGGCATCATTGTTAATGGTGATAGCGATCGTATCGTTCACATTACTGGCATTCGCTGCCCAGTTGAATTGTAAAGAAGCTGGTACGATATAGTCACTTCCACCCGTAGCTGTAGCAAGAGGCAGGAATTCAATGTCAATTGATGACGGGCTGCTTCCACCCCCCTGGAGATTTGCAATGATATTCACTGTTGTGGTTGCCTCATTTACACTTAGTCTGGTGCTGGTAAAACTCACGCTTGCAAATGCAGGCGCATATACCGGTGTGGGATACCTGCCGGGTGTAGCCCTGATAATGCCCTGCGGTGGTGCAGGTGTAACCTGGTTTTGTGGCACGAGCCAGTTGGTTCCGGCGTTGTTGTCGGCAGAGGCGTTGATCAGCTCGAAAGAATAACCGTAAACACCTGTAGGAGCCGTTGGCCAGCCGCCTGTACCCACCAGATAAGAAACACTGTCAACCACCTGGTTTAACGAGTTCCGGATCACCAGGATATCGTCAGACGATCCCAAACCATTAAGGATGGGGTACACCGGCGAAACATTTAATGTGGCAGAAGCTGTTGCCGGACTGGTAGCGAACACCGCCGTAGCTCCTGCAGCGAGGCTTACTTCCGGGAAGTTTCCTGTAGTGCCGTTAGTCCATTTTAACCCGCCTAAGTTTATGGCACCCGCACCTGCGTTATAAACTTCTATCATTTCGATATCGTTTGGTGAGTGGATGATCTCCGTAATGACGAGGTTAGGGATAGAACCATTGAAAACAATATTAAAAGTGGTGGGGGCCATCGTGTTCATAGCTATATCCTGTACACCTGATACGCTTATCGAATAAGGCTGACCGTTAATGAGCGGGTCATGGGTAAGAAAGACAGTATCATTTGATGAAGATAATGTTGCGGTATTGATGTTTATAGCAGGGTTGAATAAATAATTGGCTATGTTGATGGCTGTTGATGTAGTAACGGTTTCATTGAACTTTATAAAAGAATGTGTGGAGGAACTGACCTGGAAAGATTGCGCCACCGGAGGGTTAACATCACCACCGCTTGCCGTTCCGGTTATCGTGACCATATCAAACCGCCACGTGCCTGTGGTTGCATAAATGCTTCCGGAGTTAGAAGGAGCATATCCTGCCGTTAAAGGTTCAAATGCCGCAACAACCCGGAAGCCGGCATTAGGATTATTGTTCAGCGCAGATACCGCCTTCAGATTATATGACCGTGGAAACCACGCATCACCGCCGGTTGCGGCATCTGCTGCAAAATCTGTCCACACAGGGTTCGGGGCACTAATATCCGTCGTATATTGAAGCTGTGAAGTTCGGGGGCCGGTATTGCTATGCCGAAGGTCGAACGTAACAGTGATGTCCTGATGCCCGGCAGTTGAAATTTTACATTCAATGCCCGCCGTTTTATTATTTGTTCCCTGCTCCGGCCATCCGGTGAGACCCAGGCCTGTGTTATCCGAAGTTGCAGAATCAGAGGATCCGCCTGTCGCGGTACCGGAGGCAAAAGATATGGTAACACCCCCAATGCCTGCTATCACCCCTGCCCCGACAGAAGGACTTAAAGACCCGGTGCTGTTACTGCCATCCGGCGGCACTGAATTAAAATTCCATTGCGTAATAATGCTTTGAGCCTGTGCGCTATGCACAATGGTCATCAATATAGAAACAAAAACACATTTAGCAAGGTTACCGTGCATAGAGGCAGTTTAATCAACAAAAATGCGTAGATACCCGGGAGAATCATATAGGTCAATATTATTTTTTGATGAAGATTGGCGAAATTGATGACTTCTCTCCTTTTTTTCTTTTAGACTTCAACGAGCGCCTTAGGTCGGTTGCATAATCAGTTTGCCTTGCGCTTCGTTGAAATCTCCCGATGCCTCGGGAGTTACTTAATGTGGCACCACTCGTATGTACCAGTAGACGCATCTTCAGGCGCCAGGTACGGAAGATTTCATCCGTACAAACTTTTTGAATAAAGGGTGTTTTAACGTCTCAGAAAAAAGCATTCGAGATTAATTTGGCACGGTGAGGACATCAGAACGCGAATATTATGTCTACATTATAACCAATAAAACCAGAACGGTATTGTATACGGGCATTACCAATGATTTGCCTCAACGAGTGATTGAACATTATCTTAATCGAAGGAATAATAAAATTTTTGCGGGAAGGTACAATTGCTATCTGCTTTTATACTATGAGAGCTTTACATATATAAACAACGCCATAGCAAGGGAAAAAGAAATTAAAAAATGGCCAAGGCAAAAAAAAGATATATTAATAACAGCGTTTAATCCTGCATGGGAATCGCTCAATGGGGAATTATTTGACAAATGGCCGCCGGACAACCTTTATCATAGAAGAGATTTATAATCCTATAGGTTGCTTGCATAGTGAGCTTCCCTGGCGCTTCCTTAAGCGCCGGTTCCTCATCGCCCTTTTTTTTTGTCCTTTCAACGAAGCGCTTTAGGTCAATTGCCTAATGAGCTTTCCCTGGCGCTTCGTTGAAATCTACCGACGTTTCGGGAGGTGCTTACTGTGGCACCACTTGCATGTACCAGTAGGCTCATCTTCAGGCGCAGCTACCTTTCAAATTACAGCCACCAGAATTTTCAGGGATTTCAAATGAAGCCTCAGGCATCATGCAAGTGCGGGATCGCTGCTGCGCTTCATTTTAAAGGACAAAAGGAGAGACTGTATGCACCGGTAGTACATCGTAGAGCGCCGGGCGCCTCATTCCCCTTTTTTTGTCATTTCAACGAAGCGCCTTAGGTCGGTTGCATAATCAGTTTGCCCGGCGCTTCGTTGAAATCTCCCGACGTTACGAGGGGTGCTTACTATAGCACCACTTGCATGTACCGGTAGGCTCATCCTCAGGCGCAGCTACCTTTCAAACTACAGCCACCAGAATTTTCGGGAGATTTCCAATGAAGCGTCACGCATCATGCAAGTGCCGGGTCGCTACTGCGCTTCATTTGAAATGACAAAAAGGAAAGAAGTGGTATTTATTCCCACACCACTCGTATGCACCGGTGGGCGCATCTTCAGGCGCCAGATACCTTTCAAATTACAGCCACCAGAATTTTCAGGGATTTCAAATGAAGCCTCAGGCATCATGCAAGTGCGGGATCGCTGCTGCGCTTCATTTTAAAGGACCAAAGAGGGTGGATCTTCCATGTAAGGTAAAGGCTTAATCACCACGTCGAAAGTAAACCTATTGTTCCCACCACACTTTTGTATTTATATCATCCCTACCCAAGGACTCAATCGTAATTTTATAGTTCTCCGGGTTATTTGTCCTTACCGGTATCGGATAAGGAAACCTGACGGGCATCTTTTTGTCATTCACCATCCCGGCTGAAACCGGCAGCGCAGGCAAACCTGTTCTGCGATACTCAAACCATTGCTGGTAATCGTTGAAGTATAATGCATAATATTTCTGTAGCATTATCCGGCTTAGCGTACCGTTATAGGCTGCGTTCGCATTAGAGAAATAGTCTGCCGGCATTACCGCACCCCATTGTTCAATTGCAGCTTTTACGCCCCTTTCGTAGGCAGTTTTCGCGGCAGCGGCGTTACCCGAGCGGTGTTCAGCTTCTGCTTTTATTAACTCAACTTCAGCGTAGGTCATTATGGGCACAGTCATCGGCGCGGTTACCAAAGCCTGGTTAACATTCGAAGGGATATAGTCAAATTGATTCTCAGAACCGGCATAGCCGGAAGGTATGCCTCTGTACCCAATACTCACAGAGCCATTAGCCGACCTGGCCTGCGTAGCAAACCTGGCCCTGCGGGGATCATTGAATGCATTCAGACTGTCAAGAAAGAATTTACCCACTGCCCTGTATGCGGTGAAATCAACAGGCCTTCCCCACGGAGAAGTTAAAGGCGTGATACCAGTGAGCCGCACAATAGCAGCATCATCATTACTGGCGAATACAGGATACTTTACAGGGTCACTGATCATCGTTCTTATCTGGGCGATCGCATTCATCTCAGTTTTCCCGGACACTCTCAGCAGTAACCGAAGACGTAATGAATTGGTAAATCTTTTCCATTTGGAAACGTTATTCCCATATAAAATTTCTGTTCCATAGATCATTGCTTTTGCAGGAACATAAAGATTGTTAGCAGAATCAAGATTGTTCAGCAATGTTGTATAAATAAATTTCTGAGAGTCAAACTTCGGATGCAAAATGCCTTCATCGCCTTTTGTTGCTTCGGTCATGGGAACATCGCCAAAACAATCGGTGAGGTTAGCGTATATCCATGCCCGTAGGGTGAGGGCGATAGCCTGGTAATTCGGATCCGATAAGTTTACGGATGCGTTGTACATCTCTTTAATATTGTTCAGCCATCTATAGGAAATGTTCCAGGTGGAGTTACCTATGTTCTCAGGCACATCATACCTGTGCAAACCCCGCGAAGCGCTCGGGAAAGGAAGCGCCACCTGCATTAAATTAAAGGTAACGTCATCGGCTCTTCCCATATAAAAACCAGATACATTATAGATGATTGGGTTTAAAAGCGTACCAGGACTGATCGCATCGATCCTGTTTGGATCAGTATTGGTGCTTTCAAAATCTTTAGTGCACGATATGATAAACGTGCAGCTAAGCAGTAGAAATATTGAAGCTATTTTCTGGTAACTATTCATAACAATGATTTGCTAGTTCAAAAGGTTTAAAATTTAAAGGTCAGGTTTAAACCCATTGTTCTTGTTGATGGAAGCTGGCCCATTTCAACACCTGGCAATAAGGTAGAACCGTTAAGCGCTGCTGTTTCAGGATCGAAGATGGGAAAAGCAGTGATCATCAGCAGGTCTCTTCCATAGAGGCCGAATGTAGCCTGGCGGATGAATGTTTTTGTCAGTAAATTTGTTGGTATTGAATACTCAAGCCTTACTTCGCGTAATTTGATGAATGATGCGTCGAAGGAATTCGCTTCTACGTTTGCCCTCCTGTAATAATCCACGTAATAATCCACCGGCAACACTTTTTTAGTGTTGGGAATGTATTTGCCGTTCGCATCCAATGTTACGCCCTCGCCGATAATAAAATTCTCCTCGCGTCCGCGTATCGTATGTTTTAACTTACCCTGCTCGCTCATTTTATGATGGGTTTGAGAATAAATGATACCACCATACTGACCATCGATCAGAAAGTTAAACCGGAAATTCCTGTAAGTAAATTCGTTCTGCAATCCACCTTTCCAGTCAGCATAAGCGTTTCCGATGTATTGAATCTCTGAGGGCCTTGCGGGCAATCCGTCTTTGGTATATACGATCTGGCCGTCTGGCGCCCGTACAAAACCAAAGCCGTAAATATCACCGGTAGTACCTCCTACCCTTGATTGTATGGTAGCATTACCACCGTAACCAATGTCCTGCTTGTCACTAAACCCGGGCGCAAGTTCCAATACCTTGTTTCTGTCTCGTGCCCACGTGAGGGTGGTGCTCCAGGTAAAATATTTTGTCTTCACCGGCCGTGCATTGACTAAAACCTCGAGCCCCCTGTTACGTACTACGCCTGAATTCAGGTATGCGCCCGTGTATCCTGTCGTTGGGTCTAACGGCACTGCCACAACCTGGTTACTGATGGTGTTATTGTATACCGATACATCCAGTCGCACGCGGCTTTTAAGCAGTCTCAGGTCTATCCCTGCCTCATAGCTGGTAGCAAATTCAGGTTTCAACTTGTCGTTTGGAAGGACGTCAGGTACTGAGCCTGAAGAGGCGAATTCCGAAGTTCCGTAATACTTCCTGGTTCTGTAAGGATCGGTATCCTTTCCCACTTTAGCGGCAGAAAATCTCACCTTTGCAAAAGAAACCTGACGTGGCAGTTCAAAGATATCGCTGATGATAAAGCTTGCATTTGCAGAAGGATAGAAGAAAGAATTGTTTTGAAGCGGCAAGGCGCTCGACCAGTCATTTCTTCCGGTTATATCAAGAAAATATTTGTTCCTGAAACTTAACGTTGCAAGGCCATAAACACTGTTGACAATCTTGTTGCGGTCAATCGCTGTTAACACTGGCAAACCTGATCCGTTGCTTAGTTTAAAAACACCCGGTATCACAAGTCCGTCAACGTAAGCATCTATCCTGTTATATTTATTAATCCTTTTATTTGCGCCAATCGAAGCTGAAATATCTATGTCATTTGAAAATTTATCCCGGTAGGTGAGCAATCCGTCCGTATTCAGCTCATACTCATCGATGTTCTGCTCTTTATAATATCCTTTTAAAAAATTTGCCGTGCTGAAAGGCCGGCGCTGCTGCCTGTCTTCATTGATCATATTGATGCCCGAACGCACCATAAGGTCGAATTTTGGAGACACCTGATAGGTGGCTGAAAGCATACCAACGGTATTGTTGCTGTTGATAGCATTGGTCATTTCGTGTGCGATCAGGAAAGGATTATCTATAAAAGAACTAAACGGATGTATCTGGTCTATCTGTTCCTGGCCTCTTTTCCACCGGTCTTTATACCAGTTGAGGTCAACATTGGGATTTTGAAAGATCATAAAATAAGCAATAGACTGGTTGTTGTAACCGGTTGCAGGCAGGTTATCACTTTGCTTATTCGTGTAGCTTACTTTCGAGTTCAATTTAAGCCTGTCAGAAAGCTTATACGTAAAACTCAGCGCTGCCGTTAAACGCTCAAAGCCTGTATTTGGCATGATCCATTCGTTCTTTGAATGCGTAATAGATGCACGGGCAGAGCCTTTATCATTCCCTCCTTCCAGTGATATATTGTTTGTTATAGTAGACCCTGTTCTCCAGAAACTGCTGATGTTGTTTTTATAAGGCTGCCACAAGGTGCGTTCGGCGCCCCTTCCCTGAACTTCCGGATCGTACTGGTAATACATCTGGCCTTTAAACCGGGGACCGAAAGCACTGCTCGTTCCGCTTGTGCCTGCCCCATCGGGTGATGCACCATAAGAATAGTATAAATCGCCCGCTGCGTTAAGCGCCTTTCCGGTTCCCTGCCCATACTCGTGCTGGTAATCGGGCCATGTTAAAACTGTATTGACGCTGATGTTTGAGTTGATCGTTACCCCGATACCCTTGTTTTTGCCCGAACCCGATTTAGTAGTTATGATGATGGCCCCATTACCTCCCCTGCTTCCATACAAGGCAGCTGCTCCGGGGCCTTTTAGCACAGTGATGCTTTCGATATCATCCGGGTTAAGGTCGGAGATACCATTCCCAAAATCAATAGGAACATCATTCCCCGAACCCGCGCCATATGCATTTCCCACGCCCGAGGTAGTGCCCCCGGTGTTAAGCGGAACGCCATCAAGAATGATCAGCGCGTTATTCGCCTCCGGTGCAATAGAACCGTTGCCCCTCAAAGTTATTTTAGTGGAATTTACGGGCCCCGAGCCGGCAGAAAGTAAACTCAGTCCGGCCACCTTACCAGACAATGCGCTGGCCCAGTTATTAGGTCTTGCATCAGTCAGGTCATTGGAGTCAAGTGTCTGCACCGAGTAACCTAATGCCTTTTGCTGGCGGGAGATTCCCAAAGCTGTTGTTACTGTAACGTTTTCGAGTTGCCTGGCTTCATTGCCCATTACAACAGATTTTCCTGTTTCGCTTTTTTCTGCGACAAAGGTTTGTGGAGTATGAGAAATGGCGCTAAAGTACAGGGTGGTACCTGCAGGCACATTCACCACATAAGAACCGTCATTTTTGCTTACCGCTAACGTTTTTCTACTGCCATCGCTAACGGATACTCCTTCGAGGGGTTGATTGGTCCCGGCTTCCCTGACTGTTCCGGAGATGGTAACTGCTGAAGGAGCGGCTACGCCGTTTTGTGCATGCAAATGCTGGGATAACAAAAATCCCAAAACGACAACACATATCTGGTAAATGTATTTCATCACAATTATTAAAATGTTGATTAAGCTGGTTAACAGACCCTGATTGTCTGTCTAACCTTTAAAGGGGTGAAAATTGAGGGTGCAAAAATGGCACCGGTATGTTGCGGAATTGTTACCGGAATCTGAACAAAACGTAACCGAATTGTGAACAGAATATTAACAATGGAAGGGATGGTCAATTGTATTTGCCACAAGAGAAGGAAGTATATTCAGCACATTCACCCGGCATTAACCTTGCGGGTGATGTTAAAGCTTAAGGGCAACGCAAACCCAGGCACTTCTACCTATACCATTAATACCGGACCCATGTGTGCGATAATCCTCATCAAGAATGTTTTGAAAGGCTACATTAAATTTGAGATGAGCCAGTTGGTAACCGGCATATAAATTTACAACGTTCCAGCCGGGAGTTCCTCCGCGCGGTATCCGGTTGTCATCTTTATCGCCCTGGGCCAGGCGATCCTGTTTTGAAGCAAACAACAACTCTGCGCAGCCAAACCATTTATTAAAGTAATAATTGCTTAGCACTCTTCCATTAACTGGCGGAATCCTGCGCAGGGGTTCATTCTTAGAAAGGCTCTGGCCATAGTTCCAGGATATATTCCCTTTTATATTCCAGCCATTAACGATTTGATATTCTGTTTCTGCTTCCATTCCTCTTATGTAACCTTCCTCAACATTCTCTTTCCGGTAAACCGGATATTCGCTAATCACCTGCCCCTCCTCTTTAACCCTTGTAATCAGGTTATTTAAATGCATATAATAATACGATATGCCTGCCGCCCATTTTGCAGCATGTAATTTGTAACCCACTTCTATACTGCGTGACTTTTCAGGAGCAAGACCCCGTGACGGAACTTCATACCGGAAATCTACAATTCCTAATGTACCCATATCATCTATATTAGGCGCACGGTAACCGGTATTAAACGTTACATATACATTTTGCTGCTGTGCAAGCTTATAAAGGATTGACGCATTGTAAACAAATGAGGACGGTGTGATCTTTACTTTTCCTAAAGTTGTATCGCTTATGCTAACCGTGAAAAAATTATAGCGAATACCACCTTCTGCAATCCATTTGTTCAACCTAAAATGATGCAGTGAATATAATGAGGAATTGGAGTACCTGGAATCATCCGGATAGAGCCCCCTCGACGTGGATCTTACATTAGTAACGGTATTCACATCCTGCCGGCTGCTGTTTACTTTATCGAGGTATAGTTCAATACCGGAATTGGCCGACCACATTTCAGAGAAACGCGAAAAAACATCAGTGGTAAATCCTAAGGTGCTGACTCTATCTTTTTCCTTTCTTACAACATTACTCCCGTTTTTCCGGCTGTTCCTTCCTTCAATGTTCTGCTGCCACGATGCGATCACTTCAATGCGGTCGATTACCGGGATCGCGTTTTTTATATTCAGCTTTGCATAGTTTAACATCCTTTGCTGGGGATCAAATTCGTTCAGGGCAAAATTCTCCAGGATAACCTTATGATAAACGGGAACATGTTGCTGCTTCAAAAACTGGTTCGCCAGCGTAAGCTCAACACCAGGATTTAATAAAAATTTCGACTTTACGTCAAAAGCTAATTCTTTATATCCGGATGGGGATTGCCTTCCGGTAGTATCACCACCGATCAAATCACCAAAATTCCTGTAAGTAGCGCCTATCGTAGTGGCAAACCTTTTTGCATGGTAACCCGCCTCTCCTCTTACTGTTTTCTCCATATCCCCTGACATGAATTTTCCAAAGGCTTTTCCTGTCCATGATGGTTTTACATCTGAGAAAGACGGCTCCCTGGTAAAAACCTGTATTACTCCTCCGATGGCGTCTGATCCATATTGTACAGATCCTGTTCCTTTTGCCACTTCAATTTTCTTTATCGAAAACGGATCAATGGTATTCATGTATTGATTTGGTCCATAACGAAAAGTCGAGTTGTTGAGCCTTATTCCATCTACCAGTATCAATGTTTGGTTTCCGGTAAGCCCCCGAAGGAAAGGCGATCCACCACCATGATTCGTTTTTTGAACAAACACACCAGTTATTCCCTGTAATGCTTCCGGAACGGTACGGGGGTTGAGATCATCCAGGTACTGTCTTTGTACATTCGTAACTGCGTAAGGAATTTCATATTCTTTCTGCATAATTCTTTGTGCCGTTACAAACACTGC
Source organism: Flavihumibacter sp. (assembly GCA_041751095.1). Classification (GTDB taxonomy): domain Bacteria; phylum Bacteroidota; class Bacteroidia; order Chitinophagales; family Chitinophagaceae; genus JADCRZ01. The sequence continues at coordinate 13,668 of JBGSYC010000291.1, forward strand.
CTCCAATGATTTGCCCGCGCTATCCGTTTGGGCAGATACCGGAATGTAAAACATCGAAAGTAAAACAGAAGCCAGAACGTTCATGCGGCCCGGGGAGCCTGCTAAATAATTTCTCAACATTTCTTACCTGCTATTGGTTTGTTTATAATGATCTGTTCGTTGTTCGTTCTCGTCATCCATCTTCGGGCCCTGCTTTATTTTTCGCCAGTCGATGGTCTTATTGTAACGGTTCATGGCTTTTTGGGGATCAAAAATCCTGTTATCCGGAAATACAAGTGAGTATGGCGTAACATCCGGCTTTGCGGTAAAAAAATCCTGCAGCAAAGATGCGGTAATATCATATTGGTTTACATAACTCACGCCGAGAATATTATAAATCACTTTCAGGATGGAGCCAAAATTCGCGTGGGTATGTGAAAGGTGCCCTCTTTTTACATACGGACCCGCCATCATAAGTATGCTGCGATGTGCATCAATATGATCAACACCACCCTGGGGATCATCTTCTGTTATGATGACCAGCATATCTTTCCAGTAAGGCGTACGGGAAAGGAAATGAAGAATGCGCCCTACTGCAAGATCATTATCCGCCATATAGGAATGGGCGTAATCATACCCGTCTTCCGGCCGTGGCCGGGCAATATGATCATTAGGTACCTGCATGGTTATCAGCTGCGGCATCTTTTCTTTTCCGGTTAGCCACATTTTTGTAAACTCCGATTCAAACTGATCCATGCGAAACTGATCCGGTATATTGGTATTGTATCCTGCATAGTTATGACTGGTACGACTGAATAAGGCGTTTTGCATGGGCACCATTACTCCGTGTGCCGCACCAGTCAAAGTATCGTTCCATTCTTCCCTTACATGAGCAGTTTCATTAGCTTCTCCGAAATTGTAAAACGAAATTTTATGGCGTTCGAGCGCCTCCCATAAGCCACCTTTTTCTGCATAATCCTCAGGATCCATGCTTCCTGTAGAACCCGGAAAACGGCGCCCCGGCGCTTTAGAAAAAAGCATCGCAGTCTTATCAACACTTGAATTTGCTTCCACCCATTCGTTGGGGATAACGCCAACCATCCAGTGATGGCCGTGGATGGAAGCGTCGCTGTCGCAATAAAAATTATCACTGGAGGCAAATTCGGTTGCCAATTTTATATGGTTAGGCGCTATGTCCGCATTCAAAATGGTGTCCTTGCTCCCCTGCACATTTACCCGCATACCATACCTTGATAGGCTACTGTCGCCCTTTGCTCCGCGCATCTGCCCCAGCACCTCATCAAAAGTCCGGTTCTCTTTTGTGATATATACGATGTGTTTGATAGGGCTTTTGTTTGCCATAGGCAGAGGCGGCAAAGGATTTTGGCCAGCTTCTACGTTTGTTGCAACGAATGTATTTTTCAAAACCTGTTGCGTGTAAGCATTTAATTTGGTGTTGCCCGGCATTCCGATCTTTTGAAAAGTACCGAGCTGGATATCCCCGATATATGTACCCTGCACAGGCGTAATAAAATTTGTACCGCCATTCGGCCCTGCACCATAGCCGCGGCAGGCTATCACAAATAATTCTTTTTCATCTTTGCTTAATGCTACTCTCGAGGGTCCCCAGCCCGTGGGGATAAGGCCTCTGGTAGTTCTGCTTTGTATATCGATCACTGCGATAGCATTGAATCCAAGTAAGGCAACATACAACGTCTTTTCATCCCTGCTTAGGGTAATGCCAAAAGGCAGCAAACCCCTGTAACGATCTATCCTTTTATCAACCCTGATGGGGATATGATCTACAATCTTATGGTTGCGGTAATCAATCACTGAAATGTTATCGTTTGTAGCATTGGTAACATAAGCATACCGGCTGCCTGCTGCAATAGAATTCGGGCTGGCTCCTCCAACCACTTCCGCGTCTTCAACCATTTGTCCGATCTGGTGGCCCGTTTTGAATTTATCGATCACCTTGTTTTCAGCCAGGTTAATCGTATATACGCTCATCGCTTCAGGGGCATGCGGAGAACCTAAACCGGGAATCTTGCGGCCCTCCACGATGGTTCCTTCAATGGACTGTTTTGTATTGTGCCCGTAAGGATGGTGTGAGATCAAAATCGAATCGTAATTTTCGGGGGTAGCTCCTTCAATCAACGGGTACTCATACATGCCTACGTTGGCAACCAAAGCCGTGTTGCCATCCGGGGTCATCGCCAATCCAAATGGCTGGCGGCCAACTTTTATGGTGGCGGTAATTTTTTTTGTGGAAAGATCAATTCTAACCAGGCGGAAATTGCCTCTGTCCAGCACGAGCAATTCGTTCGACTTTTCATTGAGCAAAAGATCGGAAGTAAAGCTATCATCATAAAAGGCGTTGCCGTCCATGCCATTTAAGGAAATGGAATCTGTCCGCTGCAATGCAGAGATATCGTAAATGATTACGGCGCCATTATCTCCCCCGCTGAGATAAACTGTTTTTGAATCGGGAGAAAAAGCAACTCCCAAAAATGAGCCGTTTGAAAAGGGGGATACTATCTTTGAACCGTAACCGGGCACTCTTGTCGCCACCATGGAAGCGATATCGATGATTGTAAATACCCCATTGTGAAGGGTTACGGCTTTTTTTCCATCAGGAGAAAGCGCCATACCAAAAGGGTCGTGCGTTATGCGAATGGTTTTTCCCGCAGGTGATACATACCGGCCGCTGGGAAGAACAGATATCCCTGCAGTGTCGATGACACAATATTTATCATACCCCGGAACCGTTAAAACTACCGAAGACTGCGACCTGGATGGAATAGCTATGGATAAATAACAGATGGTACAGACTATTATTGAAAAGTAATTTTTTCCAGCCATTCTATGCTATGTTTTTTTAATCGCAAGTGGCACTAAGATATCATTTAAAACCTTTGTTGCTTTGCTGTGCTATAAACTTCAATACATTCGATACTGGCAGCAATTAACATACAAAGAAGCTCTTTTTACATGTTGTCCCATCAAATGTTTGAATTCCTGATCTACAAAGACTTGGGTTCCCTTCGCTTCTTATATGGTTCTGCTTTGTGCTGTGGTTCCTTTCTCCGCGCCGTGGTTTACTGCCTCGCAGTTCCTACTTTTTTGCTCTCCGTGGTTGTTGAAATTTATTATTGCAGCAGCCACATCTTTGTATTGATGTCATCCGTTCCGCCCTGCCTGGAAACCGCTTCGCTTCTGCTTTCTGCGTTTAAAGACTGCTCAGACAACGGGTAAGGAAAACGTAAGGGAACTTTTCCATTGTTGAGATTACCGGCACCCGGAACAATTGCCGGCATGCCCGTTCTCCTCCAGTCGAACCATGCTTCGAGCCCATTGAAAAATAAAGCTATCCATTTTTGTAAAGCGATCTTATATAACTTTTCGCTTTGCGTTCCCACATAAGCTACACCAGGCTGACCAAAGTAGCCTTCAGGCAACGTAAGATCAATGTTGTACTGCACAGGAATATTTCTTCTATGATACGCTATATTGGCCTCAATCCCTCTTCTATAAAAAACCTCTGCCGGTTCACCCCCGGAAATCCATGCTTTTTCCTTTGCTTCAGCCAGCAGGAATTGCAATTCCGCAAACGTCATTAATATACTCCTGGCAACGTTGGATACCGGGGCAGGGCCGTTATCGTTACAAACGAGGCATGCATAACTCAATCCCACACGGGAAACGTTTTGCGGGCCGCCGTTGTAGTTTAAAGCTGCCACATCGCCCAGTCCGTTCGGGATGCCTTCGATCTTTGGTGTTCCCGCCGCGACGGATCTTTCCGTGGGCCTGCCAAACACCTTCAGCCGCGGATCATTCAAAGCAGTCAGGCGGTCACTTAATGATTTGCTTAGCCTGAACTCATCAAAGGAACCAACTCTCGAACCGTACAATGGCCATTGATTGGGAGCCGTTTCCAGGTATCTCAGTTCTGCGTTGTCATCGTTAGATGCAAATAAGGGGTTCTGCACAGGGTTGCTTAAGATCGCCTGGATATCTGCGCTGACATTCCTTTTTCCGGATATCCGCATAAGATACCGGATTCGCAGTGAATTTGCAAGCCTCCGCCATTTCAAAACAGCTGCTGTACCGCCGCCATATAAAATGTCGCCACTGATCGTTTCATTACTGGTGCCTAATATCTCATTTGCCTTTTTCAGATCAGCCAGTATACCGTTGTAAATATCTTCCTGCTTATCATATTTCGCGGTATATATGCTTCCTGTTTTCCCTTTTGTCGCTTCCGTGTAAGGAACATCCCCGTAAGCATCGGTAGCCAGGGAAAATAACCACGATTTTAGGACCAGGGCGATACCCAGGTAATTGTTCTGGACAACTTCTGAACGAGTGCTGAAATCGATGATGTTCTGTACATTTCTCATGTTGCCGTATACGCTATTCCAGACACCGTTTCTTTCTCCCCACAAATAACGGTCTTCGTTAACAAACTGGATCTTTGCCGTATGCTGGGCAATAATGTTTCCGATACCCCATGCTTCACCAACCTGGTCTGTCAGGGTATTACGGATTACGCCCGAGAGCAAAAGGTCTGGTGTAACAGATGACGGTACATTGGGATTGGTGTTGATCTCTTCAAAATCTTTGGTACACGAAACAAGCTGCACAAAAATGATAAATATGAATGCCGACCTTATACACTTCATGATAGAATTTTAATAGTGATGTTTTGATTCAGGGCCTCCGCTAAAATTTCAAACTGAGGTTCACGCCATAGCTCCTGCTCGATGGAATGGACATGTACTCTATGCCCGGTAAAGCTGTTCCTCCGGTAAAAGACATTACCTCAGGATCAACATGCGGAACGTCGGACCATACCAGCAGATTTCTTCCAACGAATGTAATGGCGCATTGCTGAAATGGTGTTTTTTCCAATAACCTTTTCGGTAATGCATAGCCGATCTGCACTTCTCTCAATTTTACGAAGGAAGCATCGTATATCACTCCTTCTGCAATGCTCCGGCCGGCAGTCCAGGCAGTGTGCCATTCCCTTGCAGTTACTTTTTTTGCATTGGGGCTAAAAGATCCATCTGCATTTCTTACTACGCCAACGCCAACAACACCGTTGCCGGCCTTCGTGGTATCATAGCCGTCGGCCCTTCCTTCAAGTGTTTCGGTAATTATACCTCCTTCGCGGCCAACAGTCTGCGTTTCTGAATACAACTTTCCACCATACCGTATATCGAATAAAAAGCCCAGCTTAAATCCTTTGTATGTGAATGTGTTGTAAACTCCGGCCTGCCAGTCAGGGTTATAGTTACCTAATTTGATTCTTTCGGTGGTAGGCACCGGGCGCCCGTTGCTGAAAACCATCTCACCAACATACTGGCCTGAAGCATCATAATAAGGTTTGTTCTTATCGGTATTCTGTACCCTTGCAAAACCTATCCCATACATATCACCCATCCTTTCGCCTACTCTTGCTTCAATACTTACTCTTCTGCTTGCCATCACAAAATTTTTGAGATTGTCTGTTAATGAGACAACCCTGCTCCTGTTGGCCGAAAAATTGATGTCGGTAGTCCACCTGAAATGATTGCCCTGAACGGGGATGATATTAAGCATGGCTTCGAAACCTTTGTTCCTGATCTCCCCGGCGTTGATCGAGCGGCTGGAGAAACCGCTTGTAAGCGACAAAGGAATATTAAGGATCTGGTTCCTGGTCCTGCTTTCATAAAAGGTAACGTCCACGCCTATGCGATTTTTAAAGAAACGTATGTCAGCCCCAAATTCCAGTGCGGTACTGATCTCGGGCTTCAGGCTCAAATTAGCCAGCCTGTCCGTTTCACCATAAACCTGCGTACCGCCAAAAGGGTTGGAAGGATTATACGCCTGTGTGAAAGTAAAGGGGTCTGTATCGTTGCCCACCTGTGCATAGCTTGCCCTGAGCTTGGCAAAAGAAATGTATTCAGGCAGTGACAACATGTCGCTCACAACTCCGCTTACTGCTATAGACGGATAGAAATACGAATTCTGCTCGTTACCAAATGCTTTTAAAGCAGACGGCAATGTCAGGGCGCTTGACCAGTCATTACGGGCAGTGAGATCAACGAACAGGTAATTCCTGAAAGAAATTTGCGCAGAACCATACAGGCTGTTCACACGCTTTCGTATGTCAGATTGGGAGATGTCGAGTGGGATCCGCGAATTGGTGAGGTTATAAATGCCTGGAATATTAAGCTGCCCCGCATTCTGCTCCTTGAAAGTGGATTTCTGACGCATCTGGTTTCCGCCGAATGTGCCGGCAAATCCAAAATCTTTACTGATGTTCTTATTTATGGTAAATAAAAAGTCGCTGTTTCTTTCTTCCGCTTCTATATCGTTTTCCCTGTACTGGCCAAATGGAAATCTTTGCGTACTGAATGCCCTTCTATATTGCCTGTTTTCATTCGTATGGTCGGTAGCGGTACGCAACTGCAGACCAAGCCAGCTGGTAAAATTGTAATTGATAACAACATTACCGATGATGCGGTCAACGGATTGACCGTTTGTATTTTCAAGAACTGTAAGGTAGGGGTTATCGTGATAATTATAGTTCCAGTTGAATTGTCTTCTTCCCTGCAGGCCCGGCTGCCACAAGCGCTGAAGATCGCTCACCTTAACGGAACGGGGCAGCCAGCAATTAAAGAGGTACATAATGCTTTCCGTGCCATAGCTTATGGAAGGCCTGTTGCCGCTTTCACTGTTTATATAGCTTACAAAAGCTCTTGCAGTCAACTTAGCGCTCAGGTTATAGCCGCCTCCAAAGGACACGGTATTTCGTTTTAGATCCGTATTCGGAACGATGCCGGTTTGATCGAGATTGGTATAAGATAAACGGAAGTCGCCGGACTGGTTGCTGCCTACCAAAGCTATATTGTTCGTTAGGGTACGTCCTGTGCGGAAAAAATTTTTAACGCCATCTTCATCGGCAACCCAGGGAGTTGGAGTAATTGTACTTCCGGCAGGAGCATTCAGATCACCTCCCAAAAATGGAATAACCTGTCCGTTCAGGGTTCGTGGAGAATTGAATTGAGGATAGCTCTGGCCGCGGAAGGCTGGCCCCCAGCCTTCATCCGTACCATCGGTTAAGCCGGCGCCACCCCCGTTCACGAAAGCAAAATCACCACCGTTGCCATTACCCTGTCCGTAAACATTCTGATAATCCGGAAGCTTTAACGGTGTTTCGAGGGTTGTATTCGTATTAAATTCCACACCGATCCCTTTATTCCCTTTACCTGATTTTGTTTTGATGATGATGACGCCGTTTGCCGCGCGTGAACCATACAACGCGGAAGCCGCAGGCCCTTTGAGAACGGTTAACGATTCAATATCATCCGGGTTGATAAAACCAGCCCCGTTTCCAAAATCCACTTCCAGATTGTTTCGCCCCGAGCCTCCCGCCAACAAATTACTGATGGGCACCCCGTCTACCACATAGAGCGGCTGGTTTTTGTTAAGATCGACCGACCGTTCGCCACGGATGGTCACCCTCGCCGAACCGCCAATGCCTGAAGGGCTTCCTATTACAGTTACCCCGGCCACCTTGCCGGCGAGCTGATTAGATACATTTGACTCCCTGGCTGTCGTAAGACTTTCGCCTTTTACTTCCTGTATCGCATATCCCAGCTTTCTCTTTTCTCTTCTCACCCCTAAAGCCGTTACAACCACTTCCTGAAGATTTTTTGAATTTAATTCGACCGGAATGATTATCTCCGTCTCATTGCCAACCGCCACCTCCTTTGTATCAATACCCACTCCGGATATAATCAGCACATTGTCCACACCCGCCGGGATGGTAAATTGTCCGTTTACATCACTGGAAGTACCGATCCTGCTTCCTTTGCGGATAATTGTGGCGCCCGCAACTGCAGATTGATCGCGTACAGAAACGATTTTCCCTTTAAGAATTTTCTGACCAAAAGACCTGGAAGGCACAAGAAGAATAATAAAAAGAATTACAGCCCATCCGGTTGAGGAGAATTTGCGCATATAGGGGGTAATGATTAGGTATGTCGGACGAAAGTATCGGGCTAATGTAAAGGAAAGATTAAGGGTATTTTAACATATTGTTAAGCAGCGTTATTCACTGAGCGGTTTTTGGCACAGCCGCTCTTCGTCATCATCTGTAATTTCCAGGAAGGCGCTTCCGTTGCGGTGAGCAGCACCGATCGGGTGGAATACATGGTATGATCAACAACATTTCTTTTCAAAAATATCTCCTGACCAATGCAGTAGGTATCTGCGTTATCTTTTAACTGCTGATTGCTGATTGCTGATTGCTGATTGCTGATTGCTGATTGCTGATCCTGTTTCTAATTAAAATCCATAGCGGGCACCAATCTGCACCTGGTATGGTGTTCCGTTTGCCTGTAACACACCTATATTTTCATTAACACGATAATTGTACTCCCTGGTATTCTGGTTAAATCCGGTTACAAACAATAAGGTTTGGGTATTGAATGTATTGAAGTTGAAGTTTCTCCCCCACTCCTTGTTTAAAAAATTAGAAAAATTAAAAACATCCACACTTATGGTGAACTTATGCTCTTTTACTATTCTGAAGTCTTTTGTTAAACGCAGATCAAAAACTCCGGAAAATGGATTCTCACCACCATTACGATCTGCGATTTTTCCCAGATTATTGCTTATATATTCTCTTGCCCTGTTATCCGGGTTATTCAGGACTTTCTCCATAGAAGCACGTATGCCTGCAGGAGTTTTAGCGTCATTAGGATCAAATATAAACGCCAGGTCATTGTCGTTTCCGGGGCCACCTACAAAATCACCGTTAATATCAGCGTCTACAGTAAGGGTATAACGGGTTCCACCGATACCTGTAAATCTTCCACTTAAATTAAAGCCTTTCCATGAAGGAGTAGAACCATAGAAAACAAGCTTGTGTCTGAACTGGTTATCTGAAAAATTCATTTCAGATAAATCACGGGGATCTGATTTGACAGGGCGGAAAGTAGATGTGTTTGCCACGTTCCCGTTATAAGATGTATTATCTTTCGTAATATTATATGTATAACTGAAATTAATGTACCCGTCCCGGAAGTAGCGATATTCTCCATCCACAATCGCAGTTTGGGAATTTAATTTTGCTCCGTTTGTAAATTCTAATGTTCTGCCTACCGCCTGGGTTTTTCTTCCTAACACGTTATTGGTAATTCCGGAAGCGGAGATGGTATTTGCAGGAACAAACACTGCCCTGTTTTCTTCGTTTGCCAAAGTAAAAAAAGGTCTATCCACGATGTTACGATCAAGGTATACGTAATTGTTGTAGGTATAGGAGTAAAGCAGGTTTATACCTACACGCAGCCTGTTATCCAGCAAAATTTTATTAAAAGATATATTGGCTTTGAAAATGCCGGGAACCTGAAGGTCGGGATCATTCAAGTTGATGGTAGACACGGATCGTACGCCTGGAACAAGCCCTGGCGCTGCTGAAGGATCTCTCCGGTACAACGGGAAATCAGGAACCGGAACGAGATTCGGACCCGTACTGCTTCTGGTGATATCAATCGCAGCTACTTTAGTACCACTATTTTGGATATTGTTTACCTGTGCATACGTAATGGGATTCGCTGAAAACATGCCAGCTCCAATTTTTACGATGTTTGTGCGTTTGCCTTCAATATCCCAGGTCAACTGCAACCTCGGTTGTATGTTGTTCCAATCGGTAGGATTATTATCGGTGCGCAATCCCAGCTCTTCATTAACAACCGGGTTATAATCTCCTGCAGTCAGGTAGCTGGTTACATCCCAACGAAGACCAAATGTTGCATCTATGTTTTTCCAGGGTAAAAACTGAACTTGTCCGAAAAGCGAACCGTTTAGAACATATTGCTGTACGGAAGGTTTACCGCTGATGGGCACTTCTCTTGCGTATCGTGAAGCATTCAGGTTATTAAAGTCAGAAAGACTGTTGAAAATAAAACGTCCGTTCTGTTCATTGGATATATAAGTATCGAGATAAGTAAGGGTGTTGTCGGTACCAAAGGTAAAATTGTACTTGCCTCTTGTAAAAAAAGAGGTATTGATCAACTGGTACTGATCTTCGAGATTATCTTCCGGATTGAAACGCTGGCCTCCGAGTTGAATTGCGGTATTACCTTGTGTATTGTTGGGAAGCAGCGAGCGTACGGTAACAATAGCTCTGGGAATATTGGAAGCCGGTAATTCAGCATTGGGAACAAAGTTGCGTGTAGCTCTTTGATACTGAAATTTCAGTTCATTAAGGAAATTGGAATTAATCTGTGAACGGAGAGAAAGTAAAGAGCTGTTTTCTTTTGATTTAAAATCGCCCCATACTTCATACAGGTTTATATTGCTATTGTCATTAACGCTCGTTGGATTATTCCAATTACTGTAATTATTTCTGAAAGTGAGCCTGTTTTTTTCGTTAATCTGCCAATCAAGGCGAAGCAAAAAAGTATTGGCTACTGTTTTTCTTCCAAATTCACCTACCTGTTTGTTGTTGCTTAATCCATATTTTGTTCTGGCAATGTTCAAAAAAGTATCAAGTGCGCTTTTACTGATGCGCTGGGTAATGGCATCCTCATCCGATCGTATATCTGCAATGAAAAACGGTGCCGAGGCATCTTCTCTGTCAAAAGCGGTAAAGAAATGCAGTTTGTTCTTGATGACAGGTCCACCTAAGCTAAATCCATACTGATTATTTGTGAATTTTTGTACCCGTTTATTTCCTCTGATATCATTTGGGCTGGATAATTTATCAGAACGAAAATAGTTAAATATGCTCCCTGTAAATGTATTGGTACCTGACTTGGTAACGGCGCTGATTGCACCGCCGCCCTGACGTCCCTGTGTTACGTTATATACATTTGTAATTACTTCAAATTCGCGGATGGCTTCAAGCGACAAAGAAAATGGCCCTCTTCCTATTTCTCCGCTGGTTAAATTATTACGTGCACTTACACCGTCAATAAGATAGTTTGTAGAAGAAAAGCGCTGGCCACCTAAGTTGGCGCCATTAGATGTAGGAGCTAAAGAAGCAAGATCATTAAAGTTCCGGTTCTGCGCTGGTATTTGTTGAATGGTTCTCGCCGAAATTGCGGTACTGGCGCCAAACCGGTCTATCCTACTGCTTACTGAACCGGAACTAACTACCACTTCTGTAAGCGTTGAATTATTTTCAGGCAACACGAAATCGTTCTCAAGCTGATCCCCAAGATTAATGCTCAGATTATGCTTTGCCTGACTTGCATATCCGACATGGCTTACCTGTATAGAATAGTTAGCGCCTAAAGGTAATTGTTTAAATACATAAGCACCTTTTGCATTCGACTGAGCAGTTGATTTGAAACCAGTGGAGTTGTTTATAATAGTTATGGTTGCCCCCTGCAAAGGTTTTTGCTGCATATCTAAAATTACCCCCTGAGCATTGGCATCGGTTGATTGCCCAAAGGCAAACTGTGTCAAAATGATCTGCACCAATAAAACAATGCTCTTCAAAAAAAGTGAAGTTCTCTGCATTACAATGTCTTTAAGTTAAAATTATTTACCTCAACATCTCTTGCTTAACTGTTTATTCAAGCGAAAAAATTGCCCATGCCTGTTATAATACATACTCAGGTATATGGTCTAGGCCTTTGATGCTATCTTGTCTTTTACAGCCTGCTGGTGAGGAGATTAATTAAGAGGGCGAAAGTGTATGTGCAATGTGATTAAATTCTTACGTAAGTATTATCAAATAATGAACAAAGGGTAACAAACATTGCTGCATGAACAATCCGAATCCATCATATTTAAAATGTTGCACAAGTTGGTAAGGTATGACAGGCACTCACTATTTAGCTTTACCATAATGACCTTTACGCAGCCCGCTTCATTGTCGATCTTAGGGCCGTACTTTATGTATGCCGTTTGAAGGTTTTGTTGTGACGGTTCATAGCTCTTTGAAAATAAAATTCCTGATTATCAGGGAAAACAAATGAGTAAACGAAAGAATAAAGTTCATAAATACAGAAAGCAGGTTAAGGAAGAAGCGATTAAGTGCCCTTTATTTGCGGTTATCCTGCTCTTCACCATCATCTGCAATTTTCAGGAAGGCGCTGCGGCGGGGTGCGGGCATTTCACTGTGTTCGCCTTTTACCGCTTTCCAGATCACCTGGCTGAATAGCAGATCAGGCGCGCTGTCTTCCTTACTGAAATCAAACTGCTCGCTGATTTTTGCGCTGGCAGTCGTTGCGGTATTCCGGTCATTCAAATTTACATTGGCGGCAACAGCATTGTATGATTTATTTTCAGGAGTTGAAGTAAAGCACTTCCACATAGGTGTTGCCCCGGCATCGTATTGGCTCATCGGCGGAAGGCCTAAAATCAATTCTATGGTGCGCAGCATCGATGAGGTGGAATACATGGTATGATCAACAAAATTTCTTTTTACAAACGGCCCCGCGACAAAAGCAGTGGTGCGGTGTGCGTCAACGTGATCAGGTCCATTCTGCGCATCATCTTCAACGATAAAAACAACGCTCTCCTTCCAGACGGGACTGTTCGACAAATGCTGGATAAACAGCCCAACGGCAAGGTCGTTATCCGCTACATGAGCAAACGGCGTCGGCCGGCCAAGCCGCAACCCTTCTGTATGGTTGTTGCTCAAACGTATGCTGCTGAACCGGGGTAAAGCACCGGCCGCTACAAGTGAATCGAAGTCTTTTTGCCAGGTATAGAAACGCGTAGTATCGCGTATCGACGCGTTGAAGGCATTATAATTACTGCAAACATGCTCTGGTGTCAATGAGGGGAGCGTGCCTTTTCCATTTACCACAAATTCGCCATAGGTACGGTAGCTTACGCCCGCCTTTTTACAATGATCCCATAAAAAGCCACCCTTATTATTTGCGATTGCCTGCAGTCCTAAGGCGGGTTCATTTCCACCACGGGCACTATACATCGTGGGCCAGCTCTTTTCGAGATAGTCGGTGGCATACGCGCCCATGGACCAGTTATGGCCATCTGTGCTCACTTCCCCGTCTACATAGAAATTATCGAGCAGCACAAACTGGCGTGCAAGGGCGTGTTGATTTGGAGTGATCCTTTCTCCAAACAAGACAAGGCTCGTATCTCCATTACCTTCCGGAATATCGCCAAGCACCTGGTCATACGTTCTATTCTCTTTGATGATATAAAACACGTATTTAATTGGCGATGGTTCGCCGACCTTCATAGGTATCGGATTGCCTTTTTGACGGTGTGCATTCAACTGCTTTTCCTTTGTGTAGGGGGTATTGATAAATACCGCATTTGAATACACGGCAAGAGACGCATCATCCGGCTCATCGATGACCGACATCGTACCCTTCATCAGACCTGCTATGTGCTCTCTTTTAATCGTCGTTGCGGTGTTGGCGCTACTACCAGGCAGCGGGCGTGCAGGATTGGGACCACTGGGATTTGCAAATGAAGAAAAGCCTTTGCCATTGGCCACGAATATCTTTTTTCTGAGAACTTTTATGTTGGTGGGATACCAGCCCACCGGGATAAACCCTTTAGATTTACTGCTGCCGGGAACGGATACATCAAAAACCGCAAGGCAGTTATTATCGGCATTTGCAACATAAAGATTTTTTTCGTCGGCCGACAATGCAAGGCCGTTACTGGTTGATCCGGGAGGCGCGTCAGGAAATAAAGCGGCATTCAGCACTTCCAATACTTTACGCTGCCGGGTATCGATAACAGAAACGCTGTTATCATTAGCATTTGCAACAAACAGGTAATGGCCCTGCTTGTCAAGCAGCAGTTCATTTGGATTATCGCCAGCATCTATCCGGGATGTAACCATTCTGCTTTTTGTATCAAAAACCAACACTTTATCACCACCCCACAGAGATATATACAGTTCTTTTTTGCCATGGGACAGTAAACATGCATACGCTTCATTTTGCAGGTCTTCCCGGTGCAGGATATTTTTTGAGGCAAGATCAATTACATAAAGTGAATTGTTGCCTTTTGTAACAACATACAATAGCTGCGCGCCATCATCAATGTCAATGCCTGCCGGAGATATCTTTACCGGCCACCTTTCTCCCAATAGTATGCTATCTTTCAGCTTAAGCCTGTTGCCGGCAATAGCATACTGCATTATCCTGTTATCATTTCCCCCTGAAGCATACAGATATTTTTCATCAGCGCTGAACTTTAACCCGTACCATGCCTTTGGGATGATGGCATCGTCCAAAATTTTTTCCTTTGCGGCATCGATTAACTGAATGCTCTGCACTCCGAAGCCGTTATTGGTTACAGCCAGCAGCTTTTGTGAGGGCGACACGGCAAGGTTCAGCGGTAAATCACCCAGGGGCAAAGACCTGCCCGCGGGTGATAAATGCCATCCGTTGGGCAGCCTTATCCGTTTTTTTGTCAACTGCTTTTCAAGGGCGCCCGGCTGAATCTGCGCAGAAGCACTGAATGAAAATAAACTGCCTAAGGCGAAAACAAATAATTTTATCATGTCAATAGGGATGAAGGAATCTATAAGGTTGCCAACCTTATAGGTTGGCAACTACCAGCCGGGATTTTGCTCAAGTTTAGGGTTTAAAATTATTTCGTTTGCGGGAAGCGGGTATAAATAATGTTTACTTTCATCGAATGTTTTTTTGATATTGCTTAACCAGACAAGATTTCCTTTATCGCCTCCTGAAAGTTTCGAAGTGTTATTATCAAGGATAAAATAAACTACCCCGCTCACCCTGTTAGCGGGCAACCGGTCTACAAAAGAAACATCAGGTTTTCCGTCTTCATTTAAATCAAGTAACGCGCCTTTCGCCGGAACATAAATTCCTTCATACACTTTTTCAAGAAGTTTGCCCGCCTTCCAGCGCCTGAGATCATCATAGCGAAAACCTTCGCTGACGAGCTCCACGGCTCGTTCCCGCCTGATTTCCATTAAAGCCGGGCTGGTTACATCAGGATAGAAATTCCTTTTCATGTACGCATCAACCGTCACCGGCATAGTGGTGTTTTTTATTCCTGCACGACTTCTTAGTGCGCCTATTGTCACATTCCAGTCTGGCATGGTGAGCGTACCAAGCTCCGCTTTTGCCTCTGCATAATTCAGTAAGACCTCAGCGTACCTTATGATAGGAATGGAATTATAACTCTCTCTTCTTGTATCATGATACTTATCGTCCAGGGAAAATTTCTGGATCTGGTAGCCTGAATACGTAACATTAAAATCAGGAACGGCTGCAGACCCATCTGTCCTTTTATAATCACCCATTCTTATCGTTTGTTGTAAGCGTTTATCCCTGTTTTTTACTTCTGTCTGGAATTGCATCGTATCGTACCCTGGCAAATCCGTAAAGGGCCGGCCATCAACGGTGAGGTATGTGTTTATGAAGCCTTTTGCCAGTCCCAGTCTTGCCCCTAAGGTAGCACTGTTAAACCACCATCCTGCATCGTGCCATTTCTTTAAAGTGTTATTGTAAACTGCGGCGAGTAACACTTCGGTGGAAACAGGGTTTTCACTGATGAAAAGGGACCGGTAATCCCTTTCGGCATTTCCGGTATTCTGCAAACGGTATTGTCCTCCCTTTATGAGCAGATCTCCAGCTGCGGCAGACTCCTGCAGCCATTTTTCTGCTCCCGCGAGCGAGAATTGCGGGTGGTATCTTCTGAATGTGCCTTCATACAAACATATTCTCGCTTTCAGCGCCAGGGCTACCCACCGGGTTACCTGCGTACTTGAATTGTCTTTCTGGCTGAATATATTATTACAGGCAAAATTGATATCCGCCAATACAGAATCCATCACCAGCGTCCTTGGATCGCGGCCTTTGTATAAAGCAGGATCATCTACCGCCAGCGAATTACTATACCATGGTACATCACCGAATTGGTTAACCATGTTGAAATAGAAGTAAGCCCTGAAATAGCGCGCGATACCGCCATAATGATTTCTCACCTTTTCGGCGATAGCAGGATTATTATAATGTTCAAGAAAATAATTGATGTTGCGAAGGTTTCCCCAATTCCATCCCACTGCCTCCTGGCTGCTCAATCTCCCGGCAATATAGGAGGGGACCGCATTGGGTACCGTAATGTCCGTCATCACATCACCTTTGTATATGGCAGGACCATCCGGCAACATCTGGGCATAAAATGAATTGACGTATAACTCAAGATTGTTTTCGTTTGAAAAAGCCTGCTCGGGTGTAAGCTTATCCAGCGGGGCTCTTTCTAAAAACTTTTTGCATGACGATAGTGCAGCCACCACCGCCAGCGCTAAAAATAACTTTTTACAGATCATAGCTTTATTGTTATCTGATTAATGATAAGGATTGATAGTTTAAAAGGATATATTGACGCCCGCGGTAAAGGACTTTTGCATGGGGTAAGAAAAGCCATCTCCACCATTCGCATTAACTTCCGGGTCAGAACCTTCAATAACTTCCGGATCGAAATTCCTGGTGATCTTATACATCGGGGAATACGTCCATAGATTCTGGCCGGTCAGGTATATATTAACATTGGTAATCTTCATCTTTTGAAGAAGCTGACGCGGCAGCGAATAACCGATCGTGAGGTTTTTTAACCGGATATAGCTTGCGTCCTGCAGGTACCTGGTTTGAGGGATAGCCAGTTCTCTTGTACCAGACAACGCCGTATAACCCCTGTATCTTGGAAAGTATGCATCCTGGCTGGGGTTTTCTTCTGTCCAACGGTTAAGGTTAAACGTAGGCAGAAAACTGTAGACCCTGTTGGACTGCCCCCAGAAAAACGCCGCCTCCCGGGAAGGGAACCAGTCCCTCTTAGCTACACCCTGGAAAAACAATGAAAGGGAAAAATTGTTCCACCCGATATCGCCCGTGACTCCGTAAGGTAAACGGATCGCTGAATTCCCAATGATCCGCTGGTCGCCCGGATCACTAACGGTATTTTTACCATTGTTGATAAAGCCATCGTTATTAAGATCGGCAAATTTTATATCCCCGGGGAGCACCTTATTATTGTTGGAAACAACAATGTATTTCTGGTTAGCATGTTTGGCTATATCTTCCTGGGAAGTGAAAAATCCCTGTGTTTCGAATCCCCATATGTCTCCTAAACGCTGCCCTTCATAATAGGTAGACAGGAGGTTATTGGGGTTGTAAAATTTAGTGATATGAGAAACATTGTCTGCCAGGGTAAACCGTATTCCGTAGGTAAGGGGCATTCTCATTTTTATGGCATCAGTCCAGTTTATGGTTAACTCCCACCCTTTAGTGATCAGGTCTGCATTATTACCCCGTGGCAATGCCGATCCAAAAACGGAAGGCAATGGCTGGCCCGGGGTGATCATGTCTGTCGTTTTTCTCTGGTACCAGTCAAAGGTAGTTGTCAGCCTCCGGTTCAGCACCTCTAAATCGAAGCCCACATCAAGTGTAGTTGATTTCTCCCATGTTAACCCACTGGGTAGCACTCCCGGGCGCTGGATATAATTTGGAAAAATTCCATTCATGATCACGGATGAGGTAGCAGATGAAATCGTCTCAATAAAAGTGTAGGGAGCAATATTTCCATTTCCCAGAGAACCATAAGAAGAGCGCAACTTTAAATTATCCAGCCATGACCTTGTGCCCTGCATAAAATTTTCCTCCGATATTTTCCACCCGGCAGAGGCTGACGGAAAAAATCCAAACGCCTGGCTGACCGGGAATTTTGATGAGCCATCATACCTGCCGTTAAGCTCCAGCAAGTACTTGTTTTTAAACGCATAATTAGCGCGGTAAAAAACACCGAAAGTTGCCCAATCAGCACCACCCCCTGTTACCCGGAAATTCTGCCCGGCTGCAAGGTTAAAGTCCGCTAAATTGTCAACAAGCAATCCATCCCTTTGCACAAAGCTATTCCTGATCTCATCCTGTTCTATGTTTATGCCGCTTAATAATTTGAAACTATGATTATGATAAGCCTGTGAATATTCACCATACAGGTTTCCTACATAATATTTTTCATCAATCCCGTTATTTGACAAATAATTCAACCCTGACGTTATCATTTCTCCCGGCCTTATACTGTAAGGTACCGGGAAGAAAACTCTCTTCTCTTTCGTGTTGGTATACAGGTAAGAGAAATCACCTTTTATACTCAGTTTATTTTTGATTGCTGAAGCGGTAAATCCAATGGTATTCCTGATGAAGGTCTGGTTAGAAGTAGAAGTGCTTTTTCCATGGTAAAAGTCACCGATCGAATATGCCCCGACAATGGTCATACTACCATCCGGGTTCAGCAATGGCGACACAGGGAACGCAGTAACTGCCATCAACCTCCACACCGCGTTTACCCCTCCAACAGCAGTGAGCGGATATTTATAATCGTAGGTGGAAAAATCCGAATTACTGTTAATGGTTAACCAGTCATTTACTTTAACACTCCCCTTGAACCTGAGGTTGTATTTGTTGAAATTATCTGAGTTATACCGGAACACACCATCCTGGTGATAATAACGGCCGGAGATTAAAAAGTTAACCTTATCTGTGCCTCCCGATACACTCAGCGAATGTTCCATTGAAGCATTCCTGTCCTTATATAATTCTTTCAACCAGTCAGTATTGGAAAAGTATTGATATCGTCCGGTCTGGGGGTCAATCGAAACCTTTGGCAGGGCAGGATTTTCATCATGCGCTTTCAAAGAGTCAAGATAGGCAAGTGAAAAAGGCAGTTGCGAATTAATGGTCTGCGGATGAGAAAGATAGTCATTCCATGAAGCAAAAGCTTCATCAAAGTTTTTTGCCCAGATATAACTGTTTGAAACCAGGTCCGGGGTGGTTGTTCTTTGGTTCGTGGAGTAATTGCCGCTGTAGTTTACCAATATCTTATCCTTTTTGGGAGACTTTGTTGTAATAAGGACCACGCCGAATGATCCGCGGGCGCCGTAAATAGCCGCAGACGAAGCGTCCTTTAGAACAGAAACGCTTTCCACGTCATTGGGATTCAGGGTATTCGGATCTCCCGGCACCCCGTCAATCAATACCAGGGCGCTTCCACCTGAGCCTATCGATGTTGCTCCCCTTATGTTGAAGGATGAGCTACGCGTTGGTTTGCCATCGGTCATTTTAATGTTCAGATTGGCAATAGTGCCCTGCAATCCTCTTGTAATATTTGGCAGGGGCCGGTCTTCAAAATACTCGCTCCCGATGTTGTCAACAGCGCCGGTAAGATTTACTTTTTTCTGGGTTCCGTACCCAACAACAACAACTTCATCCATGGCCTGTTGGGTTGATATTAATTCTACGGGTAAGTTAATAGGGTTTCCGGTATATTGATAAACTCCTAACACTTTAGGTTCGTAACCCACATAAGACATCGTAAATGAATAGGAATCACCGGTGGGAAGTGTCTGAAAGGTAAAATAACCAGAGGCGTCTGAAGTGGTAGAGGCATTGAAGGTTTTTGCTTTGTTTGTTGCGATAACCGTTACCCCCTGGAGGGCTTCGCCTTTGCTGTTTTTAACGACCCCTTTTACCGCAACAGGGCTTTGCTGCGAAAATGCGGGACTGTTCCATAGCAACAACAGCAGTAATGAAATCAATGAAGATGCCGGCAGGTAAACTTGTTTCATGATGATTGGGTTTATAAAATATTGCTCGCTTGTGGAAAATGTTTATCAGTAACCAATTTTGACGCGTATTTCATAATGTCAGGCGTGCCTCCTCCAGACCTGTCAAGATTCTGAAAAACGGACCAGGGTGGAGTTGAATATGCCCGAACTATTTTATCGTTATATCAGCAAGCACGGGAAAGTGATCTGATGGAAACTTCCCCTGGTAAGTATCTGTAAGAACACCCCACCTGCCTGTGGCGAAATGATCAGAGATAAATATGTGATCAATGATTTCGGTTCGTCCTTTTGAAGCGCCAAAGGCGTTAAATGATGCGTTGTTTGCGTAAGGATATTTTACTTCTTTGTAAGTGTCTTTTAAAAAATCAGATTTGGCTATCTCCTGGTACCATTCGCTCGTGTGTGAGCCGTTTAGATCGCCTGTAAATATCACGGGTTCATTTTTTGCCTTTTCTTTCATTTTCTGAAGGATGAGCTTACTGCTTTCCACACGGGCTTTCACTCCCTGGTGGTCGTAATGTGCATTGAAGAAATAGAATTTCTTACCTGTACGCTTGTGCTGAAGGTATACCCAGGAGCAGATACGCTTGCAGCATGTCGCATCCCAACCAAGGGAAGGTGTATCCGGTGTTTGCGATAACCAGAAATCACCTTTCTTCAATACGGTAAATTCGTCTTTCTTATAAAAGATGGCTGAATGCTCACCTTTCTCTCTTCCATCATCCCTGCCGACGCCATAACGGTTATATTGAGGCAAAGAATTACTGATATCATCCAACTGGTTTTTTAATGCTTCCTGCGTACCAAATATATCAAAGTCGTGGAACCGTATTAGCGCAGCCACAACCGGAGCCCTGTCTCTCCACAAGTTCCCGGTGTCATTGGGATTATCATACCTGACGTTGTATGTGCCGATAGTCATCTGTTGCGCATTGGTGATATATCCGCAGATAATAACCATGATGGTGAGGAAAGAACAAAACTGGTATCGCATATTGATTGTAAATCTGGATGTTTTTATAGCAACTGGACACTTTATTGGTAAATAATTTTTCACTATTGCCCGGTGAGGGTTAAGTAAAGCTTCCAGCAAGACGCCAGCTCTGTCGATTTACCATCCCGGATTTTGTCCGAGTTTAGGGTTCATCAGCCTGTCGTTCTCGGGTATCGGAAACAGATAATTTTTTGTTTCATCAAATACCCGTGGAATGCTCGCCAGCCACGTAAGTTCGCCACGGGTATCCTGCCTCAATCTTTGTGGATTCGGATTGTTATTGACGGTTTCTGATACATTGATGTAGGTAACCCCCGGCTGGGTGGCAGGGCGGGTTCCTTTGTAAAAGTTTACATCGAATTTGCCGTCAGCATTCAGATCAAGGTTTTGATTTAGCGCCGGAACATAAAACCCATTCCAAAGCATTTCCATCAACTTGCCTTTTTTCCATCTTAGGATATCATGAAAGCGAAATCCCTCGAATACCAGTTCGATGCCTCTTTCTCTTCGTACTTCCAGCAAAGCGGCATCAGAAATCTCCGGAAAATAATTTGTTCTCAGGTAAGCATCTGCCACTGCCGGCTTAACGGAAGTATTGCCTGTGATACCTGCTCTCCTTCGTAAGGCGCCTATCGTTTTATTCCAGTCAGCGTCTGTTAATGTTTTCAATTCTGCTTTTGCTTCGGCGTAATTCAGCAGCACTTCTGCAAAGCGAATGATCGAGATGGAATTGATATTCCTTGTTCCGCCGTCATAATACGTATCGTCCAAGGTCCATTTGATAGGCTGATATCCCGTGTAGGTATAAGAAAATACCGGTGGTGCAGCTTCCTGGGCACCTCCGTTTATCCGTTTATAATCTCCCATGCGGATCGTTTGCTGCAGCCTCATGTCCCGCCCTTTCACCTCTTCTGAGAACACCATTGTTTCATACCCCGGTTTACTGGTAAAAGGAGTGCCGTCAATGTTCAGGTAAGTGTTTACAAAAGTCCTTATGAGGCTTACCCTGGCACCGTAGGTTGCGCTTGTCCACCACCAGTTGGCATCGTTTAAAACATTTAAGGCCGGGTCTGCCACTGCCGAAAGCATAACTTCGGTACCCACAGGAGCAGTATTTGTAAAAA
This sequence comes from Flavihumibacter sp., assembly GCA_041751095.1. GTDB lineage: Bacteria > Bacteroidota > Bacteroidia > Chitinophagales > Chitinophagaceae > JADCRZ01. The sequence goes on from JBGSYC010000291.1 coordinate 35,350, forward strand.
GCTGGCGGTATGCCTTGTCCGTTCCTCCTGCGGTGTTTAGGGTAAAGCCGCCTTCATCCATCACTTTTTGTGCAGCAACAGCTGCCTCATTCAGCCACCTGTCTGCAGTGCCGCCGAGGTCTTCGGCAAGTCCGCCAGGTGAACTGTGATATTTCCTGAATGTTCCTTCGAATAAACACACTCTTGATTTAAAGGCATAGGCGACATATTTTGTAATAAGGCTCCGTGAATTATCTGTAGTTGTTCTGATATTAAGCGTTGCAAAATTAAGATCAGCCAAAACCGAGTCCATAACCACGGTGCGTGGATTGCGTTCATTAAACAAAGCGGTATCATCAACATTCATTGTTTTATTTATCCAGGGAACTGCGCCAAACCTTTTAACCATGTCAAAATAAAACCACGCCCTGAAGAAGCGGGCTAACCCGGTAAAATGATTCCGTACTTCCGGGGTCACTGTTGATGTATTTACGTTTTCCAGAAAATAATTAATATTCCGCAATTCTGACCACGACCATCCCGAGCTTTGTCTTGGCCCGAAAGACCCCGGGCGCAGGAATTCAGGCACTGTTGTCCTTGCAGCATAATCTGCCATTTCATCGCTCCTGATGATTTGATTACCTGTAGGCAAAATATCATAAAAAGAATTCGCGTACAGTTCCATCCCTTTTTCACTGCTGAAAACCGCCTGCCTTGTAACGGTTGCCTCGGGTTTCTGGTCGAGCTTTTTACAGCCGAAAGCAAAAAGAGCTGACAGGAATAACCATACATATTGCTTTTTCATTTCTTTATTTACTTTAAGGATTTGTCAAGTAGTTTTTGTAGGCGGTCAGCTATCGGCTATCAGCTATCAGCTATCGGCTATCAGAAGAAATATTTCATAGCTTTGAGATCGCTGGTTTCCGATGGCTAATAGGCGACAGCTGACGGCTGAAAGCTGACGGCTGAAAGCTGACGGCTGATAGCTGACGGCTGATAGCTGATAGCTAAAAAGTAACCGATACTCCGAACGTCATGCCTTTCAACATCGGGTAGTTGTACCCGTTACCACTGGTGCCATTGGTGAGTACCTGATCAGATCCGTTTGTATTTTCTACATCTATATCTCTTGTTATTCTGTACAACGGTGACCATGTCCACATATTCTCACCGGATAAAAACACCCTTGCAGCGGTCATTTTCACTTTATTGATCAGCCTGTGTGGTAAGTTATACCCGAGCTGAATATTTTTTAAACGGATATATGCGATGTTCTGAAGGTATTTCGTCTGAGCCTGTGTAAGTACTCCGGAGCCGTTTTGGGCACTGTAGCCACGCAGCCTGGGCAAATAAGCATCAGGATTGCTTTCTGACCATATATTATTCAGGTGCCATGTGGGCAACCTGTTGTAGGGCCTGTTGTACAAACCCCAAAAAAAGCTGGCTTCGCTGCCGGGCCACCAATCCTGTTTGGCCACACCTTGAAAAAAAGCGCTGAAGAAGAAGTTGTTCCAGTCTGCATCGAGGGTTACACCATAAGTATACCTCGGCGTAGTATTACCAATAATGCTCCTGTCTCCCGGGTTATCTGCAGTGTTTGTTCCGTTATCAATAACGTTATCACCATTGATATCCCTTAATTTGATATCGCCGGGTAGCCATTGCCCGCTGGTAGAAGCCCTCATGATGATCTGCTTAGGCGCTTTACTTATTTCTTCTTTAGAAGTAAAGAATCCGTCTGTAGTGTAACCCCATATCTCACCAACTTTCTGCCCGACATAATAATCGTTTAACCTTTTGGTAGGATTGTTGAATTTTGTGATGGTAGCCTGGTAATCCGCCACGGTAACCCGCACGCCGTAGTTGAACGGCTTTTGCGATACGGTAAAATTATCTTTCCAGGATACAGATAGTTCCCACCCCTTTGTTTCAAGGTCGGCGTAATTGCCACGGGGAACCGCTGTACCAAAAACAGCAGGTAGTGATACCCCCACCGTAAACATGTCGGTGGTTCGCCTGATATACGCGTCTCCATTAATGGTAAGCCGGTTTGATGCCATTGCCATGTCTATACCAATATTAGAAGTGGTTGATGTTTCCCAGGTGAGCCCTGCCGGCAATACTCCGGGCTGGCCAGTCCTTTGTGGTCTTACACCGCCGATTATTCTGGGAGATTGTGTTACGCTAAACTGTTCCTGGAAAACATAAGAATTTATATTGCCATTACCCAAGGAACCATACGATGCACGGATTTTCAGGTCAGAAATGATCGCCCTGGGAACGTTCCAGAAGGCTTCATTGGATACCCGCCAGCCCCCTGAAACAGAAGGGGAAAATGCATATCGTTCGTCTTCGGGGAACTTGGAGGAACCATCATACCGGCCGTTCAGCTCGAGCAGGTAACGCTCCTTAAACACGTAGTTGAGCCGGTAAAATCCGCCTACTATGGCCCACTTCTCCCATTCCCCGCGGGTAGTGATGGACTGGCCCAGGGCTAAATTGATGTTCCGTGCATCTTCAAATATCAACCCGTTTCTTAATGTCCGTAAAGTGGAGTACGTTGATTGTTCATAGTTGAAACCCGCCGTAGCTTTAAAGTAATGGTTCCCTTTAAACCTCGATTCATATTCTCCATAAATGTTTGTAGCCATGTACTCGGTTTCAGCACGGAATTCCTGGAGGTCATTGGTGTTTGCGCCAATATATTCTATAACGCCGGGCTTGCGGCTGTAAGGAACGGGAACACGTATCTGCTGCTCCCTGTTATCCGTATTCCGTATGGTAAAATCGCCCCTGATCCTTAGTTTGTTTTTTAATATCTCTGCTGTAAAGCCGGTTGTGCTTCTCATTACCCTCCTGTCCATGTCGATACCATTCTTTCCATACCAGAAGTCGCCAACTGTATACGCTGCAGAATAGGTAAGGGTTCCGTCCGGATTAAACAAAGGCGCCATATTATGACCTTCATCTGCAATGTTCCTCCATATACCGCCGCCCTCGCCTACATTCAAAGGGTTGTGATAAGTCATGTTCGAATAGTCGGTATTATTCTCCACCCTCAGCCATGGAAATACCTGGATAGAACCTTTGGCCCGGAAATTATACATTTTATAATCATCGGAATTGTAGCGGAATAATCCTTCCTGCCCAAAGTATCTTCCGGTTACATAATAGCTCGCTTTACCGCTGCTTCCTGAAACAGAAATGTTATGTTCAGTGGAGCTGTTGTTCTTCTTATACAATTCGTCGAACCAATCCGTGCTGGCGTAATAAACATATTCACCGTTGGCATCAACTTCAACTTGCGGCAGGGAAGGATCTTTAGATCTTCTTTCAAACTCTGCCAGGTATGCAGGTGAAAAACGAACTGTTTTGTTTACGTTCTGTGGTGTCTGGGAATAATCGTTCCATGCCGTCCAGGCTTCATTGAACAATTTGGAAAACGTGTAACCATCATTTACAAAATCAGGCAGCGTAACGGGTCTTTTTATCGAATGATTGGCGGAATAGGTCACGCTCGTTTTATCCTTCGAAGGGTTTTTAGTCGTGATCAAAACCACCCCGAATGAACCTCTTGCGCCATAAATAGCAGAAGAGGCAGCGTCTTTCAATACGGAGATGGTGGCGATATCCGCCGGGTTGAGCATGCTGGGATCACCTTCCACACCATCGATCAAAACCAACGCGCTACCACCCTGGCCGATAGAGGTATTCCCTCTTATATTGTATGAAGGCGCCTGAGTAGGCTTACCGTCACCAAGCCTGATGTTCAGGTTTGGGATGATGCCCTGCAATCCCTGCGAAAGATTGGGCACTGCCCTGTTGTCGAGCACATCGCCCGACACCTGGTCAACGGCCCCTGTAAGATTGATCTTTTTCTGCGTTCCATAACCAACCACCACTACTTCGTTAAGTGCGTCACTGGTGGAAGAAAGCTTCATCGTCACGTCGATTACATCATTTCCCCTGTACGTAAAATCCCTGACGACATGATTTTCAAAACCTATATACGAAAAAAGAAAAGTGTAGGTATTTCCTGCCTGCAAATTGCCTAAAGTATATGCGCCCGTTGGACTTGTTACAGCTGTAGCGGTTATGCTGCTGTCTGGATTTTGAATGGAGATGGTGACACCGGGTAAAGCCTCTCCTTTCTCATTCTTTACAACGCCTTTTAGGCCGCCCGCATTTTGCTGTGCAGAAACATCAACGTTCATCATCAGCAATAACAGTATTGCAGCAAGGTACCCTTTCATGCTAAGGTATATTTGTTTCATAATTAATGGAATTTATGCAGTACACGTTAAATAGGTTTCATTACCGAAGAAAGTGTAAACAGTACCTGAGTATTAATTTATTTCCTGCAATTTGAGTGAATACAGACAGGCAAAACTATCAAATGAACCAATAACTAAATTCAGATGTTCATTATGTAATCATTATCTATCACTATTTATTTCGTGTTTTTACCGTATGCTTGTTATTCTTCCTTACCGGTATTTTTTACAAATGCACTTCTCCTTGGTGCCGGCACTTGCGCAGCTTCCCCTTTTATGCCTTTCCAGAGTATTTCATTAAACAGGCGGTCATCTATTTTATCCACCTCTGAAAAATCTAAATTCGCGGAAAGGTCTGACACGCCATTCTGCACTTTGTTCACTTCATTTAAATCAATATTGGACGGCACGGATTCAAAAGGTGTAAAATCGGGCTTAGCCGTAAAAGACCGCCACATGGGTGTAGCTGCCGCATCATACTGGCTCATGGGCGGGAGGCCTAAGATCAATTCCATCGTTCTTAACATGCCAGAAGTGGAGTACATGGTGTGGTCAACTACCCGTCTTTTGACGTACGGGCTGATGACAAGCGCATTAGACCGGTGAGCGTCTACGTGGTCGGGGCCATTCTGCGCATCATCTTCGAGTATAAATATCGCACTGGCCTTCCAGATCGGGCTTTTGCTTAAGTGTTCTACCAATAAACCTACTGCCAGATCGTTGTCAGCTACGCAGGCAAAAGGAGTTGGCCTGCCAACGGCCAGGCCCTGTGTATGATCAGCCCCTAAACGTATGGAGTTGAAGCATGGAACAGCGTTTATGGATACGAGTGAGTCAAAGTCTTTCTTCCATTTCTGAAAGCGTGTGGTATCCCTGACATCATTCAAATAATATGTAGGAAAAGAGCTGCATTCATGCCCGGCCAGTGATGGTATATTTCCTTTCTCTTTATCCTGAAATACGCCATAGGTACGATAACTCACATTGGCCTTTTTACAGAAATCCCAGATAAATCCATCTTTGTCGTTTGCAATTTCGCGACGGCCCATGCCTTCCGTAGCGCCGCCGCGGCGGCCATAACTGGTAGGCCATGTTTTCTCGAGGTAATCATTGGCGTGCGCACCCATGCTCCAGTTGTGACCATCGGCGCTTACTTCTGCGTCTACATAAAAGTTATCCAGAAGTACATAATCCTTTGCCAGCTTGTGTTGATTCGGTGTAATTCTCTCCCCAAATAAACATAAGGACGTATCACCATTGCCTTCCGGTATATCACCAAAAACCTGGTCGTAAGTTCTGTTTTCTTTCAGGATGTAAAAGACATACCTGACCGGCGACGGATCACCAACTTTCATGGGAATGGGATTACCTTTTTCTCCTTCAGCTACCAGTTCTTTACTTTTAGCATAAGGTGTATTTGTGAACACTTTCTTAGCGTAAAGTGCCAAAACCGCCTCTCCGGGCTCATCGATGATGCTCAGGGTACCCTTCATCAGGTTTCCGATGTACTGAAGCCTGCTGTTCGGTTTTACTTCCTCCCCTTTGTGAGATGCTGACTGCACTTCCCGGCTTACGGGCTGCGGCCCCAGCGGGTTGGGAAAAGACGTAAACCCTTTGCCGTTAGCTACGAATATCCGTTGGTTTACTACCCTAACACTGGTTGGAAACCAGCCGACAGGAATAAAGCCTTTAGACCGGCTTTTGCCCGGAACACTTACATCAAATACTGCAAGTGCATTGTTGTCTGCATTAGCGATATAAAGGGTATGCTCATTGGCTGAAAGTGCAAGGCCGTTTGTTACCGATCCCACCGGGGAATTGGGGTAAAGTGCCGCATTCAACACTTCCACTGTTTTATTATTGGTTGTATTGATAACCGAAACACTGTTATCGCCGGCGTTGGCAACAAAAAGATGCAAGCCATCTTTTGTAAGAATCAATTCGTTTGGATTGAACGACACGGGAATGAACGAAGCAATATTTTTTGCCTGCGTATCAAACACCGCTATTTTTTTACCGCCCCATAACGAAATGTACAAAAGCCCGGCGTCGGGAGATAATATACACGTGTATGCTTCATTACCAAGGCTTTCCTTATGTACGATCTTTTTCGTCGGCAGATCAAGTATATACAAAGAATTGTCTTCTTTGGTAACCACATAAAGCAGGTTCTTTGCATCGTCGATGGCAATACCAACGGGAGAAATTTTTTCGGGCCATTTATTGCCAAGTTTGATGCTGTCATTAAGGCCTAGCTTATAAGCCCTTCCCAAACCCTGCCCCGGCGGAAGCACTTTTTTAATCTCATATTTTAATATCCAGTTATCATTGCCTCCGGAAGCGTACAAAAAATTTTCATCTTTACTGAAGGTGAGGCCATAAAATGCTTTGGGGATTTCAACATCATCCAGAATCTTTTCATTTGCTGCATCGATCAATTGAATGCTTTGCCTGCCCTGTCCGTTATTGGTAACCGCCATCAGCTTACCCGAAGAAGACACGGCAATGTTCAATGGCAAATCTCCAACTTCCAAAGACCGTCCCGCCGGGGTAAGGCTCCATCCATTCGGCAACAATACTCTCCTCTTTTCAAGTTGTGCTTCGATTTGCTTTAATTCAACACCTTTATGCTGAGCCATCATAACGGATGAAAAAATAAACACCCCGATCGCCATTAATACTATTCGCATGGTATAGCCCTTTTATCAAATTAAATTACCGTTATCAAAGCCCGACATTCGACCAACTACCAACTACTCACTCCCCACTACTCACTCCCCACTACCCACTACCAACTACCAACTACCCACTTTCTATTTTTCCCACCAAACCTTTACGTTACTATCATCACCGCCCATCGATGCCCTCGCTGATTCAAGATTCTGAGGGTTAAGCGACTGCAGGTACGTAGGATACGGAACACGGCTGGGAAATTTATTTTCAGCGGGAATACCGGCACCTCTTGGAAGAACAGGATAACCGGTTCTTCTCTTCTCGAACCATGCCTGGTAGTCGACAAAGAAGTAAGCGTAATATTTTTGCAACATGATTTGCTCCAGCTGCTGTTCAGCGCTGGCAGTGCTTTTATATGCCACTCCTGTTTGTTGAAGGTAACTGGCAGGCATAGCTGCACCCCATTGCGCCATTGATGCTGCAATTCCGTTTTCATAATGCTGCTTAGCCGCTTTCCCTGTAGCAAAGCCTTTTAATGCCAGTTCAGCTTTTATAAACTCAACTTCAGCAAACGTCATCATTATTCCAAGCTGAGGAAGAGTTTTAAGGGCATCGTTGTAGCTCGAATTTCTACCCACGGCGTACTCAAGGGAAGTTGGATAGCCACTCTGAATTCCCTGGTAAACATTAGCGCCGCTTACATTTACCGTTGTCATCCACACTGCCCTGCGGGGGTCATTATCAGCATTCATCTTATTCACGAAGAACATGGTAAAGTAAGTCCCTTCCCGCCAGTCAAGGGTTCTTGCATTGTAATACGGATTGAAATACGGAAAAGTGCCCGGGTATCTGAATATCGCCTCATCAGCATTGGCGGTAAATACCGGAAATTTTACCTGATCACTCAGCATAGCATTTATCTGATCATTTACATTAACTTCCCCGTTGCGCTTTGATATTCTAAGCAGCAGCCGGAGCTTTAGCGAATTGGAGAACTTTCTCCACTTCTGAATGCCGGCGTTCTTTCCTCCTGTGAGCGCGTTTGCATTATACACAAGGTCGCCACCATAAGTTAATGCTTTGGTATCATCAAATAAGCCGTTAGCGGCATCCAGATCTTTTAGGATCTGAATGTAAATATCTTTCTGCTTGTCGAAAGCAGCCTGAAAAGTTCCTTCCGTTGCTTTGGTAGCTTGTGAATAAGGGATATCACCGTACAGATCGGTCAGGATGGAATAGGCCCAGCATTTATACACCAGCGCTATTGCTTTGTAATTATTTTCTTTCAACCGGTCTGCAATTGCATAAATATCTTCTATATCCGTCATGTATGTGTAGAAGCTGTTCCAGACACCGGCTCCGGGATTTACAACATACCGGTGAAGGCCCGCGCCGCCGGCACTTGCACGTGGAGCATCAACCTGCATCAGTTCGTGAGTGAAACTCCGTGCTGCCTGCACGCTGCTGTTAATGATCCGGTATTGCAACTGGCCCAGCATTACGCCCGGCGTAATTTCTTTCGGGCGATTGGGGTCTGTATTTAATTCCTCAAAATTTTTTGAACAGGAACCAAAAAAACAACTCAATATGAATACGGGAAAATAAAGCTTTTTCAACGTTGACATGTTTGAAATTTACACTTGATTTAATATCAGAATTTAAGGGTGAGGTTTACACCCATATTTCTTGTAGATGGAAATTGCATTAACTCGACGCCAGGAGTTAACGTACCATTATTCAGGTTGCCGCCTTCAGGATCGAACCCGGGGAAGTTCGTGAAGTTATATAAATCCCTGCCGTATACGGCAACGCTTGATTGGGTCACTCCAATGCCTTTCAGTAATTTTTGGGGAAGATTGAATTCTACACGCGCCTCTCTCAGCTTAATGAAAGACGCGTCGAAAATGTTTGTTTCGGCATTGCCGATGGCATAGTAATTATCATAGTACGAGCTTGCCTGCACTTTAACGGTATTGGGTGTATACTTCCCATCCGCACCCCTGACCACTCCGTCACCTATTATGCCTTCCTCGCGGCCAGGCAGGGTGACTTTCGTTTTGCCAAGTGTATTGCTTTTGTGATTGGTTTGGGAATACATGCTGCCGCCTTTCTGGCCATCAAACAAAATACTTATCCTGAATTGCCGAATGGTAAACTCATTCATTAACCCCGCTTTCCAGTCTGCAAAAGCATTACCCCATTTCTTTGTCACGGGGTCGAGTACAGCAGGTAAACCAACTGAGGAATAAATGATCTTTCCCTCTGGAGAACGTTGAAAGCCGCGTCCATACAGGTCTCCCATCCTGCCACCGACCCTGGCTTCTATCGAAACGTTGTTGTCATGGGCGTAGATGATCTGGTTCGTTAAACCTTCAGCAAGTTCCCTTACATAACTCCTGTTGAGCGACCATGTAACCGTGGTATTCCAGGAAAATTTGTTTGTTTTTACCAGCTTGCCGCTCAGCATTACCTCAATTCCTTTACTATTGATCAAACCTGCGTTCACCAGTGCGTTTGAATATCCCGAAACCGGATCCAATGGTATCGCCAGGATCTGGTTCCGGCTTTTGTTGTTATACACTGACATATCAAAACCTAAACGGCTATTGAAAAACCTTGCATCAATGCCTGCTTCGTAGCTCGATGTGATCTCGGGTTTCAAACCGGGATTATACAAAGTCGAAGGATTGGTAAAGCTGTTGCTGTAAACCCTGTCGTAATATTTATCTGTCTGGTAGGGCCTTGTGTCGTTTCCTACCTGGGCCCAGGAAAACCTGATTTTGGCAAACGAAACAGATGAGGGCATGTTAACCATCTCACTTAAAAGAAAGCTTGTGCTTACAGAAGGATAGAAAAAAGAATTATTGCGGTAAGGTAACGTGCTCGACCAGTCGTTACGGCCGGTTAAGTCTAAAAAGATTTTTTCATCATAGGAAAACTGGGCTAATCCATAAACACTATTGATGGCCTTTTTTGTTTTAACAGGATCTGCAACGGCCTGGTCAAGGCTGTTAGATATCTGGTAGACACCCGGCTGAGACAACTGATCGGCATACATGCCTGCGAAATCATAAGTTTGGCGCATCGCATTGGCTCCGGCTGATATGCTGTAACTAAAGAGGCTGCTAAATTTATCTTTATACGTAATCAGGGCATCAGTATTGCTCTCAAAACTAAAAACATTTTGCTCTCTGTACATGCCTCTTGGAAATTTCGTCATGCTGAAAGGACGTTGCTGCGACCTGAATTCAAAGGACATGTCCATCCCCGTTCTAACCATCACATCCAGCTTATCTGACACCTGGTAGGTGGCGGAGATATTGCCAACCAAACCATGCTTATTGATCTTATTCAGCATTGCATACAGGTCTAAGTAAGGATTGTCGGGGCCGGTATTGAATGGATTTTTTTGCTGCACGTTTTCTAATCCCTGTTGCCAGTAGGGCTTAAACCATTCAGGCCTGATGTTCGGTGCCGTACCGATAATCAGAAAGTACATGATGGTCTGGTTGTTATACCCCGCCGCCGGAAGGTTATCACTTTTTTTGTTTGTATAATTGGCCTTAGCGGTTAATTTCAACCTGTTTGAAATATTCTGATTGACAGACAAAGCAGCATTTATTCTTTCAAAACCGGTATTGGGAAGTATCCATTTATTTTTTAAATGCGTGAACGATAACCGGGCGGAACCTTTTTCGCTGCCTCCTTCCAAAGAGATACTATTGGAGACCGTTAGTCCTGTTTTAAAAAAGCCTGATATATAATCGTCATGTGCAACCCATGGTGTGCGTTCTGTTGGTTTTCCGTCGGGAGCACCGGGATTATACTGAAAATAGTTTTGCCCGTTAAATTTTGGGCCCCAGGCCCTTCCCGCGGCAACATTGGTGCTGGTGTTTGCACCGTCAGGACTATCCATATATGAGTAATATGTATTCGTTCTTCCTTCGCCATATTCAAACTGGTAATCGGGCCACCTGTTTACCTGGTCTATGCTTATATTGGAGTTGTAGGTAATGCCGATCCCTTTTCCTTTCCGCTGCCCTGATTTTGTGGTAATGATAATGGCGCCGCCTGCCGCCCGGCTTCCGTATAATGCGGTAGCCCCGGCGCCTTTCAGCACGGTGATCTTTTCTATGTCATCTGGGTTAATGTCCGATACCGTTGAACCAAAGTCTACCGGGTTATCTGCGGCAAGGTGAGCTCTGTATCCTGTACCTGTTATCCTGCTGCTTACCGGCACGCCATCCACTACTATCAGTGCCTGGTTATTATCCAGGTTAAGAGAGGATTCACCCCTGAGTGTTATTCTTGAAGAGCCCATCGGCCCCGAGCCAGTGCCCTGAATATTTAAACCAGCTACTTTTCCGGAAAGCGTGTTCACCCAATTATTTGCTTTGGCGTCTTTTACGGCATTTTCGCCGACCGTTTGCGCAGCATAGCCGAGAGATTTCTCCTCACGCTTTATACCCAGGGCCGTTACCACCACTTCATTTAAGACGTTTTGAGCAGATTGCAATTGTACATCGATGTTGGTGTTTCCGCTAAATGGAATCTCTTTAGTTGAAAAGCCTGTGAAGCTGAAAACGATGATATCCTTTGTTGTCAGGGGCTTTTTGCCGGTGATACTAAAGGCTCCGTCAGCATTCGTTGATGTGCGTGACGACGTATTTTTAACTTCAACGGTAGCTCCGGGTAATGGCTGCCCTATGCTGTCCGAAACGATACCGCTTATGGTCTGGCTGTAAGACAAACAAGGAATGGTAAAAAAGAGAATTGTAAGAAGTAGGGCACTTCTTCTATAATTACTTAAAGGCTCCATTTATGATTGATTTGGCGGCAAAAGTGAAGAGATAAGTAAGCAGGAAATACAGCTTGGTAAGAATTAAACATTAGTTGTTTATTACACAACAAATTGATAATAATGGCTTAATGATCCGGTAACAGCCAGCATGAAGGATGAAGTCCTGAGGTGGTAACATTTTCTTAATACTGGTATAAGATATTTGCCCCTAACTTCTGTATATGGAAATACTGTTATCTGTTTTAGGCGGCCTGGGCTTATTTCTTTTTGCCATCTCTAATTTATCTGATACGCTGAAGGATGTACTTGGTGACAAGTCGCGAAAATGGATAGGAAAGCTTACTACAAATCTCTTCACTGCAATCCTTGCAGGCACCGTCATCACTATTTTGCTTGACTCGTCGTCTGCAGTGATCATTATGACAATTATCCTGGTAAAAACCGGCGCACTCACGTTCAGACAGTCACTGGGCATTGTTATGGGTGCAAACATCGGCACTACGTTTTCGAGCCAGCTTTTAGCTTTGGATATCGGCAAGTATTCTCCCATTCCCATTGTGATAGGACTCATACTAAGTTTCGTGGCACGCTCCGAAAATGTATCCAAGACCGGTAAGACGATCCTGTACTTTGGAATCCTGTTTTTTGGACTGTATACCATGGAAAGAGCGGTGGAGCCGTTAAGAGATGATGACAGGTTTCTTCACTGGATGACAATGCTGGAAAGCCCGTTGAGAGGGGCAGGCATTGGAGCAGTTGTAACATTAATTGTACAATCTTCTTCCGCTACGGTAGGTATGGTGATCACCCTTGCGAAAAAAGGTTTGTTAAGTATCAGCGCAGGCATAGCTGTAATGCTGGGTGCAGAGTTGGGAACCTGTGCCGATACCTTGCTGGCCACAATACGGTCAGACAGGCAATCAGTAAAGACGGGCCTGTTTCACCTGATCTTTAATATCATTTCTATCTGCATCGGGCTGCTGATATTCCCCTGGTTTGTACAGTTGATTCGGAATATATCAGGTAATGCATCCCTTGAACAACAGATAGCAAACGCACACATGCTCTTCAATATGGCTGGTGTATTGCTGTTTATTCCCCTGGTGCCACATGTGGAAAGAATGCTTGATAAGTTATTGCCAAAGAAGGTTGATCAGCCTGTATTGGATCCCGCATAGCGTTGAACATGTTTATCTATAGTACGACAGCGGTTGCGGCGGTATGCTAATCGTATACCAATACCCTCAATACGAGCCGGCTACATTGCACCCTATAGTTGCGCCGGCTTCGGTCAAGATAGAGTAGAAGAAAAAGTCCCGGTAAATTTGTGCTATCGGGGCTTTTCGTCTACTCCACTTAATGTTGTACGTTCGCTTTATTTTTTGCTTTTTGAAAATTCCAAAATAAAATAGTTGGTATTGCCACTACTGAAACTTTGCTTTAAGTAGCCTTTCATTCCGTATTTATCTCTTTCCAATGAAATAGAATATATATCTCCCATGACGTTTTTACTCGTTAAAGAACATAGACGTCCAACTGCTTCTCCCTGTCATGCCAAGTGACTAACTAAAGAAGGTGTTTTCGTTATTACTTTGCTATTTTTACATTCAAATGTCACACTTTCCTTGAATGATCTTTCATCTTCATTTGATGTTCCAACCACATTCCATCTGCCTTCAATAAAGTCACAATAAATTTTCTGGCTTGTGTCAGGTTCAATATAAGTTTGATTTGTGTGGGATGTATCAGGTAATGATATTTCCGGTGCGGAAGTATCCATCTCAATGTCAGGAATTTGGGATGTGCCATTTTCATTCCTACTACCATTGTTACATGAGATAATACCCAATGTAGTCACAATTAAAAATAGTAAATACCGTCTCATAGTTGGTTTATTTTAAGTAAAGAGTAAGTCGAAGTAAATACCAGAAATGTTCAACTTTTAATTCTTAATAGGATAAAAACTTATCGTTTTTAGAAAAAACTTTTGAGCGATACGCCTTTATGATTTGCATAATCTACCCAGAAAATATTTTCTGGGGAAATTTGAATATCGGCAGCATAATCGTTTTTAGTGTTGATCATTATGTCGCTTTTATTCAGACTATCTAAAAGTGCGCTGTTGTCTTGAATTTTTTCGATACGCATTGATGTAAATTTTATCTATTCAGTCTAAATATAGTGACGCACAACGATAAAGTTTTTATAAAGCTGGGGCACTTATTTCCATCCGCTGGCCAACAAATGCTCAACGATGATTTAATGTTCAAAATTATTCCCAATGATCAATATCGTTCCGTCTGCCGGAGCTAATGTTGAATGATGATCAAACTGTTCAAACACTGCTTACGTGCGCCCCAATTTTTTGAATGCATATGTTAGCTGCATAGCCTTCTTTTGTCAATTAGTATCTTTTGACTGTGAGGTATGACCCATTAAGGTGATCAAAATCTCCGTCAATTGTTAAGAGAATCGCATTAGCAACTCTTGAGGTTGACGCAATCCATAGGTCATTCTTGCCCATAGTCAGTGAACGGCCTAATTGGTTGTGAGGTAATTTATTTTTAGAGTATGAATCTATTTCCGCATATGTTTCAAGCAGTTTGTCGTCATTCGAGTTAATATCTAAAACTACAAGTTTACTGAACAAGGTCTTCAGTGATTGCAGCTTTGCTTGTCCCCAATTATGTTGTATTCCAAAAGATAATATTTCTCCCATTGTCACTACAGAGATAAAAGGGACGCAGTCTTGATCTGTGAGTTTCTCATTTTTTTCTATGGTTTGCTAAAGAGGACTTTGCCTTACATAGTGAACCAGTATTCCGGTGTCTAGTAAATATCTTCTCATACTAATCCAGGTCTTTTAATATGGCGCCAATTGATTCATCACCTGGCCACTGTCCCACTACGTCTCCTAAAAGGTTTGTATGTTTTTGATATTCTAGTTTTTTTTGAATTTGCTGTTCAATATTTAATTTATTAACAGGCTTTGAGAAATACCCATCAAATTCATCTGGGTTAAATATTCTTTCGATGTATATGAATGACGGTTTCCCACTTGGTAAAAAATGCATTCGTCCGGCAATAGTTAATTCTTGTCCCCAATATTTTGAAATATCTAACGGTTCAAGTTCCTCGCTTAAAACAGCGTTAACCAGTCCTTGTTTTGTGGCAATACCAACTCTTAGTTTACTGAATTTTAATTCTTCGACTACTCCATTAATAACTATTTCTTGGGGTTCAGGAATACTCTCTTCAAGATCACCAATCTTTTTGAAATCAGATTTTCTCAATGTAATTTCTGGAATGGCACCTTGATTAGTTATAGTTAATACCTCATCATTTGAAACAAATATTTTTTTGAAGTCTTTTAGCCTTTTAAGAAGAGGCTTGTCTAAAAATGTTGAATCTTCATTATAATTCATTGCCTGCTTGAATGATTCAATCACAAGACTCATTGGAGTCTTGTCAGGAAGTTGCTCGAGAATCTCGGATTTAAATAAGTCGCCGGGATGGCCTTCCACAGTCGATTTAAAAGAATCACATTCTAACTCAAGAATAGTTGAACCTTTTTTTAAGTCAGACAGCTTTATTTTTAATGCAGTTGAAATTTTTTCGCTCCTTCTGCCTTTTTCATTGCTAATTCCTACAAGTTTAACTTGCAGTGCTCCACGAGCTATGTTGGTTATAGACTGAGCCAATTGAATTAGTCGGTCTAGTTCAATTTTACCGTCATCTTGGTCAGCGCCAGAAAGTCTTACTTCGTATTTCATCATATAAGTAACGGTCTAAAAATAAAGCAAATTTTAGAAATCGTAAGTTCCAATAGGCTTGCAGCTAACGTATCTACTTTTGTATTTCTCTGTGAACGGGCTTTATTACTCTTTAATCGCTCCTGCACAATATCAAAGGTTGGTTCATCTATAATTGCGGGTACAGGTATTTCTATCCATTCTTCTCTGGGCTTTTCCCTATTGCAGCCATTTTGCACAACATAACCGCCTTTGGACTTAATGGTTTTGTTATTCGCTGACGTTCGGCATGTTCCGTTTTTCCAAAACAAGCCTTCCCACAATACCCCGGATTACGCAGCATGGCCCATACCGTAGATCTTTCCCATTTCGATATACCTTTACTGGTGGGAACTCGCTGCTCATTCAATTTCCTGGTGATGGCGCCGATACTTAAAAACTCTTCTGCATATTGTTTAAAAATATCCTGAACCACTAACGACTGTGTTTCATTAATTAAATAATAAGCCGCAGTATTTTCTGTCTTGCGGATATAGTTATATCCATAAGGCGCACCGCCTAATACATTGACCACTCCGGATCTCGCTTTAATACGTTTACCTCTTCTTGATCGTTCTTTAATCATCGCACGCTCATATTCGGAGATCATGCCCTGGAACTGTAACAGCAACGCTTCTTCCGGCGTATCCGCTTTGGGGGACTTGATAAATAATACTTCTACACCGTAAGATGTAAATTCATCCATCAGTACTACCTGGTACGCATAATTACGACTTAGCCTGTCAGGACTATAAATTAATACCACCTGTATTTGCCCTTCCGCACTCAGGTCTCTTACCTTTTCTAATCCGGGACGCACCAATATCGCACCACTATATCCTTCGTCTTTAAATATATATTCTTCAGGTACAAGATAATTATGCTCCTGCGCAAAGTGTAATAATTCATCGATCTGACTACCAATAGTCTTATTTTCCTTCTGCTGATCCGATGACAATGAGATGGTAAACCTGCGAGAGTTTTTGCTCCCACAACCTGTCATAGGTAAATGATACCCTAACTTGTTTCTCCTTTTTTGACATGATCCTTCTTTGCTAAAAATTCTTCCAGCGCAGTATGGACCACTTTGCTGATCGATAGCTTTTGCGAACCTGATAATTTCCTGATCCGCCGGATCAGTGCGGGTGGCAGTTTTACGGTAAACACTACAGAACTTTCCGGTATGGCCATCTTCTCGTTGATGTCCCTGGCTAACTGGATATAACGATAAGCCTGGACTTGTGATACTCCATATTTCTGCATCAACCGCTCTACTATCTGCGGCTGCGGTTTTTCCCTTTGCAGCAGTGTATACGCCTGATTGATTCGCTTGGCCAATTCCGAGTTCTGTGCTCTTTCCATTTATCATAAATATAATACCTTTTGTGATATTAAAAAAAATTTCCCCTTCTAATTTTAACCCTCCGGCTAAACTCAATGTTTGTGAGTATGTACGTAAAGCTATTGCTGAACCTTGAGGAACTCCTTTGAACCGTTCAATCTTCTCTCCCTTGTCTGTCTCATAAGGAACCACCAGCCACCGGTTGATGTACAATAATACCCATTTCAGATCAGTGTGCCTCAGAAGTGCCTTGTTGAGAAGGTCATGATCTATGTTATCAAAGAAACCTTTGATATCCATGTCCAGTACCCAA
>JBGSYC010000292.1:0-2523 GCA_041751095.1 Flavihumibacter sp.
TCCCGGAGAAAAAAGAAATAAAAATAAAAAAACATCAAAACTGTTATCTTTAAAATGCACTAAAAGCTCTTTCACTTCCTGGTCTCTCTGCAGGGGGGTTACCATGCCCGGAATGAGGGGGTATCATCACCGGAATATACAACTGGAAGGGGAAAATGCGGCCTCCCTACAATACCTTACCACAAAGAGCTTTGGTAATTGGTGTCCGGGGTGATCCACATTTCATATTGAATAGTTATGATAACGGCTACTTCAGGGAATATCGTGTGAATAATATAGGATATAGCTTTCAACTTCAAAATCAATTTAGATTTAGTGATAAAGTCTGGTTACACGTAACGCCTTTTCTGGAACCGGATTACGACCGGTCGAAAAATACCGGCGGCTGCTACATCGGTATAATACTACCACGCCTATAGAAGTTACTTGTGCCAGCAGCCAAGGCTTCGTGGGGCCTGCCAGGCCCACGATAAAGTCAATGTTGTACGGAACCGTTTCAGTGGTTTCGTTAAGAAAGTGCTACGCAGATACCGACAGCTTTTATTATGGGGATTATGGTTTTTGTGGTCTCGGTTTCAATGCTTCGGGAAAGCTTTTTTGCTGCAGCCAAACAGAACTTTTGTTTCCGGCAGTTTTAACCGATAGGATTAAAATCGAAGAAGATGCGGATTGCTCATTTAATGCATGGGTACAGACATATTGCTGGCAGGAAATGAGTACCAGACAGAAGTGATGAAAGGCCGTTACGAGGCTTAGTGGGGTTGGTTACTTTAAAACCTTAAAGGCAGAAATGGTGGCGTTTTTAAAGGCACCGAACCAGCAACCTCAGGAGTTATTATCGGAAGTGATGTTAAGGTTATGGAGCTGCTGAATATGCCGCACCGGAGAATAATTCCGCAGCGGTAAACAAGATTTTTTACGTTTTTGATAATGAATAGATAGGGTTGCATCACCCCTTTAATCTTTCTCGTTGCACGTAATTTAGCGTTGTAAACAGACGGATGCTGATGGCGTGCTTTTATATTCCAGTGGTCTTTTATAATTACTTCAATTAATGGAAACCGTAACGCTGCTTCCCATGATGCACAGGGGAGCGGAACAGATACTGATTAGTTTTGATCATCATAAAGGGTTAAATGACACCATAAGGCGCCTGCCGGCTGTAAAGTGGAGCCAGACGCATAAGAGCTGGTACCTGCCGCTGACTGAGAATAATTACAAACTAATACGCAATAATTTAAGGTCTGTTACAACGATCGATGCCAAAGCGTTACAGCACTACCTGATAAAAAGAAAAGCCGTCAAAGCGGCAGAGGTGCCAAAAGAATTTCCTCTGCAACAATCTTTGGAAACGACGCAGTCAGTAACGGCAAGCAGGCCGGCTGTTGTTGCACCGGAGCCAACGGTTGCTTACCGGCTGAGTTATGAAAATCTGATCAGCCTGCAGAAAACGGTAGACCTACTCAGGCTGAAAGCTTATAGCAATAGCACTATAAGGACGTACAGAGCAGAACTAATTGTATTCTTTCAGGCGCTGGGCAAACATGGCGCCGGTAAGCTTGCTACGGATGATGTTAAAAGATGGCTGCTTAAATGTCTTCACAGCGGGCTGACAGAAAATACGATGCATAGCCGTATCAACGCGCTTAAGTTTTTTTACGAACAGGTTTTGGGAAAGGAAAAGTTTTTTGTCGATATACCGAGGCCAAAAAAGCCGCAGCAATTACCTAAGGTACTTGGCGAACAAGAGATCACCCGCTTGTTTAATGCCATTTCAAACAGAAAGCACAAGGCTATATTATTTACTGCATACAGTGCCGGCCTGAGGGTAAGTGAAGTAGTGAATATGAAACTGAAAGATATTGACAGTGACCGCATGCAAATTTGCATTGAAAGAGCCAAAGGAAAAAAAGACCGGTATGTAACCTTAAGTCCGGTATTGCTTGATGTACTCAGGAAATACATACAGCTATGCATTCCCAGGCCACGGCAGTATTTATTTGAAGGGCAGGGTGAGCCGGGCACTATGTACAGCGCCAGAAGCGCGCAGAAGGTTTTTCAGATGGCTCGTTATAAGGCAGGAATAAAAAAGGAAGTCAGCTTTCATTGCCTGCGCCATTCCTTTGCTACGCATATATTAGAAAAAGGCATAGACATCAGGTATATCAAAGAACTTTTAGGGCATTTCAATATCAAGACTACTGAGCGTTACCTGCACGTTAAAAAAGATCAGTTGGTTACGATTGTAAGCCCTTTGGACGACATCTGGAAGAAAGGAGGGGTGGAATGGTAGCTGTATTACCGCAACATATAATTTTAAAAAGCGAATTGGTTTTGATTGATGGTGAATGTGTTGTAAATTGGAGGGTGCCGCTAATACAAACGTTACCTGCCACTTTATGGAAACTGTCCAAAAATGCATCTATTTATAAAATGACATGAGGGTCTATTCTGGTTTTATTGTGTTAACTCTGCTTATCGGCTGTTCAGAAAGAAAATGTTTAGAAGCAAAATACAGCTTTA
>JBGSYC010000293.1:0-7355 GCA_041751095.1 Flavihumibacter sp.
CTTAAAGGAGGGTGTTCTTTCTTCACGCAAGGGAGATATATACCAGTAATCAATCCCTCTAACCTTTGCCGGTTCATATCCTAATTTAGACAGGTAATCTACCAAATCTATCTGTCTGGCTTCTCCAATAGAAAGCCTTTGCCCACTGACATTCATAACCTCACATTTATATTTTCACTATTCAGTTACAACGGGTACGAAGTTAAAAAAGCGGAATGGGTTCTACCTATCCTCACCGTATTTTGATGAGGATACTTTAGATATCAACAGATACATTTGTACAGTGAAGATTAAATAAATAAAAACGTGTAGTTATGCTTACAACAAATGATGTAGCCAAAGTATATGATACTATTTTGAGTATCCCTGGCATGAACGAAACAGTGAAGATTGACATGAGGATTTCACGCAAAAACGTACTGCTCTTAAATAGCGTTATTAAACGTGGTTTGTCATCAAGGGATGATGATAAATCATTAAACCTGTTGGCGAATATACCTGCAGAAACGCTACAGGAATTGAATGCTTTTGCTGACGATTGTTTAACAAAAGCGGGGCTTAATGAATTAAGTGAAAAGCTTAATTCATTAAGCACAACAAAATAAAAGTGCTAAGAGCTTTGACTAATTACCCACCCGTCTTCAGTCCTTATATCCGGAATATTATTATCTGTTAACCATTGGCGAAACGAATTTGTATCAGATGCTTTATAATGTACAACTTCCCCATTTTTTAGCATGATGGTAAAGAAATCTAAGGCTGCCAGAAATTTGAATATTTGATTTGCCGGATAGTCAAATCCTGGGTAATTGCTGTAGGCGAACATATCAATATTTTAAGAGTTAAACCATATGACCTGTGCTGCCCGTTTATAAATAAGCGCAGGCAACACCTTACCGCACTGAGGTCTTAGGAAACCCGGTAACGAATAAGTGCGCCCACGCCGTAGCATGAGCGTTCTCCACTTATGTCCCGTTACCTTTGAAAGTTCCTAAGTTTCAGTGCAGGGCTTAAAGCAAAAACGCTTCAAGAATATTTTTGCAAAAGTAATATTTCAATTAATATTATAAAACCTATGTTTCTGTTTATACTCATCAATATTTTTAAATCTGGTAGAACTAATTAAATGCTCCTGCCCCTTTTAATTTGCTGTTACATACATCTTTCACGAATTTCTCTAATGCTCTTACCCTGTCAGTGAGTATTAAAAGATTATCAATACTGATACAATAATCTTCTTTATACCGGGTGTCTATTTAAGCTTTTTGTATCAGTTGAAAGAGGCGTTCATTCTTATCATTGTTTCGAGGGAATACGCAAGCAAACTTATCTGAAACCAATGAGCAACAACGAACAAGCCTATCAATACTGTGAGTATTAAGATGAAGCCCTGTCATTATCTTTAAAAGGGTAATCAAAGCTTGCTCTGCTGCCTGGCAACCGTAAAGCGTTTTCCGTGAAATGCTCGGTATAAAACAGGATGGATGAGCTTATGAGCATATTGCTTTAACTATTGGCATTATTTCACATGATGGGGATAACGACCACTTAGTCCTTTTAAATCACTTCTCCCAAATCACACTCAACGTATAGTTATAAGACCTGGCATATAAACAATATTCAAAAAATCTCGAATCCTTCTCATCATCATTTTTCATTTGAAACCAGTCTGACTTCCATATATCTTGTTTGGATTCATCGCCGTAATAATTTTTTTTTCCAGTATATACTTCATAGGCCACAGAACCACTTGGCGGTGGGGCATCATATTCAAATGGGCAAAAATGATAAAAATCGTCTGACTTCTTCCACCATTTCATTTTATTATCCTTGCAATACATTATAAAAACAGGATGATTACCCCGCTTTACAAACTTCAAGATAGCAGCCGTTTTACTTACCTGGAAACGGTTGGCAAGATGCTCAATAACTTTTGGTTCAAACTTTTTTCTTTCACACTCTTTGTGAAACAGTTCAGAAGGCATTAGAAATTCAGCCGCAAACCCATTGGCTTCCATTTCATGCGGGCCTGCTTTATACCAATTCATTAAATCTTCTTCAGTGTCAGAAAAAATAGGCTTTATATGTCTATGCATTTCATAATGCCCTAATTCATGTGCAGCGGCAAACCGCTTTTTAGTTTCAAACTGTATATTGGAGTTAATCGCAATAATTGACCTGTTATCAACTGAAACAATTTCGCCTTCTTTTCCCTCTAATGGCACCTCCTCATAAAAAGCTTTTCTTCCGAAAATAATTTTCTTTAATGGCTCCTCTGTAGGGTCATTCAAGCCGCATTCATCCAACACATGTTTTGCTTTGAGCTCTGCTTTTGAAAATTTGAAATTCACTTTTCACTATTGTTCTGCTGGTTCATAAACTTCAATGTAAAATGTCGGATAAGAATATTTCTGATGTCATCCTGACTGAGATTTTCTACATTTCTAAAACTCATGGATAATTCTTCTTTTTGAACAAGCTCCGGTAACGAAAAATTCATATCGCCCAATAAATTATCAACCCATTCAATCGCCGCTGATTTTACGCTTTCAGCAGCCTGCATCTCGTTCTCGGTTCTTTTGGCATCAGCTAACATCTGCATTTTCTTTATTTTTTTCAATCCTTCTGAAACCAATTTTTCAGTATTCACTCCTTCAGATTCAAGAAAAGCTTTTGCAGCTTCTTTGCTGCTGCTGTCGTTTTCGGCAGTACTGATAAATAGGTTTACAAAATCAGATTTACTTTGATTTGTTTTTTTGCTCATACCGTTTGATTGTTTTTGTTGAAATGATTAGCAGTCCGATTGATAACAGTATTCAATCGCCGCATTGCATTATCAAACGCAACTGCTGTCATGGTAAATTCTTCTATTACTTCCCTTCGCTTCATGCCATAGGTGTATATACCCAGAAAAATATTTTCTGCATCAGTATCACCTTGAACTTCTTTTTCAATGTATTCCTTGATAGCATTATAATCAATATCATCCGGAAATAATGCTTCTGTGTAAGGAAGTACCCTTTCCGAATAAGACGATGAGCTTTCATTGTCATCATCTTCATCATCAGCAAAAATATCATCTGTTTGATTGTTTTCCTTTTTTCGAAGGTCGTTGGCGATAAACGACCGTACCAGGTTATACTCTAAATATTCAAGCAATTCTCCTTTTGCCGGGTCAAATTTCTCCGGCTGGTCCAAAAACCTGCCAATTGCAGCAAAAACATAGTCTTCCACTTCCTTACCCATAAGAAAGGTGGTGGTTTTTTCTCCCCTGAACCAGGGTTTGCCCCTGACCCATGAACGGGTAAAGGCTATAAGCCTTAAGATTATATCCTCCCAATCTATATGAGTTTGGCTGCCTGGATCTGTGCTCATTTGTCACCTGTTCATGTTAATATATGTTGGTAAAATAGATTTTTTTACGGCCACCTGCAAAAAATACCTGCTCGCCAACATATACAGGTATAAACCAAATTTTAAAACTATGGAAACAGAAAAGTTAGGGGGTCAGGAACCCCAGGATGAAATCATTGATGTGGAAGCTTTTACAAAAGATGATAAAAAGCCTCCGGTAGCTAAGAAATATAGGGTCAAAATTGGTGGCCATTACTACATTTTCGCCCATCAGATAGTAACAGGCAGGGAACTGCTGGAAAAGGCCGGTATTACACCCATAGAGTGTTTTTGGCTGTACCGGAAATTAAAAGACTGTGACTTTGAAAAAATTGACCTTACCGAAAAGGTTGATTTAGCAAAAGGTGGCATTGAACATTTTGTTGTTAAGCCTACAGAAGTGTTTAATTATTTGGTGGATAACGAACCTGAAACAACCGACCAGAAGGAACTAACTCCTAACCAGATGCTGGAAGCAGCTGGATTAATGCCGGTGAATGATTATTACCTGGTAAGAATTAATCCGGATGGCAACCAGACTTCCCTTAAAGACAGCCCAAACACGCCATTGAAAATGGTATATCCAGCTGTAAAATTTATATCTGCCTTCAGGGGTGAAACCAATGTATCTTAAATTTTAGCGTATGGCAAAATTAGACTTCATCAATCAATTGCAGGCTCTTGACTATACAGTGCAGGAGCCTGCTCCTGATTTTGTATCCTTTGAATACGAAATACCGGTCGGAAAATTCGCCGGTCAAAAGGTATGGCTGGGTTTACAGGTAACTGAAAGCTTTCCGATGAATGCTCCGCCAGGGCCTCATTTCAAACCCCATCTTTTACCCATATCAGGCGGCGGAGGTATGCATCCATATGGGGGCATCCTTGCCAGCCCATTAGGTATCGAATGGCAGTACTGGAGCAGGCCATTCAATAATGAATGGAACAAAACTGACAGAACTGTAAAATCTTATTTAGCTCACATCAGGAATTTATTTGCAACAATCATATGAAGATGTTTAGCATAATAATGACCAATGAGATGCATCAGCAGCTTTTTGCCCACCTAATCAGGGACGATGAGCAGGAAGACCTGTGCTTTGCAACATATGTACCGAGCAGTGGTACCAATCGAAATTCTGGGCTACTGTCACAAATTATTTCACCGGAAGCAAACGAAAGGAATGTTCATGGAAATGTTGGCTTTATGCCCCATTATTTTGAACGGGTGTTGAAAATAGCCGGTGAAAGAAAAGAAGGTATTGCGTTTTTGCACTCTCATCCGGGACCAGGCTGGCAAGGGATGAGTGAGGATGATGTAATAGCAGAAACAAGAATTTCTCCTGCAGTAATGGGGCTTACAGGCTTCCCTTTATTGGGATTAACATTAGGAACAGATGGTGCATGGAGTGGAAGGTTTTGGATAAAAGATGAAAATGAAAAAAGAAAGTATAACCGTAACTGGTGTGATACTGTAAGAGTCATTGGAAAAAAGTTAAGCCTTACATACAATGATTCTTTATTGCCTCCTATTTTTGATTCAGCAAAACAACTACGCACTATTTCTGCATGGGGAAGCAAGACCCAGGAAGACTTATCCCGTCTAAAGGTTGGGATAGTAGGTTTAGGCAGTGTAGGAAGCATTGTTGCAGAAATATTAGCAAGAACTGGCATTGCCAATTTTACACTTATTGATTTTGATGCCGTGGAAGAAAAAAACCTTGACCGTCTCACCAATATTTTTAAGGAAGACATTGGAAGGGCTAAGGTGTTAGCTGTAGCTGATGGGATACGCAAAAGTGCAACAGCCCCAAAAATAAAAATTAGTATTTGTGAATACAGTATTTGTGAAAAGCAAGGGTTTGAAACAGCATTAGATTGCGATATACTATTCAGTTGTGTAGACAGGCCCTGGCCACGTCAGATACTTAATTTTATTGCATATGCTCATTTAATACCAGTTATTGATGGGGGTATTTTAGTTCGTACCAATAAACGAAATACAAATATTATTGGCGCTGACTGGAAGGCACAAACAATAGGCTATAAAAGGGCTTGCCTGGAATGCTTAGGTCAATATAAAACGGAGAATGCGGTGCTGGAAATAAGTGGTATGCTGGATGATCCTGAATACATCAAGGGATTGGACAAATCCAAATTTTTAGATGCTCATGAAAACGTATTTGCCTTTAGTTCCCACCTGGCTTCAATGGAAGTATTGCAAATGATGACGCTTTTTATTGCACCTTCTGGAATAGACGATGTAGGGCAACAACTCTATCATTTCGTTTTAGGTACAATGGATATTGATAGAAATAAAGAGTGCCATGAAAATTGCTTTTTTCAGTCAGTGATGGGCAGGGGTGATTTATCCGGCGTTACCGTGTATGGAGAGCACAATGTAGCTGTTAATGCCAGAGAGTTAAGGATGACAGGGAATGTAAATGATCATCCTAAACAAATTCAAAAATCAAAGAAAGAGAATTTTTTTATAAGGTTATTTAGAAGATTAATTGGTTAGCATATAGCAAGAATCATCCCTATTTTCATGCTTTTTATCATTTTATAAAGCAAAATTATTTTGCTATCTTAAGCTTCTGTTGCTTCACAAACATCCCGTTTGTATATTTATCATACAACTCAAATAAGAATTCTATTCTCTTAGTTTCGTTTAAAAATGGCTGCGAACGATAACACAAGTCAACTGCTTCGTCAAGAGCCTGATGTGCTTTAACTAATACCGGCGGCATGGTATTGGGATCATACAAATCTGCTAGGCTTGCATCTAGAAATTGTGCCCTTGCATCTAATACTTTTTGTGCCGCTTCTTCTACAGCTTGTCTTTGTTTTTCGCTTGGATTTTCTGCCCAAGGATAGTTGTTGTAGACTAAACTGTTTGAATATCTAAAGTCACTCTTTAACCTGCCACAAATGTATTTTACCCAAGTCATGTGCATTCTTGAAGTAAGTACACCAAATAAATAAAGATTAGCATCTGGTATTGTTCGGGAAAGATCACTGGCAATTATATCTTTGGTTAGAAAGCCTATAGGTATATAGCTTCTGTTCTCTGACGATACTCCAGGAACTAATAAGTAATTTGATGTTGGTTGTCTAATTTCTCCAAAGAGCATAGGAAAGTCAGCTAATTTTCGAGTTGTAGGTCTTGTACTTTTAAATCTATATTCCTTTACTTCTTGAACCCGTTGTATAATCCCTTTCAATTTTGAATACTCATTTGGCGGGACATCTTTTAACCAAATGCACCATCTATTTATCTTATTTATGAACTCTTGCGATCCTAAAAAAGGTCTAATAAATTTCTTTGTCTCTGGCTCCTTAAGTATTAATTCATCTCTCTCATTATCATTAAGGAGTAACCTACCCCCATCATTAGCCATACTGCCATAAGAAATTGGTGGAACTTTGCAAATTGGTTGCTTCCTGGATGAAATGAAATTATCATTTGCCTCCACCAAATAAGGATTGATGTTCTTGGCTTTGACTTCATGTGGTTCTGCCTTAATATTCTCGTACTCGTAAATTACTTTATCAGTTACATCAAAATTTGCAAAGCCAATTACAACAACGTGCACTGCTGCATTGCCTTTTGCTTCGTTTCTCCAGCTAAAAGTTCTATGCGCAAAATGAATTTTTATCTTATACTTATTGAATAGTTCATTCCATAGAACTCCAACCTGCTCACCTTGTGAAATAGAGTTGGTTGATACGAAAGCGGTTCTGGTTGGTTGCTCATAGTTTTGTTGTACAAGAGTGCGACGCAACGGCTGCTCAATCGAAGTGTCTTCTGCTGGCTTCATAATATTATACTCCTGCATGTACTGTGCTGCTTTAATATACCATGCCGTTACATAATCTAATACACCTGCACCATTTATCCCATTAAAGATTACATCCATATCTGCTTTTTGTGCAGCATTCATCAAGCTCTTTCCTACAAA
>JBGSYC010000294.1:0-107481 GCA_041751095.1 Flavihumibacter sp.
AAACTATATGTACATGCAACTGATAAATACTGTGGCTGCCCTTACGTGTATTCTGCATACCACAAATTTAGCAGAGATTTGTAGAAGCTAAAGCCTTGCCCTAAAGGGCATAGCTTGAACTACCGTGTTGAGACCAGTCAAGTGCCGCATGGGTTCGATACGGAATGAGTTTAACGACGCCCGAGCTGGAATCCGTCATCAGGCTATAAACCAGGGCTATCGAACTAAACGCCCGGCATGCATTGGTCGCGCTGTTGCTTTTTTTAAATCCTACCAGTTCAGGAGCAGCCAGAACAAAGGGTACGTAGGTATAATCCAAAATCCAGTGTTTATCTTTTGTGATTCCGGTGATCATGGCTTTACATTTTAACAAACAAAACAATTATGAGACCACCATCTTCAGAAGTCAGATAAATACTTTACATTGTCAGGTCAATTAAGAAGAATTTATTTTATGATTCAGAAACAAGCGATCCTTCTTGGCATTGTAGTCATTGTTGGTTTCAGTTGGGCTTTCCGGTCTGCGGATGCGCGACATTTGAGTGGGGTGATCCCGGTGAAAAAAACGCAGCCAAATATTATTTTTATCCTGGCTGATGATTTAGGTTACGGAGACCTGGGCAGCTATGGCCAGCAAAGAATAAAGACTCCAAACCTGGATAAAATGGCAAAAGACGGGCTGCGGTTTACGCAGTTTTACGCCGGGTCTACAGTTTGCGCACCCTCCCGGGCAAGCCTTATGACGGGCATACACACCGGCCATGCCTACATCAGGGGGAATGGAGAAGTGCCCTTGCGTGAAACCGATATCATACTCCCCCAGCTCTTAAAAAAGCAGGGTTATACTACGGGCATGTTCGGGAAATGGGGTTTGGGTTTGAAGGGTACCCCCGGCGTTCCGGAAAAGAAGGGCTGGGATTATTTTACCGGCTACCTTCACCACGTAGAAGGGCACTACCAGCAGGCCGATTCAATATGGAAAATGACGAACGGCAGCACCAAAAAAATTCCTCTTTTAAATTCGGATTATGTGAACGAAGTGTTTACGAGGTCCGCGATTGATTTTATCGATCAGCATAAAAACACTCCTTTTTACCTGTATCTGGCCTTTACCTTACCCCATGCTGAATTGAAAGTGCAGGATCGTTACTTAAAACAATATCTGCAGCCTGATGGCCAGAGCGTATTTGCACCGGAAAAGGCTAACCCGCCAGGACTGCATTATGGGCCGCAGGCATTTCCCAAAGCTGCTTATGCGGCGATGATCACGAGCGTGGATGATTACGTGAGCTGGATCTTTAAAAAACTTGCTCAATCGGGTTTGGAAGAAAACACGATTGTATTCTTTTCAAGCGACAACGGCACCCACCTTGAAGGTGGCCGTACGCTGGCTGATGCAACCGGTTTTTTTAAAAGCAGCGGTCCTTTGCGCGGTGTAAAACGTGATCTGTATGAAGGTGGCATCCGTGTACCCATGATCGCCCGGTGGAAAAATACCATCATGCCCAACAACACAACTAACCATATAGGTGCTTTCTGGGATATGGCGCCCACGATAAGCGCTTTAGCGGGAGGTCAGGCACCTGCATTGACTGATGGGACTTCCTTTCTGCCAACTCTCCTGGGCAACAAAAATCAACCTGTGCATAAAGGCCTGTACTGGGAATTTTACGAAAAGGGTTTTAAGCAGGCGGTAAGAGAAGGCGACTGGAAAGCCATCAGGTTTTACAAAAACGGAAAACCAGAACGTACGGAATTATATAACCTGAAAAATGATCTGAACGAAACCACCAATGTAGCTTCTTCCTTTCCGGAGCAGGTAAAGGCGTTAGAGTCGGTAATGGACAAGGAACATACTACATCCGAAAATCCACTCTTCCAGATTAAATAATAGTTTATTTTCCACCAAATTTTCAACGATGCACAAAATCTTTACCAAATCACGGTTACTGGTGTTGCTATGGTTGAACGCATTCATCTCACCCGTAAACGCCCAAATGTTTGCCCTTTCAAAAGCTAACGGTACATCGCAAAAAGCCCCGTATGAATTTTTTGATGTTAAAACTAACAATGCTATACCCGCCACCGGCTTTGAAAAGCTGATCGACGTTGTTGTTTCAGGGAAAGTAACTTCTCAAAATGGTGAAGGGCTGGCGGGTGTTACTGTTATCCTGAAGGGAACTACAACCGGTACCGCTACAGGCGCCGATGGAAGTTTCAGCTTATCCATTCCCGGCTACAAGGGCACCCTGCAATTTTCTTTTGTAGGTTTTCTGACAAAGGAGGTTCCGGTGCCGTCCTCTGGAAACATACAGGTGATTATGGAAGAGGATTCCCGGTCGCTGCAGGATGTAGTGGTTGTAGGGTATAGCACACAAAAGAAAGTGAGCATGACCAGTGCCGTGAGCCAGATCAAAGGAGAAGAGCTGATGAGAAGACCGGTATCGAGCGTTCAGCAGGCTTTGCAGGGACAATTGCCCGGCGTTACGATCATTGACCGTGGAGGCGGACCTGGAAAATCCAATGCCTTTATAAGGGTCAGGGGAATTACGACCATAGGCTCCAACAATAACCCGCTCGTAATGGTCGATGGTGTTGAACAACGCCTAAGCGACATCAACCCCGATGATATCGAGTCTATTTCTGTACTTAAAGATGCTTCATCCACAGCAATATATGGATCCAGGGCCGCTAACGGTGTTGTTTTGATAACAACGAGGCGCGCGAAGGAGGGCAGCGTTAGCGTGAATTATAACGGCTTCCTTGCCAGGCAGCAGGCGATCAATAACCCGCAGCAAATGGGAACCGAAGATTATATGCGGCTGCAAAACGTGGCTTACAGGAACGTAGGCCTTCCGCTAAGATTTACCGAACAGCAGATACAGGATTACTTAACCACCACCGACCGGCTGAAATACCCGCTGCCAAACACCTGGTTCGAAACCGTATATAGTCCGGCGCCCCAGATGAATCATTCTCTTTCAGTTGCGGGTGGCAGCAATACGTTTAAGGCGAGGCTTAGTTTACGCTATCAGGATCAGGACGGCATTTTGGCAAATTACAACGCAAAAACCAGTGAAATACGCGTAAACACCGATTTTAAGGTTTCCCCTAAAATCAATGTCAGCACGGATGTAAATTACCGGCTTGTGAATGGTGTTACTCCGGTAAATGAGAATATCGTTTACGACCGGATGCTCCACGGCTCTATGTGGACCACCCCTAAGTTTCCTGACGGCACTTATGGCCTCAGCAACCAGGGACATAATCCGCTATTGTATGCTGAAGCGGCAGGCACGGCAAAAACGATCGACGACTATATCGTTGGAAACATCAAGGGTGACTGGGAGATCGTGAAGGGCTTAAAATTCACTACCCAGTTTGCTTCACGCATAAACCTTACAACCGGCAAGAACTTTACGAATGCTTACGACGTGAGGGATTACTACCAGCCGGAAATTATCAGGAGAACAGTGCCGTTGAGCAGCCTGAATGAAAGCAGGAATAGTTCCCGGGAATACACCCTCAATAATATTTTGAATTACGCTACCACTTTCGGGAAGCATGACATCAACATCCTGGGAGGCTATTCGGAAATCAAGAACACCGGCAGTTCTCTTGGAGCCTTCAGGCAGGGGTTTTATAGCAATGATATCCAGTCGATTTCCCAGGGCGCAAACGATAACACCAGGAATAACAGCGGCGGTGACTCGACGTGGGGCCTGCGTTCTTATTTTTCCCGCCTGAACTACACATTCGCCGACAAATACCTTTTTGAAGCCAATGCCCGTTACGATGGCTCTTCGCGATTTTTACCCGAGACGAGGTATAGTTTTTTTCCTTCTTTCTCAGCAGGATGGCGTATTTCGCAGGAAGATTTCTGGGGCAGCCTGGGCGACGCTATAAACGAATTTAAGTTGCGCGGCTCATGGGGCAAAACCGGTAACCAGGCTGTAAACCTTTATAGTTATTACGGAACCCTTAACCTTGTAAATTATACGTTCAGCGGCGTGCCAACTCCGGGCTATGTTGAACAAAGACTTACCAACCAGAACATCACGTGGGAAACAACAATCCAGTCTAATATCGGGATAGACGCACAGTTTCTCAACAACCGTATTACCTTTACAGCAGACTATTACAACAAGCGCACCGAAGGCATCCTTCTTTTACTTCCCATCCCGGCAACTATCGGCTTAAGGCCTTCTGCCCAAAATGCCGGTATTGTTGATAACAAAGGATGGGAGTTCTTACTTGGCGCACGGAGTAAGATCGGTGCATTGGGGTACGAGGGGAGTATCAATTTCAGCATCAATCAAAACAACGTTGCCAACCTGGCCGGTACAGGCCCTTATATTTCCGGCAGTGACATTGACCCCCGCTACATCATTGGCGAAGGGTATGCAATAAACTCACACTGGGGCTATAAGACTGACGGCCTTTTTCAAACGGTGGAAGAAATTCAGAAATACCCTACCCTGCAGGCTGGCACTAAACCCGGCGACGTAAAGTTTGTAGATATGAACAAAGACGGGAAGATTAATGCTGATGACATGACCTACCTTGGAACCTCCTTCCCGAAATATACTTTCGGGTCTTCTCACAATTTCTCATTTAACGGATTCACCCTGAACCTGCTTTTCCAGGGGGCAGCGGAGGTACAGACACGCCTTTCCGGAGCCTTAGCCGAGATGGGTAACCAGGAAGGATTTACACACAAGATCTACGCTGACAACTACTGGACCCCCGAGCGTACCGATGCAAGGTTTCCAAGACCGGCTAAATTCGACCTCCGTAACGTTAGCACTTCTGACCGTATGCTCATCAACGGATCTTATTTCCGGCTGAAAAATGTCCAGCTCCTCTACCAGATCCCTGCCGAAATCGCCCGGAAAGCTTATTTGAGGCGTGCCAGTGTTTACGTTGCGGGTACAAACCTCCTTACCTTTTCAAAGCTGAATGAATGGAACCTGGACCCGGAAGCAGATTCCGGACGTGCACAATATTATCCGCAAACCGCGCTGTATACCATGGGAATTAACCTGCAATTCTAACCTGTTAACAGCATCATTAAAGAAGAATATATGAAACGCATCAAATATAACATCGCCTTGCTGCTCGCTGCTTCTATGTTTCACGCGTGCAGCAAAGACCTGCTGAATACTACCCCTAACGACCGGATATCAACCGACCTTTTCTGGAAAACGGAAAGAGATGCCACCTTAGCCGCTAACGCGGTATATACCTTCCTCGAAGGGGTAAACATCTTTACCTGGGACGGTTTGTCGGATATCGGCCACCGAAATACGCTCTTTTCTGTTGAAGCCAGCATCGAAAGAGGTCAGCTCGATGCTTTAAACGGTAAAGTATTTGCCGAATGGGATGATGCTTACACCGGCATCCGCGCAGCCAACAATTTTCTTGCCAACGCTGACCTGGTTAAAACGTCCAATGCAACACTGATCAACCGTTTAAAGGGGGAGGTAAAAGTGATCAGGGCATACCAGTATATAAAGCTTGCCAGTTTGTTTGGCGATGTGCCCCTGGTAACCACCACCATCTCCCTGGAGGAGGGCCGGAAATTAACCCGGACACCGGTGGTTCAAATCTGGGATTTTGTCTCGAAGGAACTAACCGAGGCAGCTGATATGTTAGATAAAACTTCATCCGAGAAAGGTCGTGTGACAAAAGGGGCGGCCCTGGCGCTTAAAGCCCGCGCGATGCTGTTTGCCGGCAGGTTTACAGAAGCTGCTGCTGCTGCCAGACAGGTGATGGATTTAAATGTGTATTCGTTATATCCGGCATACGAAACACTATTTAGTTATGCGGCAGAAAACAACGTTGAAGTTATTCTGGATAAGCAGTTCATTAAAGACAACTACAGCAATAACGTATTTTCACAAATGGCACCTTACAGCCAGCGGGCAAGCGGCAGTTTTTATGTGCCTACCAAAAAGCTGGTTGACTCCTACCAGATGATTAATGGCAGGAGTATTTCGGACCCTGCCAGCGGCTTCGACCCCCGGAACCCTTATGTAAACCGTGACCCTCGCCTGAAGTATTCTATTTTCGTGCCTGGTGATGTTCTTCCGGATGGAAAGATTTACAATACAAGACCAAACAGCAATACAGCTGATGCAATCGGTTATAGCTTTATCACAACTTCTACCGGCTTTAATGTAAAGAAGTATATTAATAAGGAAGATTTGGCGCAACCTGCTAATAGCGGGATCAATATTATTTTACTGCGTTACGCTGAAGTGTTGTTAACCTATGCAGAAGCAAAGATAGAAGCCAATCAAATAGATCAGACGGTGGTGAATGCCATCAATGCGGTAAGACAACGCAAAGACGTTAATATGCCTGCACTGTCTGCGCCCGGCTCGAGGGAAGCCATGCGGGAAATAGTACGTCACGAAAGGCTGGTAGAATTGGCTTTTGAGGGACTCCGGTATTTTGATTTGCGCCGCTGGCGTATTGCCGAAAACGTATTGCCCGGGAAAGTGTACGGAATGACTTACCTGGAAAACAATAATCTGGTAACCGTTGAAGTACAGGCTTTCGAAAAACTTTTCAACAAAGACAGGGATTACCTGTGGCCGATCCCCCAAAGAGAACGGGAGCTGAATCCCAACCTGACTCAAAATCCTAACTGGTAATCTTTATATCAGAATTATGCGAAGTACTTTCTGGATGATCATGCTGTTATGCAATGCCCATTACACCCCGGCTCAAAACAAGCCTGCCGGCCGGCCCAATGTTATCCTGATCAATATGGACGATATGGGTTATGGAGATACCGAACCATACGGTATGAGTGGAATTGCAACCCCCAACTTTAACCGGATGGCTAAAGAAAGCATGCGTTTTACGCATTTCAATTCCGCCCAGGCTGTCTGTACTGCGTCCCGTGCGGCGCTGCTGACGGGCTGCTACCCAAACAGGGTAGGACTGTTTGGGGCGTTGGCCCCGTGGGCAACGATTGCCTTAAATCCCAAAGAAGAAACAATTGCTTCCCTGCTTAAAAAGAATGGATATAAAACGGCAATGCTGGGCAAATGGCATTTAGGATCAAAAAAGCCATATTTCCCGACCTCGTATGGCTTCGACAGTTTTTATGGCATTCCCTATTCGCACGACATGTGGCCGGTTGATTATGAAGGGAGGCCGGTTACAGACACCGCCAACCGGATAGGTAAATACCCGCCCCTGCCCATCATTGATGGCGATAATGTAACCGCGATCAATGCTAATCTGTCCGACCAGGCAAAGCTGACGTCCACGCTTACGCAAAAGGCAATAACTTTCATAACCACAAATAAAAAGAGCCCGTTCTTCTTATACCTGGCCCACCCGATGCCGCACGTGCCGCTGGCTGCATCTGCGAAATTCAAAGGAAAGAGTGAAGCCGGGATTTTTGGAGATGTCATTATGGAGCTTGACTGGTCGTTGGGAGAGATTATAAATACTTTGGAAAAAGAGGGATTGTCTGCCAATACCATATTGATCGTTACGAGTGATAACGGACCGTGGTTGAATTTCGGTAACAATGCGGGGTCTTCCGGCGGTTTCCGGGAGGGTAAAGGTACGGTTTGGGATGGGGGAGTGCGGGTGCCCTGCATGGTTAGGTGGCCTGGCAAGATAGAAGCGGGAGGGGTAAACAGTCAGTTGATGTCGAACATCGACATTTTGCCGACTATCGTTGCTTTAACCGGCGCACCTTCGCCAAAAAACAATATAGACGGGATGAGCTTTATGCCTTTGCTGTTAGGCAAATCTCCTAAGGGGCCCCGCGAGGTGTTCTATTACTATTACGATAAAAACAGCCTGAAAGCGGTGCGGTATAAAAACTGGAAGCTTGTGCTGCCTCACAAGTCGCGGTCATATGTTGTGGATATACATGGCAAGGGCGGCTACCCCGGACAAACTACCGAGGTAGGTGTTCAACAAGCGCTGTATAACCTTACCCACGATCCCGGAGAAGCATACGACGTTCAAAAATTGTATCCTGACATTGCAGAGAAGATCATGGTGTTTGTAGAGCAGGCAAGGGAAGACCTTGGAGACGATCTTACCGGCAGGAAAGGAAAAAATGTGAGGCCTGCGGCGACTTTGGAGTAATGTACTTGGCCGCTCCGGTTCAACCTTATAGGTTTTGATGGTTCACTGCTGAAGTCGCCGTGGTGCGAACCCGTAAGGTTAGTGGTTCAACCTATAAGGTTGTGATGCTTAGCCGCTCCGGTTCAAATCTTACAGGTTTTGATGGTTCACTGCTGAAGTCGCCGTGGTGCGAACCTATAAGGTTAGTGGTTCAACCCATAAGGTTGTGATGCTTAGCCGCTCAGGTTCAACCTTATAGGTTTTAGTGGTTCACTGCTGAAGTCGCCGTGGTGCGAACCTATAAGGTTAGTGGCTGTGGTTCCAACCTATAAGGTTTTTAAGTTCAACTTAAATTCGTTTTATGAAATGTTTTTTTGGTCTGATTGTGCTGATGGTTGTTGGGGCCAATCACGTCTTATCACAGGGAACAACAACATTTTATGTTTCTCCGGATGGCAAAGCATCACCTGACGGCACGTCTCCTTTCTCGTCGATTGATGCAGCCCGTGAAGCGGTAAGGCGGTTAAAGCAGGAAGGTAAGCTGACTCAACCTGTTACCGTTTATTTGCGTGGTGGCACGTACACGATTGAAAAGCCGGTAGTATTCAAAGAAGAAGATTCCGGTGATATGAATGCACCCATAACGTATCAGGCATATAAGGATGAAGAGGCAATCATCAGCGGCGGAAAATCGATTCAGGGATGGAAACCTTACAGGAACGGCATTTGGATGACGAAAATTCCGGAAGTCAGCAAGGGGCAGTGGTCATTCAGGCAATTGTATATTAACGGGTCTTCCCGCCAGCGGGCCCGCACGCCTAACCAGGGTTTCCTGCGTGTAAAAGGTTTTCCTGATGGTGGCCGGGAAGTTCATTATCACACCGACTGCCAGCGGTTTGAATATGCCGGAACCGACCTTAACCCGAAATGGACAAATTTGGGGGATGTAGAAGTGATCGTGTATCATTTCTGGACTGATTCGCATTTGCCGATTCAATCGATAGATCCTAAAAGCCGGATCGTAACGTTCCGCCATAAAGCCGGGAAAGTATTTACAGATGATTTTACCAGTGCCGGTGCACGCTACGTCGTCGAGAACCTTTGGGAGGGCCTTGATGCTCCGGGCGAATGGTACCTTAACAAAAAGACGGGAATACTTTATTATTATCCGCTTCCCGGAGAAAACATGACCGAGGCAAATGTTATCGCCCCTTACGCCACCGGATTGTTACGTTTAGAGGGTGATGCCGTTGCGCTTAAACCCGTGACCAACCTTTATTTCAAAGGGCTTACTTTTCAGTATACCCACTTCGAGTTACCGCCCGGCGACTCAAACGATAAACAGGGGTCGGCAGCAGTTTCAGCCAGCATTACTTTAAAAGGAGCGCAGAACTGCGCCTTCGAGCGTTGCCGCATCCGCAATACAGGCACCTATGGAATTGATATACTTGACGGTTCCCGCAACATCGGGATAACACACTGTGAGCTAAGCTACCTTGGCGCCGGTGGTATCAGGTTGAACGGCGGCACGGAGAAAGACCATCCCCTGCTGCGAACAGCTAACAATGTCATCAGTGATAATATGCTTCATCATTACGGGGAAGTTTTCCCTTCGGCAGTTGGTATTCTTTTGATGAATGCCAGTCTCAACCAGGTAGTGCACAACGAAATACATCATGGCTGGTACACAGGAATTTCGGTAGGATGGGCATGGGGATACCAGCGCAGTGTAAGTACCCATAATGTAGTTGAATA
The DNA here is from genome assembly GCA_041751095.1 of Flavihumibacter sp. Classification (GTDB taxonomy): domain Bacteria; phylum Bacteroidota; class Bacteroidia; order Chitinophagales; family Chitinophagaceae; genus JADCRZ01. The sequence continues at coordinate 9,856 of JBGSYC010000294.1, forward strand.
CAATCACATTCATGATATAGGCCAAACCGGACTGCTGTCAGATATGGGTGGTATTTATACGCTTGGTGTGTCGCCGGGCACCATTGTCAGAAACAATGTCATCCATGATATCAACGCCAACCATTACGGTGGCTGGGGAATGTACCACGACGAAGGAAGCACCCATTTACTTGTTGAAAATAACATCGTGTACAATACAAAGTTTGCACCGTTCAATATTCATTTCAGCAAAGAAGTAACCGTAAGGAATAATATTTTTGCGTTGGGTAAGCTCGAGCAGCTCAGCCGCACGAGGGTGGAACCGCACAAGAGTGTATTCTTTGAGAATAATATTATTTACTGGCGCGAAGGGGAACTGTTAAGTAAAAAGTGGCGGGACGAACCCTACAAATTTTACGCATCCGCATTAAGAGCTCCGCGGGATGTCACCAGCACATTTGACATGGATTACAATATCTATTACAACCCCACAGCTAAAGCGGAAGAGGTGAAATTTAATGGTCAGTCGTGGGCTGAATGGCAAAAGAGAGGCAAAGACTTACATTCGCTTTATACAGATCCAATGTTTGTAAACGCGGAGGGTTTCGACTTTAGGTTAAAGCCAGAGTCTCCGGCTTTTGCATTGGGTTTTCAACCGATAGACGCAACCAGGGCAGGAATACGTAAACGTAATGACAAAGCGGATCAGGCCTTGTGATGATCTTGTTTGTATTGGTAATCGTTTAATATTGGTGATCATTTACCGGGCTGTAATTAAGTCAAAGCTCAAATTGAATCGTTTTTATATGAGATGCAATCAATTCTTTTTTGCCCCGCTGTTTATAGCTTCTGTATTATTGTTAACCGGGTATGGTATACCTGATGCTCAACCAACAGAACGTAAAAGCATTTCCATAGCGCCACAAAACCTCACCATATACTGGATTGATACGGAAGGAGGTGCAGCTACCCTGATTGTAACACCTTCCGGAGAATCGGTTTTAATAGACACGGGGAATCCGGGCGGCCGCGACTCGGAACGCATTTATGACGTTGCTCATAATGTTGCCGGCCTCAAACAGATCGATCACCTGATTACCACGCACTGGCATATTGATCATTATGGCGGAGCCTCTTTGTTAGCAGCCAAAATGCCCATTATAGAGGTAATCGACAAAGGAATTCCGGATACGTTATCCGAAGACAAAAATTTTGCAGCTCATATCGGTTCGTACCGTGAAATGCCGGTAAAGAAACGTTCTTTGATAAAGCCTGGCGCAACCGTAAGGCTTAAGCATTTACCTAAAGGTTTTCAGAAACTGTCTTTGCGATTTGTTGGCGCTGATAAGCAGTTTGTACCGATTACTAAAAGTTCTTTACCCGTTAGTGGATGCGAAAGTGTTCCGGATAAAGCCATTGATAAGTCTGACAATGCCAACAGCCAGGTGCTGGTAATGGATTACGGACCGTTTCGTTTTTTTGACGGGGGAGACCTTACGTGGAATATTGAAAAGACACTGGTTTGTCCACGTACCCTTGCCGGGCAGGTAGATGTTTACCAGGTTAATCACCATGGGTTAGATCAAAGCAATCATCCTTTACTTATCAAAGCATTGCAACCAACAGTAAGTATTATGGGTAACGGCACTCAAAAAGGCTGTGGCCCCCAAACGATCACCACGCTGCGCAACACGTCTTCAATCCAGGCCCAATACCAACTGCATAAAAATATCCGCCAGGATTCATCATACAATACCGCGGAAGAATATATTGCCAACCTTAAACACGATTGCCGGGCCAACTACATTAAGTTGTCTGTAATGCCTGACGGCAAAAAGTACACCGTCAGTATCCCTGCAAACAAACACGAACGTGTTTTTAGTACAAAGGCTAAGCGGTAATGTCCAGAGCCCGCCCGCAGTAATGCCACGGCGGAGTCCCGCTTAGTTGCTGTTGGTCTAAACCGCTGATCCGGAGACTCGCCTTTGACGGCAGAGGGAAAGAAGTCAGGGATATCTCCCTTCTATCGCCGCCAACGTATTTCCAGGGTGCGAACCGGCCCCACCACTATTCCCGCTGTTGTCTCCGCGGTACGCACTCACCAATATTTTTTGCTTCTACCCCCTGGCGCCTCGGCGCGGAGGAGCAAGCCAGTCCTGGAATAAAAACTGCCCGCCCGGTGCTTATTGGCCCTGCCCCGCTGTAGTGCATGGACGAGTTTCCTTTTAGCCATCCCTCCACACCGGAAGAATAAAATTTTAAAATATCAGCAAAAGCATTATAAATAAAAAAATATAAAATTTATTGTATGTAATCTGAAACATTCTCTTATTTTTACGAAATATAGATATATGTATTAATTTATAAAGTGTTAGACGGTCAACGTTCATTTCTTTCCAACACCTCATTGCCTGCCGCAAATTTGTAAGAACGTACAACAGCGAAACTTGCCTGATAAAGATTTTTCGATGACACATACACAACAGATAGCGTTGTTCTTCTCTGGATTCAGAGATCATTAGTAATAATTTCAAGAAAGCTAACAAACACCTTATGAAGCAAATACTCCTCTTTGCGGTCTTTTCTTTGTTTACTTTTTTTAAAGGCAATTCGCAGGGTCGGATCGTCAGCGGGCAGGTTACTTCGCAACAGGATGGTTCATTTATACCGGGGGTAAGTATAACCGTAAAAGGATTGTCGAAAGGTACTACCACCGACAGACAGGGAACCTATAAGATCCCGGTTACAGATGATGCAGGCGTGCTTGTTTTCTCAAACATAGGTTACGGCATGTTGGAAGTACCTGTCTCCGGACGTTCGGTTATCGATGTTAAGCTGGCTGAAAGCTCTGCTACGCTGAATAACGTCATCGTAACGGCGGCGGGTATACGAAGGCAGAAAAACAAATTAGGCTATGCGGTAAGCACGATAGATGCCGGGCAGATCGCTCAAAAGTCGGAGCCTGACCCCATCCGTTCGTTAAGTGGCAAAGTGGCGGGTGTGAACATCCAGGGTTCCGGCGGCATTGCCGGTGGAGGAACCAACATCACTATACGGGGAAATTCTTCACTTGGCAATAACAACCAGCCTTTATTTGTCGTAGACGGGGTACCCTTCGATAACTCCAGCTTTGCAAATGCCGGTACCACTACCGTAGGTGGTGGCGGTGTTACCAATCGTGCTTTCGACATAGACCCCAATAATATTCAGAGCATGACTGTATTAAAAGGTGCCGCAGCCGCGGCCCTCTACGGTTCAAGAGCTGCCAACGGCGCCATTATCATCACTACCAAATCAGGTAAAAAGCAGAGCAGAAAGGGTACTGAAATTACCTATAGCACGTCTTACGCTTTTGAGGACGTATCCGGTTTACCGGAATATCAAACCAAATACGGGCAGGGCACAAACAACGACTACCGACATGGCGTATACGCTTCCTGGGGCCAGCCATTTCCGGGTGTTCAAAGCATGCTGCCTACGCGTGAAACAATCCCCCATCAGTTGACGAGGCAATTTAGCGCTGCGGTATTCCCCCAGTTTTATGAGGCAGATGGAATTACGCCGATACAGATACCGTACAGATCTTATGCTAAAGAAAATGTCAGAAATTTTTTCCGGCGGGGGAATGTTTATGAAAATGCCATCTCCATTTCATCGGGAAACGAAAAAGGAAACTTCACTGCCGGTATTTCAAGAACTTCCAATGAAGGGGTAGTACCCGAAAATTCAATTAACCGCACATCAATAAATATAGGCGGTAATATCAAGCTTGAAAATAAATTTTACGCGAGCGGTGCTATCAATTATGTAATTACAGATCAGAAATCCCCGCCGATCGGAGGCAATTCGGGCTCTATCATGAGTGCGTTGATGTATACACCTACAAGTTTCGATTTAACAAACAACCCTTATGAAAATCCTCTTGATGGTAGTAACGTTTATGACTATACGGGGCTCGATAATCCCTACTGGTCTGTAAAGCACAGTCCTTCGATCAGTAATGTAGACAGGTATTATGGCAACTTTGTACTCGGGTATGATCCGCTGCCATGGCTGAACATCCAAAACACAGCGGGGTTTAACGCGTATACCGACCGGAGGTTAAATGTCAGAGGAAAAGGCAGCTCGTCATATCCAAACGGAAGCATCACCAGTGATGACATCTACAGGCAGGAACTGGATAATACTTTGCTGGTGACAGCGAGCAGTTCCATCAATGATGATTTGTCTCTGAGGGCGATCATTGGAAATAATATTAACCAGCGGCTGACTAACCGGAAAGTGTTTTATGGCGACAATATCATTGTTGCCGGGCTGAACAGCATAAACAACACAAGCTCCATAACGCCTGTACAATTACAAAACAACAGGAACATTCTCAAGCAAAGGTTTTATGCTTTTTTTGGGGATGTCACGCTTGAATATAAAAGCTTCCTGACGCTGAATGTAGTAGGCCGTAATGACATTTCTTCTACATTACCTGCCAACAACAGAAGTTACCTGTACGGTGGAGTTAACGGTTCATTTATTTTTACACAGGCGTTGAATATGGCTAGGAACGTGCTCTCATTCGGGAAAATCAGGGCTGGTTATACTAAGGTTGGAAACGAGGCTACTCCTTACCAGACTTTAAACGTATTTCCCATAAATAACACGCTCGGCGCTTCTGGTGTGGCTGCAGTAGGAACTCCGTTTACCCCCGCAGGAGGTACAGGCACAAACATCATTACCCAGGCTGATCTGCTTGCAAACGCAAATTTAAAACCTGAATTTATTACAGAGCTTGAGCTGGGTACTGAATTGCAATTCCTAAACGGCAGAATTGGATTGGATTTTACGTACTATAACAAAAAAAGTACCTCACAGATTTTCGAGGTGAGCGCCGCGCCTTCGTCTGGTTACGCAACCCAGATACTTAACCTTGGAAAAGCAACAAACCAGGGAATAGAGATCGGGTTGAATTTGTCTCCGGTAAAAAGCAACAGCGGGGGCTTTAACTGGGATATCTCCGCAAATTTTACCCGGAACCGGAATTTAATCAATGACCTTGGCGGTTATAAAAGTTTTAGTTATGGCGGCACTAACGGTACAAGCAGTATCCATATTGTAGGTCAGCCCTACGGATTAATTTTAGGAACAGCCTATGCAAGAGACGAGGTTGGTAATGTTCTCATAGATCCAAATACAGGCAAACCCCTCACTTCAGGGGCTCTCCAGCCCATTGGTAATCCGAATCCCGATTTTATGTTAGGACTATCGAATTCCTTTAGTTATCGAGGCATATCCCTGAATGTCTTATTTGACTGGAAACAGGGTGGTTCCCTTTTCTCAAGCACCATTGGTAATATGATGTCGCGCGGCGTTACCAGAGATACTGAACTCAGGGAATTTGTGATTGTACCGCCGGGAGTTCTGGGGGACATCAATACCCTGAAACCGCTGCTGGACGCCAGAGGAAATAAAATTCCCAATAATGTGGCAATGGCATATGAAGATCATTTCTTCGCCGGTGGAATGGGCCCCGGCGGGGTAAACGAAGGGTCTGTGCTGGATGCAACGGTGCTGCGGCTCCGGGAAATTTCATTGGCCTATGAGCTGCCGAAAAGTTTCTTAAAAAGCACTCCTTTCGGATCAGCTTCCTTATCCCTGAGCGGGCGTAACCTTTGGTATAATGCTCCCAATTTTCCTAAATACGTAAATTTTGACCCCGAGGTAAGTTCTCTTGGTGTCGGCAACTCGCAGGGGTACGATAATCTTGCCGTTCCTACAACAAGAAGATTTGGTGTTAATCTAAGATTCAGCTTTTAGTATCACTTAAAAAAAGACAGACAACTATGCTATTCAAAAGAATAAAAATCTACTTCTTAATAAGTGCCTTCCTGGTTTTTGGCAGTTCGTGCAAAAAATTTATTGATATCAATAACGACCCGAACAACGTTACTACTGTTCAGCTGAATTTATTATTGCCGTCTACCCAGATTTCGATGGCCGGTAATATGCATCAGTTAAACAGTGGCACTTCAACTATAATCCAGCATACGATTTTTTCTGCTTCCTTAAGCCGCCTTCAACAAACCGGCACCAGCTTTGACGATTCCTGGAACGGCTTTTACAGCCAGACATTAATTGACATCGAAACACTTATAAAAGAAAGCACCAAACAGCAGCAATGGGGTTATGTTGCCGTTGCAAAACTGCAAAAGGCATACCTCTACAGCCTGCTCGTGGATATGTGGGGGGATGTTCCTTTTACAACTGCAAGCCTTGGGCAGGAAAACCGAAATCCCGAATTCATCAGCGGAGCAGCGGTGTACGAAAAGTTGTTTGTTCTTATTGATGAAGCAATAGCTGACGCGGGAAAGGTTTCTTCAACCACTTTAATGCCTGCACCGGCTGATATCATTTACCGCGGCAGTAAGGATGCCTGGTTACGCATGGCGAATTCCCTGAAGCTGAAGCTGTTCAATGTGATCAGACTGGTAGACGCGCCCAAAGCAACTGCCGGCATCAACAGTTTGATTTCAGGGAATTTAATCAACAGCAATTCCGGCGATTTTACATTCAGGTTCGGATCATCGCAAAATCCAAACAACCGTCATCCATGGCACAGATCCGAATACCAGGGCGCAAAAACTTTTTATATGAGCCAGTCCCTGACAGATATGTTGTTCAATAATGATGATCCCCGGTTACGTTATTATATCTTCCGGCAAAACGCAACGGCAGGACTGAACAATTCAACAAACAGCAATGGTTATTACGGCCGCAACCCGGGAGACGGTACCGGGGGGCCTGCTGACCAGACCCGACGGGCGACCTTCGGGATATACCCCGCGGGCGGATTGTATGATAATGCTCCTGTCAATAATATCCCATCAACAAATATGTTTCTTACAAACGCAGGCACTGCCGGCGGTACTAAAGTGGTTGGTGTTTCCGATGGCACTGGTGCAGGCATTATGCCGCTTATTACAAATGCAATGGTATATTTCATCAGGGCAGAAGCCGCATTAACATTAACTACCAGGGATAATGCGCGGCAGAATTTTATAGACGGAGTTACCGCAAACCTCAGCAGCGTAAGCACGTTTGCAGCGGCAAACGGGGGCATTGCCATGTCTTCGCCAACCCTTACCGGCTTTGTGGGTAAGCTGTCAAGACAGTATGACGCTGCATCCGACAACAACAAAAAGCTTGAACTGGTGATGACCCAAAAGTACATTGCAACATATGGTAACGGCATGGAGACTTATACCGACTACCGGCGAACCGCTTTACCCCAATTGCGCCCGCTATTGTCGCCGCTTAATGCCTTTCCACTCAGGCTTTATTATTCGCAGGCGGAATTGATTTCAAATACCTCGGTAAGTTCAAAAGCCAGCGAATTACAAACAGTTCAGCAAACAACACCGGTATTTTGGGATAAGTAATGTGATCTTACCGGGCCAGGTGAATACTGGTCAGGTCTTTTTAAAACAGTTCAAACTTTTAAATGTAAACGATGAAGCAAAATATATCTATAGCTACTTTTTTGTTTTTGCTCTTACTAAGTTCATGTAAGAAGAAAGAATATGAATGGGAGAATACGGCATACACCGCAGTTCCTGTAGTAAAGGTCAATACAGCCAAATCAGCCTTACCGACTGTACCATCGGCAAATACTTCATTTTTTAATCTTAAAGATCCTGAGGTTGCTAAACAGGAATTTGAATTTGTTTTAAACTGGGAGGGATTTGGAAAGGAAACAGTGAATGCTATTGAAGTTTACATTAGCTTCAATAAAAAAGAAGCAAGCGTGCCTGCGTATCCGATTGTCATAAGTAGTCCGGGTAATCAATACCCTAACATTTTCCAGTTTCCGCTACCCAGCATTGTCAGAGCGTCAGATAAATCATACGAGACAGTAACTGTTTTCCCGAAAACATTCACCTTTACAGCAGCACAGTTGCTGTCTATCGCCAATGTTGATATTAAAACGGTGGATGTGAATGATTACTTTTTATTTAAGTTTATTTTGAATTTAAAAGACGGCCGCAGAATAGTTGCATTCTTTAATAATATTTGTGATGAGTCACGGGGCGAACCCGGCGATTGCAGGGTTGGGGCACGCTTTAAAAATCAATAGAAAAATGCGCCCTTCTTTATCATTGAAAGTATGTTAATTACGTGCGGAAAGGATGATGCAGAAGTAACAAAGTAAACGGTTTTTTACAGTTGCTTACGCTGCGCGAAGCGGCACCGTCCTCAGATATTTATTAACCCGGTTCTTAAAAAATATTTAAGTTGTGCTTCCGTGTACATATGACATAGCCGGTTTGAGTTTAAAAAAAGTTGTGTTTTAATAATTAACCTTTAAGAAGTGTATGAATATGAATTTTGGTATCAATAATGGCCATACGAATGTTATTGCCCCATGCTTTGAAAGGATCACACGCAGTTATCTTATGATACGCAATGCTATCCTCACCGTGGCTGTTTTATTCACGAGCGATCCGTCCCTGGCCCAGACCTCCTTTGATCAGAATCGCACAGTCATTTCTGCTGCTATGCCAGAGCCGGAGACGAATGCCAAAATTATGCAATCGATGCAATGGCGTTTGATCGGGCCGTACCGCGGGGGCCGTTCGGTAGCTGTTGCCGGTCATCCCAAAGAAAAAACAACATTCTATATGGGCACCACCGGAGGCGGGGTATGGAAAACGGTAGATGGAGGAAAAGAGTGGAAAAACGTATCGGATGGTTTTTTTAAAACCGGCTCCGTGGGTGCTGTTGCGGTAAGCACATCAAACCCGCAGGTTATATATGTTGGGATGGGTGAGCATACCCTGCGTGGAAATACTTCGCATGGAGATGGTGTTTATAAATCGGTGGATGCAGGTAAAACATGGGCGTATGTTGGTTTGAAAAATACATATCATATCGGAAGGCTGCTGATTCATCCTACGAATGCGGATATCGTATACGTGGCAGCCATCGGTCATGCCTTTGGGCCCAATGAAGAACGGGGTGTATTTAAAACCACTGATGGAGGAAAATCATGGAAAAAGGTTCTGTATAAAAGCCCGGATGTAGGAGCAATCGATCTCACGATGGATCCTGCCAATCCGGACGTAATGTATGCTTCTGCCTTTGAGTTTCGTCGCTTCGAGTGGGGCGTCCGCAGCTCAGGACCCGGTGCCGGTATTTTTAAGACTACCAATGGCGGTGAAACCTGGACTGATATTACCTTAAATCCAGGATTGCCTGCAGGAAAAAACCGCGGACGCATCGGTCTGGCTCTTTCACCTTCAAAGCCGGAAAGGGTATGGGCTATTATTGAAGCTGAGAACAACCAGACCGGAATCTATCGTACCGACGATTCAGGAGCTCATTGGCAATTGATGAGCCAGTTTGCAGAAGTCCATCAACGCCCCTGGTATTATCATCACCTTACCGCAGATCCAAAAGATAGCTTGACCCTTTGGGTGATGAATATCGGGTTCTGGAAGTCAACAGATGGAGGAAAGAAATTCAGCAACGTGCCAACTCCTCACGGAGACAACCACCAGCTCTGGATTGATCCTGCCGACAATACAAGAATGATTGAAGCTAACGACGGGGGTGCAACAGTAACATTCGACGGAGGGAAGTCGTGGTCTTCAATTTACAACCAGCCAACGGCCCAGATGTATCATGTTATTGCAGACAATAAATTCCCTTACCGTGTTTACGGCTCACAGCAGGATAATTCTACGATATCCGTTCCTATGCGTTCAGACAATGGCGCCATCTATCCGGATGATCTGTATTCGATCGGCGGTGGAGAGTCTGGCTATATTGCTTTTGACAAAAACAATCCCAAACTGATCTTTGCAGCCAACCATCATTGGATTACCAGGCTGAACATGGAAACTAACCAGATTTCTGATGTGTCGGTAGTGCCCGAAGATAATTATGGGTACGGTTCTGCTGATATAAAATACCGTTTCCAATGGACGTTCCCGATCATCGTTTCCCCTCACAACAGCAATGTATTGTATGCCACGTCTTCTTATGTTCACCGGTCTTTAGACCATGGCAATAGCTGGGAAGTGATCAGCCCTAACCTGACCCGTTCCGACTCCGCAACTTTAGAGAAAACACCTACAAGAGATAAGCCCGAAATCGGGAAAGACTGGGGCCCGGTAGTAAGGGACAATACGGGAGTAGAATGGTATGGGACTATATTTTCATTCGCCGAGTCACCGGTAAAACCCGGAGTGCTGTGGTCCGGTTCAGACGACGGGTATATACAATTGTCTGTCGATAATGGAAAAACGTGGAAGAACGTATCTCCCAAAGGAATACCTCCATATTCGCGGATGAGTATTATAGACCCGTCCGGCCATGATCCTGCAACGGCATACGTAGCTGCGATCAGATACAAGCAGGATGATTTCAAACCGTATATCTATAAAACCAGCGACTATGGCAAAACCTGGAAAAAGATTACGACAGGAATTCCTGAGGATGAATTTACCAGGGTGATACGCGAAGATCCTAAGCGGAAAGGATTATTATATGCCGGCACAGAAAAGGGTATCTATGTATCCTTTAACGATGGTGAAAACTGGCAGCCGATCCAGTTAAACCTGCCTGTTGTTCCGATACATGATTTAGCGATTCAGGACAATAGTCTTATTGCAGCTACCCATGGGCGGTCATTCTGGGTATTAGACAACCTCACCACCCTTCATCAGATTACCGCTGAAATAGAAGATGCTCCCGTTTATCTGTTCAGGCCAGCGCCAACGGTAAGGTATAGAGGTGGAGGAAAGCGGTCGGCTATCGGTTTCGAGGGCGCAGCACCGCAAAATGTAGGTCAGAATCCCCCCACAGGCGTAACGGTACAGTATTACCTCAAAGAAAAACCTAAAGGTGATATTGCTATCGAATTTATAGATGCGGCAGACAAAGTGATCAAATCATATAAAAGCAAGCCTGATCCTGCAACAGGCAAATCAGATTCAGCGACAAAATCCGATGAAACCGAAATGCGGATGCCTGTACGGAGAGGTACAAAAAAAGAACCCGTCTTAACTGCCCAAACGGGAGGAAACAAATTTATATGGGACGACATGCGATACCCTGATCCGGCTGCGCTGGAAGGTATTGTTACACACGGAGTAGCAAGAGGGCCGTTGATTATACCGGGGAAGTACAAAGTCAGGCTCACTGTTGATGGCAGGGCTTTTACAAAAGAGTTTGAGGTGGTAAAAGATCCACGCAACCCTATCACCCCCGCTGAATATAAAGAGCAGTACGACCTGCTGATAAAATTAGGTGAAAGAATAACAGCGCTGCGAACGGCGGTAAAAGACATCCGGAGAATGAGGCTTCAGCTAGACAGCACGAAACGAAACGATAAAGCAACAGAAGCCTTGCGGGATAAGCTGATCCGTATTGAAGATGAACTGGTTCAGGTAAAAGCAAAAGCAAACCAGGATCTGACCAATTATCCTGTAAAGCTGGATACCAAGCTGATTACGTTAGCGGCTTTTGTGGAATCGGGTGATGTTAAACCCCCCAGGCAGCACCAGGAAAAATATACGGAACTATCAGAAAAGCTAAAAACGCAGCTTAAAATCCTCGATGAAGTAAAAAAGCAGATGCCGGCAAAAGCAAGTATGGGTTTTTAGTTTATTGCGTCTACCCGTAATTCCGGCAGGTTAGAAATGATCTTTGGGATCGCTATTGATGATCCTCAGGGGCGTGGCGCCTGCGCGGACAGGTTTGAAGAGAGTAAGGAAATCGTATATGCAATCGTTTTACAACAGGGTTCATATTCCGGTAAACAAATACGCATCTTAGTTGGGGCTCCTGCTTCAATACTATTGTTCATTCACATCATAACACTGAAGAACTGACCGGAAGGATAGTATCTTTTAATTTTTAATTCAATTAACCAGTTGATGCTCCGAAAATTTTCCGTATTTATTGTAATGCTGCTTTCAGCAACAACCGTTTCTGCCCAGTCGATCCCAACACCAAAGGAACATTTTGGTTTTAATATAGGGGATGATTACCAGCTTACGACTTACGACCAGGCAGAAGCTTACTTTAAAAAGCTGGCAATTTCCGACCGTACAAAGCTGGTCGATATTGGGCTTACTGAAGAAGGCCGCCATCAGTATATGCTGATTGTTTCTTCACCTGCTAACATTAAAAAGCTTGACCATTACAAAGAGATATCTCAAAAACTTGCGCGCGCTTCGGACCTTACCGAAGATCAGGCTAAAGCTTTGGCGATGGAAGGAAAAGCTGTTGTCTGGATAGACGGAGGCCTGCATGCTACGGAGGTAGTGGGCGCACATCAGCTTATCGAAACAATGTACCAGTTTGTAACCCGGCAGGATACCGAAACCCTTCAGCTGCTCGACGAGGCGATCATCCTTTTTGCCCATGCCAATCCGGACGGGCAACAACTTGTTTCAGATTGGTATATGCGAACCACAGATCCTAAGAAACGGTCTTTTTCCCAACTGCCACGGCTTTATCAGAAATATATCGGGCATGACAACAACCGCGACTTCTTTATGATGAATATGAAGGAAAGCCAGAACATCAGCAATCAGCTTTATGTTGAATGGATACCTCAAATCGTTTACAATCACCACCAGACCGGTCCGGAGGGATCGGTGCTTGCAGGGCCTCCGTATCGCGACCCCTTTAATTACGTTTATGATCCGCTTTTGGTTACAAGCCTCGATGCCATAGGGGCAGCCATGATTAGCCGCCTGAATATGGAGGGTAAGCCAGGCTATACGCAACGTTCAGGCTCCAATTACTCAACATGGTGGAATGGCGGGTTGCGGACGACTCCTTACTTCCATAACATGATCGGGATACTCACGGAAATCATCGGCGGCCCGGCGCCCTCAAGGGTGCCTCTGGTGCCCGGACGGCTTATACCAAATATGGCTACTCCTTTCCCGGTGACTCCACAGGAATGGCATTTCCGGCAATCGATAGATTATTCCGTATCTCTGAATTATGCAGTGGTGAATTTTGCGGTTAACAACCGTAAAGATTTGCTGTATGGCATATACCGGATGGGTAGAAATTCCATTAACAGAGGCAGCAATGATTATTGGACGTTATCGCCGAAGTATGTTGATTCTATCAATAACGCTTACCGTAAAGATCAGCGGAATACACGGTCTGTCGGGTCGGCCAATTCTAACGAAGGAGGTGTAAGGTTAGGAACACTTGATACCATTCCGCAGAAATATTTCAATGTTGTATTAAAAGATTCAACGCTGCGTGATCCGCGGGGGTACATCTTTTCTGCTGATCAGCCCGATTTTCCCACTGCTGTAAAATTTATCAATGCCCTTATCAGGTCGGGCATTCTGGTGCATAAGGCAACGGCTGATTTTTCTGTGGAAGGCAAAAAATATCCTGCCGGATCTTATGTGATCAAAACAGCCCAGGCCTTTCGTCCGCACCTGATGGATATGCTGGAGCCCCAGGATCACCCCAATGATTTTCTGTATCCCGGAGGACCACCGATTCGTCCCTATGATGCGGCAGGCTGGACACTGGCATACGAAATGGGCGTAAAATTCGATCGTATATTAAATGGTTTTGAAGGCCCGTTTCAGCAGGTGCCTTATGGCAGTTTACAATCTCCGAAAGTTCAGGGCAGCGTAGCCGCTTCAGGTGGTTACCTTCTTGATGCCCGTTCCAACGACGCATTTATTGCTGTCAACGACCTTTTAAAAGCAGGCATAGAGGTGTACCGGTCACCGAAAGGCATCGCAAATATCGCGGGAACTGGTCCCGGTACATTTTTTATTCCCGCAGGCGGAAGAGCTATTCTTCAAAAAGCCGTAGCGGAATTGGGAGTAAAAGTTACCAGCAATGCCAAACGCCCTGCTGATGCCGTAAGGGTGTCACCTTTGCGGGTCGGCTTATGGGATAATTATGGAGGCTCTATGCCATCAGGCTGGGTTCGCTGGTTAATGGAACAATATCATTTTCCTTTCCAGGTGATTTACCCTGGTGAAATTGATAAAGGCAATCTGCATAACAAGTATGACGTGATCGTATTTGTGACCGGAGCGATCCCTGCTGTTGGAAGTGGCGTTTCGCCAGCCCGGGGGTATGTATCAAGGCAGCCTAAGCCGGAGGAAATTCCCGCAGCATTCCGGCCCTGGTTAGGAAGAATCAGCGCCGACACGTCAATCCCGCAAATTAAGTCTTTCCTCGAAGCCGGCGGGTTGGTAGTGGCCGTAGGAAGCAGCACAAATCTTGCCTATCATTTAAAACTTCCGGTGAGAAATGCTTTGGTTGAAATCATCAACGGAGAGGAGCGTAATTTGCCGGGTGAAAAGTTTTATATCCCTGGCAGCATTCTGCGGGTTAGTATTGATTCCACGCAACCCGCAGCATGGGGAATGGCATCGGTTAGTGATGTATACTTTGATGCAAGCCCGGTCTTCAATCTGGCCCCCAATGCTATTGCGAAGGGGAAGGTAAAACCGCTGATGTGGTTTTCTTCTGATAAACCGTTAAGAAGTGGCTGGGCCTGGGGGCAATCCTATTTACAGGATGGCGTAGCAGCTTTTTCAGCACAGGTAGGTAAGGGTACTTTATATGCATTTGGACCCGAAATTGCTTTCAGGGCTCAGACACATGCAAATTTTAAGTTGCTCTTTAATCAGTTGTACAGGGTTGATCAAAAAGCGGAAAGCCGAAGGAACTTATAGACATTCAGGCAGCTAACCGGCATTAATTTGCTTAAAGGGTTTTATCAAAGCCAGCTGTGATATGCCTGAGTAATTTGCAGGTCGTATCCGTCCGTTCCTGAGACGTAAAGGCTTTCAATAGTGATACACTCACCCGTCAGGGCTTTTTAAAATACAGATCAGTTTTGTAGCGACCGGAGTCAACTAATCATCGGGATTAGATAATTGTACAAGAATTGCCAATTAAAAATGATATGAAAAAAGTTGTAAATATTATTTTGCCTGCCTTATTATTGATCTGCTCCCCATCCCGCCTTATGGCCCAGGAGGAAGCTGATACATCAGGGAAGACAAAGACAGAAACGGTTGATAAAAAATACCAGGATAATATAAAAGCCCTTGTTAAGAAACCGGTTGTAATGAATGCTTTTAAACGCATTCTTGAACTGGAACCTGAAACTCAGCAGAACTTAATTACGCTGACAGAAATACCTGCACCTCCTTTCAAAGAACAAAAAAGGGCAGAGAAGTTGATGGAAATGATGAAAGCGATTGGAGCGGATTCGGTGTGGATCGACATGGCCGGGAATGTCATCGCTCTAAAAAAAGGAAAGTCGGGTAAAAAAACAGTTGTTCTTGAAGGGCATTTAGATACCGTCTTTCCTGAAGGCACGGATGTAACCGTAAAACGTAAAGGAGACACCCTGATGGCTCCGGGTATTGGTGATGATACCCGTGGCCTTGCAGTACTGCTGACCGTAATGAAAGCGATGAAAAATGCCAATGTAAAAACGGATGCAAACATTTTATTTGCCGGCGTAGTAGGTGAGGAGGGATTGGGAGACCTCAGAGGCGTGAAAGAATTGTTTAAGCCCGGCAGGCAAAAAATAGATGCTTACATCGCCATAGATGGAGGCAGCATAGGAGGGATTACTTATGGCGGCGTCGGTTCGCATCGCTATAAGATCACTTTTAAAGGACCGGGAGGACATTCTTACGGAGCATTTGGATTGACGAATCCGCATCATGCAGCAGCCCGGGCGATATATTATTTTACTAAGGATGCCGATGCATATACCCGTACCGGTGCTAAAACAACCTATAATGTTGGCGTAACGGGTGGGGGGACTTCAGTTAACGCCATTCCTTTCGAATCATGGATGGAAGTAGATATGCGTTCGGAAAGCCCCGAAAGGCTTGCCGGTGTGGATACATTACTTCAGGCTGCCATAAGAAAGGCCCTGCTCGAAGAGAACCAGGTGAAAAGAGCGGGCAAAGACCTGACCGTACAGGTTGACCTGGTTGGCGACAGGCCTTCAGGAGTACAGGATGCCAGGCTTCCGCTGGTGCAAAGATCGATGGCCTCTGCTGTGTACCTGGGCGCAAATCCACAATTAGGAATGAGTTCAACCAATTCAAATCTCCCGATATCGAAAGGTGTTCCGGCCGTAACAATCGGCAGGGGAGGCGCAGGTGGCGGCGGGCATTCTTTAAATGAATGGTGGGTAAACGACAAGGGCCATCTTGCCATTCAACATGCGTTGCTGATATTGCTTGCAGAAGCAGGACTGGCCGACTAAGACCCGGGCAGGCGGCAAAATATGGCAAGTGCGTACGGCAGGAGATATCGGCGGGGATGGTTGGAGGGCGCGTACCCGGAGACATCGGCGGGGAACTCCCCCTACCATCCCAGGCGAGTCTCCGGCTCAGCGGCTTCGATCAGCAGCGGCTAAACCGGGACTCGCCGCAGCGCTTCAGGTTGCCGTGAACGATAGGCCTCGGCTTGCATCCTCCGCACCGCCGAGTCCCGGGGTTTGACGGATTCCCCGGCTTGCCGGCCAGTGTGGGAGTGGCAGGCCAGGCATTGGCACAATTGCCGGGGCAGGTCGTCATCACTGCCTCTTGCCGCCGCTGGGCTAAACGTAAAAATGATTCACATCTCTGTAAACTATTTCTACCTAAAATTTCCTGATATTATGAGGCACATCAAATCTACCCTGCTGCTTTTGTTATTGAGTCTGGGTCTGGCAGGTTATGGCCAGAATAGTAAGAACAGCAAGAAGAGTAAAACAGAAAGTGTTACGGCAGGGACCACCTACGAACCTGAGCTTTACAATGGAATGCGCTGGCGTGAACTTGGGCCTTTCAGGGGTGGACGGTCTGGAGCCGTTACGGGGGTAAAAGGAAACCCTAACCTTTACTACTTTGGATCGGTTGGGGGAGGTGTATGGAGAACGAAAGATGCAGGGCAAACATGGGAGAATATAACCGACGGATATTTTGGAGGTACGATAGGAGCAATTGCCGTTTCAGAAAGTGATCCCAATGTAATTTATGCGGGTGAGGGCGAGCAAACGGTGCGCAGCAATGTATCTTCAGGCTGGGGCTTATGGAAATCTACCGATGCAGGGGAAACCTGGAAACATATCGGCTTGAAGGATTCCCGTCATATCGGGCGTATCCGTATCCATCCCAATAATCCTGATCTGGTTTACGTTGCTGTAATGGGCAATTTGTGGGTAGATTCGGAAACACGTGGTGTGTACCGCAGTAAAGATGGTGGCAGTACGTGGGAGAAAGTGTTATTCGCCAGCAAAAGCGCCGGCGCCGTTGATCTTACATTTGATCCCGGCAATCCGCGGATATTATATGCAAGCACCTGGAACATCAGGCGGAATGGCTGGCGGATGGATAGTGGGGGGCCGGATTCCAAACTATGGAAAAGCACAGATGGCGGCGATACCTGGACAAACCTTTCAGACGCTCCAGGAATGCCAAAAGGCATCAACGGCATTATTGGAGTAACCGTATCTCCTAAAAATTCAAGCCGGGTGTGGGCGATCATTGAAAATGCAGAAGGTGGTGTTTTCAGGTCGGATAATGCAGGAAAAACGTGGGTAAGAACCAACAAAGACAGGTCTCTTCTCCAGCGTGCCTGGTATTATTGCAGAATTTACGCCGATACGGAAAATGAGGATATTGTTTATATCATGAATGTCAGTTATGGCCGTTCGAAAGACGGTGGAAAAACCTTTGAGTTGTTTAATGCACCGCATGGCGACCACCACGATCTTTGGATTGATCCCGCTAATAATCAGCGTATGATCATAGCAGATGACGGCGGTGGGCAGGTATCCAATGACGGGGGAGCCAACTGGTCAACCTATCATAATCAACCTACAGCTCAATTTTACCGTGTTGTAACCGACAATCATTTTCCTTACCGTATCTATGGCGCTCAGCAGGATAATACCAGTGTGCGCATCAACAGCCGTAGTAAAGGCAATTCAATAACCGAGCAAGATTGGGAAGCGCTGTCTATTGGAGAAAGCGCCCACCTGGCACCAGACCCTCTTGACGAGAATATTGTTTATGGCAGCGATTATAAAGGTAAAATGACGATGGTTAATACGTTGTCGGGACAGGATCGTTCCTCAAGCGTGTGGCCTGACTTACCTGCGGGATCGGGAGTTGATGTTATGAAATACCGCTTCAACTGGAACTATCCGATTTTGTTCAGTCCGCATAATCCCAAAAAGCTGTACGCAGGTTCAAATCATTTACATGTGTCATTTAACGGCGGTGAAAGCTGGGACGTAATCAGTCCTGATCTGACGAGGGCTGAACCAGAAACCATGAGATCGTCAGGAGGCCCCATTACCCAGGACAATACAGGCGCAGAGTACTACGCAAACCTTTTTGCCATAACAGAGTCGCCCTATACTGAAGGTGAGATATGGACAGGTTCTGATGACGGGCTGTTACACGTAACGAGAGATGCCGCAAAAACCTGGAACAATGTAACGCCGCCAACTTCTCCCAAATACAATATGATGAATTGTATAGATGTAAACCCTTTTGTAAAAGGCGGCGCATACGTAGCAGCAACTTCCTATAAATTCGGTGATTACACTCCCTACATTTATAAAACTGATGACTATGGCAAAACATGGAAGGTAATTACGAACGGAATTCCAAAAGACGAGTTTGTCCGTACCATGCGGGCAGATCCCAAACGTAAAGGATTGTTATACGCAGGTACTGAAAAGGGCATGTGGGTGTCGTTTGATGATGGGGCAAACTGGAATAGATTCCAACTTAATCTGCCTCCGGTGCCTGTTCATGACCTGGCCATTAAAAATGACAACCTAATCGCGGCTACGCATGGCCGTGGTTTCTGGCTGATCGATGATCTTACGCCGTTGCATCAGTTGAATGACGAGGTGGCAAAAAAGGAAGTATTTCTTTACAAGCCTCTGGCCGCTTACCGCATGGCTGGAGAAAGCGGTGGCAGGGGAGTAAATCGTAAGTTGCAGGGTGAGAACCACGCGGCGGGTGTTACGATACAATACTATCTTAAAGATGTAAAGGACTCATCAGAGGTTAAGCTCGATATTCTGGAATTAAACGGTAACCTGATAAGGTCATGGTCAAGCAAGTCCAAAGATCCTGCAAATCAGATTGAAGTGAAGAACGGTGGAAACAATTTTGTGTGGAACCTGAGGTATCAGGGGTATAAAACTTTTCCTGGTATGGTGTATTATGGTTCTCCTAATGTAGGCCCGAAAGCAGTACCGGGGAAATACAAAGTACGTTTAACAAAGAAAGGGCAAACACAGGAACAGGAGTTTGAGGTGTTAAAAGATCCACGATTAGCCACTACACCGGAAGATTACAAAGCGCAGTTTGATTTTATCATCAAAGTCCGTGATAAGGTCAGCGAGGCCAACCAGGCTGTAATCGATATCAGGAAGATAAAAGAAGATATGGTTTATCTAAAGAACAAGATAGGAAGCGACGTGGCGTATTCAGATATCAGTAATGCTCTTAAGAAATATGATTCCGCATTATCGGTGATCGAAAATACGATTCACCAGACCAAAAATCAGAGTGTTCAGGATCCGCTTAACTATGGTATTAAATTAAATAACAGGCTTGCTTTTTTAATGGCTGATGAGGTACAGGGTGATTACCGGCCTAACCGGCAGGCGGAGGAATTACGCATACAGCTATCAAAAGATATTGATGTTCAGACGCAGCGTTTGAGAGAGCTGATTCAGTCGAACAATGGAGCTGTAAAAAAGATGATCTCGGAAAAAGGATTAATGATCATGTGAGATAAAAAGCATTTTAACGGCGGGGCTTCACAAGTGTGTACGGGGTATAGGTATTTGCGTAAATGATATATTACGGTGCGCTGCACCTGTTATATTACGGAGCGCTTTTCTGTACATACATTTTCTGTACATACAAAGGGATCGCAAGTTATTTATTTCTACATTCTTACAATGGTGCAGCGCACCGTAATATAATTCTTTAACGGCAAAATTTAATTCAACCATATGAGCCGTGGGCTGCACCTGTTATATTACGAAGCGCTTTTCTGTAAATACAAAGGGAGCGCATGTTGTTTGTTTCTACATTCGTACAATGGTGCAGCGCACCGGAATATTTGTAGACAAATTTATGATCTCAAGTCAGGTGCAGCGCACCGTAATATGATTCTTTCACAACAGAATTTAATTTTACCATATAAGCGGTGTGCTGCACCTGTTATATTACGAAGCGCTTTTCTGTACATACAAAGGCATCGCATGTTATTTATTTCTACAATCTTACAATGGTGCAGCGCACCAGAATATTTGTAGAAAAATTTCTGATTTCAAATCAGGTGCAGCGCACCGTAATATTGTTCTTTCACAACAGAATTTAATTTTGTCAGGAATTTTTAACCAGTTCCTGTTTGAGTCCCTGGTTTAAAAAAGGCGTCAACAAGTCGATGGGTACAGGGAAGATGGTTGTTGAGTTGTTTTCCACTGCTATCTCTCTTAATGTTTGCAGGTACCGCAAGGTTAACGCGCTTGGCTGTTCGCTCAACACTTTTGCCGCATCGGCTAAACGCTGGGATGCCTGGAACTCACCTTCTGCCGATATTACTTTACTGCGTCTTTCCCGCTCAGCTTCAGCCTGCCTCGCCATGGCTCTTTGCATTTCCTGGGGCAGGTCAATTTGTTTTACTTCTACAGTGGACACTTTTATACCCCAGGGTTCTGTTTGGGAATCTATGATTTGCTGAAGCTTGTGATTGATCACTTCCCTTTGAGAAAGCAGGTCGTCTAACTCCGACTGGCCTAAAACACTTCTTAGTGTTGTTTGGGAAATCTGGGAAGTAGCCATCAAAAAATTTTCCACTTCAATAATTGCCTTATGGGGTTGCAATACCCTGAAATAGATCACTGCATTTACCTTGATCGAGACATTGTCCTGGGTAATAACATCCTGCGGCGGCACGTCCATTACCACTGTCCGTAAGCTTACCTTCACCATTTTCTCTATAAACGGTATCAATACGATCAATCCGGGACCACGAACGCCAACCATGCGGCCAAGCCTGAATACAACACCCCGTTCATACTCATTTAAGATGCGGATAGAACTGGCGATTACGTAAAGCGCGAGCACCACAATGATAACCATTGAAAAAGGAAAATTTTCCATAGTGTGATTTGTTTAAAAAGAACTTTAGAAAAACATTTGACGTAACATGATGACCCAAAAATAACAGATCCTCCTTTATTCAGCGAAACCTGAGTGACCGATATTATTCTACACCTGCATTACCTGAAGGGTAAGGTTATTTATCGCTGTTACTTTTATCTTTTGTCCTTTGTCAATAGTACCTGATATTGATTCAGCTTTCCAGAGTTCGCCGTGTACTCTTACCATCCCTGAAGGCTCGAGCCGTGCCAGCGTTTCACCTATTTCGCCAACCATTCCTTCAATACCGGTTACCGGTGTGGCCTTTTGGGCCTTAACCGCTGCCCCAATTAAAAAAGTGAAGAAAAGCGCTGTAGCAGCAGTGGTGGATATGATTACACCTTTGGAAATCCTGATGACCTCGAGTGCCGAATCTGTTCTGATCAGCATTATTGAACCAAGTGCTAACGCAATAACACCGCCCACGCTCAATATGCCGTGGCTGGTAATCTTAATTTCTAAAATAAAAAGAATGATTCCAAAGATGATCAGCGCAAGCCCGGCATAATTTAAAGGTAAAGTATGCATGGCGTAAAAGGCAAGGATAAGGCAAATACCACCTATTACCCCGGGCGCTATTGCTCCCGGGCTATACAATTCAAATAAGAGCCCGTAAAAGCCGAGCATCATAAGAATATAGGCAACGTTTGGATCACTGATCATGTCCAGTATCTTTTCTACAAAGCTTCTCTCAATGGTATCAACTTTAGCATTAGCGGTTTGCAGGCTTTTATTGCCTGTATTCAGTTCTACAATCCTTCCGTTTATCTGTTTGAGCAGATCGGCTTCATTCTGTGCAACCAGGTCCACCACTTTTTTTTGAACAGCTTCCACTTCCGTTATCGAGACACTGTTTCGAACCGCGTCTTCTGCCCAGTCAAGATTCCGTTTACGCTTTTCTGCTATTGCCCTTATAAACGCCGCCGCATCGTTTGTTGTTTTGCTGTTCATTGTAGAATCCATGCCGCCCTGCATATTTACAGGATGTGCCGCCCCGATATTTGTAGATGGAGCCATTGCGGCGATATGCGCCGCCATAGTTATAAAAACACCCGCAGAGCCCGCATGTGCACCTCCGGGAGAAACATATACAACAACCGGCACAGGGGATGAAAGGATATCACTTACAATTACCCTGGTGGATTTTAGTAATCCCCCTGGTGTATTAAGATGAATGATCAGGCATTCAGCTTTTTCCTCCGATGCTTTATCAATAGCATTCTTTATGAATTCAGCAGACGCCGGATTAATGGTGCCATCAACCTTTATAGAAAGAACCTTTTGTGCTTCAACTACAAAAGGCAGCAGCAGGAGAGTGAGGCATAAGTAAAGGGGCTTCATAGACACAGGTATTTATTGTATGAGCCTTATCCAAATGTAATTTAGACAATTCTACCAGTGTTGAATGAAAATGAGGAATATAAATACGCGGCGCTATTCCTTGCAGGCAAAAACGAGAGACGATCAGGTCTGCAAACAGGAAACCCGCGGGGGTTTACAGGAGCGAATTTTATGACATTCCCTGCCGGTTGAAAATTTTTAGGCACCCTGTAGAGCCGCCATGCATGGCGGCTCTACAAACGCAGGGTTTACAACAATTTCATTACACCAATCGTATTTTATGCCTGAGGCAATGCCCGGGCGCCCTTAAACCGATGTGATTTAATGATGGCTTTCTGCACGAAAAGGAAAACGATTCTAAAAATCGAAGTTCATCAGGGAACGATCGTTATTGTTTTGCTTTCTTCGCTGCGTAACAATTCTTTGGCTTGTAAATTAGTTGCCACTACGGTAACGGTATAAGTACCCGGCACCGGATATATCTTAAAAAATCCGTTTGTTCTTTCACCAGGGTCAAACAAGTCTCCACGGCTTCCGTACTGAGCGTGGATTTTACCCTCTTCACCCGTGTAAATGATCAGGTGCTCGGCGTTTGTACCACAGTAGAAAAACACCACCTGCTGTCCGGCTTTCGCTATGCTGGTGGTATCGGATAAGCCCTGCGCAGTTACCGTCTTGATCGTGAAACAGGCATCAGGGCTTTTTACTTCAACTGTTTTATCACAACCACTGATCAAAGCAGCTGTTACAAAAATCAGGATTGCGAATGGTAATTTGTTGCGATTATATTGATCGTGTGGCATAATGATTTTCTAAGACCTTTATTTATTTAAAGAGCCGATATTAATAACCTGCTGCCGGCGTGATAACCCTGTCCACAATATGAATTAAACCTCTGAATGTTCTCATGTCTGCTTTCGTAACATTGGCTGTGCCAAAAACAAAAGGAGTGGCAGTAATCATCACTTGCTGAACCCCGCTTTTATTAAAGAGCGTGGGATTGTTGGCGTTAGTTGAAAAACTGCTCTGAAGCCTTCTTGCTGCGGTCTGATGAATATGAAACAGAATCAGGTTCACCAGGCGCTGCTCCGTCATGGTATTGATGTTTCTGCCCCTGTCGGTATTGGCAACCGTTGCTCCGGAAGTAGTGGTAACCGTTGCGCTGTTAAAGTATTGGGTAAAGGCTGCGGTGGTAGGTGCAAACACGGTACGCATGCTGTTAGAACCATTAAAATAGGCTTTGATCGTTCTGGACTGATCAACCAGCGCCTGGTTGATAACAGGTCCGGTAGCAGGATTCCGCACCGGCTGAACGTTAGAAGCGCGCTCTATCGCCTGGTAGAAAGTACTAAGTTCCGGAACCGTTTTTATGGTCTGTCGTAAAGACATAAGGTTCAGGCCTGGCGGCACCAACACCGAATCTAAAATATGTACTGCCCCATGCGGCGCAAGCCTTTGCTCAACAATAGTAGCTCCATTCTGGCTGCTGCGCTCCGCCGGCAGGGTATTTTGCTTATTCAGTACAATTTTATCTATAGAAGAAAAAACCGAGATGGCACCCCCCTGGCGGGTGATAAAAGACGGCATTTTTGAAAAATCAGCAGTCTCTATTTTCTTACCATCGACAATATGGTACCTGATAAGCGAATCCAATACATCTGCATCCAGTGCGAGCTGCTGGAAACTGTTAAAGCCTTCATGTTTGTAAGCAGAGGTATCAGATAAAAACATTTCGAATCCACTGTTTAAGGGAGCAAAAACAGTATATGTTTTGCCTATATTATTCAAATCCCGTGACAGGCTCCGGGCATTAAGGCCGCTTAAGAAAGTGGACAATGTAGTGTCCGGAAAAATTTTCCACATGACGCTCGGGGCAAGGCGGACTTCTTTTTCGTTTGCCTTCCTGCAACTGGTACTCAATACAATCACCAGCAATATAAATAAGTAATTTCCAGCGCTGTTTATTTTAATGGTATTCATTATTTCGGGGTTCTAAAAAGTAATAAATGCTGTTAATGCGGGTCATTAATTTCCGGCATACCCCGGATTATTCCGGTAGCCGGTTTGAGCAAGTTGATCACGCTGAATCGGAAACATTCTCAGTTTTTCCACTTCTTCAGGTGTATCCCAGTATTGAGTTGGCGTTAAATCATAAATGCGGTTTGTCCGAATCAGGTCAAACCAGCGGTGGCCTTCAAAAGCCAGTTCAAGCAGGCGTTCCTGTTCTATTGCCAGGAAAAGACCGGCTTCCGTTGCTGAGGCCGCAGGCAGATTAGCGGTGGTATAATCAACCGGGCTAATTGCAGCAGGTTCGAAGCCATAAGCGCGGCGGCGGATTTTATTTAATTCAGCAATCGCCTGAGCTTCCATATTCAACCTGTAAAGAGCTTCGGCCTTCATTAAAATTACGTCAGCAAGCCTGATCAGCTTAATGTTATCGTCAGCATCCTTTCCTCCGGTTTCGTTTACCGTTCCCGAGTATTTATTTACGTAATACCTGTTTCTGTCGGCGTTATTGTTCCATGGGGCTAACAGTATTCCGTTAATGGTGGTAGGCTGTATGCTGGCGTCCCGGCGAAGATCTTTATAGATGGTTTTAACTGCGGAAGTCCCGGTACCTGTAGTGACTTCTATATCGGCATATCCTGTTCCACTTGGCGTGGTCGGTATTAATTTTGGATTGGGGGCTAAATTTAAGCCGCCGCCACGTCCTCCGGCAGCACGGGGAAGAACCAGCGATAGTATACCATTGGTTTCGTTAGTTAAAGCATTAAACTGAAGCTCCCATATTGTTTCCCCCGAATTTTTTATCGTGAACATGGAAGCATACTGCATACCGGGCAACAAGCTATAAAGGGGATTGAGTAAAACGCTGTCGGCGAAATCTTTTGTCTGGGTAAGAAAAATGGAAACACTGTCGGGTAACGATTCCTTCTCGAAAGTAGCCCGCCATAAAGCAACACTTGCGGATAATGCATAAGCCGCACCTTTTGTCCCCCTTCCCCGCGATAGAATAACCGAGGAGCCGTGATTTACAGGAAGATATTTACGGGCAAATTGCAAATCATTCATAATCTGCCACATCACCGTTGCATCGCGGGTTGTTTTAAAATTCACGCCCTTGTCGTAGAAATGCTGCTCGTAGGATTTGTTGCTTTCGATTAAGCTTACAAAAGGCTCGGTAATTAAGGGGATATTCCTCCAGGTACGAACAAGATAATAATAAGACCATGCTCTTACGAAGCGGCCTTCCGCTTCTAACTGAAGCCTCTGGTTTTGCAGCGTTGTGCTTTCACCAACATCAATTAACGGAGTGAATTTTATAACGTTATTTGCGTTATTGATAGCCGTCCAGAAAGGCGCCCATTTTACCTGGGGATTATCATTGGTTAAGTTGTTGGTGTACAAATTTTGCGCGGGGCCGGCATTAGAGGTGCCTGTCAGAGAATAGGCGTCCGAGCGGGCCTCGCTTCTGACCAGCAGCCAGTTCGCTTCTACCTGCAGGGCGTCGTAAGTGCCTATTACCACGCCCTGCGCCTGGGTTAGATTTTTAAAAAATTTTTCAGGCGGAATATTACTCACCGGTTCTTTGTCGAGAATTTTTTTGCAGGAAGCACAACAAAGCAGGATGCCAAAGAATACCGGTATTTTATATGTAGATATCATTTTTGATATGGCTTGACGTATGATCAAAAGCTTAAATTAAGTCCCACGATAAAAGTTTTTGGCTGCGGGTACGAGCCAAAATCAATTCCCATAGCTGCAGGGTTTCTTGAGTTGGCGTTAACTTCCGGATCCCAGCCTGTATAATTGGTGAAGGTGTACAGGTTATTGGCTGTGCCATACATCCGTACCGAACGTATTTTAAGCCGCTTCATCAGGCGCTGTGGTAAGCTGTAAGCTAATGTGAGTGCTTTGAGCCGCAGGTAAGAAGCGTCTTCGATATAACGGGTAGTGGCTTTTCCGTTGTTATAATTGTTGCGGGCGATGGGGATGTCTGTTTCCTGCCCGGTACCTCTCCAGCGACGTAAAGTAGCCCGGCTGGCCTGTGAGTAATCGTCCATGTCCTCCATGATACTTTTTCCGAAATTATACACATCATTGCCGTACGTTGATTGCATAAAGACATTCAATTCGATGCCGTTATAAGAAAAGTTGTTGGTTAAGCCCGCGCTGAACAGGGGTTGGGCGTAGCCTGCCGCAAAGAAGAAATCGTCCGGGTAGCTCACGTTATTATCGCCGTTCAGATCCACCAAAAGCACATCGCCTCCCAATAAAATGTTGCCTTCATTTCTTAGGCCTCTGAGGTTTTCTTCATCGTTAGCCAGTATTTTTGTGTGCCTGCTGCCGGTAAATACGCCGATGGGTTCGCCTTCGCGCAGAATGCTGATAATAGTGCCTCCCCCGAACAGGTTATTCAGACCGGCGCCCCAGGTGCGGCCATTATTGGAAGCCAACTTAATAATACGGTTTTCATTAAAGCCTATATTAAATGAGGTATTCCATTTAAAGGCTCCATCGAAGTTGCGGGTATTCAGATCGAACTCTAATCCTTTGTTTTCGATTTCTCCTATGTTTTCATACTGAAAACCGATTCCAAACATTTGTGGCAAGGGACGGTCACTTAATAAGTCGCGCGTATTTTTGAGGTAAGCTTCGGCAGTTAATCTGATCCGGTCATCGAAAATATTGAAGTCGAGGCCCACGTTGTAATTGGACGTTTTTTCCCAGCTTAAGAACCGGTTTTCCACCCTCACCGATTGTATCCCGCCCAGGCCGGCATAGTTCCGGCCGCTTTCGAAGGAGCCCAGGTTAGCATAGTCGCCGATGTCCTGGTTGCCGGTAAATCCTGCGCTGGCCCGCAGCTTTAATTCGCTTATAAAACCAAAGTTCTTCATAAACGGTTCTGATGCGATGCGCCACCCGATGGCTGCACTCGGAAACAGGGCATTCCGGTTTTCCTTTCCAAACTTAGAAGACGCATCGTTTCGTAAACCTACTGACACATAATATTTCTTATCGTAATCATAGCTGAATTTAGACAATACCGAAACCAGCCCCGATGCCACCCTTGTTGAGGTAGCCTGTTCTAAGATGGGTCCGCCGTTTACGGTTTTAATGTCGTCGCTGGCGTGGCCTGAACTGGAACTGAATGTTCTGTCAACGGAACGGTCCTGAATGTCGGTACCGAGTAAAGCGAATACACTATGCTTATCATTAAAAGTGCGGTTGAAGATTAAAGTATTGATGTTGGTTAATACAAAAACCTGGGTTGAAGAGCTGGCTGCCGAACGGGTACCATTTTGTGTAGCCCGGCCTCCCTGGAACTTACCGTCGCGCTGGGCCGTAAAATCACCGCTTAATTGTGCTCTGAACGTTAGCCCCCTGGTGATATCGTACTGGGCGTAGACCATTTGCGTTAACCGGTTAACCGCATTGTCAATTTTTACTTCGTTGGCTACGGCCACCGGGTTAATTGTACCGGTTGAATTTACGCCGCGGGTAAAATTATATTCGGTAGGTGCATCCGGATCGTACACGGGCATGAAAGGCAATTTGCGCAGGGCATTTCCCAGTACAGCATCGGTACTGTTATCACTTTGCACTCCTTCGCGGTCGGATCTCGAATAATAAAAATTATTACCAATTTTCAGCTTCTTATTGATTTCATAATCAACTATGATCCGGTTGGAAAACCGGTTAAACCCGGTGTTAATCAGGATACCATTCTGACTCAAATAACCGGTGGAAAATGAATACCGCAGCTTTTCATTTCCTCCTCTTATGGAAAGATCATAATTCTGCCAGGTAGCATCACGGAAAAGCTCCCTTTGCCAATCTGTATTGGTGGCGAAAAGGGCAGTGGTATCACGAAGAAAATCGGGAAGAGCCTGGTTGGCATTTATGGCCTGATCATAAAATAATTCCACTAATTCCCTGCTGCTTAATAACTGAATTCTTTTTAGCTTGGAAATTCCCTGGGTTGTGCTGAAATTAACTACCGGCTTGCCTATTTTTCCTTTCCTGGTGGTGATTAAAACTACGCCGTTAGCTGCCCTGGCGCCATAGATAGAGGTGGCAGAAGCATCTTTCAGCACTTCTATAGACTCGATATCAGCGGGGTTAATGTCAGACAGCGCGTTGGTACCTGATCCTGACAGACCCTTACTGATGCCTGAAAAATCCCCGGTAGAAATGGGTACTCCATCTACTACATACAGGGGATCGTTGCCGGCGCCAAGAGAGGTAGTGCCCCTAATCCTTACAGACACTCCGCCCCCGGGTTCGCCTGTATTCTGGATCACCTGCACTCCGGATGCGCGTCCCTGTAATAACGCATCAACACTGGAAACCGGCACATCGGCAATGTCTTTTGCTTTAATAGAGCTCGTTGCTCCGATAATATCACGCCGTGCAGCCGTTTCACCATATCCCAACACCACTACTTCCTCCAATCCTTTCGTATCCTCAGCAAGGCTTACATTAATAGTGCCGGGCCCGGAAAACGCCCGCTCCTGGGTTACGAAACCAATAAATGAAATGACCAGCCTGCCCGGGATATCCGGAGCATTTAAGCGGAAATGACCACTGCTGTCAGTTGACGAACCAATCTTTGTGCCTTTAATTAAAACGGTTACGCCCTGTAAAGCATTGCCATTTTTATCGGTTATCCTGCCGGTGATGGGCCATGCCGCCATGTAAGAAAAGGGTAAATCGGCGATAACGGCGGAAATATTCACTACGGGCAAATGCTTCTCATTGTTAGTGTTTCCAGGTTGCGGCCCAGGCGATGCTATATTAAGCATTTGCATAAACGACGAAAGCCATAAGTAGATCATAATAAGTAAAATATGTATTCATTAAGCATTAAGAGGTGGCTATCAGGATCAGAGAGAGAGAGAGAGAGAGAGAGATTATTTCAAGCTTGTCAATATCGGCTGTCACGCTTTACGTCCCGCAGGGTTAATATTAATCGATTTGAGGCGGGCAGCCAGTACAAAGTTGGTACATAGCCGGTACGTTTGCAAACATATACCTTCGCACCGGGCAGATTTGTGGGTGTCAGACGGGTCAAAAGCACTTCTAATCCATAAATTCCCATGCACTCAGGTACGCATCTTTCTCTTGTGCGTACGCAATAAAGTCAGCATAAAAAGAATGTTGCGAAAGGGTGGCGCTATCACCGATGACCACTAATTTTTTTTTCGCGCGCGTCATCGCCACATTCATCCGGCGTATGTCAGAAAGAAAGCCGATACCACTCTCTGTATTGCTTCTGGTCATGCTGAGATACACGATATCTCTTTCCTGTCCCTGGAAGCTATCTATGGTATTGATTGAAATGTAAGATTTGAGTTCCTGCAGGTCGGTATAAGAAAGCACCTGGTCTCTAAGCACTTCCACCTGGTGCTTGTAAGGTGAGATAACGGCAATGGCCGGGAAATCCTTTTCAGCATAAAAGGTCCTAAGCTGTTTGGAATAACGGGATAAATGCCTGAGTAAAAAGCCCGACTCTTCCGGATTGCTGATGCTGGTACCTTCCCACTTTTCATCGAAACCGCATCCTGCAGTGTCAATAAATTCAAGCGGACGATCACCCGGGAAAGAAAGGCGATGTTTTACCGAGGCATGGGCTATTAATTTGTTGCCGTAAAAAACGGCCGAAGAATAGCCCATAATGGTTTCATGCATGCGGTACTGTTCCTCCAGCAGAACTACCGCTTCCGGATGTATCGCTACGCACTTTTCCATTAACGTTTCACTTAAACCCTCTTTTGCCGCTGAAGCTGATTTTATGGTAGGCGGCAACTGGCAGTGATCCCCTGCCATAACTACTTTCTTTGCTTTTAAAATGGGAATCCAGCAGGCAGGTTCCAATGCCTGCCCTGCTTCATCTATTACGACGGTTTTATAGGTAACCTGCCGCACAGTGTAATGACTGGCGCCGACGAGGGTAGCTGTGATCACCGCCGCTTTAGCAAGCACATCATCAATAATATACTGCTCTGTCCGCTCCACTTCCTTCGCAATATTTCGTGCTTCTTCAAAAAGCGCTTTGCGCTGCTCACGTTCCGCGTAGCCGAAATTGCGATTGTATTTGCGAGCCATATTCCGGAATTCCGCAGCCTGTTTTTTCAATCGCCTTATCTCTTTCATGCCGGGGTGTGCTGACATCTTATGGTCGAGAGTCAAAGCTACCTGTTGTTCGGAAACCCGTGCCGGGTTACCTACCCTGACAACATTCAGCGCTTCCCCGGTTAATTTTTCGCTTAGGAGGTCAACGGCTGCATTGCTGGGCGCTACTACGAGTATTTGCTGGTGGTCCTGCTGTATCATAGCCTTGATGGCCTGCACGAGCGTTGTTGTTTTACCTGTTCCCGGAGGCCCGTGCACAATTGCCAGCTCATTTGCCGCAAGGATTTTTTCAACAGCAGACTGTTGAAGAGGATTTAATACCGTAGTGGTAAACCGAGACCTAACCTGGAAGGTCGGCTTCTTTTCTCCGGTGAGAATGTTGACAACATCACCTTCTTTCTTTTTTTCTGCACGGACGGGCGCCTGTTTAAGCGCATGTTCCATTTCGTCGTAACTGTTCTTGTCAAATACGGCATCAATACCCAGTTTGCCGTTACGCGTCCATTCGGGCAGCTCATCTGTGCGTAAGTTGATCCGGAGCCTGTTTCCACTGATATACGTAATGGTTCCTTCCAGTTTATCATTTGCTGCGTTGTGATTGGAAAACAGCGCTGCCGTCATGCCAAAGCGAAGCTGGTGTATTACGTCCTGGTGCGTTGTACGTTCTACTTCCACGGAAAGGTAATCGCCGCGACCTATTTCCGTATCTTTTATCGCAACCGGATACCAGGTCATTCCTGTTGCCCGGCGTTCAGCAACCGGCAGGGTTTTAGATAATTGCGCGTACAATTTCCTGTCTTCTTCCTTTTCAATGTTCAGCAGGCGAAGCAGCCGCTTGAAGTAGTCCATCCGGCAAAGATACGGGCTGGTACATTTTACAACCGCCGGCAAAACCGGCAGTTATCATCTGCATAAATAACGATTACGGATTGGATTGAAAGTACGGATATATCGTTGAAGGCCTAACTTTATCAACATTAACTCAGCCAGGTATGCATAGATTATTTCTTTCTTTTTTAATGATCATTAGCACCGTAGCAGAACACTTTGCAGCAGACAGCATCTCTTCCCGGAATATTGATCCGCGGTTGAAAGTTTTAAAACAGCAGGTTTTAAAGGATATACTGTCTGCGGTTCCGAATAAGGCGGGAGTGATGAACCTAACTGAAAAAATGAAAAGCGACGGATCATGGGGAGATATCAATTACCATGATAAGACGCGTGGCGGCTGGCCGGTGGCCGATCACCTGACCCGGTTACATGATATGTCAGTGATGTATAAACGCCCGGGAAGCGGATTGACAAACGACCCGGAGTTAGCTGACAAAATACTTTCAGGGCTTGACTTCTGGTTTAAAAATGATTTCATCTGCCCCAACTGGTGGTATCCTGAAATTGGAGTTCCGAAGATACTTGGCCCTACGATGCTGCTGATGGAAGACAAACTGACGCCTGCACAAATGCAGGCCGGCGCCAAAATATTGAACCGGGCAAGAATTGGTATGACGGGGCAGAACAAGGTATGGCTGTCGGGAAACGTAATTTACCGGAGTTTATTAACGGGCAACGTTGATTCGGTCAGAGCTGCCGTTGCATCTATCCAGGAAGAGGTAATTATTTCAGAAGGGGAGGGTATACAGGTAGATTATTCATTTCACCAGCATGGGCCACAGCAGCAGTTTGGCAACTACGGAGCTGCTTATGCCGCCGATATAGTAAAATGGGCAATTTTATTTCAAAACACTCCTTTCCGGTTTACACCTGAAAAGATCGTCATCCTCCGCAATTATTTATTGGATGGGATGCGTTGGGTGGTCTGGAAGAATAAGATGGATATCAGTGCCTGTGGCCGCCAGCTGTTTCCAAATGCCCAGACCGGAAAAGCACTGAGTATTGGGAAGATATATGCAAAGATGCCGCTGGTTGATGCCGGCTTTGCAAAACAATACATGCAGGGGCTGAACGATTTTAATGGCAATAAGCACTTCTGGAGATCGGACATGACAATACATCGCCGGGATAATTTTTACGCCTCTGTAAAAATGAGCTCCCGGCGCGTTGCCGGGGCGGAATCGTGTAACGATGAAAATGTGCAGGGTTATCATTTGGGTGACGGGGCAACATATTTCTACCAGTCGGGAAATGAGTATACAGACATCTTTCCGTTTTGGGACTGGAAAAAATTACCGGGAACAACTACTTTCTATGATGCCTCCGCGTTGCCCGTTCTTCCCTGCAGCGGCTATCGTATAAACAGTGATTTCGTTGGTGGCATCTCAGATGGATCAAATGGCATAGCAACATTATCTTACAACCGCGACAGTCTGAAAGCTCAGAAAACATGGTTCTTTATGGATAATGCAATTGTATGTATGGGTGCCGGCATATCCGCTGATGAAAGCAAAGAAGTTGTAACGACGGTTAACCAGAGTTTTCTTAACGGGAATGTTTTGGTCAGGCAGGCTGCCTCACCCGGTGCTCTGGAAATGGGGAAGCATCACCTAAATGATGTTTCCTGGGTTTTACACGACAACTGGGGATATTATTTTCCTGGTAAGACGACGATTGAAATAACCAACCGCCGGCAAAGCGGAGACTGGAGCAAAGTGTTGAAACGAATGCCTTCAGAAAAGATCAGCGCAGACATTTTTACCATGTGGTTTAATCACCACGAAAAACCCCGGGCGGCGCGCTATGCGTATTATGTTTTTCCTGGCGCCACGTCTGCGAATATGGATGTACGTGGATCAACAATCGAATTGGTAGACAATACTGACAGCCTCCAGGTTATCGAAATTCCGGAAAAGCAAACTGCCGGTCTGGTGTTTGTACAATCCGGTAAGGCGACTACAAAACTTTTCAATAAAGTAAGTGCAGGCAAACCATGTATACTGATGATCAGCAGGAAGTCCGGCCGCCTTCACGTTGCACTTGCTGATCCTGCTCACCAGGCAAAAGAGGTTATTATCGGTTTAGCGGGGAAGAAGAAAAGCCAGCAGTACTTTACAAGCTATGATGCAGGTGAGGACGTGACTTACTTCACCATCAAACTTCCGGAAGGAGCCCAGGCCGGAAAAACGGTCAGATTCGTTGTCAGTGAGTAAACCCGAAGGATGTCTGGTGATGAGCATAGAGACGGTCGTACCCCCTCTCAACCAACCCGCCGAACTCTCCGCGATACGCACCCATAACTATTTTGCTTTCGGCGCGGCATCCGGGCCGGACGCTCTCCTATGATAGCAGAGGGAGTAATGCCGCACGAAGTTCCCTTTTCTCCCGCCGGCGTCTTCCATTGTGCGAATCAATTCCACTACCATCTCCGCCGATGTCTCCTTAAACGCACTCACACTGTTTTGCTTCCGGTCTGGATCAGCGGAGCCCGGGAGGCCATCCGCTTGCGGAGCTTTACATCTGAAATCACGATATTAAGAACGAAAACGTTATGGATTCGTGACCTTTTTTTTCTGTATTCCCTATTCCTTTGTAGCAAATCCTTTGAAGATATGTGAAGGTCAACACGGGTAAGTCATACCCGTAGGCCGGGGATTAAAAAAGGTAAATCAATTTAAACACAATAATTAAAAACGAAGACGTATGAAAAAGCTTCTTATTTTCCCTCTGGTTTCAATGCTATTTTTTGCCTGCAGGAAAGTAGACATTCCCGTATCGTATCCGGATGATTTTGCAGGATTTCTTTATACCAGCACCAACGCCACATCAGGAAACGCCATCATTGCCTTAGGCAGGCATAAGAATGGAAAAGTAGAGGAAATGAAGGGCTCTCCCTACGCTACAGGCGACAGGGGCGATGCCGCTGAAGGCGATTTCGATACGCAGTGGGCGTTACGCATCGTTGGTGATTACCTGCTGGCGGTTAACGCAGGTGCCAATCCGGTAAACAGTACCCTCTCTGTTTTTAAAATCAATAAAGCTAACGGAAAGCTTTCACAGGTAGACCAGAACCCTGCCACTCCTGCAATGGACAATATGAATTCACGTGGCGTACGGGCAGCTTCCATTGCTGCCAAAACAATGGGAACAACAACCTGGGTGGTGGTGGCAAACCAATATGCCAATCCAAATTACCAGGGAAGTCCTGCAATGGCCTTTGGCAGCATCATGTCAACACCGGCCCGCAATCTTGCGGTATTTACATTTGACCAGGAGAGCGGCCGGTTGCACTTCAAAAGTATAGGTGCTACATATATGGATGGCAATTATGGTGGGCCAACAACGGTGGAATTTAATGGTGCAGGTTCCAAACTGGCGGTGTCGACATGGGGTGTACCACACTTTGCCGCACCCGATGCGGACCTTGCCTTGCAAAGACCGGGCAGATTATACATCTACGATTTTTCCGCAGGCAGCTTAATGCAAACCGGTATGTTTGAGGAAGAAGGCATTTCAGGAAATATAGGTTTCTCATGGAGTCCCAACGACAAGTACATCTACCTTTCTAATTTCAATCTGCATTCTTCCAAAGAAGCGAACAGCTTAACGGTGCATGATGCGGCAACCGGGGCAAAGGTGCAGAATTTTGCCACTGCCGGCCGTAATGATGAAGGATGCTGGACGTGGGTAAGCCTCGACAAACGCAAACTTTACGTTGCCAGCTTTGGTGAGAATGTAATTAGCGCATTTACCATTACCGCCAACAATCTTATAGAGAAAACACTTGAACCGAACTTTTTTCAAAGAAGGGGTGAAATTCCTCCCGGAGATACAAAGGATATGCATGAAACAGCGGATGGATATCTTTATGTATCCGGCGCTTTTCAAACGCACACCATCAGCATATTTAAAACGTCTTTCAGCGGGATGTTACATGAATCAGCCGGATCACCTTATTATATTCCAACCTCCCGGGGCAAATCCAAGGAAGAGCACGCTTATCTGGGACTAACAGGTTTGGATAAATCAATGTCGCATTATAAAGGTGCTGGCAACTAAAACATGCCCTATGTAACGTTAACAGGAAGCCTGGTATGAAGGCTTTCTGTTAACTATCATTTATTTCTAAATTTTCAGTGTTAGTAGAGAAATTTTTTGCCAAATCAATTCATCTTATTACCTGATTTTAGCTCCACTATCATTGACTTCAATAAGCTAATAAGGTTGACTTTTATGATGACAATCATTCTACTAAGGTTTGAGATGATCTATTAATCGGATTTCAACCTTTTATATAACTCAACTTTGTTCTGTGAAAATCAACTGTTTAGATTGAGTCATTTTGGTGAAAACACAGAATCCAACCGTTTACCTTGATTTTAGCTCCTAACGTTTACTTGAGATCAGTACCGGTAATTCCGTCGTTTTGCCTTCCAGTCCGCCATTCCGTACTCACCCATGCTCACCCTTCCTTCCATGCTGTCGCCGTTTACGGTTCCGGTAAATGTGTAGTTTATGCGAACGCCCTGGAGGCTGTAGGCGCTTCTCACCAGGATTTCCGGTCCGTAGATTGTGCCGTTAAGGTCGCGGGGGCCAAAGCTCGCATAATGAGTACCGTTGAGGCTATTCCCTTTCTGCTCCAGTGCCAACGTCTGGTTTGCCGCGCCTGCGGCAAATTTCATTTCGAGGTCCCATTGGCCGCTTAAGTCTGTTTCAGCAGGGGCCGTGGGTTTTGCAATTATCGGTGGCTTCGAGAGAACCGCATACACCCGGTCTGCTATAATCCGTTCTTCACCCCGCTCCAGTTGGGATATGTTGATGCTGATATTCGGTTGCATATTGGGCGGGAATGGCAGAAAGCTCCCCGCTCCGCTGACCGCGATTCTCGGCTCACCATCCCAAAGCAGTTGTTCAACGTCCTGCCCTGTTAGCGGAATTGTTTGATCCCATTTAACGGTGAGAGACGGGGAGTGATTTGAGCGCCCCTGCGGAAGGGAAATGGTACCGGTTACTCCCGGGATGGCTTCGAGCCGGCGGGCGATCAGGTTCAGGCCTTCCATCCAAACCTTCCATTCAGCGTCGTGATTACGTTTGAACCACATTTCGACAGCTGTCAGCATGCCCATGATCTCCTCCCGACCTACTTTAAAACCACGTCCAAAACCATGATGCGGCGCCATGGCTATACGGGATGCCTGTATCAGGTCTTTGCGGCCGATAAGAAGGCCGGCACATTGCGGGCCCCTCAGGTACTTACCGCCACTGTATGCTACAAGGTCGGCGCCCTGCGCGAGGTGTGGATTTGGAACTTCGAGGCCCTCTGCCGCGGCGTCTACAAGTATGGGTATGTTAAGCGGTTTTGCCAGATACGAAATTTCTTTTATAGAAAGCGGGCCACTTTCTGAGCGCGCTCCTGCAAGAACCATGATCATAGCCGTGCGTGGCCCCAGGGCGGCTTTTAATTCGTCAGGTGTTGTCACCTCGAGCATTCGTACGCCTACGGCTTTGGCGGCGGCGTCATACGCTGAGCGTGAATAAGCGGGAATGATCACTTCATCCTTCATGCCTGTTAGGTTAGGTACCTGCCAAAGCCTGTCCGGATCTCCACCAGTGACACAGCCTGCCGTGCCGGCGGTGATTGCTGCTGAAGCTCCGGCGCTTACCAGCCCCCATTCCGCACCGGTGAGCTTTGCCAGCCGGTCACCAACACCATCCATGAGCTCGTCTATCTGCACATACTCATGCGCGGCACCCTCCATGGCCTTCACTACTTCGGGAAGTACCCGGCTTGCACCTACAATGGTAACTGTTCCGCGGGCATTTATCAGCGGACGCACCCCGATGGAATCATAGACGCTTTTTTTAGGTGGGAGTGGCGACCCGTAGGCAGGCCGTTCTTCTCCCTGATGCACGGAATCAGCACCCGGAAAACCAGCCGTTAAAGGCAGGAAGGTAAGTCCCTTAATGATATCTCTTCTCTTCATAACATAAATTGATATAAGTAGCTACCCGGCGGGAACTCCGCTGATAACTCTTGTCAGCGGGTTAGCCAAACCATTAAGGTCGTAATAAATTCTTCCGCCTTTGATGGTTACCTCGCACTCAAATTTTCTTTTTCCTTTCATCCTTTGTCCGCGTGAATCATAAAATCCGAACCTGCCTTTGCGGATCCTCAGCACGGTAACATCGCCTTCGGAGCCAACAGACAAATTGCCAAGCGATTCCTTTTTTATTACCTGCGCAGGTTTCCAGGTAACCGCTTTAATCACCTCTGGCAGGTTCATATCCATGGCAAGGAATTTTGCCATCACACTTAAAATATCCTTCATCGCTGCGTTCATGCTTCCGCCGTGGTGGTCCGTGCTGACGACATCAGGATAAAAACCGTTTTGCGTGGCGGGAATGGCATTCGCGTAAAAAAAACTCGCTCCTCCGTAACCAACATCCCAGATAATCCCGCGTTCGCGCGCGGGTAAAACAAAGGGCCGGAGCTTCTGCGTATTTGAATCTATGATGGCTTCCCTGTCTTTGCCGCCACCCCCGAAACAGTGGGTATAGATGTCGCCTGGCCGGAGATGTTTCATGGTCAGTTGTTCGAGAGAAAGCCCCGAACCGCCAAAGTCGATCATAACGGGTATCTGTCCTGACAGATTTCCTGCCTCCACCGCACGGTCCACTGGTATCCAGTCAGGGCTGTTGTAATGAGCTACTTTAAAACCTACAATGTGTTCCTTGTGTTGCAGCGCCATTTCAGCAGACAAGGCGGCGTTCATATCACTGGTATCCTGTTCGTATTTGCCACCCCTCATTCCTTCTCCCACAATATTCAGTAAAGCGAGCACTCTGGTTTGGGCGCGGTCAATGGTCTGCGCTTTAAATGTCGGAAAAGATTTCCAGCCCGAGCTGCCTGCATCAACCACCGTTGTGATCCCGGTACGAAACGTAAAACCATCCGGGGGCAGGGCATAATAGCTATTTCTTAAATACATATCCGGTTCCGTTCCGAAAAAGTTATGGGTATGCATGTCAATGATACCGGGAACAACATATAAGCCTTTTGCATGAACAACCTGCTTTCCAAGCTTTGGATCGATTCTTTTGGCAACAAGCGCAATTTTCCCGTCTTTAACAGCAACATCCATTTTCCGGTTGATGTTGTTTTTCGGATCGATCACATGGCCGCCTTTTATAATGACCTGGTATTGCGCCCTGGCGGAAAAAAGTCCCCCGGCTATCACAACGAAAAATATTCTTAAAATGGTTTTCATGGAACGTGCAATTGAATCAATTTAAAGTGTTAGTCAACGGCGGTAAAGCCAGGCACTAATAGCCTGTATTCTGCACCAGTTGTGGATTTGTATTTAACTCCTGTTGAGGGATGGGAAAATACCTGTGTTTAGGTGATTTATAGCCCAGGGCTCCCAGCTCTGATTCCGCCAGTCCCCATCTCCTGAGATCATTCAGGCGGTGGTATTCAAATGCAAGCTCTACGCGGCGCTCGTGAACGATGGCTGCAAAGATTTGCGCTTTAGTGCTGACAGGGTATTGAGCCGTTGGCAGCGGAGGCATGCCTGCTCTCGCTCTAACCCGGTTGATGGCGATTACTGCTTCTGCTGGTTTGCCGTTTTCATTAGCCGCTTCCGCGTACATCAGTAAAACATCTGCCAGGCGGATAAGGGGGAAATTTCTGCCGCTGTTATTGTTGTTCACGCGAATTACCGGGAACATGCCCTTCTTCCTGGTATAGCCCGTGGGCGTCCACGCCTGCTGAAAAACCGGTGAAACGGCGTCATAAGGGTCTCCCTGCCTGAATATCGAATAAAACAATCGTGGATCTCTGCCATTAATGGCTGTGGAACCTGTGTGCGTTTCAAAGGCATTAACGAGGGCCTGTGTTGGTAAGAGATTGGAAAAGCCTCCCTGGCCCTGGGGATAATCATTCACTTCCCTGTCACTTCCCTGCCCGGCTATATCAGCGAACTGGATTTCAAAAATCGATTCTGCGTTATTATCTGTGATCAGCAGGTTACTGAAATTTGGAATTAGCTGGTAAATGCCGGAGGTTATCAGGGTATTGAACGACGTTTCTGCAAGCGGGTAATTTTTGGCATACAGGTAAACCTTGCCCAACAACGCCTGGGCGGCTCCCCTGGTAGCTCTTCCAATGTCGGCGCCGCTGTAAGTCGCCGGCAACAGGTCTGCAGCTTTTTTCAGGTCGTCGATCATCACGTTGTAAACATCGGTAACAGGCCTTTTCGCTACAGCAGCTTTGGTAGTGCTGGACGGATCAGCTTCTGTTATGAGCGGCACATCGCCAAACAAGGATGTAAGCTGCCAGTAATAAAACGCACGTAAAAAACGTCCCTGTCCCAGCATACGGTTTTTCACCGCATCAGGGATATTGATCTTTGGCACTTCCTGTAAAATCAGGTTGGCTCTGAATACCCCTTCATAAGCATTTTGCCACACTTCGTCGATGATAACATCGTTAGCGTCAATACTCCACGAATCGAGGTTTAAACCCTGTGTATTAAAGATGAGTATGTCGTTCAACGGCGCCTCCATGATCTTTGCATAATTGCCTGTTGCCTGTAATGGCTTATATGCAGCAGTAACCGTAGCTTCTGCATCGGCCTGGTTCCGGAAATAAGAAGCTCCTGTCAGCGAGCTTGGTGGTTCTACGTTCAGAAAGTCTTTGTCGCATCCTGCCAGCATTGTGGCAAAGCACAGGATCAAAAATGTACTTATAATGTTTTGCATATGTATTCTTTTGCTTATACCTTAAAAATCTAATTGGACGCCTGCTTCTACTGTTCTTGGGATTGGATACATGGCAAAGTCGATCCCCTTCGTTAACGAACTGCGCGGGCCTTCATTTAATTTTCCAATCTCAGGATTATAGCCACGGTAACTCGTGATGGTAAAAAGATTCTGCCCCGAAACGTAAATTCGCAACCTTGTTAAATTCAGGCGTTTTGCCAAAAGAGGGGAAAGGTCGTAGCCGAGCTGCACATTCTGTAACCGCAGGAATGATCCATCCTCGATAAAACGGGTGGAGGGTCGGGTATTCTGCCCCGGATTGCCGGTCACGGCCCTTGGAACATTTGTTTCCCGGTTAGCAGGCGTCCAGCGTTTAAGCATGTCCGTTGTTGCATTGTTGTCACCTTCGCCTTCATTCAGATCAGCCCATACAAGGTTGTATAGGTCCTGGCCTTGTTTACCATGAAAGAATATCACCAGGTCGAATTTTTTGTAATTTACAGCTGCGTTTAGGCCATAAGCAAAATCCGGCGTTGGGCTTCCGATTACGGTCTGATCCAAAGTGTTGATCACACCATTGCCATCAAGGTCTTTGAACTTTACATCGCCTGGGGCAGACCCGGCCTGTGTTGCGTGCTTGGCCATGTCTTCCTGATCCCTGAAGACGCCTTCCATTACATAACCGTAAAATGCGCCGATCTCCCCGCCTTCCTTCGTGATCGTTGTAGCGCTTTGTTTGCCACTAA
The DNA here is from genome assembly GCA_041751095.1 of Flavihumibacter sp. GTDB lineage: Bacteria > Bacteroidota > Bacteroidia > Chitinophagales > Chitinophagaceae > JADCRZ01. The sequence goes on from JBGSYC010000294.1 coordinate 50,954, forward strand.
GGAGCTGTGCAAAGATGGGCCGCCCTGAATTTAAAGAAGTGACCCTGTTCCTGTTGGTGGAAATGTTTCCGGATAAACTATAGTTTACGCCATTAAGAAGGGTATTTTGATAGTTGATGGATAATTCAACGCCTTTATTCTGCATTGATCCTGCATTGACGAAAGGGCCATTCGTTCTCCTTATGCCTGAGGTAGTGGGGATAGGAAGTTGCACCAGCACGTCATCAGTATTTTTCATGTAGAAATCGAGCTCGAAAGAAAGCCTGCGGTTAAAAAAGCTGGCATCCAGTCCGATATTGGTCTGAGTCGTAACTTCCCATTTTAAATCGGCATTCCCCATATTTAAAAAGGTTGCTCCCGGAGTCAATATTTGGGCTGAACCGAAAATGTAATTCACGCCGGAATTGACGGTGGCATACTGGGCAAAATTGCTGATATCCTGGCTACCCACCTTGCCATAACTTGCTCTTAAGGTAAGATTAGAAAGGCCGCTGAATCTTTTGGCGAAGGGTTCGCCGGTGATGATCCAGCTTGCGGATACGGAAGGAAATACCCCGTATCGGTTATTGCTCCCGAACCTTGACGACCCGTCTCTTCTGATTACAGCCATAAGGTTATACTTATTGCTATAGGCATAATTTAAACGGCCAATCTGCGACCTGATCGCCCAGCCCGTTTCATCACCGCTGATATTTCTTTGCTCAAATCCTGCTGCCACTGTACGCAGGTTATTGCTTTGAAAATTCCGGACGGTTACACTTGTGCCTTTTGACCATGCCTGTTGCTGGCTGAAACCAACAAGTGCTGTAATCTTGTGAACATCATTAAACGTTTTCTGGTACGTGGTCGTATTTTCCACCAGGTAAACATTTTCGTCGTTTCGGCCTTCGGTTAAAGTTGCCAGCGTATTCACGCGGTCACCCATCTGGTAAGTGGGAATAAAGTTAAAAGTCCGTCCTAAAGAAATTTCCCCGCCTACACTAAACCGGTTAGAAAGCCCTGGTATGATGGAATAGTTTGCATAGATATTGCCGATCACTTTATTTAGTACATTGTTATTCTCAAATAAGGTAAAATCACCGATGGTATTGGCGCGGCCTACGGGGGAATATTGAAGCCGTGGGCCATCAAACCCTCCATCGGCATCGGCCTTGTACACAGGAACAGTTGGGGATTGCTGATTCAGCTGCCGCATGGAGGATGATGCCTGGTTGAAGGTTCCGGTCCAGACAGCCCTGCTTAGCCCGATGGATTCTCCCACCTTTAATTTTTTACCGATATTGAAATCTGAATTGATGTTCGTAGAATACCTCTTAAACCCACTTTGCGGAAGCGTTCCATCTTCATGTAAATATCCGGCTGAAAAGGCGTAGGTCGCATGTTCATTGCCTCCCGATGTGCTGAAGAAATAATTCTGTATAGGAGCAGGGCTATATCCTTCCCGCTGCCAATCGGTATTTGTTTTCAGATTTTGTGACAATAACGGCTCTACAAAGGAAACCGGTATTGCTCTGCCAGCATTAACATAGGCCTCAGTAGCGTAGGGGATATATTGCGCAGAATTCATTAACGGAAGCAGGTTGGTAACTGTTGAAACACCCCGTGACAATTTAATTTGCGTCTGGTTCTTTCCCGCTCTTCCGCGATTGGTTGTAACAAGCACCACACCGTTCGCCGCACGTGCACCATAAATTGCGGCGGCCGATGCATCTTTTAAAATTTGGATAGATTGAATGATGTCGGGAGGTATTGAGGCAAGCGGGTTAAAGTTCCGGCTTGTTCCTTCCGTTAATACCGGAACGCCATCGATTACAAAAAGGGGATTGCCATTGCCAAAAGTTGCCACACCTCTTATATTCATATCCAGGGCTCCTCCGGGTTGTCCGCTCGTGGGGGTAATATTAACCCCTGCGGCGCGGCCCTGCAATGCTTCCTGTATTCCACCGGAAGTAATTGTTGCCAGGTCTTTTCCACTTACAGTGGCTATAGCCCCGGTGATCTCGCTTCTGCGTTGGGTACCATATCCGATCACTATTACATCATTCAGGGATTTCGCTTCATTTAACAGCCTGACGTCTATGGCAGTCTGGCCCTTTATCCTCACTTCCTGTGTTAAGTACCCCACAAAAGAAAACATCAATATCTGGTTTTCTGATGCATTTACTGAAAATCTCCCGTCACCGTCCGTCGTTGTCCCGGAGGTGCTGTTCTTCAACTTAACACTTACACCCTCAAGCGGTGCTCCACTTGCATCGGTTACTTTTCCGGTAATCAGGGCCATTTGTTTTATGCCTTCTCCAGCGTGGGTTGCCGTAACATCATCAATTACCATCAGACCGGTATTCATGAATTCCTGCTGTCCCAGGGGAAGACCGGGCCTTTTTTGCTGGGGGCTTCCAAATGGTATTTTTGTGTAACCGTTTGTTTGGCTGTTGGTAATATCGGGTGAAGACCCCGTTGCGCCTGCCGCGATAGCGATCATTAAAACACCCGTTAATTGTAATAGGTGTACCAGCTTGGTAACCCGTAAAGAAAGCCGCTTATATAATCCGGGTGTGCCACAGATGAAAACCTTTTTAAACGAACACGTATGTGGACAGTGTAAATGATACATCATATGCAGTTAGTTTTGATGATCGATCTTGAATATGTACCGGTTACTTCAGGGTTTCCCGTTGCCAAATGTTACCGTCTAATGCAGCCGGTATTGATGGTTGATTTGTGCTATAGCTGATACAGGGTTTACCTGCAGGCAGGAAGGACTTTCTTCACTTTCCTTAACGGCTCATCCTCCCGTTTGTATTATCGCTCAAACATGAAATTAATCAAAAGGTAATCCCTTGTCAATGTTTACAGGTAAATATTTTCGAATGTTCTTCTTTTTTCTTTACCTGGAAGACAGGCGCAACCTTATAGGTTCTATCAGTTATTTTTGCCGGTTGAGCGCCTGGTAACACAAGGTATTTTACATTGATAACGGCGCAATTTCGTCCAGTCTCTCTAACAAAGTTTTATTGCTTATTTTTATCTGTGGAACCCGGGTAACTGCATTTCAACAACTGACCATATGTTTAAAGTTCAAATTATTCTCCCATGCTTTTTAGGTTGTTTGTTTTTCTTGCCTGGCTGTAAGAACAGTATTTCAAAACAAGCCGTAGTTAAAACCGACAGCACTCTTTATACCGGCGCGAAGTTTAATGAACACATACGGACAACAACGGCGCGCACCCCTGAAGATGAAAGACTCGGCTTCAGGCTTCCTGAAGGCTTTGAAGTAAGCCTTTTTGCTTCGGAGCCCGATATCGGCAAGCCCATTAATTTTTCATTTGACGCCCGCGGCCGCATGTGGGTAACCCAGTCTTACGAATATCCGTTTCCCGCAGGCCCTGGCACCGGCAAAGACCGCATTACCATTCTTGAAGACACTGACGACGATGGTAAAGCGGATAAGTTTACCCTTTTCAACGACACCCTGAACATTCCCATCGGCATCATGCCTGTAAATGGCGGCGCTATTGCTTACAGCATTCCGAGCGTTTACATGTTTAGCGATTTCAATGGGGATGGTAAACCAGAAAAGCAGGAAAAAATATTAGGGCCGTTCGAGCACAAAGATACACATGGAATGGTCAATAATTTGGCTACCGGCTTCGACGGATGGATATACGCGTGCCATGGCTTTACCAACAGATCAAATATCGCAGGAGCTGACGGTGATTCTGTTCATTTAGTATCAGGCAACACCATAAGATTCCGGAAAGATGGCAGCCGTGTTGAACATCATACCTATGGAAGGATCAACCCTTTCGGCCTTGCCTTTGACGAATTAGGATACATATATTCTACCGACTGCCATACGTCACCTTTGTATCAATTGATTACAGGTGGCGATTATACGCAGTGGGGTAAGGAAGAAGGAATGGGGTTTGCCCCCGAAATGAAACCGCTGGAAAACGAAGCTACAGCCCTTGCCGGTATTGCCTACTATGGTGATGTGCAATATCCGGAGCAGTACAGGAAAAATTTATTTGTAGGCGATGCAGTCTCTTCACGCGTATACAGGAACTCCTTCACCTTTAATGGTTCTACTCCGGTAGGGAAAAAAGAAGAGGACTTTGTATTAAGCGAAGACCCCTGGTTCAGGCCTGTGGACGTAAAAATGGGTCCTGACGGAGCGCTGTATATAGCTGACTTTTATAACAGTATCATTGGCCATTACGAGGTTCCCCTTGATCATCCTAAAAGAGACAAGATACGCGGAAGAATCTGGCGCATAACATATAACGGACAATCTCATCAGAATACTGACTGGACGAAGGCTACTATTGAAACACTTGTTGCGGCGCTTAAAGCGGACAACATTCGCAACCGGATGACGGCCGCAGACCTGCTTGTTGACCAGCACGGCGCGGCTGCGGTGAATCCGGTAAAAACATTGTTGGAAGAGCAGGGCACAACCGCCACAGCATACAGTCATGGCCTTTGGGTGCTCCAGCGCCTTGGCGCGCTCACAGAGGATATCATTAAAGTATCAGCAGATCATCGTGATTCCATTGTGCGCTTACATACCATACGCGTGCTGTCGGAACGTGAGGATACTTCGGAGGCTTTGTATCTGCTGGTTCGCAATGCCCTTCAGGATGAAAATGCACACGTAAGAAGAGCGGCAGCAGAATTAATGGGCAGGTACATAAACATGAACAGTGTGGAAACACTGATATCATTTAGAAAAAATGTACCGGAGGAAGATTCTCATATCATTTATACAACAAGGCTGATCCTCCGCAACCTGTTAAGGCATCCGGCATTGATGAATGAAATCGTTTCACGTCAATGGACGAACGAAGACGCTGCTGTGCTGTCAACTGTTTTAGTGGGAGTTCAGACGCCCGCTTCCGGAACTTTTTTATTCAATTATCTGAAAAACCGTGAACTTGCGGGTGAGGAACTTCCAAAAGCCTTCAGGCATATCGTCAGATTCATTCCTCCCGGTCAGATAAACGGGGTGATATCAACAGCAATGAAGCAGGCAGGTAGTGGATCAAAGCAGGAATATGTCATATTCAGAAGCCTCCGCGAAGGATTAGCAAGGAGAGGCGCCAGAGAAACTCCGGCGTTTATAGATTGGGGTAAGAACATCGCGGTAAATCTAATCAACAGCAATGCGGTTGTAAAAAAGGAGGATAAAAGGGAAGCAACCGATCAGAAGATATTTGCCGTTGACCTGGCGGGGGATTATAAAATAACATCTGCGGATACCCGGATTGTTGAAATAGCCAGGGACACCTCCAATCCCGAGAACCTGAGGGCAGCCGCAATAAAGGCGTTGATGAAAATGGAAGCGTCTAAATATGCTTCGCTTGCGGGAGAACTCCTACAGAGTGAAATGACAACCCCTGGTTTTAAAAGAAACGTCATTTCAGTGTTAAGCGAATTTCCCGGGCCTTCCGTAAACACCATGCTTGCCAATATCAGGAACGCTCCTCCCGATATGCAGCAGGGCATTGTTCTTGCTCTGGCAGGTTCGGGCACTGGCAGGGTTCTTCTTTTTGACAAGGTGAAAAAAGGTGAGATATTTCCAAGGGTGCTTGCCGAGCCGGGGGTTAAAGAAAGACTCATGCTGAACAGCTCACCACGGGAAAGATCCACCTATGCTGTGCTTACAGCCGGCGTGGACGAAATCGACAAAGAAAAGCAAAGCATTATAAGCGGCCGGATTTCGGACTTTAATAATCTCACAGAAAAACCTTCAGCCAATTCCGGCAGAAGTGTGTTTGTAAAAAATTGTGCTGCCTGTCACAGCATCAAAGGAGAAGGTGGAGCTATCGGGCCTCAACTCGATGGTGTTGGAAAGTGGGGAGTGGGACCTCTTACCGAAAAAATCCTGGATCCTAACCGCAATATATCGGAAAACTTCAGAAATTATACACTGAACTTAAAAGGCGGAAAAGTATTGTCAGGATTATACCGTCGGGACGAGGGCGAAGTGATTGTTTTTGCGGACGTATCAGGAAAAGAGTTCTCCGTTCCAAAAAAAGAAATTCTTGAAAAGACGGCTTCGAAGTATACACTTATGCCAGACCAGTTCCGGCATACCATTCCCCCCGAAGAATTTAATGCTTTGATCGCTTACCTGTTAACGCAAAAAAATTAATTAAACAAAATTGAAGCAATACCTGTGCTGGTTAACTTAATATGGAAAAAAAAATTGGCTTTGAAATTTATTCCCGTTTTTTATGAAACATAAAACAAAAAATCTGATGACTGACATGCTAAGTATTCAAAAGCCAGGTGTAACGCGGCTAATGGTGATTGCGGGTTTACAAATGATGAGCCTGATTTCCCTGGCGCAGGCAGGTAGTGGTCATTCAAATACCGTGCAATTCAAAAAGCATACGCTTACCACTGAATTCATTTCGGAAGGGGTAGCCGTTGGCGACGTGAACAAAGACGGAAAAATTGATGTGATGGCGGGTGCATATTGGTTTGAAGCTCCTTCATGGAAACGGCATGAGCTTGCTAAAGGAGAAAAATTTAATGGGAACACCGGTTACAGTAACTCATTTCTGAATTACGGTATGGATGTCAACCGGGATGGCTGGGTTGATATGATCCGGATCGGCTTTCCCGGGGAGGCCACGATGTGGTATGAGAATCCGAAAAACAAAAAAGGATTATGGAAGGCCCACATGGTTTACCCTTCCGTAGGAAATGAATCTCCTGCACTTTTGGATGTGAATGGTGATGGAACAATGGATCTTATATGTGCAGACTCAGACAAGAAAAAAGTAATCTGGGTTAGTGCGCCGGTAAACAAGAACGATACCGGCTGGACTTCATTTGTGATCAGTTCGGATACGGTTCGCGGAACGCACAGGTATACCCACGGATTAGGACTTGGAGATATCAACCTCGATGGACGCAGAGATGTGCTGATAAAGGAGGGCTGGTGGGAAGCGCCCGCAAACCCAAAGCAGGCAAACTGGACATTTCACCCGGCGGGGTTAGGAGAGGAGTGTTCGCAAATGTATACCATGGACCTGGATGGGGACGGAGACCAGGATGTGATCAGTTCTTCCGCACACAAGTACGGCATCTGGTGGCACGAGCAGGATAAAGACGGCGAAGGAAAAATGACATGGAAGCTACATGAGATCAGCAAAGCTTTTTCGCAGACACATGGTCTTGCCTTAACGGACATTAATGGCGATGGCCATTCCGACCTGGTAACCGGTAAACGATATTTTGCTCATAACGGAAAGGATCCGGGAGCTTTTGAACCGGCGGTTTTGTACTGGTTCGAATATAAACCCGGGAAAAAGCCCACATGGATTCCTCACCAGATAGACGATAATTCCGGTGTCGGTCTGCATGTGGTTACGCAGGACGTCACCAGGGATAAATTAATCGACATCATCGTTGCCAATAAAAAAGGCGTGTATGTGTTTGAACAGATGAAAGCAGCAAGTGGGAGGTAGGAAGGGGGGTATGGGGTGTGAGGTATGGGGTATGAGGTATGGGGTATGAGGTACGGGGTATATCGAAGCTATACTGTCTTAAATAAATAAATGTTTACCAGTTGTGTTCCCAAAAAAAATTTCCTCATACCTCATACCCCATACCTCATACCCTGTGGATAGTATGCCTTTACGCATTCAATTAACATATTTCCTGTTTCTTATTCTCGCCGCGGCGTTTTGTAGCGGCGCTTATGCACAGAAAAAAGCTGAAAGCAGGCCGAAGCATAATGTGCTCTTTATATTTGTTGATGATCTTCGCCCTGAACTTGGCTGTTATGGAAGCAGGGATGTTCGTTCTCCCAATATAGACAGGCTTGCGTCCAATGCTGTAATATTCACAAAACAGTTTGTGACTGTTCCGACGTGTGGGCCTTCCCGGGCATGCCTTCTCACGGGGATGCGTCCACGAACAGCGGTTGAACTTTCGAATGACGTGCTTGAATTAAAATTGGAGGCGAATGTGGAAAGGCAGGTTCCTGAAACGTTTGTTGATTTGCTGCGTATGAAAGGATACTACACTGTAGGAATCGGCAAGATCAGCCATTCACCTGACGGATATATCTATAAATACCGGGAGCCTAAAGGTAAAAACCGGGAACTGCCCCGAAGCTGGAATGAAATGCTGCTAAATGCGGGAAAATGGGGAACCGGATGGAATGCTTTCTTTGGATACGCAGACGGGTCGAACCGGAATGACCTGGTAAACCAGGTGAAACCATATGAGGATGCCGACGTAGATGACGAAGGCTATCCTGACGGGTTAACGGCTTCGCTTGCCGTTGAAAAATTAAAGCAACTGCATCAAAAGAACCAGCCGTTTTTTTTGGGAGTGGGCTTTTTTAAACCGCATTTGCCATTCAATGCTCCGAGGAAGTACTGGGATTTGTATGACCCATCAGCGATAAGCTTAACACCTTCTCCGGGAACGCCTTATGAGGTTAATAAGGCAAGCCTGCATGAGAGCGGAGAATTTAATACCGGCTACAGGTTGGGGGATGAAAAAGCCTCCCTGGCGAAACCTTTAACTGATGCATATGCCAGGAAACTCAGGCATGCCTATTATGCAGGGATAAGTTATGTGGATGCTCAGGTGGGAAAGGTATTAGCTGCCCTGCGTGAACTTGGCCTTGAAAAAAATACGATTGTTGTGTTATGGGGTGATCACGGCTGGCACCTTGGAGATAACAGGGTGTGGGGCAAACATACCTTGTCGGAATGGGCATTAAGAAGTCCGTTAATCATCAAAGCTCCGGGCATCAGTAAAGCAGCCGTATGCGACAAAGTGGTAAGTTCCATCGATGTCTACCCTACCATTACAGAGCTCTGCGGGTTTGCCATGCCGGTTAAAACCGACGGCCGGAGCCTCGTTCCGTTGCTGAAAGACCCAGGTAGCAAACATTGGAAAAACAATGCTTACAGCTATTTCAATAAAGGGATAAGCGTTCGTACGGGCGATTACCGGATTACAAAATATTTCCGCAAAGAAATGCCTGACGTGGAATTGTACGACCATAAGACTGATCCTTATGAAAATAACAATATCGCAGCATCGCATCCGGGTATTGTAACACGCCTGCTTCCGGTATTGGAAAAGGGAAATACGGGGCTTTATAATTTCCCCCGGGCAAAAGCACCGCATACCTCCGGCACGCCGCAATAGAGGAGCACATGAAAGATGCGCTTGCGGGTTGTTCACAGCGGAGGAGGCACATTCACAAAAAGATATTTACGTCAATACCCCTTTGCTTTATCCACCACGTTCATCAGCGGCAGGCCTTCACAATACCTCCTTACGTTTTCAGCAATGAGCGCGATAAGCCTGGTCTGCCTGATGGGTGCAGCACCTGAATTATGGGGAGTAATGACGAGGTTGGAACAGGTCCAGAGCGGGTGATCCGGAGGCAGCGGCTCAGGATTGGTTACGTCGAGCCCCGCCCCCCTAATCCGGTTTTGTTTAAGCGCATTTACGAGGGCATCGTGGTCTACAAGTCCTCCGCGAGATACGTTTATAAAGTATGAGCCGGGCTTCATTTTATTAAACACTTCGCTATTAAACATTCCTCTGGTTTCCTTTGTCAGCGGGGCCGCGCTCATTAATACATCTGCCTGTGGCACCATATTCATCAGCCAGGCCGGGTCATGTAGTTCAGCTACAAATTCAGGTTTAGGTAGTGGCTTGGCATCGGTAGCCAGCACACGCATCTGGAAACCGTAATGAAGGCGGCGCGCGGTTTCGGACCCGATTCCTCCCATCCCGACAATACCAATGGTTTTTCCATAAAGATCGTCTAACACAACATTATCAGGAACCTGGGTCCACTTGCGTTCGTGAAAGGCCGGAATGGAAACCTGGGTTAATCCCCGTGTTAAACTTAAGAGTAGCCCAATGGCACTTTCAGCGATCACCGGGGCAAAAATACGCTGCATGTTCGTGAGGATACACGGATGTTCAACAAGCTCTTTGGGCATGTTCTCAACACCGGCACCAGGTGCCTGCACCCACTTCAGCTTCTTTGCCTGCAACAGCGCAGCACCACTTACCGGACCCAGAACAACCTCCGCATCCGCGAAATGTTTCATCTCCTTTGCGTCGGAAAAAAGCTGCAATTCTACGTTCTTCCCCGCCGATTTTATTTGTTCCGCTTCGGCTTTTGAGATATTCATGGTGCACACAATTTTCACCGGCCCGGCTGGTTTCCGGGTTTCCTGTATATTGCCTGAGACAGCCACCGGGATATTTGCAAGGCTTGACAATGGGCTTAGCTGCGTAGTCGCCACAGCTCCTGTAACGGCCAGGGTAGAAAAGAATTTACGGCGGGGGAGATTCTCTTTTTCCATGTTAATAGCTTTAAAGAAAGTAATAAGGCAGGTGAGCGAACACGCCTCCTTTAGCAGATTTTTTCATCCAAATATAGCTACACTTAAGAAGAATTTACGATTGTGTTGGATATTTAGCGACGTTTCCCTCTTCTTCCAGGGGAGATAAGAAGAGCGATGAATAATTAAGATAATAATGAAGCATTCTTGCAAAACATTCCGGTTATATAAAAAGCCCGATAAGGTCTGTGGCTGCCTGCCTCAGGCGCTTTTTGGAGAATGTATCAATAACTGCTTTAACTTTATACCATGAAAGCACCGCATGCACCTGCCTTTAAATGGCCTACACGTATATTGCTGTTGTTTCTTTTTGGAGGTTCCTGCGATCAGCCCGTAAAAGCCGATGCTAACGCAGAAAGCGTTGATACATTTTCCGTAAAAAGGACGGGGATTGACAGCAATAGTCGTATGCCGGTGCAGATTCCCAAAGACTCTACTGTAAACATTCCAAATCCGTTGGATGAAAAAAAATAGCCTCTGCACGCGATAAAAGCCGGGCGGCGTCACCACCTCGTGTTGATAGCACTTGAACGTATCGTATTGATATGCTGTGCAGAAATCCCGCATCAGGCTTAGGGCACGGCACCTTATTTTCTCTTAAACAGCTAAAGAATGGAGGAAACCTATTAAGATGGGATTATAGAAATCTGCATTCCGGAGGAACAGGATGGCATTCAACATTTAGTTTTAATATTTGTAATGTTCAATATGGCAGTAGTGCACAGAGAAGTAAAGGCAGTTCCATTTCAATTTTGGAATTATAAAATTAAAAGCCACAGAGTGAGTAGCGAAGTTGAATTTAAAACTCATAAGGATAACCTTCTCTCAATGAGAGATATGGAAGGTGATATAGTAGATATTGTAAACAGCAAATAGGATACTTTATTTTTGAAGTGTAGTGATGTATCTGAAAGTATATATTTTAAAGGAGTAAGAGCATGTTACGAAAGTGAAGAAATAAGCGCCTCGCATAAAAAGTATTCAAATTCAATTTCCGCTGATACTTCTTTCGTGAAGATTACTGCAAGTAGTTTATTAATATCTCGTAATGGGTTTAGTAATTTTTGGGAGCATTATGAATACTCATTTCTTTTTTTGTTGGGAATGAGTACAACAAAAAATTTTAGACAAAAATTTAAAAATAACTGGGTGATAGAAGATGTTATGATATCTCTTACAAGTAGCATAGTTATTTACAGAAGTTTTGAGCAGGATGTTATTTGGGTGATGAAAACAGGTGATTTGATGTTTCCTGGCTTTATCTAAATCTAATAAAACCCAAGCCGTTGAAAACTCAACGGCTTTTTTACGTGCGCCGGACATGGTAATTACGATATAGGGTGCAAGTCCCGAACACGCTTTGCAGTAAGGAGTGTTAACCGAGAGCAAGGGTGTCCACTGCGAAGTGGTGTCTGAAGGAAGCTGGCGGCAAAATATGGGAGCCTAACCGCAACGGCGCTCCTACAGTCAGGAAGCAGCCAGGGATGGACGCGCTAACGTATGACTACCAGGCAAACACCAATCGGTTAAGGCATGTAGGTGATAACGCAGGCTATACCGGTAACTATACAGAAGACATAGACAACCAGAGCGATCCGGATAACTACACCTATGGTGCAAAAGGAAATTTAAAGACCGACGCAGCAGAAAGCATCACGGCTATCAACCGGACGGTGTACGGAAAGATAGCAAGTATAACAAAGAACGGTAATCCGATTACTTACAGCTATGATGCTACAGGCAACCGCATCACCAAAACTGCAAACGGAATAACGACGGTTTACGTAAGGGATGCGACAGGTTTGATTCGATAAATAAAGCAACTTCTTGTTCCTTCGTTTTCGATGGAAAAATTTTAGAAGGGCAAAATAAGGAAGTTGCTATTGTTATATTAAATCAATTAGCATTAGGTCAAAAGATTGAGGAAGGAACTGTTTTAAATATTGGTTCTGCAAAACATAGAATTGGTGAAATTATTGTTAATAAACATCTTGGCTTTTGGCAGGGTGATAAAATTCCTTACCTGTCAAATTTTTTAAAAAAAAATGCATGCCTGCGTTGGTGTTTGCCGCTTTGCCGTTGTTGTGTCTTATGCCCCACAGCTATAAGGAAAATAAGGAGATACGGATTAAAGCCGTTGGTGTAAAAAGCCGACGGCTTTTGTTTACCAGAAGGGTTGTTGGCGGGTGTTAAAGATGTGCAGTATGATGATGAGGTCAGAGGCTGAGACAGTAAAATGGATTGTGAGGGGGAAGGTATCGATGGGTTTAACGCGTACGTTATCATAGCGGATAGATGTAGCGGTGGGAAGATTAGTAATATTTTTAAAATACCGGTCGAGGGTATCTGTAAACTCGAAGCCTAAACCGGCAGAGATCCCGTTATAATAATCGACCGCTTTATCAATGTCAGCAATAGCATCGGGTGAGACTACGAGCTCGTAGGCCATCAGGGGCGATTGTATTTTTGTTTTACGATGTCCCAGGGTTGCAATAGTTCGGGGTGTTGCTCAGCATCTTCGAGTGTTTTGCGCACTGCTTCTTTTTGCCATTCCGGGATCTGCGCTACTTTTTCTTCAATAATCTCGATGGCATTTTCTTTTTGCAGGTGCTGGATAAGTGAGGCGGCGTAGTCTTTTTTTATGATCAGGTGGAGTATTTCAGACATAGTAAATGAGTTTTATTTGCACTTTAATACACAATTCATTAACTTAAGCAGTTTTTCCTATTTTTAAATGTCCTTATAAAGATAGGGACTACCTCAACAGAACAAACAGAAAACGCTCTATTATCGGAATTAATTGAAAAACTAAATATCACCATTAAAGATGAAACGTTTATCAGCGCACAGAAGGACGGAGATACGTCCTTTACAAGAGATAAAGTGTTCAGCTTTGAAGTGTTGCTAAGTTTTCTTATGACCAGTCTTCAAAAGGTTTACAGCGTGAAATCGCCTTATTTACCGAAGCCATTCAAGGTGAAGGCGGCAGCATCCCCGAAGTAAGTAAAGCAGCTTTTTGCAACGCCTGCAAAAAGCTAAGGCCAACGGCCAAGAGATACAAGAGAAATTTGGTGTAGTTAAATATAGGCAGGATGGCAAAGCCATTTGCATGGGCAGAACCGTAATGATGTATGATACGCTCAACCATATGATCCGTCAGGGCTCGCTGGATACTATGGAAGAATCAGAAACCTCTATGCTGTGGAAAGCATTTCCTGATGTGGATTTGAAGCAAAATGACTTGCTGATTTTTGACCGGTATTATGCTTCGCATCTGACGGCTGTAGCGGTAAGACCAGTTAATGAAGCATTAAAAAGAGCATCAGTCAGGGTCAGGTACAGCCATCAGGTAAACTTTATAGAAGCGATAGCTACGATGAAAAAAGCAGTGGTATCTTTTTTTGTGACGGGAAAGATAGCCCAAGCTATCAAAAGGGTTGTAAGACGGCTATCTGATATTACAGAACCTATAAGACCGGGCAGAAATTTTAAACGAAATCATCAGTCCAAGCGCAAGCATTATATGAACTATAAACCTGTCTGATTGCTTAAGTTAATGACATTGCCTGGAATACCAAGATTTTAGCCATTTTCTCCAACAAATGTGTTACTGCCCAGCCTTTGTATCAACGTAGGTTTGTATAAACGTTTGTATAAACGATAACATCAAATTCAAGGTTATGGCGACAAGACTTAAAGTAAAGAAGAGCTTGTGGATACAATTACTCTCCCCTTTTTGTCTTTTAATGCAATTTGATTCAGAGGGGTTTACCCAAAATGACATAAAACATGATGTGAAACCTTTTAAAATTTCGATTTCACAAGAAGAAATCACCGATTTGAAGGAAAGAATTGCCTCTACCCGTTAGCCTGACGAGGTAAAAGAGACCAATTGGGATTATGGTACGAATCTTATGTATTTAAAAGAACTTTCCAATTACTGGCAGCTTAAGTTTGATTGGAAGGCACAAGAGCACAAACTACATGCATTTCGTCAGTTCAAAGTGAATATTGATGGCTATAACATTCACTTTATTTACGAAAAAGGCAAGGGAAAGAATTCAATCCCGATTGTATTATTGCACGGTTGGCCAGGTTCATTTGTCCAAATGCTAAAAATAATTCCGCTGCTAATCAATGAAGACAAAAACGGAGATTCATTTGACGTGATTGTACCTTCTTTACCAGGCTATGGGTTTTCTGACAGGCCGGAGCAAAAAGGAATGACAGCTTATCAGATTGCTTTGCTACTTCATAAATTAATGGTTGAGAAGTTAGGTTATTCAAAATTCATGCTCCGGGGGAGTGATGTCGGTGCAGGTTTTGCTAAAGAATGGGCTATATCTAACCCCTCAAATGTAAGCGCATTGCATCTTTCAGGTTCTAATCCCTATATCTCCCATGCGCCAGAGGATTTAAGCGAAGCCGAAAAGAAGTTTTTGGAGAAAAGCCGGGAATTTATGATGACAGAAGGGGCATACGCCATGGAACAATCCACAAAGCCTCAAACGTTGGCGTACGGATTAAACAATTCGCCTGTTGGCCTGGCTGCCTGGATAGTAGAAAAGTTTAAGTCGTGGAGCGATAACAATGGTAATGTTGAAAGCAAATTTACTAAGGATGAACTGCTCACTAATATCAGCATCTATTGGTTTACCCAAACAATTGGGTCATCGATGCGGGCCTACTATGAGAATGCGCACTTACCGGGCCCTAATGTAAACAGAATGGTAAAGGTGCCTACTGCTTTCATGATGCTCAAAAAGGATATAGCCGTCGCACCTAAAGAATGGGAGGCGAGGTCATTTAATATTGTACGCTGGAATATATTTCAGAAAGGCGGCCACTTTGCGGAATGGGAAGAACCGTCTGCCCTCGCAGAAGATATTTTTGCCTTCAGGAAGGAAATCAGCAAATGGTTATAAAACATAAATGAGATAAGTTATGAGCACTAATAAAACAATCGCTTTAATCACAGGCGTGAGTCGTGAAGAAGGAATTGGCTTTGGAGTAGCCAGAGAAATGTCCAAAAGAGGCTTCGAAGTACTCATTACAGCACGAGATTTGAAAAAAGCTGAAGAATTGGCAAAACGTATTTCAGGTAAGGACAACGTTGTGACTGCGGAGCAATTGGATATAACGAATAACGAAAGCGTTAGAAATATATCAGAGTTTATCAAAGCGCGATTTGGAAGGCTGGATGTACTCATTAACAACGCGGCTGCTCCTTTGGATTATATGGTAGAACCATTGGACACTGACTTCGAAGTGGTGACGCAGGCCTTTGAAACAAATTTGTTCGGGACATGGAGAATGATTAAATCCATGCATCCCTTACTTAGAATGAGCAAGCACGCAAGAATAGTCAATATCTCCAGTGGTGCGGGCTCCTTCACCGATCCGGAGTTTGGGCTTGGGGTTCATCCGGCACTACTTACCGCTTATGGTATTTCGAAGCTGGCCCTTAATGGTCTTACTGTTAAGTTAGCCAGACAGTTAAAATCAGATAACATATTAATTAATGCGATCGATCCGGGTCTGACTGCTACCGCACCGGGAATGGAAAATATGGGTGCCAGGCCGGTGGGAGAATCCGTCGAAGGTATTTTATGGGCCGCTGCTTTGCCAGAGAACGGTCCTACCGGGAAATTCTTCAGGGATAAAAAGCCGTTTGGCTGGTAGCTAAGTACTACCTGCAGCATATGAAAAAGCATGTTGACGGGATAGAAATGTTTTACTGTACGTAAGAGACATGGCTGCATGGCATAACCGGCTTAAAAAGAACCATCGCCTGAAAAAGAAAGTTTGGCTTATTTATTATAAGCTATAATGGATCATAACGCTAAGAAGGAAAACACGGGAAACGAAAGGATTGCCGAAACCGTTACTCCTGCCTCAAAAAATATAAGGGCAAATCATTACAGGCAATCGATGAGAAAGGATAGGGCGTTTATTTGTTTTTTGCCATTAAGCGATATTGACGCGGGGTAATATGGGCAAGCTTCTTAAAAAATTTTATAAAATGAGTTGATTCTGAAAATCGAAGGTAGTAGGCAATTTCAGCAATATTATGGTTTGTATAGGCAAGTAAATATTTTGCCTCATTTAATCTTCTTTCGGAAATAGCATCTTTAGCTGATTTACCAGTAACTTCTTTAATAGTTTGACTTAAGTGATTCGGGGTGATATTTAAAAGTTGTGCGTATTCTTCAACAGCAATTTTGTCTAAAAAATATTCATTAACCTGGTATTGAAACTGCGCCGCTATCAAGGCGCCTGCTTTCTGTGCGGCCGTTATCTTTTTGCTCTCTTCATAAATACGTCTTACCTGCCAAAGTATTGCTTGAAATACCGAACGAATGATTTCTTCGCTAAATTTTGAATTAGTTTTTTGCTCCTGAATGACTTGCTGAAAATAAACTGAAAGCGTACTAAAGTTATCTTCATTTATGGAGAGTAAATTGGTCTCGTTGATATTAAAAAAAGGGTATTGTTGTAAAAAATTTACTTCTGAGTTGAAGTGCAGGAATTCACTTTTGAAGAATGTACAATATCCAAACCAATCGCCTTTTTTCTCCCATTTTGCAACGTGGCCCGGTGCTACACATAGTATAAAATTTTCCGGTTCAATGAATTTAATTTTATTTAAAGAATAATTCAGTTTTTGTGTTCCGAAATTCAAAGCCAGGGTGTATAAGTTCGCCCGATGGGGCTTTGTCTCTGTAATGGATAAGCTATTAGCATTAGCCATATCAAAGCAATGGAACAAGTGATTACTTGTCCGTAAAGTACTACCAGTCATTTTATGCAGGTCGTTAATTTCTTTAAAGATGGGTATACCGTGCATAAGTTAAATTATATTGGAAAACAGGGGTGATGAAGGGCAATGTAATATTACCGAATTTTATCTGCTTCATCTTTTGCAGACAGAGATATACAAGATCCGGGACGTGCCGCTACTGTTAGCAACGAAAGCCAAAAAATAATCTAAATTTGCAGGCAAATACAAGCACTTATTATGAAAGGTGTAAGCTATGTTACTGATCAGCAGAATAAAAAAATAGCCGCTCAGATCGAGTTGAAAGTGCTGGAAAAATATGATGAGCAAATTGAGGAATTGATTGATGGGATTGCTGAATCCCGCAGGGATGAACAGCGCGTGCCGCTTAACAGGGTGATCCGGGGTCTTAAACAATCAGGGAAACTGAAACGAAACGCTACACGGTCGTCCTGACCCAAACGGCAGAAAAAGAACTTCGCCGTCTTCCCTCCAAAGTCATTGAAAAAATCGTTTCGGTACTTAAATCGCTGGAAGAAAATCCCCGGCCTTCGGGGTGCAAGAAGTTAAAGGGCTACAAAGATCTCTGGCGCCTCCGGGTGGCAGATTACCGGCTAATTTACGCGATTGAAGATGTGATCATGCTGGTGGATGTATGTGCGATTGGGCACCGGAAATACATTTTATGATAAACTATAATCTCGCTGTATATTGTAAATACAGAGCCAGCGACAGAGCAGAGCCGGGCAGTGGTTGTTCTCCTTATAGTCATTAGCAAAACTATCCTTAGCAGCGAATAAAGATGTGCAGTGGCTGCGTCCCTGAGAAGTAAAACCAGGCCAGGTAGTCAGCACGCGAGAAGCACACACTATACACTACCTATCATGTTTTGCCTACCCTTCGCATCCCTGTACAGCCATCCGGAACTTTTAAGCGGCAGTACGGTTAAAACATGGCTTCAAATCTACCCGGCATCAAATACCTAATGTTGCCTCAGCAGCAAGTGCATTTCGGCACAGGTGATCATATCCATACCTCTACACCACGTGAATGTGCAAGCGCTTTGCAATGGTACCGGCTTCCTGTTGATGCTTTGACCTGCCGAAACGCTGTTGCACTGTAAGAAATAAATTGAAAAATGAAAAAAAGCATGCAGGCGAAGATATCAAAAGCAGCAAAGTATGGAAGCGCATGCCTTTACAACCCATTAAGATTTTCAGCCATACCATCGTAATAAAATGTTGCCAGCCCGGTTGATATATCGTGTGTGCCGCCGATGATCCCAATCTGCCCTTTTTCCAACATTTCTTTTAAAATAGGGCTGCGTTCGCTAATCGCCTTTACCGACCGTTTTATGTTTATGGCTGCCACTCTTTCTACAAATTCTTCGTTGCCTGAATTGCGATTTTCGGAAGTGGTCAGTTCGTCGTCAACCGCAGGCCGTAATTTAGTAAGCAATGCTGTCAGGTTTCCCATTTCAACATGGTCACAGGCCCCCTTTACCGCACCGCATTTTGTATGTCCTAAAACAACGATGATCTTAGCGCCGGCCACTTTGCAGCCAAATTCCATGCTGCCCAAAATATCTTCATTGATGATATTCCCGGCGATACGGATACTAAACACATCTCCCAGTCCCTGATCAAAGATCAGTTCAGCGGAAGTTCTGCTGTCGATACAACTCAGGATTACAGCAAACGGGTGTTGCCCGTCTGAAGTCTCGTTTGCCTGTTGCAAAAGGTTGCGGTTTATCTTCAGATTATTTATAAATCTTTGATTCCCGTCTATTAACAGCTTTAACGCCATGGCAGGGGTGATAGAATCCTGCATTTCCTTGTTTAATGTTTTCATTCTTTATTGATGATTTTTTAGATTGATTTACGAATAAGCAGGTTCGATAAAACCTATTTTTTCAACAACGATGTTTTTGGTTTTCGCATTACTCTCATAATCTTTTATTAACTCAACTACATCATAGGCGATTGATTTGGACTTTGAGCAATCGATAATCACTTTTGAATTTTCCGGAATGCTATCTAATGCTTTCACAACATTTGCCTTATTAAAAAATGAAACTTCCTCAGCTAAGATAAGCTGATAAACTTTCCGGCTGTCTTCCTGGGTAATTATTTCTTTCATGTGATGAGAGTTGCGGTAACTGTGAAGCAGGGCATAGAAGCCGCCAACGATCATTCCCGCCGTAATGCCTCTCAATAAATCAGTCAGCAGAATTGCTACAATGGTAACGATGAACGGAACAAATTGCTCCCACCCTAATTTATACATCTGTTTAAAGAGGGAGGGTTTGGCTAATTTGTAGCCTACCATCAATAAAATGGCGGCCAAACTTGCCAGGGGTATCATATTCAGGATGCCAGCAATAGTAATGGCACTTATCAGCAGGAAAACACCATGGAGAATGGCCGACATTTTTGTTCTCCCGCCAAAGGAAATATTCGCAGAACTTCGAACAATAACCTGTGTGACCGGCAACCCACCGATTAATCCTGAAATCACATTCCCCAAACCTTGCGCTTTTAATTCCCTGTTGGTAGGTGTGATTCTTTTATAGGGGTCAAGCTTGTCTGTGGCTTCAACACAAAGCAATGTTTCCAGACTCGCAACGATAGCTATTACAAAAGCGATTTTCCAAACTTCCGGATTGGATAGTCCCGTAAAATCCGGGAAAGTGAACTGTCTGAGAAATTCAGCAGCAGAATTGGGAACCGGAATCCTTACAACCTGGTCAGCAGCCAAACTAAAATTTAATATTTCATTCTGGTAAAGATAGTTCATGAGAATACCAAGGAGCACCACTACGATAGGTCCCTGGATCAACTGGAATATCTTATGCTTTTTGCTTAACACCGTGTCCCATAGGATGAGAATCGCTAATGAGATCGCGGCTATCAGCAATGCTCCCGGCGTTACAAAGTCAAGAGCAACAGCAATTTCAGAAAATGTATTTTGTCCGTCTCTCTGAATAAAAGCGTCATCACCTTCTACATCTTTGTCCCACCCTAAAGCATGGGGTATTTGCTTTAAAATTATCAATAGTCCGATACCGGTAAGCATGCCTTTGATAACAGAAGAGGGAAAGAAGTAGGCAATGAAACCTGCCCTGGCATAGCCCAATATCAGCTGAACAACACCAGCCAGGACAACCGCTGTCAGGAATGTTTCCCAGGAACCTCCGAGCGAAGCGATGGAAGTTAGAACGATCACCGCTAACCCTGCTGCCGGACCACTGACACCAAGGGGTGAACCGCTGGCGATACCTACCACAATACCCCCGACTATACCGGCGATAATGCCCGAAAACAAAGGAGCACCCGATGCTAAAGCAATTCCGAGACACAAAGGAACCGCCACAAAAAACACTACAATACTTGCCGGTAAGTCGTGCTTAATTTCTTTAAATAAATTTTTCATATTCTTTTTTTAATTGCCCAAATTTATGTCCAAAGAAAAAAACAAAAAGGAAAACCTGACGTAAATGCCAATTTTTTATTTTTGTGTCAGGGCTGAGTTGATACATATCCCGGTTAGCAGAAAAATTGAATACCGAAGCCATCAGAAGCTTTTCGTTACTCCCTTGCTTGTCGCCAACTTGCTTTCTATTGATAGCCTGTTTGAAAAATCCGTAAACGAATAGTCCGGTAACCGGCCCGACCTGAAGGATATTATACAAAAATATTCGCCCGTTTGGTGCAAAAGAGAAAAGTTTATACATTGAAAATATACCTGTATATTTGAAAATAGCTGTATGAACTAAAGTTTTTAAGGTGTTGGAAAAAAACTGACACTTCCTGTTATGATTTCCTTCAAATAATTCCAGCAGCTCCCTTAAACCGGATGCTCATATCCGTTTAAGGTCTTTTTCTCTTATGAAAAGATACTCAAAAACCTTTTTCCTTGAAAAAGAGGCAATGTAAGCTTTCAATGCAATTGAGTCGCAAGTCCGTAGAAGTTTGTACGAGTGTCTTCCTTAAAGTGAGCGTCCTGACCGGATGTTGAAGAGCATAGGGGAGTTTATCGAGGCTGTTTATCCAAACAACGCAGAAAAATAAACGATATAACCGGCAGGAAACTTAAATTGTAACTAACCAAAACCCAGCATATGCTTGTAATCACTTTACTAAAGCTGCATCTTTATCATTACTCAACAGAGTATATCAGGCCCTCTCCATGAAGCTGGATTGTTGCTTAAGCAACTTTTTCCAGATGCTATGCCTGATTTCTTCTGACCGGAGCGATGTATGCCATGAGATCTCCGGAAGTAAGTATACTATTACGCTAAAACGATGCTTTGATATGAAACTTTCTACTGCTTATGACATCCGGCAGCTTTTTGCCATGCTTTCACACAAATCAGCACTTCCGGCCCGGACTAACTGTATTACGTTACCGGGCATCTCAACATCCATCCTGCTCGTACTCCTTTTCTCATCCCATCTGCTGTTTGCACGGCCTGGCGGGGATCTGAGCCGGGTACAAATCACACTGGAAATAGAGAATGCATCTTTGCAACATGCTCTTCAGAAGATTGAAGAGCAAACGTCCTTTCATTTCATCTACCGGAATGAGGATATCCAAGCCATTAAACACCTGAATCTCCCTGCCGGCAGGCGGACAGTTGCAGCATTTTTGAAAATTCTTCTCGCCGACACCGATCTTACTTTTAAGCAGGTTGACTGGCAGGTAGTTATATCTTCAAAAAATCCGGCCAACAGTGTGACATCATCAACGCGGGACAAATCTTTCAGCGCTTCCCGGGAAAAGATTATTGATAAAACCATTACCGGTCAGGTAACCGATGCATCCGGTAATATTCTCCCCGGCGTAACTATAGGGGTAAAAGGAAGCTCAATAAAAACGAGCACCGACGTACAGGGCAGGTACCGGATCAGCGTTCCGGATAATGGCGTGCTGATCTTTACATCA
Source organism: Flavihumibacter sp. (assembly GCA_041751095.1). Lineage (GTDB taxonomy): Bacteria > Bacteroidota > Bacteroidia > Chitinophagales > Chitinophagaceae > JADCRZ01. The sequence goes on from JBGSYC010000294.1 coordinate 73,073, forward strand.
GTTGGGTTTGAAACACAGGAGATTGCAGTACGAAACAACGAGACCATCAACGTTCAGCTGGTTCAGACTGCAACAAAATTAAACGAGGTTGTGGTAACTGCTCTTGGCATAAAAAAGGAAGCAAAAAGCCTCGGTTATGCTACTTCCACGGTTGCACCTGAACAAATCACGCTGAACAGAACTACCAATTTTATGAACGCCCTCACTGGTAAGATGCCCGGTGTAAATATTACTTCTTTAGGCTCAGGTTCCGGTGGCACCAGTAAAATCCGTATTCGTGGACAATCGTCTTTCGGAGCAAATAACTCGCCGCTTATTGTAGTAAATGGAGTACCTATAGACAACACAAATTTTGGTGCGAGAGGAGATGCTTCAACCCGGGGAAGCAACCGTACTTCCGATGGTGGTGACGGGCTTAGCAGCATCGACCCTGACAATATCGAGTCAATGACTGTTTTAAAAGGGGCAGCTGCCTCTGCTTTATATGGCTCACGTGCAAAGGACGGGGTGATTATGATTACAACAAAGTCCAGGGGCACGGGCACGGGCATTAATGTTGAGTTCAATACCAACTTCACGAGTGACAATCCGCTTGACTACACAGACTACCAGTACGAGTACGGCCAGGGTGAAAATGGTGTCCGTCCGAAAACGCCGAATCCCACGTCAGGGCAATGGAGCTTTGGCGAAAAATTTCAGCCGGGTATGACGCAGATATTGTTTGACGGCGTGGAAGTCCCCTACACACCTCAACGCAACCAGATCACCCAATATTACCGTAAGGGGAATAGTCTTACAAACACGGTTACCGTTTCATCCGGTGGAGAATTTGGCGGCTTTAACCTCTCTCTTTCAAATTTGTCTTCACTGGCTATTCTTCCGGGTTCAGATTTTAACCGCAAAAATGTTGACTTGGGATTTATACAAACGATGGCGAAAAAGTTAACCGTATCAGGCAACATCAGCTATTCCAACGAGCGCCGGAATAATCCCCCTAACATAGCCGAGCAGGATTACAGCCCTGTTGTAATATTCAACATGGCCAATTCGATGCCAATGGATCTGCTAAGGCAATATGCCAAAAATGCTGCCGGCGATGAATTTCTCTGGTCAAGATTCACCAACCGTACCAATCCTTATTTTGCGCTGACGCGTTTTGACAAAATAGTCAGGGACCGCGTTTTCGGGAACCTGACAGCGCGGTACGAATTTACTGACTGGTTGTACTTACAGGGAAGGATTGGCCAGGATTATTATACCCGCGCACAGGATTATAACCTACCCACGGGGAGCCAGCGCCAGGCTCCTGCAGCGCCAGGTTTTGTAAATGGAGAGTATGTGCAGGATGTAAGGCGTTTCAGAGAGATGAATGCAGATATCCTTGTAGGTGCCAAACAGAATTTTGGCGTGATTGGGGCTGACGTTACCATTGGAGGAAACCAGATGCAACGCAAATCAGAAAGGAACAATGTACTGGTGAATGACTTTTATACACGCGGCCTGTATACGCTGGGTAACGGAAGACAATTAAACCCCATATATGAGATATCGGAAAGACGGGTAAATTCATTGTATGCTGCGGGTGAACTATCATATAAAGGTTTTCTGTACGTGAACGGAACAGTCAGAAATGACTGGTTCTCGACTTTGTCGCCACAAAACAGGAGTATACTATATCCATCAATTACCGGCAGCTTTGTTTTTTCCGAGGCTTTTAAAGGCAGTATGCCGGCCTGGTTAACGTTTGGCAAAATAAGGGCTGCTTATGCTGAAGTGGGAAGTGATACAGATGTTCCGCCATACTCCAATAGCCTGTTTTATGCAATCAATCCGGCCCAGTTTCCAAATCCTTCCGGAGCAGGACAGCCTTTGGCAGGTATTAACGCCAGCACAGTTCCTAATCCCAACCTGAAGCCAATGCGGGTGACTGAAAAGGAATTTGGTTTGGAGATGAGGATGTTTAAAAATCTCTCTCTGGAACTGACTTACTATAACAAATTATCTTCCGATCAGATACTTCAGGCTCAGACCTCTGATGCTTCCGGGTATCTTACGCAACTGATCAATGTAGGCGAAGGCAGGAATAAGGGCGTGGAGATGATGGTCAGCGGTTCACCCGTCACTACAAGTGCTTTTACCTGGAACACAAGCTTTAACGCCGCTTACAACTATTCCAAAGTACTGAGTTTGGGAAGCAGCATAAGCGACAGCATAATCACGGTTGGTACTGGAGATTTTTCCGGAGAACTCAGGCAGGTGGTCGGAAAACCTATCGGGCAATTATATGGATACGGCTATTTAAGGGATGAGCAGGGAAGACAGGTTTTTGATGCCGGCAACGGGCGTCCATTGCGAACGCCAGCCCAGATTGCGTTCGGTAGTGCTGTTCCTGTCTGGACAGGCGGATTCACCAACAACCTTAACTATAAAGGGATCAATCTTACTTTCCTGGTTGACTTTAAACTCGGCCATAAAATGATCTCGGGCACCAACTTCAATGCGTGGCGTCATGGTTTGCATAAGGCAACCTTAAACGGGAGGGAAGAAAATTATGTTATTGGGAATGGTGTGAATCCCAATAAACAACCAAATACCACGCGTTCAGGGGTGCAGGCATTCTATGAAACCGTTCGCAGCCAGAATATCTCGGAAGAGTTTGTTTATAACGCCGGGCTCTGGCAGCTAAGGCAGATAACTCTCGGATATGATTTCACCCGGCATGTAAAGGATGTGAAATTTATAAAGGGGCTCAGGTTAAATGCAGTGGCAAACAACGTTGCCGTACTGAAGAAATGGGTGCCCAATATTCATCCTGAACAATTTGGGTTTCCATCGGACAACCTCGTTGGCCTTGAAGCTACCGGGCTGCCCATAACAAGAAGCATCGGGTTTAATCTGAACGTAAAATTTTAAACAACCGTAACCTTTATTTTCAATATTTAGCATATACATTAAGATGAAAAAGATCAATAAATTTTATTATTGCTTCGTACTGGCAATCATTTTGTCTTCATGCGACAAGGGTTTTGATGAAGTGAATGTGAACCCTGTTGCGCTAACTGCTGTTGACCCTGCTTTTCAGTTGAACAACGCTATCGTTACAAGCGCTCCCGGATACGGAAACCTCAGTTACGAAACCACCATCGTAAAGCAAATGATAACTCCGTTTAGCGGCCAGGGCTCTGCTGCAAATTTTAACCAGGATAACAGAAGCGTAGCTGCAGGAAACTGGAACAGGTATTATCGCACGGTAGTACGGGAGTTGGTAGACGTAATTGAAAAGACCCGGAACGATGCCAATAACACAAACCTTTACAATACTGCAAGAATCTGGAAAGCGTATTCCTTTATGGTGCTTTCGGATACCTATGGAGATGTGCCTTATTTACAGGCAGGCAGGGGTTACCTTGAAGGTGTTGTTAAACCGGCGTTTGATAGCCAGGAATCCATTTATACAGACATACTTAAAGAGCTGCAAACTGCTTCCGCCGCTTTGGATGCGTCAAAACCGAGAGTGACAAGAGAAGTGCTGTATGGCGGTGACATAACCAAATGGAAACGGCTGGGATACTCATTACTGTTACGTGCAGCTATGAGGTTGTCGAAAGTGAAGCCCGCAATAGCATCCGATTATGTCGCCAGGGCTGTTGCGGGAGGATTAATGCAGTCAAATGATGACAATGCCGTTATTCGTCATAACGCGAATTTTTCCAACGACGTCGGAAACCAGTTGAATGGCGGCCAGTCTGCCTTTTTCTACCTTGCTGAAGATTTTGTTACCTACCTCAAATCCAACAATGATCCCCGCCTGGGTGCGATCGCAGTAAGGTATGTTGGCGCAGTAAGCGGCGGCAATCAAACGGAAGCGAGGGCCAATCGTACACCAGCCGTTCAAATAGGTATGCCGCTCGGCTTCGATAATACAACGATTTCCGGTGCGGTAACCTCGAGAGGCCTTGCAAGTTTATGGGATTTTAGCCAACTGGACAGAACAAGGATGGCTAATCCGCAGGCGCCAAGCTTTCTTGTAACCTACGCGCAAACACAGTTACTGCTTGCGGAAGCTGCCGTCCGGAGCTGGACGACGGGCAATGCATCGCTTTTTTATGCTAACGGAATAAGAGCACATATGAGACAACTGGCAAGTTATGGTGCCAGCACTTCCATTCCCGATAACAGCATAGAAACTTACATACAGGCAAATCCGCTGAATATGACCAGAGCATTAGAACAGATCAATAACCAGTACTGGGTTGCTTCCTTTTTAAACGGCCCGGAAGCTTTTGCCAATTTCCGTCGCAGCGGCTTTCCCGTTTTAACGCCTAATCTATATCCTGGTAAGGACCTGAAAACAGAACCTTTTATCCGCAGGCTCACTTACCCCGACGCCGAATTGAATGTTAATAATGAAAATGTAAAAACGGCCATCAGCCGGCAGGGACCCGATCTTCTTGATACAAGAGTATGGTGGGATGTAAAATGATCGTGATAAATCGTCAAAATAGCATGCCTTTATATGATTCGATATGTGCAGGGAAAAGATGCTGTTGACAGTTTTATCCCGGAGCAGTATCATCTAATGCTTAATATTACAAATGAAAAATTTAAAAAAACGGATAAAAAACGGGGAAGCAGTAAATGGTTGCTGGTTAAATCTTGGGAGCTCATTAACAGCTGAAATTGTAGGACTCGCCGGATTCGATTGGGTTTTAATTGATCTGGAACATGGCGCCGGTAGTGAAAGCAATGTGATTTCACAACTACAGGCCCTTGAGCATAGCAACACCGCGTCCATTGTGAGGGTGGAAAGCGGAGAGCGGCAAAGAATACAAAAGATACTTGATATGGGAGCGGAAGGTGTGATGTGTCCACGTATCAATGATCTGGATGAAGCAAAGCTGGTGGTCAGCGGGCTGCGATATCCGCCGGAAGGAAGCAGGGGCGTAGCTAAAATGATTCGTGCGACTGGTTTTGGAAAGAGCTTTCCTGAATATAGAAGCGGTGCAAATGAAACTATCCTCGGAGTTATCCAGGTTGAAACACCTGAAGTGCTACATCACCTTGATACAATAGCCGCATTGGAGGGCGTTGATGTGATGTTTATCGGTCCTTCGGATCTGAGCATGTCGCTGGGCATTTTTGGCCAGTTCGACCACCCTTTGTATATAGAGGCAGTAAAAGCAACAATATCGGCGGCAGCGAAAGAAGGTAAAGCAACAGGGATTTTACTGGCAAATCCCGATGATTACAAAATTTACTATGATATGGGCATCAGAATGATCGCTTGCGGAGCCGATGCGACTTTTGTTGCTGAGGGGGCCCGGAATATGTCTGCAAAATTAAATTCAACAAGAGGTACCATTCACAAGTAAAACAACATGAGCATTCCTGTCTTTTTTTCTGATCCAATATTCATTTTATGTGTAGGCGTGGTAATAGTTGTGGGTGGAATCATAGGTATGAAGCTGCATCCTTTTCTTGCATTGCTGCTGGCTGCGCTGGTAGTGGCATGGATGACGCCCGGTTCCGCTATTGAACAATTTGCGCTTGAGAAAGGATCTACCCCGGCTGCCGCTTTACAAATGTCAAAAAAGAGCATTGGAGAAAGGGTAGCCACCGAATTTGGAAGCACAGCAGGGAAGATAGGTATTCTTATCGCCATGGCAGCCATCATTGGTAAGTGCCTGTTGGAAAGTGGCGCTGCAGAACGGATCATCCGTTCTATGTTAAGGCTTACGGGCATGAAGAAAGCACCCGTTGCATTCCTGGCCAGCAGTTTTTTTATCGGGATACCCGTATTCTTCGATACGGTTATTTTCCTGATGATGCCACTTGCCAAAGCCATGTCGATCCGTATCGGTAAAAATTACCTTTTGCTGGTATTGTGTATCCTCGCAGGAGCGGTTATGGCTAACTCTCTTGTGCCGCCGGCGCCAGGCCCGTTATTTTTAGTGGGCGCCATGCAGATACCCATCGGGTTAATGATGATTGCTGGTACCCTGTTAGGTATTATCACCACCTTCTCGGGTTATTTATTTGCCATCTGGGCAAATAGAAAAATGACCGTTCCCGTTAGAGATTCATTAGATGCCCGGTTAGAAGATATTAAATTGAACAATCTCAAAGAGGATGCACAACTTCCTCCGCTCTGGTTCTCTCTTCTACCCATCTTAATTCCACTGGTATTTATTTGTGTTGATACCTTTCTCAATATTTCACCTGAAGAAAAAAGTACACATTCCTTTGCTGCTGCAAAGCTGATCGCATTCATTCACTTTTTTGGTGATAAGAATGTTGCCCTGATAACTGCTGCATTGGTTGCATTGATCCTTCTTGTGCGACAAAAAAGAGGAACCAAATATGATATGTCAAATTTTGTACAGGTAGCCCTGATGAGCGGTGGTGGAATTATATTGATTACCGCTGCCGGCGGGGCTTTTGGGGGAATGCTGCAACAAACGGGCATCAGTGCGAAAATAGCTGAAATGACGAAGCACTATCAAATGGCTTTAATCCCTTTAGCTTTTATCATCTCAGCAATAATAAGAACAGCCCAGGGATCAGCAACTGTTGCACTGATCACAGCATCAGGTATTTTATCAGGCATGGCAAACAGTGGCCATCTGGAATATCATCACCTGTATATAGGCTTAGCTATCGGGTGTGGCGCCAAATTAGTGCCATGGATGAATGACGCAGGATTCTGGATTGTATGTAAGATGAGCAACCTGACGGAAAAGGAAGCGCTGAAAACGTTGTCTCCGTTGAATACGATCATGGGAATTACAGGCCTTATTGTTATTCTGATCTCAGCAAAGCTCTTCCCGTTGATATAAAAAATCATTGTTGACCGGAGAAAGTAATAGTGAAAAACATGGCCGTTGGCTAAAGGTATTTCATTTTCAAACCTTTAATTTTTAAATATATGGACAAAAGTAAAAGCCATAATGAGGGCAAAAAGGTAGAACGCAGGAGCTTTCTTAAAGCACTGACTACGGGCGCTGTAGGTGCTGCCGTTTTACCGGGAACATTGGGTTCCCTGGCTTCCTGCGGAGAAAAAGCTGAAAAAGAAGCGGTTACTCCTTTAATGAGCACTACCGCTCCGGCGAAAAAGATGTTGATGAAAGTAGGTTGCCAGTCAGGTGGAACTTCAAAAGAGAACCTTGAATTCAAAGCAAGGCATGGCGTATACAATATCGATGGAGGCTCACCGAAATATATAAAAGGTAAAGGCTGGGATCTGGAAGATTCGATGAAGAAAAGAGAAGCTTGTGAAAAGTATGGAATTGCTCTGGATGCATACCATTTGCCGTTAACTTCTGCCGGGATAGATAAAGTGAGTGTGCCTAACATTATGCTTGCTAAAAGCCCTGAACGTGACCGTGAGATCGAAGAGATCCAGCAAATGATTTCTGTTGCAGGTAAAACTGGTGTTCATTGTCTGAATTACAATACCATCATCCTTCCTATTTTGCGCACAGGTCATACAGTGGATCCTAAGCGCGGCAATGCTTCTTACAACACTTGGGATTACAAGGAGGCCATTAAGCGTAACGAGCCTCACACTATTGCGGGTGTTGTTACCATAGACCAGATGTATGAAAGGATAACCTATCTTCTGGACAGGCTGGTCCCGGTTGCTGAAGAATATAAAGTGCGCCTGGCAAATCATATTGCTGATCCTCCAACCCATGAAGGTTACCGTGGCATCACCAGGTGGAACAGCCCGGATGTTTTTAAAGGCATTCAGCGTTTTGCCCAATTATATGACAGCAAATATCATGGATTCAATCTCTGCCTTGGCTCTACAGCTGAGGGACTAAAAGATCCGAGGACTGAAATACTGCCAATCATTAAATGGGTAGGTGAAAGGAACCAGATATTTAATGTTCATCTGCGCAATATAAAAGGAGGAATGGATTATTTCCAGGAGGTTTATCCTGATAATGGCGATATGGATTTCTTTGAAGTGATCAAGGCTCTCAGGGATGTGGAATATCCCTATATGGTAATGCCTGATCATGTGCCGCATCATGCTGATCCTGCAAGCAGTAACCAGGCTTTTGCATTTGCCTACGGGTATATCAAAGCAATGCTGCAGGCAGTTGGCAGTCTGGCTTAGCAGATGGGTCCGCGGTAGAGAGGCCATGCATGGCGTCTCTACGAATTATAGCCCCAACGTCTTCAGGAAGCCTTCTTTATAATTGCTTCCGATAGGGATTTCATTGTTATGGATTAAAATCCTGTTGCCTTCGATCAGCGTTATTTTAGATTTGTTGACAATAAAGGAACGATGTACCCGCAGAAATATGTTTTTGGGAAGCAGTTCCTCAAAATTTGAGAATGTCATAACCGGCAACAACGTATGTTGAGCAGTTACTATCTTTGTATAATTGCCTTTTGCCTCTCCATAAAATAAGTCAGCGTACAGCACTTTATATATTTTCCCTTCCGTTCTTATGAATACATATTCTTCAGGAATCGACTCTGTATTTTCCCCTGTTACCAAAGGAAGTACATTTAATTTCTCGAAAGCTTTGTCAACAGCAACAATAAATCGTTCCAATGAAAACGGCTTTAGTAAGTAATCGCAGGCTGATAAGTCAAAAGCATCAAGGGCATACTCTTTATAAGCCGTTGTAAAGATCACCTGAGGCTGCACCTTGAGGGTTTTCAGAAAAGCAATACCACTGAGTACGGGCATGTTGATGTCTAAAAAAAGAACATCAACTTTATGCATTTGCAAAACAGCTTTTGCTTCCAGTGCATTGCCGCAGGACGCCACCACGTTCAACAACGGCAGATGAGCACAATACGTGTGCATGATCTCCCTTGCAATAGGTTCATCATCAACGATCAGGCAATTTATTTTCTCCATGCTACTTCACTTTTAGTTGCAACATTACACTATAGAAGCCGTCTTTATGCTCAACCTTTAAATCATAGTTGCCAGCGTATAATAACTGAAGCCTTTTTCTCACGTTGACAAGGCCAAGTCCGTTATCAGTTCTCACCTCGCTGTTTTCATCATTCCTTTCACAATATGAATTTTTTACGGAAAACAGGATTGAATCGCCCCACGTCTTCAAAGCGATGTCGATAAATACTTCCTTCTCTATTGTATTTTTTGAATGTTTAAACGCATTCTCAATAAATACGATAAATAACATCGGGGCAACCGTAAATCGATCATCCAAAACAGCTTCAATAGATGTGGTTAAAGCCAGCCGGTCGCCAATGCGGATCTTCTCAAAGTCGATATAGTTATTGATATAGCTTAGCTCACTTTTCAACGGAACAAAAAGCTCTTTTGCATCGTAGACTGAATAGCGAAGCAATTCAGACAGTTTTAACAACAGTGTCGGTAACTTCTCATGCTGTGAAATGGAAAGCCCGTACAAATTATTAAGGGTATTAAACAAAAAGTGCGGACTAAGCTGGGATTGCAGCAGATGCAGTTCACTGCGGCTTTGGGCCGCGCTCACATTTGCCTGCTGTACCTGATTTCTGATATTTAACCTGATCAGCCGGAGAAAAATTCCTGCCGCCAGGCTAAGAACCATAAAGGGCATCCAAAACAATAATAAGTTAATGCCCTGTCTGTGATAGGGCCGATCAGCATGATAAAAAAGCCATATAACGTTTGCCAGGATAACTGCAGCAAGCATCATAAAAATCAAATCGGGAAGTCTTTTGTTTTTAGGTGCCCACATCTCTGACAAATACCATCCGATATAAAAGAAACCAAAAAACCAAATACTTGCGGCCACCGCCAGGGGCTCATCTTCCCTGTTTGTCACTGCTTCTATATAAAACAAAGCAGCCCAATACACCGGGATACAGGCAAACACACAAATGAGAAGATAGCTTCTGAAGTCTGACTTCCTTTTTATGGGTGCGGTCTGTACTTTTTCCATGATTAATTATTACCTGCTTACAGCTTTTGCCGGCAAATATGTGCAATCTCTTCTGAACTTCTATAATTATGTGACGAACACAGAACAGCAGATGACAGAATCCACGGGAAAGCTTACAAATGGATTTGTCAGCGCGGAACACTGTTCCGTCAGACCTTTTTCAATGTACGACACTATTATTTTACGCGGTTGAACTGCCTTTCAATATTTGCAACAATTAGCTGACAAAACGCTTAATGCAATCCTGATAATGAAGTATCAACACAAAAACATTCACCTGCTGCTCGTTGTTGCCGGTATTATCTTTTTCAGGATAAGCGTCATTGCACAGGCACCTCCGGCTGAATATATAATCTCGGGTACTGTTGCTGACTCAGCTACAAAAAGGCCGCTTGGTTTTTTAACGGTTCAGCTAAAGGAAGAATCAGATACCATCGCCAAAACAAGTCTTACAAAGGCAGATGGGTCATTTTTGTTTGCCGGGCTTAAACCTGTAAAGTATCGTTTGCAGATCATTGCAGTCGGCTTTCATTCAAAAACACTTGCTATTGATCATTCAGGCAGCACCCGCACTGACGTGGGAACCATATTCATCCGTAACAAGGTGAACACGTTGGGAGAAGTTGTAGTGACAGCACAGAAGGCTTTGGTGAAACAGGAAACAGACCGGATAACTTATGACTTGCAGGCTGATCCGGAAAGCAAAGTAAACAGCGTTTTGGAAATGATGCGGAAGGTTCCTTTTCTTTCCCTGGACGGAGATGAAAATATTTTGCTGAATGGAAGTTCCAATTATAAAGTGCTGATCAACGGAAAACCATCCGGCATGATGGATCGCAATCCGCGCGATATTTTAAGGAGTATGCCTGCCTCAACAATAAAAAGCATCGAAGTGATCACAAACCCTTCTTCGAAGTACGACGCTGAAGGGTTAGCGGGGATCATCAATATCATTACCAGTAAAAAGATAGATAATGGATACAACGGATCCATCAATCTGAATCACAGGTTCCTGATCGGAGGGCCCGGTGCGGGAGCATTATTCGCATTCAAACAGGGAAAGCTCGGTATGTCAGCAATAGGTGGTACCAACATTTATAATACACCTGTATCCAAAACTTTGAACAACAGGAAGACTACAGGAGCGAATGCAACCAACCTGGATCAGAACAGTACCGCGGAATCAGCGAGCAGGAGTGCGTATTTTGGTGCTGAAATAAGTTATGAGCCAGACAGTCTTAATCTTTTTTCCACGCTGATCAATTTCAATGGCAGCAGAACCGATGGCAGTAATTACCAGGGCTCTCTTCTTAATGGAATAAGCGGTGTTTTACAGCAATACGATCTAACCAATAACAATACAAACAACGGGAATGGCATTGACGCGGCCTTGAATTATCAATTAGGCTTCAGATCAGGTAAAGACCGGTTGCTGACATTTTCATACCGTTATTTGGGGTATGTAAATGATCTGTTTAACGCTATGGATGTTTCTAACCCGGTAAATTTTGCAAGCCCGGATTATAATCAAACAAATACCGGCAGCTCTTCAGAGCAGACGTTCCAACTGGATTATATCCATCGTGTAAAGAAGTTGAATATCGAAGGAGGTATAAAAGGAATTCTAAGAACAAACAAAAGTGATTTTCAATACAGGTCATTTGATTCGGCAGATAGCAAGTTTGAAGTCGACCCCACCCGTACCAATCAATTCCATAACAACCAGAATGTATTCGCAGCTTATAACACATACCAGTATGATCTACGGAACTGGGGAATCAAGGTAGGATTTCGCGTGGAGCAAACCCTTGTTAAAGCGGATTTCGTATCCGTTACCACACAGGTAAAGCAAAATTATCTGAGTGTTATTCCATCTGTTAATATAAACCGGAAGTTAAATGACAGGAGCAGCCTGAATTTCGCTTTTACGAACAGGATTCAGCGTCCGGGGATAAGTCAGCTCAATCCCTTTGCAGACCTCTCAAACCCCGACTTTGAGTCAACAGGAAACCCTAAGCTCAAACCAGCCTATACTAATGTATTTCAGATAAGCTATAATAAATCCAAAAAAGCAACTGTCAATATCGCCCTCGGGTATATGCATTTTAGAGACCTGATCGGCCCCGTATCTGCATACGATCCCGCCACGCGCATTACCCGTACTTCATTTGAGAATGTGGGTAGGGCAATGGTACTGAAAACAAATTTTTATCTGAGCTACCCTGTAAATAAAAAGGTGAATTTGCGGCTAAACAGCGACATAAGGTATGTATCATCTGATGTTATGGTAAACAATACGTTGATAAAAAATAGCGGACTAATGGGATATTTCAATGTATCAGGCGGATATCGTTTTGAAAAAGGATGGCGCCTGAATGCAGATATAACCTTCAATACTGCCGGGATATCAAGCGTTCAGGGAAAATCGAACGGCTTTACCGGTTCCTCTTTTGGTGTACAGAAAGACCTTATAAAGGATAAACTTACGTTTTCTACTTCTGTAAATAATCCTTTCGTTACCTACAGGCGCATCCGGAAAACAGTCGCCGGGCCCGATTTTAACCAGGTAATTCACAGCGAGGTTTATTACAGGTCTGTTGCGATAAGTTTGAATTATCGCTTCGGTAAACTAAAAGAAGCAGTGAAGAAAAGTAAAAGGGGGATTAATAACGATGATGTATCCAATTAAGCTGACTTGATAACGCTGCCAGGTAAGCTGTAAAAGAAGGCATAGCCCGGTAAGACGCGGTATGGGTCATTGCCTGTTTACAAAGTAAGTGCCTTAAACGTCCGGGTGAGATCGGTTAATGATTTCTCCACACCCATACGCTCTAATGATGAGGCGCCAACAAATCCATGAACCTTTGTATGATCAAGGATTGTGCGTACATCGTCCGGCGTATTGATCGGGCCGCCATGCGCAAGAAAAAGTATATTGGGATTTATCTCCTTTCCCGCCGCCATAATTTCCTTAGTTATCGAGATGGCATTCTCCATGGTACAGGTAGCGTCTACTACTCCTACCGACCCGCCGATGGTAGTTCCAACATGGGAAATTATAGCATCTGCGCCTGCCTGCGCCATCATTCGCGCTTCTTCAGGTTTAGCAACATAAACGATGGAGAACAGATCCATTTGAGTTGCAAGCTGAACCATTTCAACTTCTTTATGGAACCCCATACCGGTTTCCTCGAGAACATTTCTGAAATGCCCATCGATTATGCAATGGGTAGGAAAATTGTTTACACCCGAAAAGCCCATTTCCTTCACCTTTAGCAAATGGTGCCACATTCTTCTACGGGGGTCAGAGCCATGTACGCCGCAAATCACCGGAATTTCTTCCACCACCGGCAACACCTCAAACTCCCCGATATTCATTGCTTCAGCATTTGCATCGCCATAAGCCATCAAACCGGCCGAAGAGCCATGTCCGGCCATGCGAAAGCGGCCGGAATTATAAATGATGATTAAGTCTGCTCCACCTTTTTCAATAAATTTGGCGCTGATCCCTGTCCCCGCGCCTGCAGCAATAATTGCCATGTTCTGAGACAGCGTTAGTTGTAGCCTGTCTCTCACTTCCTGCTTTGTATAAGGATTTCCTTTTCCTGTCCATTTGTTTGGCATAAGTTTTATGTATTTACGCTGTTACTTTCATGCTATTTTATTTGAGGCGTACGACAAAGTACATCAATCAGTTTAATTCATTTAAAATTATCTTGACGATTTCACCTGACCATCCCTGTTAATGGTCATCATATCCAGTAATGTGCTGACCAGCATCCTGGAAAATTCTTCATCATTGATATGTGCATCCACTTCAATCACCCGTATCGATTCTTTGGTATTCTCCTTTATCGCATCGAATAAGAAGCCGTTGGTGTCAGGACGGTAAAATATGCCGCCTTCCACATCTAACTGGGATATTCCTTTTGCCGGTAATACAATTGCCACAGGGCCTTTTGATTGATTCATTTTACCTGCAAGCCGTTCGCCAAGGATTTTGTTCTCCTCTTTATTTGTCCTCATTAATGTTACGCTTGGCGCCCAGCTATAAAGCTCGCGTGATCTATAGCGTTCAGGCACGGTATCTTGCTGCGCAAAATTCACCATGTCTAAACAGCCAGGCACAACCACCTGCAGAACTCCCGATTCAGCGGCAGCATTCAACCTGTCGGGGCCTGCGCTGCAAACACCTCCGCATAGATCATCGGCAAGCTCTGTGGTGGTAACGTCTAACACAGCGTCAAAACAACCTTCGAGGATTAATGACTCCATGGTTCTGCCTCCTACGCCGTTGGCATGAAAAGGAAATACTTCATACCCTTCTGCTCTTAAAAGTTCAGCACATTTGTATACACAGGCTGATGTATTTCCAAACATACTTATCGCAATTCGTCCCGCAGCGCTATTATCCTCTGAAGCAGTGACGTTTGACATGGCGCAGATAGCGGCTGCAGCTTGTTTGATCAATAATTTGCTGATGCTATTCAGGCCGGCCATATCTACGATCGAAGGCATTAAGGTTACGTCCCTGCTGCCTGTTTGCCTCGACAGATCCTTTCCGGCCAGTGTTGACAAACAAAGCTTCGGCACCCCTAAGGGAACCTCCTGCATGGCAGAAAGCACAATATACGTTCCTGCTCCGCCGCCCATCCCGATTACGGCCTTTATTTTTTTGCCTGCAATTAATTGTGAAACTACTTTTGCAGCTCCGGCGCCTATCACGCTTACTGCGCGTCCGCGGTCTTTATCTTTCCTCAAATCAACAATGGAATGGCCCGCTTCAAGCGCTACAAGGTCTGCGTCGAAATCAACCGGAAAGTCCACAGCCGTTTCCATGATCCCGGTGTTAACTGTTATGATGCGTTCACCCTGCGCCTGAATACACTTGTACAAAAAGGAGTAATCTTCGCCTTTGGTATCGAAACAGCCAAGCATTAAAATATTGTTCCGGGTTTCTACCATTCTTAGACAATTATCAAAACAACCGGGTATTGTTTCTATCCCCGTCAAATCCTGTGTGATCTTCTTCAGGCAAGTTATTAATGAACACGCGATTTGCAATCAAACTTCCATATTCTATTAATCTTTGTCTGACTTAATGAGGCTGGTAAAAGGTGAATCATCTGAATGGATAAATACTCAAAATTCTCACACTCCTCCTTCAGATGGCAAGAAGGTTATGGTGCTTTTTCTCCTAAAAAATCCCTCCTGCAAAAGCATTCAACGGTTAATTGTCTGAATCACGGATTAAACGGATTATAGGATAACACGGATTTTAGTAAGAATGGTTGGTTCTATAATCTGTGTAATCCGATAATCCATTAAATCCGTGATTCAGACAAAAAGATATCACGTATTTTGTAAGCGTGTCTCTAGAAGTCAGTGCATCTTTTATCCGGTATTTTAGGTAACCCCGGGGTTTTCAGGACGGAATTAGTTTTAACTTACAAAAGACAGATAAGCAGAGATAAGCTTTAAACTATAAACATATGAAACCAAATGATGATAATGCGGGGTTGCCGGTTGAGCAGCGCCCTTTCCGGATATTAATAATTTCCGGCTCTGACAGAAGGCAGTATAATTGTCCGGGTGTGGACGGTAAATCAAGGGCATTGATGCTTCAGATGGCAGAACTTCTTCCACAGGATTGGGAAATTGATTATGAAGATTTAGGAAATGTATATGGCAGGGCGCGCATACAAAGTTGTAATGCCTGTGTATCTACTTCTATGGCACTTTGCGTGTGGCCCTGTAACTGCTATGATAAAGGAAGCTGGATGGAAAAAGATCTGATGTGGGAGCTGGACTTATACGCCAGATTAGATATGGCCGATGCCTGGGCTATCATTGGACCCATTAACTGGTATGCACCATCAAGCAATCTTAAATTGATGTTTGACAGGCTTGTGTGTATGAACGGAGGCAACCCTGATGAAAGTACCATTGACCATAAAGACCCTGAAAAGGCAATGGCGTTGGAACACACGGCAAAATGGGAAGAAATGGGCGTTAACCACCTCGAAGGAAGAACCGCTGCATTTTTTTGCTACGGTGATGAAGGGGGCGATGAGTTTGGAGCGGACGGCCGTCCTAAAATGGTTCGTCACAAGGAATATTTTAATCCCGCTGACGAGCCTTTTGAAAATGAACGGGATGCTTATGCCCCACTTGTGTGGCAGTGCCGCTATGGGGGTGTTGAAGTGCCAGACCATTTGTGGGCCCATTGCACCAGCGGCAAGGGTAAAAAGTACAGTGAGAACCAGGCAGAGGATATGATACTTGAAGCAGAGTTTATGCGTACATTTCAAAAATGGACAAAAGACGTTGAAGAATTCGTCCGGAATAAAGGTAAAGTACAGCCAGGCAAATACAGGGCATATGGTTTTAAGAAGCCTACAAACCTGTGGAAAGAAGCAAAGACAGGTATTCGTTCCTGGATGCTGCGATTGGGTATAACGCCTGCCAACTCTTCTCCCGAAAAACAAAAAGAACTGCAACTAAATGACGACATCACCCTTAAGCCTTCTATGGGCGAAGGGGAAAAACTAAGACGAAAATAGCAGGCGCTTGAACAGGCGCCGTTGTAAAGGCATTGCCTATGTATAAAGCCGACTGCGCGTTCAGAGACGACAATGCATGATGGTTTCATTTACCGCGATATGTTCACTTACTTCATAACGTCTTTCATTTTTAACCGGAAAACTGTGGCGTATGATATCCAACTTCTATTTTAGTCGCATCCAATTCGCGGCTTTGTAAATACTCTTGTGCAGGCTTGCTGTTGTGTGCCGCATTTTCAAAGTAGATAAACATCTTTGTGAGGATAGCCCTCTTAGTTAGTTGATCGGCTGTTGGCTCTTTAATCTTTGTACCCTTGATCAGTTCTTTACACTTTTCCAATGCTTCATGTTTGGTAACGCTATCCATGTGCATCACAAAATCTATCACATTCATACTTTTGCCATGCGTTTTACAATTCGTGCTGAAGCAATACCCGTATGCGTTTTGTAGTATACCTGCTGGGCTTGGCGTTTTATCTTCCATGAAAGGGGCAGTGCAACCGAAGGTGCTTACCTGGTTTTAAGCCGTAGTGCTGCAAAACATGGGGGCGAGGGTTAACTGGCTTTTGATATCGGTTATTTGTATCTGAACAATTATTCTGTTGCTTTTACCACTTAAACGATTTTCTGTACTGAAAACTGAATAATCACGCTGACTTTTGGCCAAAAATGAGTTTCTGCCGCAAAGAAAAAAAGTTGTCCCAAGCCGAACTTGGTAAGCTTTCGGGCATTAACGGTGATATAATCGGTAAATACGAGAGGATGAGATGAAGCCAGGTATCGAGACAGCTAAAAGGTTAGCTGATGCTCTGGCTGTGTCGTTGAATTACCTGGTAGGTGATGGCGATTTAAAAGTAAAAGATAAAAAAAACAATGTAGCGGTTAGAAGATATTGAAAAACTTCCAGGGAGATAAAGCCCATCTCTTTTATGCTTTGGACAAAATTATCAAAGCTGCTAAATATAAAGCCATCTAAAAACAGAAAAGTTTACGCTAAATAATTTATATCATGGATACAACGCTTATACAAATTACCAACCAAAAAGCCGCAGGCCTTTGCGTGAGTTGGAACAACTGGATTTAATTAAAGTACTAAAAGAAAATATTACTTCCGAGAAAACTAAACTATCCGATAAATACAAGGGTATCCTCACCAGGGAAGAAGGACGAAAACTAAACGAACATATCCAGCAAATGCGCAGCGAATGGAACAGTATTAAATGGTACCAATGTAGTATCTGATTATTTATCAGCTTCCTTTTCTGAGCATTTTATAAAATTCAATATACTTATCTCCACCTCCTTTGGTTGTACATTTTTCAACCAATTTCAATACAACAAAATTTTCTACTTCACCAGGTAGATTTTTTATTTTTGAACATAAAAAGCCTGTAACTAAAAATAAAGCCTCCAAAAAATTTTTACCGTTAGAAGCGCAAGACCATATTACATGATTCATATTCTCATGATCTAAAACTTCTACTTCCAATGACGCTTTGTTAACAAATAAAGTATCTTGTTCAACTCGACAGGCTTCTCTGCAGGCATAAGGTGTTCACGTTACAGGCATACATGTGAACACTACATTCAGTTTAGTCGTGTCAGGTAAACGTAAAAAAAATTGTCATTTCGTAAGATATTTTCTTTTATTCAAAAACTTTACCACCTCAATAAAAATTATACTAACAAAAGTCGCCATCAGGATCATCAGCATAATATTCCAATTCAACGGCGTTGTTTTAAAAATGGTATCCAAAAAAGGTACATATACGATCAATAATTGCAGCATTACTGTTAGTATAATGGCGCCCCAAATGCCCCGGTTGGCAAACAGGTCTGATGAAAACAAAGAATGATACGTTGAGCGTACCGAAAGCGCATTGCCGAGTTGTACGAAACACAACGTGGTGAATACGGCTGTTTGTTGGGTTCTTACATCATAACCCTGCCTGGCAGTCCACCATTGAATGAATAATGACGCTACGGTCAGGATAATGCCGGTTATGATTATTCTTGGAATCAATCCGCCGGCAAACAGATTTTCTTTAGGCGGACGGGGAGGGAGGTTCATGATGTCTTTCTCGGCCGGTTCTGCTACAAGGGCCAGTCCCGGTAAGCCATCCGTTACAAGGTTGATCCAAAGAATATGAATGGGAAGCAACGGTATAGCGAAGCCAAGAAGTGGTGCGAAGAAGATCGTCAGTATTTCGCTCAGGTTGCAGGAGAGTACATAAACGATAAACTTTTTGATGTTCTCATAAATCCGACGTCCTTCCCGAACGGCTTTTACAATGGTAGCGAAATTATCATCCAGCAAAATCATATCGGCGGCTTCCTTCGATACGTCCGTACCCGTTATTCCCATAGCGATGCCGATGTCTGCCTGCTTCAGCGATGGTGCATCGTTTACGCCATCGCCCGTCATGGCTACAAATTCGCCGTTGCTTTGCAAGGCTTTTACAATATTCAATTTTTGCTCCGGTGACACACGGGCATATACGGCAATGTGTTTTGTTTCACTGGCAAATTCCTCCTCCGTTAATTTATCCAAATCCGCGCCTGCTCTTATTTCCTGCGAGCCTGCTTCCACCATTCCCAAACGTTCGGCAATAGCAGTGGCAGTAAGTGGCTGATCACCGGTTATCATTACTGTTTTAATGCCGGCCGTTTTGCATTGTTTAACCGCTTCTATCACTTCTTCTCTCGGCGGATCAATCATGGCGGTCATGCCCAGGAAGTCAAGATCAACTTCTTCATCTGCCGTTATCTTCCCCGGGTTCTGCGAAAATATTTTGTACGCAAAGAAAAGAACCCGTAAACCATCTGCCGCCCATTGGCGGTTCAACTGGAGCCACTCTTTTTTTTGTTCGCCATATTTTTCAGATAAGGCTTCCATCATCTTTGCCGGGGCGCCTTTCACAAACAATATCCATTCCTCGCCGTATTGATGCAGCGTGCCCATCCGCATCCTTACCGAATCAAAAGGCAGCTTCTCTAAAAGAGGAAACCGGTTATCTGCATCTGCTTTTGTTTTGCCTTTTTCCATCGCATAGTAAACCAATGCAGTTTCTGTTGAATCACCTAACAATTCGTTATCCTGCGAAAACCGGACTTCGTTATTCAACATCATGGCATAACGGAGCAATTCTTCCTTCTCCGGTGCCGCCTGTATCTTTTCCACCGTCATAATGTTTTGCGTCAGCGTTCCGGTTTTATCACTGCAGATATAGGTAACGGAACCTAAGGTTTCTACAGCAGGCAGCTTTCGCATCAGGGCATTTTGCTTTACCATCCGGCGGGCGCCCTGGGCTAGTGCAATCGTTATTACAGCCGGAAGCGCTTCCGGCAACGCCGCAACTGCTAACGACAATGCAGTAAGGAACATGGCGAATGCAGGTTCGCCGCGCCACAAGCCAAAACCAAATACAAGCAGGCAAATGATGATAACGATAACAGCCAATTGCTTACTAAATACAGCAAGCCTTTTTTGAAGCGGCGTTTTTTGAGTACCCACTTCCATCATGCCGGCAATCTTTCCGATTTCGGTGTTCATGCCGGTTGTGGTTACTACCGCTTTTGCAGAGCCATTACTCACAATGGTTCCTTTAAAAACCATATTATGCTGATCGCCCGGCACCAGGTTTTCTTCTTTGATGGCTTCTGTTTTCTTTTCTATGGAATGACTTTCTCCTGTCAGCGATGCTTCATCTGTTTTAAACGAACTGACTTCAATCAAGCGTGCATCGGCAGGAACGATGTCGCCTGCTTCCAATAAAATAATATCACCCGGCACCAGGTCGCCAGCATCAATTTTTGCAGGATTATTATTGCGGATCACTACCGCATTTTGTGCTGACATTTTTTGCAACATCCTCACCGATTGCTCTGCATTGTACTCCTGTGAATAGCCCATCCATGCATTGCCGATAACGATAGCAAGAATAACATACGCATCAGTATGCTCTCCCACTATAAACGAAATAACTGCGGCAATAATGAGGATGAGGATCATTACATCCGTAAACTGTGCAAGCAGTATGGATAACTTGCTTTTCTGTTTGGCTTCCTGCAGCTTATTGGCGCCAAATTCCTGTTGCAATAAGAGAACTGCTTCGTTGTTTAAACCTGAAGGGGAGGTTTTAAGCTGCTGCAAGACTTCTTCTTTGCTAAGACGGTAGAATGCTTCCATTTTTATATGTTACGAATCGAATTTTAAATGAGTTAAAAAACACGTTATGCATTTCTGCAACTAATGTAGATGTTTTTATCATCAGACCTAGTAATGTTATTTATAGTTTAAATAAACGGATTTAAGGTATCTGATTCCTGAAAAAAAACTATAGTGGATCGCTGCGTTAAAACGAACCTGCTGTAAACCTCGAAGATGGAAAGGAGCAAACTTATCATGGTAAGGTATCTAAATTGAACCCAAAAGCAAAGATAAGAAGGCTTGCAGGATGAGGTTAGTGATGAAGTACCGATAAAAGCAGACGGTGAGTTTATTCAAAAACAACAACAATCAATAACAACGATGGAAGATATTCAGTATAAACTGCAATTCAAATAGTACCGGCACAGCATTGTTAATTGCCAGGACAGGCATAGCAGGCTTATGAGATCAGGTAATTAAACCACCGGCTTATTTACCCGACGACGCCGAAATCAGGAATGATATATTGGATTATTATGCCGAAATTGAATACGCTGATCAGCAACTGGCTAAAACGATAGCACTAACCCCAATAAAGAGGGTGGTAATAGCGCTGATTTATAAAAATCATAGATTTGAAAATGCAAAACACTAAAGTTCCTGCAATTACCCGGTACTCTTTGCAAAATCAATGCTGCCTGAAAGAATTTCAGATAGAGCCGTTGCACTTCGCAAAGTTTTCATTGTGTATGATATATCTGATGCTCTTTTGTTTGGCATGTACTTACAGTGTTCGTTCCTATTCAACGGGTGTAGATGGGAATAATAAACCAAATGTTATCGTAATCGTAACCGACGACCAGGGTTGGGGCGATTTTAGCGGCAACGGCAATCCTTATGTACAAACGCCTGTATTAGATAAATTAGCTCATGAAGGGGCCCGGTTCGACCGCTTTTTTGTAAGCCCGCTTTGCGCTCCAACAAGGGCCAGCCTTCTTACAGGACGGTACCATTTACGCACCGGCGTAGCTTCTGTAACCGGCGGACTTGAAACGATGCGCACGGAAGAAGTAACTATAGCCGAAGCATTTAAAGCTGCCGGTTATACAACAGGTATATTTGGGAAATGGCACAATGGAGCGCATTATCCCGAACATCCTTTAGCGCAGGGTTTTGATGAATTTTTCGGTTTTTGCGGTGGACACTGGACAAATTACTTTAATACTTCTCTGGAGCATAACGGAAAAACCGTAGCCACCAATGGCTATATTACCGACGTTCTTGCAGATGCAGCTATGCGTTTTATACAGAAGAATAAAAGCAAACCCTTTTTCTGTTATATCCCCTTCAATGCACCGCACAGCCCTTACCAGGTTGCTGATAAATATTTTGAAAAATACAAGGCCAAAGGTTTACATGATGACGTTTCTTCCACTTACGGTATGGTTGATAATCTCGATGAGAATATAGGCCGGATACTTAACCAGCTAAAGGAACTAAAGTTAAGTGATCATACAATAGTCGTATTCCTTACCGATAATGGCCCCAACAGCGAACGCTACAATGGTGATATGAAAGGAAGAAAAGGCTCGGTTGATGAAGGCGGCGTCAGAGTGCCTTTATACATCAGATGGCCGGGCAAAATAAAAGAAAATACTGTGGTGAAACAGTTGGCGGCAGCTATTGACCTTTTTCCCACCGTAGTTGAATTAACCGGAATACCGATGCCCAAAACATTGCCCCAGGATGGCAAAAGCCTGGTACCGTTGCTTTATAGTCAGGCTTCTGTTTGGCCTGAACGGGCTTTTTTCACCCATGTTTACAAAAAAGATGCTGCATCCGAGAGCCTGTCCCCTTACCCTGGCGCTATCAGAACCACGCAGTACCGGTTTATCAGGGGTGAAAAATCAGACCGGTTGTATGATATGATTGCTGACCCCGGTCAAAAACAAGACATTGCAGGCAACAAGCCTGAGATGGTTGATTCGTTTCATAAACAGTTTGATAACTGGTTTGCTGATGTAACACGCGTCCCGGTTAAGCCAGAGGTAACTCAGGCAGGCTGGCCGGGGGGAAACCGGGTAGAATTATTTACCCCCGATGCATCCTTAAGCGGCGTACTAAAATACTATGGCAAAAACGGATATGTACACGACTGGCTGGTAGGCTGGAAGCAACCAGGTGACGTGGCCACCTGGAATATTAATGTCGTTAATAAAGGAAAATACAAGGTAGCGGTAACCTACAATGCGCCTGGAGATATGGCAGGCACACAGCTAAGCCTTGTTGTAGCAAATCAAACACTTACCACAACAATTGAAAAACCATTTGAAGGCACTTTCATAACCAGTCCTAACAGGGTGCCGGATGTGGGTGTCCCCGAACGGGATTGGGGAAAGTTAACGCTGGGTACTGTCATGCTAACTCCCGGATATTATACCGTTAAACTTCTGCGAAACGGTCAGGATGTCAAAAAAAGTGCAATTGAAATTAAATCAGTGATATTGAATAAAGATTGAGAGAACAGTATTTGCGTGAGCTATCATTAAAGGCTACGCGAGTAGAAGTGCAATTGAGCAATTATTGATTCTATCAGCGCGGATGGCATTTATGTAAAAATGAGGAGGCTTTTTATAAAGGATGCGTGGAACGAAAACTCGGACAAGGCTGACTGGTGGGCAGAAAACCCGGTCAGCCCTTTTTCGCCGTGTTTAATTTCTAAACCCGAAAAAGTTTCATCCTCTTCCACCCAACATTAAACAAGAAAAGCCCTGATTTATGAAAGCACAAATTCTCCCTTAAACCTTTTAATACATGCAAAATTATTATCCAGGCAAAACTGTTCTCCTTTTCGCTGTACTTAGTTGCGTTTTAGTATTGCCGTTACTGGCATTACAAACGCAGGCGCAAAATCGGTCACAGCCTACTGGCCAAAAGAATACGAAGGTTAATAACCAAATGTCATCCTTAAAACCAGATACACTTTTACCCGAAGGAAGCACTCGACTGCTGCCCGATAATTCTATAAAGAATTTGCAATTGGAGGCACCCGCTGGCTCTACGGTACTAAAGCATGTTCAGGTACAAGGCCAGCCTTTTACCAACGCAATACAGGTAAGCACCCTCAGGCGATTACCCAATGATGAGGACAGTAAGCTCGCGCTTAATACCATAGCAGGTTTTGAACCAGGAGACGTACTTTTTGTGCGGCTATACGTTCGGATGATAAAAACAGAAGATGAAACAGGTGAAGGAGCTCTTACGCTAACACTACGTAAAGACGATCCTAAAGATAAATATGCTGTCTTTTTCCCTATACGCTTTACATGTAATGAGCAATGGCAAGGGATTGATCTACCAATACCGGCACGCCGGGGTTTTAAAGCGGGTGAAACGAAGTTTATCATTGGTGTAGGAGGTACCCAGCCACAAGTAATCGAGTTGGGCGGACTTCAGGTATTAAACTATGCAAGAAAAGTAAAAGAGCAGGATTTACCTTTTACCCGTAAAACTTACCAGGGCCGGGAAGCAGACGCCCCCTGGCGGAAGGAAGCTGCCGACCGGATTGAAAAATACCGCAAGGGAACCCTCAATATAGAAGTGACGGATGCCGGTAACAAGCCTTTAAAAGGCGCTGCGGTAGAGGTAAAGATGCAAAGGCATGCATTCGGTTTTGGTACGGAGATAAATTCGCAGTATTTTATTAAAAGTGAAGGAACACCCAACGGCATAAAATACAGGGATGCAATTAAGAAGTATTTTAATGAAGCTGTGATTGGCAATGGCCTTAAATGGATAGCCTGGGAAAATCCGGAGCGCCGGCAGGAAGCCATACAAACCGTAAAATGGCTACGCGATAATCAGTTACAGGTGCGGGGTCATAACCTGGTTTGGCCGGGATGGAAGCATTTACCCAAGAGTTTGATGGCCGTGAAGGATAATCCTGATACATTGCGGAAACGGGTACGGGATCACATCATCGAAGAAGGTAACCAGTTCAAGGGGCAATTGGAAGATTGGGATGTTACCAATGAAACTTTTGGTAATAAGGATCTTATGAATATTTTGGGGAAGGAAGAAATGGTTGAATGGTATAAGCTGGCCCGTAAAACAGATCCGGATGTAAAGCTTTACATCAACGAGAACTCTGTATTAACCGGCAAAAAGCTGGATTTTTATCTTAATGAGATACAATACCTGATAGACCATAAAGCACCTCTGGACGGGATTGGCGAGCAGGGGCACATGAGCCCCATGTCTATCGAACAGGTTTGGAAGAATTTGAACCAACTGGCAACACTTAAATTGCCGATAAAAATTACGGAATTTGATGTGGTTACCCCCGACGAGGAATTGCAGGCAGACTGGACAAGGGATTTCTTAACGCTGATATTTTCTCATCCCATTACGGAAGGCTTTGTGATGTGGGGCTTTTGGGACAGTGAACACTGGCTGAAGGATGCACCGCTTTTCTATACAGACTGGAGCTTAAAGCCCAGTGGTAAAGTTTGGATTGACCTGATCAATAAACAGTGGTGGACGAATGCCAAAGGTGAAACCGGCACAAATGGCCATTATCAGGCTCGTGGTTTTTTAGGTGATTACACCATAAGCGTACAAGCAAACGGTAAAACCAAAACAGTTCCGGCCACTTTGGTTCGGGAGGGTAGTACCGTGAAAGTCAAATTAAATTGAAAATGAATTATTTTATCACATAAGACATGAAATTAGTTGTGTAAAGTAAATGAGCTGCAGCAGCAGCGTTTGCAACAATAACAGCTGCAACTATGTTTATTGCTGCCCCGCAAGAGCGCAAAACCGGCGCAAACTACTCCCCCGGCTCGTCCTAACGTCCTCTTCATCTCAATTGACGACATGAACAACATGGTGGGCGCGTTTGGCTACCGGAGTGTGAAAACACCAAATATCTATAAGCTTGCGGCTTGCGTCGTAGCGTTTAAACGGGCTTAATCGCTCCAGTATAAATCCGGTAAGCTTTTCCAAATTAATACTCCGTAGTAATTCGTTTTAGGCATGTAACACCAGTTATTGAAGAAGTAGGTAAAATAGTGCTGAAAATGGATAGGTTCTAAGAAGTTCTAATTATTGAAAAGGAAGAACTTCATTGATTATTAAACTGATTATTGTTTGTATCTGAATAATATCAACATTATTATGAGCAAGGCTACATTAACAGCGCATTTTATTCGCCTTAAAACAACAGTACATATTTCTTTCAGGGTAATTTCCATTTCTGCCTTAGTTTGGTTTACTCAGTCTCCGGTATATGCCCAGAAATCCGGTCTTCTTCAAACAGATAAAAGTGCTTATGTAAAAATGCGGAATGTAAACATCGGAGATGTAAAATGGAAAGGCGGTTTCTGGGGCGACAGAGTAACCCAATGCGAGCAAACCATGATTCCCTACATGCGGGAGATTTACATGGAAAAAGCTTTGAAAAATTTTAAGATAGCTGCAGGCATGGAAAAAGGTGGATTTTGGGGATCCTGGTGGCATGACGGCGATTTTTACAAATGGGTAGAAGCGTTGGTTATGTCTTACGAGAATACAAAAGATAAACCTACCTTAAAACAGATTGATGAAATTATTTCCATTATTGCTAAGGCACAGGATAAAGATGGTTATATCAATACCGCCATTCAAATAGGCCACGGTACTTTGGTTGCCGAATTCACAAAAGAAAGGTCATATTCAGAAGCTAAACGCTGGAATAGTTATAAAGAGCATGAAATTTATAACCTGGGCCATTTGTTTACTTTAGGAGCCTTACATTACCGGGTAACTGGTGAAACTACTTTGCTTAACGTTGCTAACAAAGCGGCGGATTACCTCTATACCCTGTTTAAAAGTACTACTCCGGAAATGGCCTCGGCTTCGGCGATATTTAATCCTCCGCAGATCATGGGACTTATTGAACTTTATCGCACTACCGGAGACAAAAAATATCTGGAACTATCAAATCTGTTTTTAGATTTAAAAGGTAAAGTAAATAACAAAAGTTACGAAACTCAGGATCATTTGCCTGTCTTACAAGCAAATGAGGCCATCGGGCATGCGGTAACCGGCCTGTATTTATACTCAGGCATGGCCGATGTATATGCCGAAACCGGCGAACCCGCAATAATGAATGTATTGAATAAGCTTTGGGAGGATATCACGTACAAAAAAATGTATGTTACCGGTGGTGTTGGTTCATATCACAACCATTTATTTAATAAAGAACCTTTGCACGAAGCTTTTGGCGAATCTTATGATCTACCCAACGCAACGGCTTATAATGAAACCTGCGCCAATATTAGTAATGCTATGTTTAACTGGCGTATGCTTAGCCTTACCGGCGATTCGCGCCAGGCGGATATAATGGAACAGGTTTTCTATAACAGCATGTTATCTACCATTGGACTGGAAGGGAAAAGCTACTTCTACACAAATCCCTTAGAATGGCATGGAAAAAAACATAAATTAATGTCAAATGATGCCTTGAAACGCTGGAACTTGCCCAGAGGCGGAATTTGCTGTCCTACAAGTACCATCAGAACAATTCAGGAAATAAGCAATTATGCTTACAGTATCAATGACAAAACGGTTTGGGTTAACCTGTATGGCAGCAACACATTAAATACCAAACTGCCCGACGGAACAAGTGTTAATTTTACCCAAACTACCAATTACCCCTGGGAAGAGAATGTAAAGCTGACTTGCAATGAATCAGGTAAGAATAATTATTCATTAATGCTGCGTATCCCCGAATGGGCAAAGGGCGCTGTAGTAAAAGTGAACGGCAAAGCGGCAAGTGAAGCGATAAATAACGGAATGTATTTTACTTTAAACCGCAAATGGAATAAAGGAGACGTCGTAGAACTGCGTTTACCGATGGCAGTTGAGATGTTGGAAGCTAACCCGATGGTAAAAGAAAATATAAATAAAACAGCCTTTAAACGTGGGCCGGTAGTTTATTGCCTTGAATCTCAGGATTTAAATAAAGATGAGCGCCTGAAAAATATTGTAATACCTGTAACTGCCAACTTTAAACCGGTTTACAAAAAAGATTTATTAGGAGGCGTTACTGTTTTACAAGGTAAGGCCTTAAACAATGTAAAAACTCCCTGGGATAACAGACTGTATAAAAAAATTGAATTGTCTAAGCCCCAGGAAACTACCATCCAGCTTGTTCCCTACTACGCATGGAACAACAGGGGAATTGGGGAAATGGCTGTTTGGCTACCTCTTGTAAAATAATGAATGATATGAGTGATATGAGCGGTCTTATTTTGCCACTTATTATTATTCTTTTTGCCAGTTTTTTTCAAGGCTCTTTTGGCATAGGAATGAAATACATAAAGCCATTAGCCTGGGAAGCGTGGTGGTTATTGTATGCACTTGTCGCAATGATCATTTTTCCTTTAGCATGGTCTCTTTTGGTAATCCCCGATTTGTTAGGGAGTATACAGGCAACAACATCAGAAGCATTATTTATGGCTGCCTTCTTCGGCTTTTTGTGGGGTATTGGCGGAATTATGTTTGGTGTAAGCGTAAATTATGTAGGTGTATCTATTACCTATGGTATTGTAATGGGCTTAGCAGCTTCTATGGGTTCTATCATTCCGCTTATGCAAATGGAAGATGCAGGTTCTAATCCTGCAACCCCCTATATAATTTCCGGGATAGGGCTTTTACTTGCGGGAGTTGTAATTTCTGCAATTGCGGGAGTAAAAAGAGATAAGCTCCAAAATGCGACTGCAACATCAAATACGAATGAAGGGAAGCCTCAAAATAGTTTCCGTAAAGGTTTAATTATAGCCATCTCCAGCGGTATATTATCGGCTTTACTAAATGTAGGTTTTACCAAAGCAATGCCAGTTGCTGCTGCGGCCGAAGCACAAGGTGCTTTAGCGAGAAATGCAAGTCTTGCTGCCTGGGTAGTTGTACTATCCGGTGCCTTTGTTATGAATGCCCTTTATACATTGTTTCTCCTGTTTAAAAATAATTCATGGCATACTTACAAATTAGCCGGGGCTGGTAAAGCATACATGTGGGCCATACTAACCGGCTTATTGTGGTTTGCTGCTTTAGGAGTGTACGGACAGGGCGCAGCATTAATGGGCAAGCTCGGGCCTGTTATTGGATGGCCTATGTTATTGGGCTTTGCCCTCATCATTAGTAATGTGTGGGGTTATCGTGCAGGTGAATGGAAAGGTGCGGAACGTCTGTTCAGGTTAATGCTGGTGGCTGTTGCTGTATTAATTGTAGCATGTATTGTGCTTGGAATATCAAACAACATTTCAAAATAGAACTTGATAATGCCAAACAAAAAAAGCAAGTCTTATTCTTTAAAAGGTATATCATCCGACTTTGTTAAAGTATTAATATCACTGGTTCTCATTTTTTGCCTGGGTATTGAAGTCGAAGCTCAAAACATACAACAGATAAGCAAAAATAAAGAAACGAAGAAGCCGAAAAATGTCTTGTTTATTCTTTGTGATGATTTGAGGCGTGATATGTTGGGATATGCCGGTAGTAAGGCCCAAACCCCTAATGCGGATGCCTTAAAAGCAGTGTCTGTAGATTTCAGGACTGCAATAACCACCACCGGCTTATGCACTCCATCACGTGCTGCCTTGTTAACTGGCCGCTTAGGGCACAGAACAGGAATAGACGACAATATTCACTTATGGCATTCACGCCTTTTAGGCATGGATCTAAAGCAAAAAACGCTGATAGAATGGGCTCATAAAGCCGGATATTTTATCGGATATTTTGGAAAATGGCATTTGGGAGTTGGGCCAAAGGAAAGAAGCGCAGACAGGTTTTCTGCGGGTGGAGGTGGAGATTTTGAGGGATTTGGAAGAGAGCCAGATTTCGGGGAAGTAGAAAACTACTATAATTTCAAAAACAGTGAGCCTAAACCCAAATATTATGCTTTATTAAAAGGCACTTATGAAAATTCTGGTCCTAAAAAAGAGGCAAATGATGGGATAGCATTTTTACAGGAAGTGAACCAAACCAATAAGCCTTTCTTTTTAACGGTAAGTTTTCATGCGCCACATCCTCCATACCAGGTGCAAAAGCCCTATGATACCATGTATGATTATCGAAATATTTCTTTACCGGTAAGCTTTAATGATTCCTTTATAAATAAGCCACTGCAACAACGGTTTGTGTTATGGCCATGGCATAATACCGGCCACATGACAAAACAAGACTGGCAGAAAACCATTGCTTATTCGTGGGGAAACATGAGTTTATTAGACCGGGCTATCGGCGAATTACTGGATGCCTTAAAAAAGAGCGGTAACTGGGAAAATACACTTATTGTATTTACAGGCGATCAGGGTAGTATGCTAGGAGACCATGGGCTATACGATAAAATGGCTTACAGCTACGATGAACTGATGCGTATCCCTTTACTGATTAAAGTACCCGGTGTTCCTGCTAAGAATATTGACCGCCATGTTTCATTAATCGATATCAATCAAACTTTAGTAGAATGGATGGGATTGCAACCGGATCAGCCAAATTCAGACAGCCGTTCGCTTTTTCCGCTTATAAAAAATGGCGATAAAGGTTGGAACACTCCCGATGAAGCTTTTTATCGCTATGAATGGTATAATGGTTCCTGGTTTGGTGTGAGAACTATTCGTACTCCGGCATATAAGTATGCCTGGAACCCAACAGGTGGCAAGAACGAATTATACGATCTGAAAAAAGATCCGCATGAAATCCAAAATCAGTTTGGTAAACCGGAGTACGCAGCCGCTCAAAAAGATCTGCAGATCCGTTTATTGGATCATTTAAAAAAAACCGAAGACCCGCTTTATGAAAAAATGAAAATCGTAAAGAAAATGAATTAAGTGGGAATAAAATATATAACTAAAAGTCATTCATACTAAGACAGGCATCTGTTGGACTTACTTTATACATAATGACCATAAAAACTATTGAAACCTATATTGTACAACATCTGCTGGAAGCGCGTTTTTACTTTTCCCAGTGGGAGTATGACAAAAGGCTTATCTGCCTGGTTAAAATTACGCTTAATGATGGTACATACGGCTGGGGTGAAGGTTATGGGCCAGCGAACATGATTAAAGAAGGGATTAATTTTTTTAAGCACCTTTTAATAGGCGAGGATCCCCTGGCCCATGAGAATTTATGGCAAAAAATGTATTTGCGTTCGCTGGATTATAACCGGAGAGGTATTTTCTTAGCGGCTATCAGTGCGCTGGATGTGGCTTTATGGGATATAAAAGGTAAAATTCTTAATCAGCCCGTGTCCGTATTGCTTGGCGGAAGAAAACGCGAAGTGGTTAGGGCCTATGCAACCGGAATGTATTTTTCTGATTGCAGCAATTTAAGTAATAAACTTGCTGAAGAAGCGCATTCATACAAAAAGCAGGGATTTAGTGCAATGAAAATGAAGGTAGGGCTGGGTGTTAAAGATGATCTGAAAAACATTCATGCAGTAAGAGAAGCCATTGGAGAGGATGCTGACCTGATGGTAGATTCAAATCATGCTTTCTCGCTGAAAGAAGCTTTACAATTGCTTAGAGGGATGGAAAAATATAACATCGGATGGTTTGAAGAACCTATATCGCCGGAAGAATATGAAAATTATGCCCACTTGCGGCAGCAAAGCACAATACCAATAGCAGGCGGAGAATGTGAATATTTACGATACGGATTTTTACATCTATTTCAATCTAAAAGTGTGGATATAGCCCAGCCTGATATTTGTGCTGCCGGGGGACTGACTGAAGTAAAAAAGATATGTTGCATGGCTCAAACTTTTGGTATTGAAATCGTGCCGCATACCTGGGGAACAGGTATAGCCGTTAGCGCAGCGTTGCACCTGATTAGTAACTGGGATACAATTCCCGGAAGAATGAATAATCCCGTTCCGTTACTGGAATTAGACAGAACAGAAAACCCTTTGCGTGATGAATTGATCAAACCCGGATTGATCATAAATAACGGAATGATACAAGTGCCATCTAAACCGGGTTTAGGCGTTGAAGTAGATGAAACAGCTTTAAAAAAATATACAGTAGTCATATGAAATTTGGTTATAGGAAATTATATATTGGAGGTAGTTTATGCGATGCCGAAACCAATCGCAGGCAGCCCGTAATTTGTCCGGCAACGGAAGAAACCGTAGCGGAAATTGCCTGGGCTTCAGGAGGAGATACACAAAGAGCGCTGGAAAGTGCTGCCAAAGGATTTGCTTACTGGAGTCGGCTTTCGCTTAAGGACCGCACTATGTGGATGCACCGTTTACGGGAAGCTATAGCTGCTAAAGAAACCCTTTTGCGGGAATGCGTGATGTATGAAACGGGAAAGCCCTGGCAAGCAACAGAAGAAGATTTTGAAACCGTAATAAACTCGTTGCAGTGGTATCCGGAAGAAATGAAAAGGATGCGTGATGAAATAGTACCCGATGAAGAGAATACACATTCACACCGCATAACATCTCAGCCTGCAGGTGTGGCAGTTGCCATCCTTGCATGGAATTTTCCATTGCTTAATCTTGGTTTTAAAATTGGGCCTGCACTGGCTGCAGGCTGTAGTATTGTTATAAAACCTTCAGAATATTCTCCTTTATCGGCTTATGTAATTGGTGAGATTTGTGCGGAAATAAACTTTCCGGCAGGAGTAATTAATATACTGTGCGGACCGATTAATGAAACCGGAGTTACGTTGTGTGAAAGCAGGATACCGCAAATTATTACGATGATCGGCTCATCGGCTACAGGCAGAAAATTAATTTCACAAAGCGCAACTTCGGTAAAACGGATGAGCATGGAACTTGGAGGAAACGCACCGGCACTTATTTTTAAAGATGCGGATATAGAAAAAGCAGCAACCGATATAGCTGCATTAAAATTTGGAAACTGCGGGCAGATATGTGTATCACCAAACCGTATTTTTGTTCATAGAGATGTATATGATCAATTTCAGAACCTGTTACTGGATAAAGTCAGGAAAATAAAGATAGGATTTGGTAAAGAGCAGCAGCCCACAATGGGACCACTAATCAGCAGTAAAGCCAGGATAAGAGTAGCAGGGCTTATAGACGAGGCTGTAAGCAAAGGTGCCCAGGTATTAGCTGGAGGTAAAGTTCCGGATGGGTTGAAAAGCGGTTACTTTTTTGAACCCACTGTTTTAAATAATGTTTCAACCGATATGCGGGTATACAAAGAAGAAGTTTTCGGCCCCGTTGCTTCTCTGCTGGTATTTGAGGATGAAGCAGATGTACTCACAAAAGCGAATGACACCGATGCGGGATTGGTGGCTTACGTTTATTCAAAAAATATGGATCGTATTCAACGATTAAGTGAACAACTTGAATTTGGCGAAGTACAAATCAACGGTTTCAAATACGCCATTTACTTACCTCATGGAGGTATCAAGGAAAGCGGATTCGGAAAAGACTGTTCGCAATACGCCCTGGACGATTATTTAATCAGGAAAAGAGTAACGGTAC
Organism: Flavihumibacter sp.; assembly: GCA_041751095.1. GTDB lineage: Bacteria > Bacteroidota > Bacteroidia > Chitinophagales > Chitinophagaceae > JADCRZ01. The sequence goes on from JBGSYC010000294.1 coordinate 106,205, forward strand.
AATTTTAATAATTGCTTATCGATGCATTATTAAACTGCGATTGTATTGTTGCCCCCTTTTTAGATACCATCATTACGAAAAAAAAGTATTTAGCTGACTAAAATATCGTAAATGAACATTATTTAGAAAAAAGGAAGAAAGTAAATTGACAGATATTTTGCATTAAACGACCGTGTAAGCAATGAAACTGCTTCTCAAGAAATTATCAATGCCGCTTGGATTATCGTTCTCTGTCAGAAAGGATGAATTACCATGTCTGGACGAATATCTGCACTTTCATCCTGAGTTTGAATTGATCCTGATTTTAAAAGGCCACGGTATGCGGCTTGTGGGTGATAATATTAGTGCGTTTAAAGAAGGTGATATGGCTTTTATCGGCCCCAATCTGCCGCATTTATGGAGAAATGACAAATTGTATTATCAGGCTATTGAACAGGAAGTTGAGGTTGTTGTAATACACTTTGCAGAAGATTTTTTAGGGAAGGATTTTTTTGAGAAAAACGAGATGAAGCATATTCTTCGCCTTCTTAAGAATTCAAAAGAAGGTTTACATATACAGGGAAAGTTAAATACTTCTATTGCTTTTAAGATAACGAAACTGCTTAATGCTGAAGGGTTTTCTAAAATATTAATTCTTTTAGAGATACTTCATGAACTGTCATCTTCTTCTGAGGATATTAATGTATTATCACGTTCGGGTTACTGCCACAATTTTACAGAGAGTGATACGGTTCGGATGGACAAGGTTTATAAATATCTAATGGATCACTTTAAAGATGATATTCATTTAGGTGAAATTGCATCTGTTGCAAACCTGAGTATCCCTGCTTTTTGCAGGTACTTTAAAAAACGTACTAAAAAGTCTTTCTCTGTTTTTTTAAATGATATGAAGGTCGCACATGCATGCAAACTGTTAATGGAGGAAAAGTATTCTATCTCCGAGATTGGATACGAATGCGGCTACAATACACTTACTAACTTTAACCGGCAGTTTAAAAGAGCCACAGGCTTAGCGCCTTACAGGTATAGGCAGCAATTTATTTAAGGGGTTATAATTAACTGAATTCTTTCTTTATTTCCCGGTCATAAACAAAGCGGAACACCTATGTCTTCTTCACTTCATGCACGTTTATTTGAAAAGCGCTCCTGAAAACATGCCCGAAATAGCTATGAGCAACTGGGGAGAATTAAGAGGGTATGATAATATTCCGAATGAAGGCCTGGTTTCGGATAAGCAAACCCGCGAGCTTATTCATGGGTATTATGCTTCGGTTAGT
>JBGSYC010000295.1:0-62522 GCA_041751095.1 Flavihumibacter sp.
TGTCAGTATGATTCATGAGTTCAGAGCATTTAATAATTGTTTGGTTTTGCTTATACAATTTAGCTCTGAACTTTTTCATTTCAAAGAACTTTATAGCTTAACATAATATTTATCAATTAGTTAACCTCCGAACTGACGTTAAATTAATATCCTCCTGCTGCAACAGCCGAATGTAGCCTGATCTTTCCAGGACGGAAGGGCCGTCCTATGATCATTACCCGGATGGAAGACCCTGAAACAGCGTATTTCCTTACTCAAATAAACTCAAACACAATGAGAAAAATTTACATGCTTGGTTTTATGACACTTGCATCTGCTTACGTATTGGGCCAGAATTGCTCGAATGCGTCATCTTCAGCCTGTACCAGTACCATCACTCAGAATTTTAACAGCAGCGATGGCGGTTTTACTGGCAGCAACGGATTTACTTACAGTTCCACCAATGGTAATTCAGTGTAGATGCCAGAAGGAATGGTCATATATATACACTGACATCAGGCGTATATTCTATGACGGCAAATGGGGGAGTAGTAGGATTTTCTACAAACTCCGGAATAGCCGGTTCTGCAAGTGCATCAGTTAAGGTTAAGGTTGTCAATGCAAATACGAACGCGGTACTCTCGGAATGTAATCTGGCGCTTTCGCCGCAAATATGCATTAATTATTCAGGAGCAGGGATATCAAGTGGTGTGCAGGTTAGATATATTTTTACTTTTACAACGAGTAACGGAACTAGTGGAGACGGAACAATCGTTTTTGATAATTTTTCAAACGGAGGTACGGCGACTTCACTCCCGGTAAGGCTTGAAAGCTTTGTTGGTTCCAGGGATTTCAGCGCAGTGAAACTGATTTGGAATACATCCCGTGAAACTAATCTGAGTAATTACCAGATTCAGAAAAGTGATGATGGCAGTTCATTCCGGACACTCGGATCAGTTCCCGCCACCAAAGCCTCAGTATATACCTATGCTGATAATAAGGTTTCCCAGGAGAATATTTTCTACCGGCTGAAGATGATCGACATTGATGGAACATTCAGTTTCAGTTCAGTGATTCATGTAAAAGCGGGTAGTATTAACGGGATCCAGACTTATCCGAATCCTGTAGAAAGCAGCCTCCAGGTACACCATACAAAAGCAGGAAACAACACCCATTTGCAGATAGCAAACCCTCAAGGGAGAATTCTGCAGAATATGCAGGTGCCTGTAAATATGACGGCCTCTTCTCTGAATATGTCAGCTTTCCCGGCCGGCGTATATTACATCATATTGAAAACAGACAGGGAGACGCTTAGCAAAAGGATCATCAAAAACTAACATTGTTTTCCCGAGAAAGTAAACGAACCGCGTTGAAAACTTTGCTGGCGGCTAATATTTTGAATATCCCCTCCCTGTGAGCCTCCGGGGAGGCAGGGGCGGGTAAAAGTTGGGGCATAAAAAAGGGTAACTCGTGTTACCCTTTTTATCGCCTTCAGTGAGTTAACGCTGCACCATCAGGAACTCTTTAAAATTCCTGTAATTCACATCTAATTTTATGTTTATTCCCTCTTTTCCCAATAATAATTTCATAGCCTCGGGGATAAGAACTTTTTCTTTAATAATAGGTTCAACTACATCGTAGAATTTAACGGGATGGGCTGTTTCGAGGAATATGCCTTTATCTTCCGGATGATCGTGGAGATACTGTTTTAAGGAGTAATAAGCCACTGCCCCATGTGGATCAAGCAGGTAACCGTTTTTATCATAAACTTCTTTAAGGGTTTCCCTGGTTGTTTGGTCGGAAACGCTCACGCTGGTCAGCACATTTTTCAAGGAAGTAAATTCCTGGTTGAATATATTCAGGATGCGAACAAAGTTGCTTGGGTTGCCAACATCCATCGCGTTGGATAACGTAGCCACTGCTTCTCTCGGAATGTAATTGCCCGACTCCAGATATTCTGGTACAGTTTTATTGGCGTTGCAGGCAGCAATAAAATGTTTCACGGGCAAGCCGGATTGGCGCGCGAGCAAACCAGCGCATATGTTTCCGAAATTTCCGCTTGGCACAGCAATCACTGGCGGGCTTAGCTTGTCGGGCCATTGGCTGTAAGCAAAAAAATAATAGAATTGCTGTGGCAGCCACCTTGCCACGTTGATGGAATTGGCAGAGGTTAAAAGCAATTGCTGGTTCAACTCAATATCGGCGAATGCCTGTTTTACCAGGTTCTGGCAATCATCAAAATCTCCGTTGATCTCTATTGCGGTAATGTTTTCCTTCAGGGTGGTCAATTGCAGCTCCTGGATCGTGCTGACCTTGCCTTTAGGGTAAAGGATGATTACATCAATGCCCTCGACATTATAAAATCCATGGGCTACCGCCCCACCCGTATCGCCTGAAGTGGCGACAAGAACAGTTAACTTCCGGTTTGAATCCCGTACAAAGTATCCGAGGCAACGGCTCATAAACCGTGCGCCTACATCTTTAAAAGCGAGGGTAGGACCATGAAATAGCTCCAGGGTAAATACATTTTCATCCAGCCTCACCAGAGGGAAATCAAAGTTGATGGTTTCTGTTACGATATCCCGCAACGTCTCCGAAGGAATGGTATCGCCGATATAGGGTTGAATGATGCTGAACGCAATTTCTTCCCGGGAATGTTTATCAATATTTTCAATAAAGTGGCCCGGCAACATTGGTATACGTTCCGGAAAATAAAGGCCTTTATCCGGAGCCTGTCCTTTTACAGTGGCTTCTTTAAAATCGACTTTTGCAGTATTATTATTCGTGCTGTAGTACAACATGGTTTGCTTAGTCCGGGGTACTCCCGGTAAATTAATGGCGGTCTTTAAATAAGCTTTATTTACGTTCTGAAAACATGATCAGGTTGAACCTTTTTATCGCCATCGGCCGCGATTACGGTTACTCCATTTTGATTGACCGTTGTTACGTAGGTATTGAAGGCAATGCCTATTTTATTAAAAATAGTCTTCATTTCGTGCTCTACCTCGAAGGCCGTTGATTCCTTGATACTAAGCATAAAGATCGAGGGCCCTGATCCCGATATGCCGCCACCCATTGCGCCCGCACCCTTACACTTTTTCTTTACCTCATCAAAGCCAGGGATCAGCATGCTCCTGACCGGCTCGATGATCACATCTTCAAGCGAGCGACTTATTAATCCATAGTCGTTTGTAATAAAACCTGCAACCAATCCTGCAATATTACCCCATTGCCTGATGGCATCTTTAAGCAATACTTCTTTTCGGAGGATTTGTCTTGCATCTGAGGTTTTTACCTCAATCTGCGGATGGACAACCGAAACGAACATTTGAGGAGCGGATAACGGAACAATATCCAAAGGAAAGATGGAACGGATAAGTGTTATCCCTCCATAAATACAAGGGGCAATGTTATCGGCATGTTTAACCCCTGAAGCAAGTTTTTCCCCTGCCATCGCAAAGCGTACCAGATCTTCCTTCGAGAAAATATTTCCGAGCAGGTGATTTGCTGCTGCAACAATTCCGGCGGCACTTGCCGCACTTGAACCCAGGCCGCTCCCCGGTTTTATTTGTTTGTCGATAACAACGTCAAAGCCTCTGACGTCTCCGCATTCATGCATCAATGCAAGTAAGGCCACACCCGCAACGTTTTGTTCGGGGGCAGTGGGCAACTGGTATCCATCGATATGTTCTATGCGTATTCCCGGCGTGTCACTTATTTGAACATGCATGATATCACGGGGATGGTTAAGTGCCATACCCAATACATCAAAGCCACAGACGAGGTTAGCAATGCTGGCAGGGCAGGAAACGGTAACCTTTTGCGGAGCTGCGTTATAATTATCGATATTCAATACATTAATCTTTAGAGAAAACAATGATGCTACCAGTTATGCGCTGCTACCTTGCTGCCCTGATAATATCTGCAAATACGCCCGATGCCGTTACTTCAGCCCCGGCACCAGCGCCCTTTACCGCAAGAGGTTGTTCAACATACCGGTTTGTATAAAACAACACCACATTATCTTTTCCATACAAGTGGTAAAAATCGTGTTGCGGGTCGATATGGCGTAGGCCGACTACAGCTTTTCCCTGGTCATATTCCGCTACGAACTTTAACTTTTTCCCGGCGTGCAAAGCTTCTTTGTATAAGTGTTTAAAATGTTCCTCTTCATTTAACATTTCCCGGTAAAAATTCTCAACGTCACCCTTCATACATGAAAGAGGCATAAAGGTATTGTTTGTAATATCCTCCATTTCCATATGCTCGCCCGATTCTCTTGCCAGGATCATGATCTTTCTCATAACGTCAGTTCCGCTCAGATCAAGTCTTGGATCCGGCTCGGTATAACCTTCCTGCTGGGCTTGGCGCACTACTTCTGCAAAAGAGCGTTCGCCATTATAATGGTTGAAAACAAAATTAAGGGTGCCGCTCAATACCGCCTGGATTTTGTTTACTTTATCTCCGCTTCTTAGCAGGTCGTTCAATGTGCCTATAACCGGCAGGCCTGCTCCCACGTTGGTTTCGAATAGAAAAAGGGAGTTGTATTCCCTTGCGACATCTTTCAGCCTGCGGTAAAATGCATACGATGATGAGCAGGCAACTTTATTACAGGCGATCACCGAAATACTCTTTTCAAACAGTTGCCCGTAGCACATCGCAACTTCATCGTTTGCGGTTACATCCGCAAAAACCGAGTTACGGAGATTCTTAGAACGGATGATGTCAATATATTTTTGCAGGTTCATCGACTCGCCTTTCTGCAACATTTCTTTCCAGGAATGCAGGTCGATGCCATCATCATCAAAGATCATTTTTTTACTATTTGCCAACCCTACTACTTTTATTTGCAGGCTAAGATGTTGAAGAAGATATTGCTGCTGTTGTTGAAGCTGTGCCAGTAATTTGCTTCCTACATTTCCCACACCGGTAATAAAAAGGTTCACTTGTTTATATGTGGTTTCAAAGAATTCTTCATGAAGAATGTTAATGGTTTTTTTTACATCTTCTTGGGACACTACTGCTGAGATATTTCTTTCAGACGAGCCCTGGGCAATTGCCCGTACATTAACCCCGTTTCTCCCAATGGCCCCAAACATCTTTCCACTGATGCCCGGGTGGCTTTTCATATTTTCACCCACCAGGGCAACGATCGAAAGATATTCTTCGATGATCAGGGGTTCAACTTTACCGGTTTCTATTTCGTAGGCAAATGCAGCATCTACCGCGTATTTTGCCTTTTGTGCATTTATTTGTTCCACACCTACACAGATTGAATGTTCTGATGAGCCCTGGGTGATAAGAATCACATTTATCCTGTTGCCGGCCAAAGCTTCAAACAAACGTTTCGAAAACCCCGGTATACCTACCATTCCACTTCCTTCGAGGCTTAGAAGCGCTATGTTATTCATGCTGGAAATGCCACGGATTCCACCTCCGTTTTTTGGCGGGTCGCTTTTGATTAAAGTTCCATAATCTTCCGGTGCAAACGTGTTTTTTACCCATACCGGGATGTTCTTGTTCATCACTGGCTGAATGGTTGGCGGGTAAATTACCTTTGCCCCGAAGTGAGAGAGTTCCATCGCTTCCTGGTAAGAGATATGCTGAATTATTTTAGGGTTGCTAACCAGTCTGGGATCAGCTGTCATCATCCCCGACACGTCTGTCCAGATTTCCAGAACGGTCGCCTCTGTAGCGGCAGCGAGAATTGATGCCGTATAATCAGAACCTCCCCTGCCTAAAGTAGTGATGGCCCCGTTGTGATCGGATGCAATAAATCCCGGGATGATACAGACCGTATCGGGGTGCGTGCTGAAATAGCGGCTAATGTTTTCATTCGTGAGGTTAAAGTCAACAGCGGCATAAGAAAAGTTTGAATCCGTAATGATCAGTTCTTTGGCATCCTTCCAGGCATTTTCTATTCCCAGCACCTTCAATCTCAACGAAACGATTTGGGAAGAGATCAGTTCACCGAAGCTGACAATCCTGTCTTTCGTTCTGGCAGATAATTCCTGAAGTAAGAAAACGCCATTGCAGATATCTTCTATTTCATTACACCTTTTTTTTACCCAGCTCAGGGCACTGCTTTGCTGCGCCACGGGGATCAGCGATTTTACTGTTTCAAGATGGCGTTGTTCTACTACCTGCAGTTTCTCTTTATATGATTCATCTCCTTCTGAAGCCAGTATTCCGCACTGGATTAAAATGTCAGTTACCCCTCCCAGTGCCGATATTACCACAATAACACTTTCTCTTTTAGCGGCCCCCTGAATAATGGCGGCAACGCGATTAATGTTTTCAGCATTAGCTACGGAGCTGCCACCAAATTTTAAAACCTTCATAAGAAAGAATTGATTTTTTAAACGATGAAAATGTAAAGACTGATCACAATTAAATGGCGTGAGCCCATGGGACAATATCGCAAGGTATAACCCTTAACGGGTTGTTGAAGTGGTAATAATAATTCCGGTTGCTGAAGCAGGAGCCAGCGAAATAGCAGAAGCGAAATTAAAATAATTTATTGCCACAACGTTAAATGAGTGCCGAAGATAGGTAAATTGATTGAAACAGGAAAACGTAATTGAAAATTTTGAAGTATTTTGAAGCCCGATCGGGATTGCTGCTTATAGATAATCATACGTAAAAATTTTAATCATGAACAATCAATCATATGGGTTGCAGCAATTTAAGAACTATGTAGGACTGAAGTTTCAATTGTACAACAGTCTGTTTACGTCTCTTCCTTTTCACAGGATTGAGCGGACAGGCATCCTGCTTTCACTGCTGCTAACGGTATGTGAAGACGGTTATAAAAAGAAGCAAAGCCCCGTACAGATCATAGAAGATTTTTTTCAGAAACATACTACGCAAGTTGACGAAAGAGATAAACTCGATGTCTTGTTCCGTTTTATTCAGTATGTAGAGAGACAAGTGGTACTGTTCGATGCGCTTGAAGACGCGGCTTTCCGCCAGGTTCATGATGTAAACGGTATGGGCACCCTGAAGCAACTTGAATCTGAAATCGTAAACAACAATAAGCAAAGCCAGCTTGAAGAAAAGCTCCGCGACTTTTCTATCCGGTTGGTTCTTACCGCACATCCAACCCAGTTTTATCCGGGATCGGTGTTAGGTATTATCAATGACCTGTCAAAAGCACTTGCTTCGAACAACGCGGCCCAGATCAATATGTACCTGCAGCAATTGGGTAAGACCGCCTTTTTGAAAAAGCAGAAGCCAACGCCTTTTGATGAAGCTGTTAGTTTGATATGGTACCTGGAGAATGTTTTTTATTCGGCTGCCGGCCGCATCATATCTTTTCTAAAAAACCAGTTTCCGCAGATGGTCCCTGAAAATAACCCGCTTATTACCATGGGTTTTTGGCCCGGAGGCGACAGAGACGGTAATCCCAATGTTGATGTTGACACTACATTGAAAGTGGCTGATGCTTTAAGAAGCAGTATTATAAGATGTTATTACCTTGAAGTGCGCAGGATGAAGCGCCGCCTTACTTTTAAGGGAGTTGATGCAATTTTAAATGACCTTGAGAAACAATTGTACAACAATCTTTTTGTTCCGGGGCAGCGTACTGAGCTGTCCAAACAATATCTTATCGACTCCCTTGCGGAGATCAGGCAAATACTCATTTACCAGCATAATGGCTTATTTCTTCATCTGGTAGACAACCTTATCAGCAAACTTCATGTATTCGGGTTGCATTTTGCTTCCCTCGATATACGCCAGGAAAGTTCAGAACATAATCTTGTACTGGAGTCAATCGCAGCAAAAGGAGGGGGACTTCCGGCCAATTATTCCGGGTTAAGCTCTCCTGAAAAAGAAAAAATACTCGTTGGTGCGAGCGCTGACATAGACGCGGCTTCATATGAAGAGGGAATAGTAAGAGACACGCTAAGCACAATTAAAGCCGTGAAAGACATTCAGCAATATAATGGGGCGGAAGGATGCAGCCGATATATCATCAGCCAGTGTAACAGTTCGCTTAACGTGCTTGAGGTTTACGGATTGTTTTTATTGTGCGGATGGAAAAAAGAAGACCTTAATGTAGATATCGTTCCATTGTTTGAAACTGTCGAAGATCTGCAGCAGGCCGAAGAAATAATGAAGTCATTGTACGAAAACACTGCTTACCGGGAGCATCTTAAAAACCGGAACAACAGGCAGACAATCATGTTAGGATTTTCTGACGGTACAAAAGATGGCGGCTACCTGATGGCAAACTGGAGTATTTACAAGGCAAAAGAAAGGCTGACAAGTATCTCAGAGGCCAAGGAAATCGATGTGGTATTTTTTGATGGCCGTGGCGGCCCTCCGGCAAGAGGTGGAGGAAAGACGCATAAATTTTATGCGTCGATGGGGAGAAATATTGCTAACAAAGAAATACAGCTGACTATACAGGGCCAGACGGTAAGTTCAAATTTTGGTACCATTGATTCTGCACAGTACAATATAGAGCAGCTTTTAAATGCAGGAATATCCAACGACCTTTTTTCTACAAGGTATGTTACATTAGAGGAAAAGGAGGAAAATCTGCTTGAGGAATTGTCTGAAGAAAGTTATACTGCATACAACTCTTTAAAAAATCATCCCGATTTTTTAGACTACCTCCTGCATGTAAGCCCTTTAAATTTTTATAGTGAAACCAATATCGGAAGCCGTCCTGCAAAAAGAGGAAGCTCTTCAAAATTGGCATTGAAAGATTTGCGGGCCATTCCCTTTGTTGGAGCCTGGAGTCAGCTTAAACAAAATGTTACCGGATATTACGGTGTCGGCACAGCGCTGCAGGAACTCGATAAAAAGGGCCGTTTACCTGAAGTGCAGATGCTTTATAAAAATTCGTTGTTCTTCAAAACACTGATCGATAACTGTGAAATGGCCATGAAAAAGTGTTTTTTCCCTCTTACGGAGTTTTTAGCAAGCCATCCGCGCTACGGTGAAATTTGGGGTTTGATGCACTCGGAATACGAATTGACCCTTCGTTATATATTCCAGCTTTCGGGGAAAACCGAATTGATGGCTGATTACCCCGTTGAACAGTTGTCTGTGCAGATGCGTGAACGGATCGTATTGCCATTGCTCACCATACAGCAATTTGCGATTTCACGCATACGGGAGAGGGAAGAACAGTTGGTGAATCACCCCCTTAAAGACACCTATGAAAAGCTTGTTATCCGTTGCTCTTTTGGCATTATCAATGCAGGAAGGAATTCAGTTTGATGCTTGCCGGCAATCCCGTACGTCGTGCAGGCATAGCTATTTTCATCTTAGGGAAACGGCAGGTGAGGCAATATTACAACCGGAGCCGGAAATCAGGCGCCAGCCCGGGAGATTGTTTTTACCGGAGCTTCGGTTCCAGAACCTGGTAGGCTATCGTATACAGGATGAAGAGAAACAGCAGGGATAATAACCTGTAATAAGCAAACCTCTCTAAAGTTTTAAACCTCGCCGAAATGAAGATAAGCAGCAGGATAATACTGATGTCATAATACTTCTGAAATACCAGTTTGTGAGGCAGATTCGACATAAGAAAAGTGACAATCGCTATCAGCTTGAAATCCGGGCCAATTTCTTTCCAGATGCTGACAAACATTATGGTGCCTAATGGCACAAGCACATAAAAGATCAAAGAACTTCCGAATACATTTGGAAAGTAACGCGAAACACGCCATATAAAGCCGTCATCCCCCTTCATATGGCTGATCGGCACAAACAATATGTAGATGATTGAAAGTGCGGCAACGGTGATAAAAAAAAATTTCTTCTCCAAAAAGATCAAAAAGAATTCTTTATGTATAAGGAAAAGGGAATAGAATCCGATGACCCCGAGGCCAAAAGTTAATGACCTCAAATTGATCAGCGAGGATTCCATATGTTCTTGTTTAAATGAGGGAGGTGTGGGTCCCTCCCATACATAAAAGAAAAACAGCAATGGGATAACAGAAACAGAAGCTATGATCAGCAATTTTATTTTAGCAGGTAAACCTGTCCTGTCAACTAATATGGGAACTATTACCGCCAGGGAGATATACAGAAAGGTCTGTCTCGTTAATATCGTCAGCGTCAGAAAGAGTATACTGAGGAGGAAAGTAGATAGGCGTTTGCTTTCATCGTACCTGAAGTAATAATAGAAGAACGCCATGAGGAGCAACAGGGCCAGATTATCGGTCAACAGGATAAATGATACGCCAAAAAAGTAAGGTGACAATTCAAAAAGCGTGGCAAACAACAGGGCTGCCCCGGATTGTATCCTGAACCGGTTCGTTAAAATCCGGTACAGCAATAAAATGGCAGTATAAGAAAAAAGTACATTTACGAACCTGAGCTTGTACGGTTCAAAGCCGATCACTTTGCCGATAAGCGCAAAGACAATATGAAACAATGGAGTCGTAGCTGAATTATAGTCCGATATATCAAAAAAGGGAAACTGATCTGCAAATTGTAAGATGACCGGGTAGTGGTAAGTCATTTCATCAGTTCCGTGAAAGGTCGGCAAAGCAATTGTTAATCCTTCCGTGTATATGATTCCAAAAATAAACGGTAATGCCAGCAGGATGGGCGCAAGTAAAATTTCAAGTGATTTGCTCTTATGAGCAGGCAGGGCTTCAGGATACATGTGTTTTTCTATTGGGATTTTAAGATGCGATCACACAAGTAATGTATAGAGCTTAACGGCTTAACCTTACATGCGAGTTCCAAAGATAGGCGTATGCCAGCATGAATTATCCTGCGTGGAAAAAGTAAATGAATCCTCTGGTGACATAATATGCTTCCTAAAGAACTGTAATATAAAGATACGCGGTGCGGAGGAATCGCCTTTTGGGATAATGCTATCAAAAGTCAGAGGAAAAGATGTAAACGAAGCATAATGAAAAAGAAATTGCGGATAGAATCGCCCGGGAATTCCCGGAAGCCGATCTATCCGCAATCCACACGAATATCTTTTGCTGTTAGAATACAGCTTTTTGAATTAAAACTGGTAAACTGCCGCTATCAGAAAGCTGCCGGCACCATACTTGTTATTGCCGTCTTTGTCAGTAAAAATTCTACGGCTTCCGTTATCAACACGTACTTCAGGAATTATTACAAGGTTGTTGATCCTGAAATTTGCTGATAATGTTGTGGCAAAAACTTTACCCCCGCCAGCGGCCGGGCTAAAAACCTTTAGCTGGTCTTTATCGCTGAAATATTCTTCCCTCAGCGTGAATCCAAGCCAGCTTTGCGGATCTACATTTATATAGACTGCAGACGCCCACCAGTTTTTCGTATCCGAATATTTTCCATCCTCCCTGAGCCTGGCGCTTGCAACTGTTCCGTTATAGCCAATGCTAAACTTGTCACTTACCTTGCCGGTGACGACAAGATCAAATTGATTCCCTTTTGACGAATCCGGTGCTTCTCCGCCAACAAAGTTCAGGTAAGCCTTGATATTTTCTGTAGGCGCGAAGGCATATTGCGCAAGGAAAGCTTTTTTATTGATGCCTTCCGGTGGGGAGGTTTTGAAGTCTGTCGGGTTTGCTATCCCTATCATGAAAGAGTGTTTCCCGGTAGTGATATCTGCTTTCAGGCCTGTATGAAAGAAAGGGCCGTTTGTGAACATGTACGACATGCTATAGTTGCGATTAAGGTACGGATCAACCACTTCATAACCTACGTGGGTAGCCCAGCTCCCCATGGTAAATTTGACCCATTCGGCAGGTGCATAACTAACATACATCTGTTTGATGGCCGCAGTAATACCCTCGTCATTATAGGAAAATTCTCTGGCCCTGTTGCCAAATCCAAGATCAGCCACCATGGTAACCTTGGACATTTTGTGTTCAATCTTTACTGATGCCATTCCAAGTTCGAAAGAGTTGTGGGCATTGGTAAAACTTGTACGATTATTACCTTTTGATTTTCCGAAGTCGTACCTGTAATAAACATCAGCAGAACCGGAAATGGTTGTGGTTGGCTTCGATTCTTGTTTTTCTTCGGGTGGTGTCGAGGCTGAGGTTGACGTTGACGTTGTCGTTGCAACCTCAGCGGACTGACCTTGTGCATACAAAAAGCTCGCGGAGGTAATAATGAAAACTGAAATTTTTCTTAACATTGCAATTGGTTTTAGTTTTTAACAGGAAAGGGTATAGCTTTAATTTACCAGTATCAGTAGTTTATTAAGTCAGCTATGCCTTTTTCTTCTTCTGCGTTTTTGGCTTTACCGTTCGAAGTGCTTGCGGGGACATGACCCTGCATATATTTTTCATTATGTTGTGTGGCGTCAAGTCCTAATTCTTCTTCTTCTGATGTGACTCTTATAGGCTGAACAAGATTGATTACTTTAAAGATTACGTAGGAAACAATAAAGCTGTAAGCCACTACGATCAACATGCCTTTTAACTGGGTAAGAAAGAAATCCCAGTTACCATAAAAGCCTCCCATATTACCAGCGCTGTTAACAGCAGTTGTCGCGAATACACCCGTCATCAGCATACCGACCATACCGCCAACACCATGGCATGGAAAAACATCAAGGGTATCGTCAAGTTTAGATTTAGACTTATAGTATACAGCGAGGTTGGAAATAATCGCTGCTACTACACCAATGAATATACTTTGCGGAATGGCAACAAATCCTGCTGCAGGTGTGATGGCAACAAGTCCAACAACGGCGCCGATGCAAAATCCGAGGACAGAAGGCTTCTTTCCTCTTAAAACATCAAAGAACATCCAGGATAACCCTGCGGCTGCTGCGGCAGTATTGGTAGTTGCAAATGCTGACACCGACAATGCATTGGCACCAAGTGCTGACCCTGCGTTAAATCCGAACCATCCAAACCAAAGCAGACCTGTTCCGATCAAAACATAAGGGATATTGGCAGGTGGAATTTCTTTGTGGTCGATATGGACCTGCCGGCGTTTTAATACCAGTGCCCCGGCAAGAGCAGCACATCCTGCGGAAATATGCACAACCGTGCCTCCCGCAAAATCAAGCACGCCCATTTTTGCAAGAAAGCCCATCGGATGCCATGTCCAGTGTGCAAGTGGAGCATAAACGAGCAGGCTGAAAAGCACGATAAACAATATGTATGAAGTAAACCGGATTCTTTCAGCTACGGCTCCAACAACTAACCCTGGGGTAATGATGGCAAACATCAACTGAAACAATGCAAACAGCATGAGGGGAATGGTCATAGGGCCTGCGGCACCTTGTAAAATCGGCGCACCTGATCCCACTCCTTTAAAGAAAAGAAATGTAGAAGGGTTGCCGATAAACCCGCCGATGGTATCACCAAAACAGAGGCTGAAACCCACAATAACCCATAAAATACTAACCACCCCGGCCGCAACAACACTTTTTATCATGGTAGAAATCACGTTTTTACGATGTACCATACCACCATAAAAAAATGCAAGTCCCGGTGTCATTAGAAATACCAGGGCGGTGGCTACCAGGATCCAGGCAGTGTCAGCGGCACTATAGCTGCCCTTATCAACAAAGTTGGGGAGAGCTGGAACAAAAATCGCCCCTATTGCTATAATGGAAAGCACTAAGAAGGGAGCCACAGTTTTAATAGTAAGACTTTTCATGCAGGAAGTTTTAAAACATTAAAGAAAATGTAATAACGTTGATGAAGGTGCAAAATAACAAATATTTATCTTTTACCGTTCAAAAGGTCAAATATTTATTTTATTAATACTTGCGGGGAGTTTAACGATACTGTTGTAATTTCGGCAGCCTGTTTCATATAAAGAAAGAAAATATGTAAATGCGCCAGGTATAAAGCGTAAATAAAAAGTGGCTTTGCGGGTTTAAGTAGTCGCTTTATTTATCAAAGTACGGTTATTTTTTAAAAATGTTTCTAAAAAAATAAAGTTTAATCTTAGGTATCTACACTCGCCTTCCATAGGCTAACACAAAAAGCCACCGGATGTTATCCCGATGGCTTTTGCAAAAAGGTAAATAATATCGCTAAAAACTGATCAGGTGATGATCTTTACTTTCCAGCATTGAATAGCCCACAAGGTATTCATCAACCTTTCTTGCGCACTCTCTTCCTTCACTGATTGCCCACACCACAAGGGATTGTCCACGGCGCATGTCTCCCGCAGTGAATATCTTGGAGATATTTGTCTGATAAGATGTCTCGGGTGCTTTGATGTTTCCTTTCTCATCAAGTTCCACCCCTAATTCTTCAATCAAACCTTCGTGTTGTGGGTGAACAAAGCCCATCGCCAGCAACGCTAATTCACAAGATATTTCCCTTTCACTTCCAGCCACTTCTTCAAAATGTGCCGGCCTGCCCTGTTCTGCAAATCTCCATTCCAGGTTTACGATCTTCAAAGCTTTTAGCTCGTTGTTCTCGTCGCCAATAAATTCTTTTGTTGCAATTGCCCAGAAACGCTCTGCGCCTTCCTCATGAGATGACGAGGTTTTAAGTGTCATCGGGTAAGTAGGCCACGGCATATGTTCAGTTCTTATTTGCGGAGGTTTTGGCATTAATTCGAATTGGGTAACGCGGTGAGCACCGTGGCGGTTAGACGTGCCGACGCAATCGCTTCCGGTGTCGCCACCGCCGATAACAACCACATTTTTGTTGGTAGCAAAGATATCCTCCTGCCCTGGCATTTTCCCGCTCACCCGTTGGTTTTGTTGTTTCAAAAATTCCATTGCAAAATGAACGCCTTTATAACCTCTCCCAGGAATGTTAAGGTCACGGGGGATTGTTGAGCCGCCCGCCAGAACGATGGCGTGATACTCCCGAAGTAAGTCATTGATACTTACATCTACGCCTACATTGGCGTTGCATTTAAAGACAATGCCTTCTTCTTCCATGATCTTTAATCTTCTGTCAATCACCCATTTCTCCAATTTAAAATCAGGTATTCCATAACGGAGCAATCCTCCCGGGGCATCGTCTCTTTCGAAAACGGTTACATTATGACCTGCATCATTTAATTGAGCCGCCGCCGCCAGTCCTGCAGGACCTGATCCGACAATGGCGATTTTTTTACCTGTTCTTACATTGGGCTTGTGCGGTTGCACAAAGCCTTTGTCGAAAGCAATTTCGATGATATGTTTCTCTATTTCTTCTATGGTTATCGCAGGCTGGTTGATGCCAAGCACACAACTTGCTTCGCAGGGTGCCGGGCAAATCCGCCCGGTAAATTCAGGAAAATTATTTGTCGACTTTAAGATTTCATAGGCTTCGAGCCAGTTCTTCCGGTAAATTGCGTCATTAAATTCAGGAATTATATTCCCCAGCGGACATCCATGGTGGCAAAAAGGTATGCCACAATCCATACAACGCGCCGCCTGCTGGTTCAACTTTTCATCAGCGTACCTTTCAATGAATTCATTGTAATCTTTTATCCGGTCGCTTACCGCACGTTTGGCCGGAAGCTCCCGTGTAAATTCCATAAACCCTGTTGGTTTACCCATCTATTTGCGAGTTTTTTTTGATTGAATGAATTGGTGGGTTGATCGGTATGAGGTATGGGGAGTAGTCGGGCAAAGAATATTTTAATATGTTTGACTATAAAATGGACCACGCACAATAAATACACTGCTTCCCTATCCTGTCTCTGCCAACACTACCCACCACTACCACTACTCTCTACCCCATACCCCACCGTCTGCGCCTTTGCCTGCAAGGCTTTTTTATAATCTTTAGGGAATACTTTAGTAAAATTTTTGACCTGGTTCTCAAAGTCATTCATGACAAACCCCGCAACAGTGCTCCCCGTATAATTAAAATGTTTACTGATCATTTCATGTAATAAGGTAATATCCTCTTCACCAACAGGATCAAGGTCGACCATCTCTTTATTACAAAATGAGCTAAACAGGTTATTTACGTCATAAACGTAGGCAATGCCCCCGCTCATGCCTGCTGCAAAGTTCCTGCCTGTTTCCCCCAGGATGACTACTTTTCCACCGGTCATATATTCACACCCGTGGTCACCCACCCCTTCTACCACAACGTTTGCACCTGAGTTTCTGACACAAAAGCGCTCCCCGGCTTTGCCACGGATAAATGATTCCCCGGAAGTGGCTCCATAAAAAGCTACATTGCCGATTATTATATTTTCTTCAGGGATGAAAGATGCTTCGGCGGAAGGATACACGATCAATTTGGCTCCGCTCAACCCCTTACCAAAATAGTCGTTTGAATCACCTTCCAACTCAAGTGTTACCCCTTTGGTATTAAAGGCGCCAAAACTTTGGCCGGCTGTCCCGGTGAACTTAAAATGGATCGTATCCTCTTTAAGGCCCTCAGCTTTATATCTTTTCGAAATTTCATTAGACAAAATAGTTCCGGCGGTTCTATCTATATTCCTGATCGGAAATTCCGCAAACACCTTTTGCTGGCGATCAAGTGCCGGTTTGGCGGCTTCCAGTAATTTCCAGTCAAGTACATGACTTAATCCATGATCCTGCTCCTCCATTTTATGCAAACCAGTGTAGAGGGAGGCCGGTTCTTTATATAATATAGGAGACAGATCCAGGTTCTGGTACTTCCAATGCAGGATATTTTCCTTCTGTTCCAGGAAGTCTACCTGTCCCACCATTTCATTTACGGTTCTGAAACCAAGCTCCGCCATAATCTCTCTGAATTCTTCCGTCAAAAACTTAAAAAGATTTACCACATGATCTGCTTTGCCGGTAAAACGGCTTCTTAGTTCCGGATCCTGGGTGGCTACACCCACAGGGCAGGTATTCAGATGACATTTCCTCATCATGATACACCCTTCCACTACTAATGCAGCTGTTGCAACACCCCATTCTTCTGCGCCAAGAAGTGTAGCGATAGCGATATCCCGGCCGGTTTTTAATTGACCGTCCGTTTGTACTACTACCCGGCTGCGTAATTTATTTTTAACAAGTGTCTGGTGAGTTTCTGCAAGGCCGAGTTCCCATGGAAGGCCGGCGTGTTTGATAGAACTGATCGGCGAAGCTCCTGTTCCGCCATCGTGGCCCGCTATAAGGATAACATCTGCTTTCGCTTTTGCCACCCCTGCAGCAATTGTTCCCACTCCGGCCTTTGATACCAGCTTAACGTTGATGCGGGCACTCCGATTTGCGTTCTTCAGATCGAATATTAACTGGGCAAGGTCTTCTATAGAATAAATATCATGATGCGGTGGCGGAGAGATCAACCCCACTCCGGGCGTCGAGTGCCGGGTTTTCCCAATCCAATCATCCACCTTGTGCCCTGGCAACTGCCCGCCTTCACCAGGTTTGGCTCCCTGGGCCATTTTAATCTGGAGCTCATCGGCTTCCGTCAGATACAAGCTGGTAACTCCAAACCGGGCGGAGGCTACCTGTTTTATAGCAGAGCGCATAGAATCGCCGTTAGACAGGCGTTCATACCTGCTTTCATCTTCACCGCCTTCACCAGTATTGCTTTTACCGCCAAGACGGTTCATTGCAATGGCCAATGTGGTGTGAGCTTCCCATGATATTGAACCAAAGCTCATGGCACCAGTGGCAAAACGCTTATAAATGTTCTCTGCGGGTTCTACTTCATCTATGGAAATTGACGGCCGGTTCCGTTTGAAGCGGAATAAGCTTCTTAACGTACAGGCTTTGTTACTCTGTTCGTTTACAAACTTTGAATATTTTTTGAAGACTCCGTAATCATTCATCCTTGTTGAATATTGCAACAGGTGAATGGATTGCGGGTTAAACAGGTGAAATTCGCCCTTACGTTTCCATTGATAAAGGCCTCCCACTGCAAGGCGGTCAACAGGGATCTCTTTTTTACTAAAGGAGAAATTATGTTTGGCAAGTATTTCCCTGGCGATCTCATCAAGGCCCATGCCTTCGATACGGGAAATAGCACCCGTAAAATATTTATTAACGACGGACTTATTTAAGCCTATGATCTCAAATATCTGCGCTCCCTGGTAAGACTGCAAGGT
Organism: Flavihumibacter sp.; assembly: GCA_041751095.1. Taxonomy (GTDB): domain Bacteria; phylum Bacteroidota; class Bacteroidia; order Chitinophagales; family Chitinophagaceae; genus JADCRZ01. The sequence goes on from JBGSYC010000295.1 coordinate 17,896, forward strand.
GGAAATACCCATTTTGGAGAATACTTTCAGCAAGCCGTCGTTAACCGCCTTGATGTAATTCTTTTTTAAGAGATCAGGTTCGAGGTCGGTCTCTAATTTCCCGGTAAGCCGCAGGTCCCGGATCGTGGAAAGGGCGAGGTAAGGATTAATAGCCGTAGCTCCGAATCCGATCAGGCATGCGAAGTGGTGCACTTCCCATACATCGCCGGCTTCAATAACCAGTCCTACCTGGTTTCTGCTGCCTTTTCTGATGAGGTGGTGATGAACCGCAGAAGTAGCCAGCAGGGATGGTATGGGCGCATGGTCTGAATCGATCGCCCGGTCAGAAAGGATCAACACTTCAAAGCCGTCCTCAACGGCGTCCAGTGCATAACGGCATAAGCGGTCTAACCCTTTCTGAAGGGAGCCTGGCTTACCGTCTGCCCGGAAGTATGTCTGAAGCGTTTTTGCCTGGAAAATACCGGTATCTATACTCCTGATCTTTTCAAGTTCGTGATTGGTAAGTACCGGGTGTTTAAGCGCTACGTTATGGCAGTCCAATGGATCTTCAACAAGTAAATTGCCATTGCTTCCTGCGAATGTAGCCAACGACATTACAAGCCGCTCGCGAATAGGGTCAATAGGGGGATTGGTCACCTGCGCAAATAACTGCTTAAAATAACTGCTAAGGTGCTGGGGCTGGTCGCTTAAAACCGCCAGTGGTACGTCGATCCCCATTGATCCTGTAGGTTCTTTTCCCTCAAGTGCCATTGGTGCGATCAGCATTTCCAGGTCTTCCGTTGAGTAGCCGAAAGCCTTTTGGTACTTAAATACCTGGTCGTGCTGAAGGTGCGTGAACATCACCCTTGGCTCGGGTAATTCCTCCAGCCGGATCTTATATTTATTCAACCATTCGGAGTACGGTTTTTGGGAACAGATGGTGTTTTTAAGTTCTTCATCGCTGATTATCCTGCCCTGTTCCAGGTCAACTACAAACATCTTACCGGGCTGGAGCCTTCCCTTTTCCGTGATCAGTTTAGGATCTACCGGTAACACACCGGTTTCCGAAGCCATGATCACCCTGTCGTCTGAGGTAACGCAGTATCTTGAAGGGCGTAATCCGTTCCTGTCTAATGTAGCGCCTATTATTTTACCATCTGTAAACGATATGGATGCAGGCCCATCCCAGGGTTCCATGAAAGAAGAATGAAATTCGTAGAACGCTTTTTTCACAGGGTCCATCTGCTCATTGCCATCCCACGCCTCAGGAATAAGCATCATCATCACATGCGGCAGCGAACGGCCGCACAGGATAAGCAGTTCGATCATATTATCCAGGCAGGCAGAATCCGACTGACCATCAGTGACGATCGGTAAAAGCATATCCATTTCTTCTTTGGAAAAATATGGCGACACAAAACCTTTTTCGCTTGTACGGAGCCAGTTCAGGTTCCCCTGCAAGGTATTGATCTCACCGTTATGCGCTATATACCGGAAAGGCTGGGCCAGTTTCCAGGAGGGGAAAGTATTGGTGGCAAAACGAGAGTGAATCAGACCAAAGGCGGAAACTACCCTTTTATTATTCAGGTCTGGAAAATACTGGCGAACCTGCATGCTGGTAAGCTGGCCTTTATAAACCACCGTCTTATAGGATAAAGACGCAACATAAAAACCAATGGCGTCTTTTCTTACGGTGTTATTTATGGTATGGCCTGCATAGTTGCGCAGGATAAATAGTTTTCTTTCAAAGTCTTCTACGTTATTTATGTGATCCGGGCACGCAATGAAAACCTGTTCTATTTCAGGTTCTACAGATAAGGCAGTCGGCCCGATACCCTGTGGGTTTACCGGTACTTTCCGGTAGCTTAAAATTTCAAGTCCAAGCCTGTCTGCGGCACGGTTAAAAATATCGCGGCATTCTTCCCTCAGGCGGATCTCTTTTGGAAAAAATAACACGCCAACACCATATCTGCCATAGGCCGGTAAATGAACGCCAAGTTTTGCACATTCGTCAAAGAAAAATTCATGAGGTGTCTGGATAAGAATGCCTGCACCATCACCCGTATTGTTTTCACAACCGCAGGCACCGCGGTGCTCCATGTTTTCCAGAATTGTCAGTGCATCTGAAACAATCTGGTGCGACTTGTTGCTTTTTATATTTGCGACGAAACCTATACCGCAGGCGTCATGTTCAAATTGCGAAGAATATAATCCGTTATCTACCATAAGCTCAACTTTACTGAAAAAATTCCAGGGATAATCCGATGGCTATCTTTTAAAAATTATAATAAGCAAACGCTATGAAAATACGAAGAAATTATTAGTTATGATTAAAGTCAGGAAAGAAAAGCTAAACAACGTAGCCAAACAAATTATCATCCTTGTTCAATTCGGTATAATTGATATGGTATTTGTTTAAGTGCTGTAGCAGCACTTCATAATCTTCTTTCGATTTCAGCTCTATCCCAACCAGGGCGGGGCCGGTTTCTTTATTATGTTTCTGCATGTATTCAAAACGGGTGATATCATCGGTTGGACCAAGCACAAGATTTACGAACTCTTTCAGGGCGCCGGGTCTTTGCGCAAACCGGATGAGGAAATAGTGCTTAAGGCCTTCATATTGAAGTGAGCGTTCTTTAATCTCCTGCATTCTGTCAATATCGTTGTTCCCACCACTTATAATGCAAACAATATTCTTACCCCTTATTTCATCCGCGTAATTATCCAGGGCAGCAATGCTTAATGCGCCGGCAGGTTCCACTACTATCGCATCTTCATTATATAGTTTGAGGATGGTAGTACATACCTTTCCTTCAGGCACCAGGTGCAGGTCGTCCAATACTTCTTTACAGATGGCAAAAGTGAGGTCGCCTACTCTTTTAACCGCTGCGCCATCAACGAAACGGTCGATATTTTCGAGGGTAACGGGCTTTCCTGCTTTTAAAGACTGGTACATAGCGGGCGCTCCTTCCGGCTCAAGCCCGATGATCTTCGTGTTGGGTGAAAAAGTTTTAAAATAACTGCCAACACCCGCGCCAAGTCCACCACCACCTACGGGGATGAATAGAAAATCAATCTGCGACTGGTCTTCGAGGATCTCTACGCCGACAGTGCCCTGACCCTCGATTATCCGGTAATCTTCAAAAGGAGGAATGAAGGTCATGCCATTTTCCTCTGTGAATTTTTTTGCCGCCTCCGCGCAATCATCAAACGTGTCGCCGACAAGCTTTACTTCAATAAAATGCTCACCAAACATTTTTGTCTGATTAACTTTCTGTTTGCTTGTGATGATCGGCATGAATACAACACCCCTGGCATTGAGTTTTTTACAGCTGTAAGCAAAGCCCTGGGCATGATTGCCTGCGCTGGCGCAAACTACGCCAAGCTGTAATTGTGTCCCTGGAAGGCTGCTCATCATATTATAAGCTCCGCGTAGCTTATAAGATCGTACAATCTGGAGATCCTCTCTCTTTAAAAACACACTGCACTGGTATTTGACCGACAGATTATGGTTGTACATCAGCGGAGTGTGGTGTACAACCTTTTTCAGGCGGCTCGCCGCATTTTGAAAATCAAGTTTGATCCCGGTATCTGTTAACAAATTCATGAATTATTTTTATGACCAGCGTCTGCGTGGCCAGCTCCCTGCTAACAACAGGCAAAAGTAAGAAGTTTGACTGATGCCTGTCTCGTTTTATCATGCACACCTATAGGCTATCGCCGGTAAACAGCTAAACGGTTTCAGCAATTTTCTTATTTGAAGAAACAGGATCCGCCGGTGCCTTTTGATTTTCAGGCCGCAGGCTTCTTACTGTTTTGCCAGACTGCCATAATTCGCTTTCGCGGAGTTCTCTAAGCTCTTCTTCGAGTTTTTCCCGGTAATCAGGTTTGCTGTTGCTGTCAATCGAACGCTGGGATTCTTTTCCCGCAGCAACGCTGTCGTATAATTCATTAAATACAGGCAATGTGGCGTCACGAAACTTTTTCCACCAGTCCAAAGCTCCGCGCTGGGCAGTAGTAGAGCAGTTGGCATACATCCAGTCCATTCCGTTCTCCGCTACCAGCGGCATTAAACTCTGGGTAAGCTCTTCCACTGTCTCATTGAATGATTCGGAAGGAGAATGGCCGTTTTTCCGCAGTACTTCATACTGAGCGGCAAAAATACCCTGGATAGCACCCATCAACGTTCCTCTTTCGCCTGTGAGGTCGCTGAACACTTCTTTCCTGAAATCAGTTTCAAACAGGTACCCTGACCCGATCGCTATTCCTAAAGACACTACTCTTTCAAACGCCCTTCCGGTCGCGTCCTGGTATATGGCGTAACTGGAGTTCAATCCGCGTCCCTGAAGGAACATTCTCCGTAATGAAGTGCCCGACCCTTTTGGCGCCACCAGGAATACATCCACGTCCGGTGGAGGCACAATGCCGGTTTGATGGTGGTATGTTATACCAAAACCATGTGAAAAGTATAAGGCTTTTCCTGGTGTCAGATATTTTTGAACCGTAGGCCACAACTCAATCTGGGCAGCGTCGCTAAGCAGGTAGCATAAAATTGTACCCTTTTGCAAAGCTTCTTCAATGTCAAATAAGGTTTCCCCGGGAACAAACCCGTCTCTTAACGCTTTTTCCCATGACTTAGAATGCTTTCTCTGTCCCACAATTACGTTAATTCCATTTTCCCTTTGATTTAACGCCTGTCCGGGGCCCTGAACACCATAGCCGATGACAGCCACTATCTCATCTTTAAGCACCTCTTGTGCCTTTGATAACGGAAATTCATCCCGGGTTACCACTGATTCTTCAACACCACCAAAATTTAATTTTGCCATGTTTGTGTATTTGGCTTCCTCCTGGTTACAGAAAGAGGCAGGTTAATAATGATATTTATAAATGTTTTCCGACTTCCTTACCGGAGAAGAACTGAACGGGAACAGACTGATTATTCATACCTTAATCACGGAAGTAAATGTTTTTTGAATAATGCGCTTAAAATTACATGGAAAAAACTTCCCCTTGTTTATTGAGAAACTCATTTTCAACCAATGGAGGCCCCGGTTCCCTTTCTTCAAACTCTTTCAGTTTTTCATGAAAACCCCTGCTTGATTTAATAATGGCTACTCTTGCGCTTCGGACGAATTCTATCAATCCATAAGGTTCAAGCACTTTAACCAGTACATCGGTTTCTTCACGCTGACCTGTAGTTTCGAAGATGGTATAATCCTTACGGATGACAACGGCCCTGGCTCCGTATTTACGTAATAATCTTTCCACTTTAACTTTCTCTGCGATCTCTTCGGTAGGAACTTTATATAACGCTAATTCCTGCCAGATGATCTCTTCGTTGGTATTGTAATAAACCTTCAATACTTCCACCTGCTTTTCAATCTGCCGGGCAAGCTTACGTACCACCTCTTCCGTTTCATCAATTACGATGTTAAAGCGGTGAATGCCTTTCACTTCAGAGGGAGAAGTGTTCATGCTGTCTATATTAATTTTCCGGCGCGAAAATATAGTGGCGATGCGGGTAAGCAAACCAATGTGATTTTCTGTGTAAACGGTAATGGTAAATTCCTGTTTCATAATTGGTGATGCCCGGTACCCCTTTGCTATAGAGAGTGCCGAAGCATATTTAAATTTTAGATCATCCCTGCTAAGCCTCTTTTCTGCAGGCTAACAATTCATTTTATTTTAACCTGATCTCACTGACACTGCAGCCTTGCGGCACCATGGGAAAAACGTTGTTTTCTTTACCTACGAAAGCTTCCAGCAGGTAAGCTCCGTTGTGGTTCAACATATTCTCTAAGGCCTGTCGCAGGTCTTCCCTTTTTGATACTGCTTCCCCGGCGATACCATATCCTTTGGCCACAGCTACAAAATCGGGGCTGGTAATATCAACGAATGAATATCTTCTATCATGGAAAAGCTGCTGCCACTGCCTCACCATTCCCAGGAACCGGTTGTTCAGAATAATGATCTTTACGTTTACGTTGCTTTGCATGATGGTTCCAAGCTCCTGGATGGTCATCTGAAAACCGCCATCGCCGATGATGGCAACAACCGTACGGTCAGGTGCACCAAATTTGGCCCCAATCGCAGCAGGTAAAGCGAATCCCATTGTGCCAAGACCTCCCGAAGTAACATTGCTCCTTGACTGGTTGAATTTGGCATAGCGGCAGGCGACCATCTGGTGCTGCCCTACATCAGTAACGATGATAGCATCGCCCCGTGTTAATTCGTTCAGTACGTTAATAACCTCACCCATCGTCATTTGTTCAGAGGATGGATTAAGTTCGTCATTAATAACGATTTCTGTTTCCTGCCGTAGGTACTCATTAAAGTTTTGGAGCCAGTGGGAATGGGTTCTTTCCTCGATTATTTCAGTAAGCAACGGTAGTGTTTCCTTACAGTCACCCCATATGCCTACGGCTGTTTTTACGTTTTTATCGATCTCGGAAGGATCAATATCCAAGTGGATAATTTGCGCCTGCCTGGCGTATTTATCGAGGCGCCCGGTGACGCGGTCATCGAAACGCATGCCTATCGCTATCAGTACATCACATTCATTGGTCAGCACATTGGGCCCGTAGTTGCCATGCATGCCGAGCATTCCTACATTTAGCGGGTGGTGGGTTGGAAGCGCACTCAGTCCTAAAATTGTCCATGCAGCAGGTATGCCTGCCTTTTCGATAAAGGTTTTGAACTCAGCTTCCGCATTGCCTAAAATCACACCCTGACCCCATAGAACAAAGGGTTTTTTGGCCTGATTGATGAGCCGGGCAGCCTCCTCAATATATTGTTTCCGCACAATTGGTTTAGGCCGGTAGCTCCGTATGAAGTCGCACTGCGTGTAACCTTCGAAAGTGATCTTTTGCAATTGGGCGTTCTTGGTGATATCGATCAACACAGGTCCGGGGCGGCCGGTGTTAGCGATGTGAAAGGCTTTAGCCATTACAGAAGGAAGCTCATTGGCATCAGTTACCTGGTAGTTCCATTTGGTAACGGGAGTGGTAATGTTGATGACATCTGTTTCCTGGAATGCGTCGGTACCAAGCAGGTGCGCATAGACCTGGCCGGTAATGCAAACCAGCGGAGTGCTGTCTATCTGCGCATCGGCAAGGCCGGTTACGAGGTTGGTTGCCCCTGGTCCGCTGGTTGCAAAAACTACCCCGACTCTTCCTGAAGAGCGGGCATAACCCTGGGCTGCATGGATTCCGCCCTGCTCGTGACGCACCAATATGTGTTGCAGCCGGTCCTGGTAATCATATAAGGCATCATAAATGGGCATAATCGCGCCGCCCGGATAACCGAAAATCGTATCCACGCCTTCGGCAATACAGGCTTTCATTACTACTTCCGAACCACTGATTACCTCAGTCTTCGTCTGTAACACATCCGTCTGCGGCAGTTTTAACGTATTTAGCATATTTATATAGTATTCCTTTTGTTGCTTTTAATGCGGGTTGTTTCCAGTTGCCTTTCCGTTCTTCTATTTCCTCCCCGCTTATTTTCAAGGTCATCGTTTTTTTAATGGTATCAATCTCGATCTCGTCGCCGTCCTGTACCATCGCGATCAGTCCTCCGTCGTAGGCTTCAGGTGTTATGTGCCCGACTACAAATCCGTGGGTGCCGCCGCTGAAACGTCCATCAGTTATCAGGGCCACTGTTTTCCCGAGCCCAGAACCCATAATGGCTGAAGTGGGCTTAAGCATTTCGGGCATGCCGGGGCCTCCCTTAGGCCCAACATACCGGATAACGACAACATCGCCAGGCTGTATCTTCCCGCTGTTGATGCCGTTGATCAATTCAAATTCACCGTCGAAAACCCGGGCGGGGCCCTCAAATCTGTCACCTTCTTTTCCGGTGATCTTAGCTACGCTTCCCGCTTCGGCAAGATTGCCGTAAAGTATCTGTAAATGCCCGGTTGCCTTGATAGCTTCTTCCACTGGCACTATTATTTTTTGTGTTTCGAAATGCAGCTCCGGTACGTCCTGCAGGTTCTCAGCAACAGTTTTACCGGTAACGGTTACGCAGTCGCCGTAAAGAAATCCTTCCTGTAGCAGGTATTTCATTACTGCAGGCACTCCTCCTACATTATGCAGGTCTTCCATCAGGTACCTGCCGCTTGGTTTAAGATCCGCCAGCATTGGTATTCTGTCACTTATGGTTTGAAAATCAACAAGGCTGAGCGGCACGTCCACGCTTTTTGCCATCGCGATAAGATGCAGCACCGCGTTTGTGCTTCCGCCAAGCGCAATTACAATGGTAATGGCATTTTCAAATGCCTTGCGCGTCATAATATCGGCAGGTTTAATCTCTTTTTCCATCAGGTTACGGACAGCCTGACCTGCGGCAAAGCACTCCTGTTTTTTGGCTTCGCTTAACGCCGGGTTACTCGACGAATATGGCAGGCTCATGCCCAGAGCCTCAATTGCAGAAGACATGGTATTGGCGGTGTACATGCCGCCGCAAGCTCCCGCACCCGGACACGAATTCTGGATGATCCCTTTAAAATCTTCGTCATTTAATGTTCCCGCCATCTTTTGCCCTAAGGCTTCAAAAGCAGAAACAATATTCAGGTCTTTCCCCTTATAATGGCCGGGAGCAATCGTGCCGCCGTAAACCATAATAGAAGGACGGTTCAATCTTCCCATAGCTATCAGAGAGCCCGGCATATTTTTGTCACAGCCGGGCACCGCAATCAGCGCATCGTAATACTGTGCGCCGCAAACGGTTTCAATAGAGTCGGCGATGATGTCGCGGCTTACCAGAGAGTACCGCATGCCATCGGTACCGTTACTGATGCCATCGCTTACTCCTATCGTGTTAAAGATCAGCCCAACCAGGTCTGCATCCCAAACGCCCTGTTTGATGAATTTGGCCAGGTCATTCAGGTGCATGTTGCAGGTATTGCCGTCGTAGCCCATACTCACTATGCCAACCTGTGCCTTATTAAGATCATTTTCCGTTAACCCTATACCATATAACATTGCCTGTGCGGCAGGCTGCGTTACATCCTGCGTAATAACTTTGCTGTATTTGTTTAACTCCTGTGACATTTTTTATTTTTTTACCGGCTGTTGTTCCATGATCGGCATTGTTGTGTCACTCTCTTGTACAGTTGCATCTTTGGGCATCTGCTGTAAACACAGGGAAAACATCGTGGGCCAATTATTCCACGCCTGATGTCTCATGCCTCCTCACGTCCTGCTCCATCCCCGTTTTGTTCCTTTTTTCGACAAGGTCGCTTATCACGATATCTCTATAAGCCTCCTGTACAATCCGCGAGAGAGAATCATTCCATTCTTTTTTAAGAGGTATATTATCGAGTGATTCCCATCCAATCACTTCCGCCGCTGTGCCGCAAAAAAATGCCGCATCCGCTTCCCTGAATTCTTCCGTGGCGAATGATCTTTCCTCTACAGGTATGTTTAACGTCCGGCATATTTCCATCACCGTTGCCCGTGTAATGCCTGGCAGAATATTGCCTGGAGGAGGCGTAATTAATTTTCCGTCCTTTTCATAAAACACGTTAGCACCCGGACCTTCGGCCACCTTACCATTCATGTCGGTAAGCAAGGCCTCATCAAAGCCGTTGGCTTTCGCTTCCTGGCTGGCCAGAATGGAATTGACATAATGGCCTGTGGCTTTTGCCTCAATTTTAAATGCCCTGGGATTCGGCCTTTCGAAAGAGGAAGTCATTACCCTCAGTAATTTTTCTCCGAGAAAAGGGGCCATTTCCCAAACTGAAATCAACAGGTACGATTCAGTGTTTCTGGAAAAGGTCATATTATTGGGTGCAAAAACTAACGGGCGGATGTAAGCATTCTGCAAATTGTTTCTCTCCAGCAATATGTACGTAGCCCTCACCAGTTCTTCCGTAATGAACGGGTACGGCATATTCATCAGGTTCGCAGAGTTTCTTAATCTTTCGTAATGCTCAACTTCTTTAAATACCCGGGTTTCTCCTTTCACTGTCCGGTATGAACGGATGCCTTCAAATACTGCGTACCCGTAGTGCACGGACTGGCTGTAGAAATCCGTTTGTGTTTCAGAAACTTTTACAAATTTTCCGTCCTGGTAAACGATTGTATTTTCGTTATAGTAATTCATTTTTTGGTCGTGGCCTCAGTGTAGAGGTGCATTGTTGTTATTATAAATTGTTTGTTTATGGCTACACTCCGTGTTCATGCTGATTCAGATAATGGTTAAATCGCTTAGCGCGATATTGCTACCGTTCACAGCAGAGGGAACCCTTTTTTCGATAAAATCCCTGATAAGATCACCAATAACCGAAGTTGAATAATTATTTACAGCGTCGATATCTTTCGAAACAAAACTGTTCACCAGGGTCCATTCAACTGCTTTTTGTACCAATGCTGCTTCCTCTTTCATATCAAGGTATTCCAATAACAAAGCGGCGGATAATACAGAGCCGACCGGATTGGCAATATCCTTCCCTGCTGCCTGTGGATAGGAACCGTGAATGGGTTCAAAGAGGGCAGTGCCGTTACCCACGGATGCAGAAGGCAGTAACCCAAGCGATCCGCTGATGACGCTTGCCTCATCACTGATAATATCTCCAAACATATTCTCTGTAAGAACCACATCAAACTGTTTTGGGTTAAGAATGATCTGCATTGCGGCATTGTCTACAAACATATAGTCGACCTTTACGTCGGAATAATCAGCTGCCATTTGCCTGACGACTTTTCTCCATAACCTCGACGTTTCCAGTACATTTGCCTTATCCACCAATGTTAGTTTTTTCCTTCGGTTCTGCGCTGATCTGAATGCAAGACGGGAAATCCGCTCAATTTCTTCCCTGCTATATATACATTCGTCTGATGCCTGGTCCTGGGCGGCATTCAACTCCTTTTTCCCGAAATAAATGCCGCCGGTTAATTCCCGGTAAATTACAAAATCAACACCTTCAAGATTTTTATTTTTCAACGGCGATAAATGATGCAGGGCGGGGTAAGTGGTAACGGGGCGTATATTGGCAAACAACTGTAATTCTTTCCTCAATTTCAGCAGGCCCTGTTCGGGCCTCACTTTAGCGTCGGGGTCATTGTCGTATTTGGGATGGCCAATGGCTCCGAACAGTATAGCATCACTTTTCAGGCACGCTTCGATAGTTTCATCAGGTAAGGGGTTTCCGGTTTTATCAATTGCGTCTGCACCCATCAAGTTATAAGTGTATTCAAACCTGTGGCCGAATTGCCTGGCCACGGCATCGAGTGCTTTAATGGATTGCTGTGTTACTTCAGGACCTATGCCATCACCAAAAATTATCGCAATGTTTTTGTTCATAAAAGGTTTAATTGAGCAGATGTTTTTCTTCGAATGCCGTTATTTCCTCCCTTATGCTTAAGAGGTAATCAATATCATCATATCCGTTGAGCAGGCAGGTTTTTTTATAATCATTGATCTCAAAACTTTCCCGTTCAGCATTTTTATCTATTGTAATCGTCTGACCTTCCAGATTAACGGTCAGTGTAGCGTGTTTATCTAACCGGAATATTTTCTGAAGAAATTCTTCGCTCACTTTCACCGGGATCAGCCCATTATTTAGCGCGTTGTTTTTAAAGATGTCTGCATAAAAGCTCGATACCACAACCCTGAATCCGTAATCACGGATAGACCATGCTGCATGTTCTCTTGACGATCCGCACCCGAAATTCTTACCCGCTACCAAAATTTCTCCGGAATACTCCGGGTTGTTCAGGATAAACCCTGGTATTGGATTCCCCTGGGCATCATATCGCCAGTCTCTGAATAAATTCTCTCCGAACCCCAGCCTGGTAGTGCCTTTCAGAAATCTTGCCGGAATGATCTGGTCCGTGTCAATATTTTCCATGGGAAGGGGTACAAAGGAAGATGTTATAATATTGATCGGTTGCATTGTTTAGTCAGGTCAGGTTTAAAATTGATATTTATCACCGGCGGGGGATTAATATTCCATTTCCCTCACGTCAGTTACCACGCCGGTGATAGCGGCAGCGGCGGCTGTGAGGGGGCTTGCCAGTAAGGTTCGCGCGCCCGCACCCTGGCGGCCTTCAAAATTACGGTTGCTTGTACTGATGCAGTATTCTCCCGCCGGAATTTTATCTTCGTTCATGCCAAGGCATGCACTGCATCCGGCCTGACGCATTTTGAAACCTGCGTCTTCAAAGATCTTGTCAAGTCCTTCGGATTTTGCCTGTGCAGCAACCTGCTGCGAACCCGGAACGATCATCACCTGAACGTTGGCGTTTTTCTTTTTACCTTTCACCACTGCGGCAACCAGTCTCAGGTCTTCGATCCTTGCATTGGTACAGCTACCGATAAAAATATGTTGCACCGGCATCCCAAGAAGGGGCTTCCCGGCTTCCAGACCCATGTACTTTAAAGCCTTGATAATATTATTTCTTTCGCCTTCGTCAGGAATATTGTCCATAAAGGGGATAGAACCGTTGATGGCGATCCCAAGCCCGGGATTAGTGCCGTAGGTGATCATTGGTTCTATGTCAGCGGCATTGATATGGATTTCTTTATCAAAGATGGCGTCAGGGTCGGTATATAATTGCTTCCAGACAGTAAGTTTAGTTTCCCACTGAGTACCGCGTGGAGCGAATTCCCTGCCTTTGAGGTATTCGTAAGTAATTTCATCAGGCGCGATCATCCCACCTCTTGCACCCATTTCTATGCTCATATTACATATGGTCATTCTTGCTTCCATGCTGAGGCTGCGGATAGCTGAGCCTGCGTATTCTACAAAGTAGCCGGTAGCGCCGCTGGCAGAAATTTTTGCGATGATGTGAAGAATGATGTCTTTGGAAAGCACGCCCCGGTTTAATTCTCCTTCAATATTTATGCGCATCACGAGGGGCCTGGTTTGCAGAAGGCATTGAGATGCAAAGACCATTTCCACTTCACTGGTACCTATGCCAAAAGCGATACATCCCAAAGCACCGTGGGTAGACGTATGGCTGTCGCCGCAAACGATCGTCATCCCCGGCTGGGTAATGCCTAATTCAGGCCCGATGATATGTACAATTCCCTGGAAAGGATGTCCCAGCCCATATAAACCAACGTTGTGCCGGGCGCAATTATCCTTTAACTGTTGAACCTGAATCCTCGACAATTCATCTTTTATGGGTAAATGCTGGTTGATCGTAGGTACATTATGGTCGGCTGTGGCGACAGTATGCTGAGGGCGCAACACGGTGAGCCCTCTTTTTTCAATTCCGTTAAAAGCCTGCGGGGAGGTAACCTCATGAATAAAATGCCTTTCGATGTAAATCACCGAAGGCCCGCCTGGTATTGTCTTTACCACATGTTTGTCCCAAATCTTATCGAATAATGTTTGTGGCATATCTACGAAAGAGAGGAGAAAGAAACAGTACTCTATTATCCTCGTTTAAATCTTTGTTTGGTTTAACAATATAAATGCTCAAAAGCAGTATTGCGGCGGTGGCTGATGCAAAACATTACTGCCGGCACGTCGCTATATTCAACATCCGCAATACCGGATTACTCCTTATAATTTACTTCTTCCTTTACCTTTATTTCCCTTTTTTCTGCTTCCCTGATTCCATCAGGCTCATTTACAGCAGTCTCTGTTGAACCATACTGGTCAGTCTGGTATTGCAAAGCAAGCAGGTGGAGGTCTTCTTCTTCCACTTCTTTTTTCTTATCGGCAATGCTTAAAAAGCGATCATATAAAATATCCACATCATTGCGGTTATACTCGTATCCTAATTTTTGAAAGCGGAAGGCAAGCGCGCTGCGCCCACTGCGGGCGGTAAGGACAATTTTGCTTCCGTCGGCGCCCACTTCATCGGGATGAATGATTTCATAAGTCAGTGAATTTTTTAGAAATCCATCCTGGTGTATACCGGATGAATGTGAAAAAGCATTAGATCCGACGATGGCCTTATTGGGTTGTACCGGAACACGCATGGTTTCAGCAACAAGCCGGCTAATGGCATTTAGTTGTTGAGAATTGACATCAGTATAAAAACCCATTTCCGGGTGTTTCTTTATAACCATTACCACTTCTTCAAGCGAAGTGTTTCCGGCCCTTTCTCCCAGGCCGTTTATGGTACACTCAATCTGCCGGGCACCACTAAGAACTCCTGAAATAGCGTTCGCAGTAGCCAGGCCAAGGTCGTTATGGCAGTGGCAACTGATCACAGCTTTATCGATATTTGAAACGTGGCTGACCAGGTAAGCAATTTTTGCGCCGTATGCCTCCGGCAAACAATAGCCGGTGGTATCGGGGATGTTAACGGTTGTAGCCCCCGCAGCGATTACTGCTTCAACAAATTTAGCCAGGTAATCGTTATCTGTGCGGCCGGCGTCTTCAGCATAAAATTCAACATCGTCTGTATAATTTCTGGCCCATTTGACGCTTTGAATGGCCCTTTCCAGGATGTCATGCCTGTTTGAATGAAATTTTCCTACGATGTGAAAATCAGAAGTGCCAATTCCGGTATGGATACGAGGACGTTTCGCGTGTTTAAGGGCCTGTGCGGCTACCTCAATATCCTTCTGAACGGCGCGGCTTAGGGCACAAACCACGGCATTTTTTACCATCTTTGATATCTGGTAAACAGATTCGAAGTCGCCGGGACTTGAAACCGGAAAGCCCGCTTCAATAATGTCGACGCCAAGGGCTTCAAGCTTTTCTGCTAACCCTACCTTTTCATTAGCATTAAGTTTGCAACCCGGCACCTGTTCACCATCCCTGAGGGTAGTATCAAAAATAAAGACCTTACTGATCGACATAATTTCTTAAATTATTAATATAAAAATACACACAAGTTAGTTCTGGTATCACCTGTTATGAAGATCAAAACATTGCCGTTTCCGAAATTAACGCTAAAGTATTTAGCTTACAAATCAAAATTGTTATGGTTTTACATCTTTAAAACACAGTGTTTTCTTTGAAACCCGTTGCTGCTGCTCACTTACCGGTTAAACTAATTACGATGTCCAACAGATCAACAGATGCCTTATTTCAACTGGTTAAGTCTCTCGAAAAGTCGGAAAAACGAAATTTCAAGCTTTACGTCAAAAGAAATTCTGTATCGGGAGACCTTAAAATCATTCACCTGTTTGACGCCATAGATAAAATGAACGAATATGACGAAGATTCATTGCTTAACAAGAACAAGGCTATCAAAAAGCAGCAGCTTTCGAACATAAAGGCACATTTATACAGGCAGATACTGGCCAGCCTCCGCCTGCTGAACGATGATAACATCGACATCCAGATACATGAACAAATGGATCATGCGCGTATATTGTACAATAAAGGCCTTTACCTGCAAAGCCTTAAAGTACTTGAGAGGATAAAGGAAAATGCCAGAGCGCATAACCAGCTTACATTCTTGTTGCAGGCTTTGTTTTTTGAAAAAAAGATAGAAGCATTACATATCACCCGGAGCATGCAGGACAGAGCAGACCTGCTCACCCGGGAAGTGGATGATGTTAATAGCCGTTTGTTAATGATCAGCCAGCTTTCCAACCTTTCGCTCCAGCTATATAGCTGGTATATTAAACACGGCCATGCACGAAATGAGAATGATGAGATAGCTGTAAAACACTTTTTTGAGCAGTATCTTTCTTTTGACATCAAAGACGTAAATGGTTTTTATGAAAAACTATATCTCTACCAAAGCTATTGCTGGTATGCATTTATCAGGCAGGATTTTCTGCTATATTACCGTTATGCTCAAAAGTGGGTTGAGTTGTTTGAAAAAGAGCCCTATATGATTGATGTTGAGACGGCTCATTACATCAAAGGCATGCATAATCTGTTAGGAGCGCATTTTGACCTGCAGAATTACAAGAAATTTGATGATACGCTTGCCCAATTTGAAAAATTTGCGAATTCAGATGTGGTTCTGCAGAATGAAAATAACCGGATACAGGCGTTCGTTTACCTGCACATCTCCAAGCTGAACAAGCATTTTATGGAAGGAACTTTTTCTGACGGCCTTACACTTGTTCCGGAGATTAAAAAAAATCTGGAAGAGTACGCTCTGTATTTAGACCGGCACAGAATACTGGTGTTTTATTATAAAATCGCCTCCCTGTATTTTGGGAGCGGGGATTACCATACGGCCATCGACTACCTGAACAAAATCATTAACTGGAAGGTTGATCTCCGCACTGACCTTCAATGCTATGCCCGTTTGTTACACCTCATCGCTCATTATGAACTCGGCAATTCAGAGATACTGGAATACCTGACCAGGTCGGTTTACCGGTTCATGGCAAAAATGGAAACTTTAAGCGTGGTGGAAGAAGAAATGTTTGCGTTCATCCGGCATACATTCCGGTCAAAACCCCGTAAGCTGAAACCCGAATTTGAGATACTGCTCCAAAAACTAAAGCAGTTGGAAAAGAACCGGACGGAAGCCCGTGCTTTTGCATACCTTGACATTATCTCCTGGCTGGAAAGCAAGATCAGGGATGTGCCTGTTCAGGCCATCATCAGGGAGAAATATCTGAGCAGAAGCAGGGCCCGGGTTTAGGGTTCATATGGCACCGGATGAATACTGGTTGTTTGAGGAATTTCTTTTATTTTCAGATGTTATCACAGTTGAGATCAGGCAATAAACAGTTACCAGCCAATTTATTAGCAAGCTTCATTTCCAGGTTGCGGCAGGACAAGTTTATAGGTTCAAAAACTATTTTAGTTAGGAGCAAACAAGATGAACTCAATAAAATAAAAACATAGAAAAAGAATATACCCTAAACAGGAGTGTTAACATAAAAATCACAATGACAAAAATTGATCCTATAATAGCTGTAGAAGATGTTGAAGCCAGTTCTAAATGGTATCAATCAGTATTTGACTGTAGAAGTATGCACGGGGGAAAAGAGTTCGATATTTTAGTCTCTGAAAATGATGAAATTTTAATCTGTCTGCATAAATGGGGAGAGTACCAGCACCCTACAATGGCAAATCAAAGTATTACTCCTGGAAATGGACTAATCCTTTACTTCAGGACTGAAAATATGAACGTTATACGAGAAAATGTGGAAAAAATGGGTGGCTTTATCGCAGAAGATACTCACTTAAATCCAAATTCAGGGAAAATGGAATTTTCACTTAGAGATCCAGACGGATACTATTTGACAATATCTGAATTTCACAGGTATGAAGGTTAAAGCCTAATAAAAGCCACTCCATTAACAACGCCTTGGTGAAATAGCGGCTAAGGTAGGCATCTTGCAATTTTAATAGTTTTGAAAATTGTTTTTGTTGCTTGTGTAAGTTCGGCGTGTTGCGGCTAACATCTTCAACTTTTAAAACAATTTTGAGCAGCAGTTCCGGGGCGGGACTTTTCAAAATCAACACCTGCAGACAATACTCGAACGGTTAGCGAATGTTCGGTTGCCAGCCTCATCTATGCCGCCCGTTTCAGCGGTTCCTGATGCCATAACGTTAAAAACGTTTAAATTTAATAAGCGGCGCTTTACTTTTATGTTTTTCGCACCGAATCACTTACCTTTGCCCTCCTTAATTTAGGTATATTGGCATTTTTAGCAGACAATTTCATTCTTAAATTATTGACGTTCAGTAGAGTAACCACAGTTCAAGAGTGCGACGCAACAATGCCCGGACGCCATTCTTCTGCCTGGTACATCATCTTTAAAATTTACTTACTACAATATGGCTATTAAAAAAGAAAATCGTCCAAGAGCCACATTTTCGCGAATCACCATTGGCCTTGCTTCGCCGGATAACATCCTTGAAAGATCATACGGCGAGGTATTGAAGCCTGAAACCATCAATTATCGCACCTACAAACCCGAAAGAGACGGATTGTTCTGCGAGCGCATATTTGGTCCGGTAAAAGACTATGAATGCGCATGTGGTAAATACAAACGTATCCGTTATAAGGGTATTGTATGCGACCGTTGCGGGGTTGAAGTAACAGAGAAGAAAGTACGCCGTGAACGTATGGGCCACATCAAGCTTGTTGTGCCTGTAGTGCATATCTGGTACTTTAAAAGTTTGCCAAATAAAATCGGGTACCTGCTGGGTATGAGCTCCAAAAAGCTCGAAACCATTGTATATTATGAACGTTTCGTGGTAATCCAGCCAGGGTTACGTGCAGATAAAGGACAAAATTATGGAGACCTTTTAACCGAAGAGGAATATCTGGACATCCTTGAAGCATTGCCTCGCGATAACCAGTATCTTCCTGACGATGACGCTAATAAATTTATTGCAAAAATGGGCGCTGAAGCGGTGCATGACCTTTTGCAAAGAATAGACCTTGACCAATTATCGTTCGACCTGCGTAATGCCGCAGCTACCGAAACATCACAGCAACGCAAGGCTGACGCGCTTAAGCGTTTAAGTGTCGTTGAATCTTTCCGCGATGCAAACACCAGAATTACCAACCGCCCGGAGTGGATGGTTATGCAATATATTCCGGTTATCCCCCCGGAACTTCGTCCCCTGGTGCCATTAGACGGCGGACGTTTCGCCTCATCTGACCTCAATGATCTGTATCGCAGGGTAATTATCCGTAATAACCGCCTCAAGCGGCTGCTGGAGATTAAAGCCCCCGAGGTGATCTTACGGAATGAAAAGAGGATGCTCCAGGAAGCTATTGATTCTTTATTTGACAATTCCAGGAAGTCAAACGCGGTTAAAGCTGAAGGTGGAAGGGCGTTAAAGTCTTTGAGTGATGTTTTAAAAGGTAAGCAGGGCCGTTTCCGCCAAAACCTTCTTGGTAAACGCGTTGACTATTCCGGCCGTTCCGTGATCGTTGTTGGGCCTGAGCTTAAGATCCATGAGTGCGGCTTACCAAAAGATATGGCGGCGGAATTATTTAAGCCGTTTATCATCCGGAAGCTTATCGAAAGGGGTATCGTAAAGACGGTTAAATCTGCAAGGAAGCTTGTTGATAAAAAAGAAGCCATTATCTGGGATATCCTTGAAAATATACTAAAGGGCCACCCGGTAATGCTTAATCGTGCCCCTACGCTGCACCGGCTTTCCATTCAGGCATTCCAGCCTAAGCTGATTGAAGGAAAGGCCATCCAGCTTCACCCGCTGGTAACGACCGCTTTCAACGCCGACTTTGACGGTGACCAGATGGCCGTGCACGTACCTTTAAGCAACGCTGCTATTTTAGAGGCACAGCTGCTTATGCTATCTTCTCATAACATCCTTAATCCGCAAAATGGTACCCCGATCACCCTTCCATCACAGGATATGGTACTTGGATTGTATTATATCACCAAAGGAAAAAAATCAACTGAAGCGGAAAAGGTAAGAGGTGAGGGAAAGTCGTTTTACTCCCCGGAAGAAGTGATCATTGCCTACAACGAAAAACAGATCGACCTTCATGCAGGTATTAAGGTAAAGGTTGATATACGTAATGATGACGGGATATTTGTCAACAAGCTGATCGACACAACCGTAGGCAGGGTAATATTTAACCAGTTTGTTCCCAAAGGAGCCGGTTACATTAACGCGTTACTGACAAAAAAATCATTGCGTGAGATTATCGGAGACATTATCAAATGGACCAATATTCCATTAACGGCTAAATTCCTGGATGATATCAAGCAGCTTGGTTTTCGCATGGCGTTCAGGGGGGGGCTGTCATTTAATATCAATGACCTGATCATACCCGATACAAAAGAAGAGCTGCTCGGAAATGCGAAAGTGGAGGTTGATGAAGTTTGGGATAATTACAATACCGGTTTAATCACCAATAATGAGCGGTATAACCAGATCGTTGATATCTGGAGCCGTGTGGATACTCGCATCACAGAAACGTTGATCCGTGAGCTGGCGAGCGACAAGCAGGGTTTTAACTCTGTTTACATGATGCTTGACAGCGGTGCGCGTGGATCTAAACAACAGATCAAGCAGCTGGCAGGTATCAGGGGATTGATGGCGAAACCCCGGAAATCCGGCAGTACCGGAAGTGAGATCATCGAAAACCCGATTTTATCCAATTTTAAGGGCGGGTTAAACGTACTTGATTATTTCATTTCAACTCACGGTGCCCGTAAAGGTCTCGCCGACACCGCTCTGAAAACAGCTGATGCCGGTTACCTGACCCGCCGTTTGGTTGACGTTGCACAGGATGTGGTGATCAACGAAGAAGATTGCGGAACTTTAAGAGGTATTGCAACATCAGCTTTGAAGGATAATGAGGACGTAATTGAGCCATTGTACGACCGTATAATCGGGCGGACATCATTACATAATATTTATGACCCGCTTTCTGACAAGCTAATTGTGGAAGCCGGCGAACAGATTACGGAAGACAGCGCAAAACAGGTAGAAGATGCCGGCATTGAAGCCGTAGAGATCAGGTCTGTATTAACATGTGAAAGCAAGAGAGGCGTGTGTGTAAGATGTTATGGTAAGAATCTTGCAACAGGATATACTGCACAAAAAGGCGACGCCGTGGGTATTATAGCTGCCCAGTCAATTGGTGAGCCAGGTACGCAGCTGACCCTGAGAACCTTCCACGTGGGTGGTGTTGCCGGATCGGCGTCCGTTGAGTCTACCTTACCTGCAAAGTTTGATGGTACCATCCAGTTTGATGGTCTGCGTACGGTAATGACGGAAAATAATGAAGGTAAAAAAGTCAACATCGTTATCGGCCGTACGGGTGAGGTGAGGATTATGGATGTAAAGAACGACCGTTTAATGATCACCAACAACGTTCCTTATGGCGCAACCTTAAACGTTAAGGACGGCCAGCAGGTTACCAAAGGGGAAGTTATCTGTACATGGGATCCATTCAATAATGTAATCGTTGCTGAGATTCAGGGTACGGTAAAGATGGAAAGTGTTATCGAGGGCGTTACTTTCCGCGAAGAGTCGGACGAACAAACGGGTCACCGCGAAAAAGTGGTCATAGATACAAAGGATAAAACAAAAATTCCTTCTCTTCTTGTTGAAGGAAAAGAGATCAAGTCCTATAACCTCCCTGTAGGTTCACATATCGTTGTTGAAGAAGGTGAAGAGGTAAGGTCAGGACAGGTGTTGGTTAAAATCCCCCGCGTTTTGGGTAAGTTAAGAGACATTACCGGTGGTTTGCCACGCGTTACCGAACTCTTTGAGGCACGTAACCCAGGTAACCCGGCGATCGTTTCAGAAATTGACGGCGTTGTTACTTTTGGAAGCATCAAACGCGGTAATCGTGAGATCATTGTAGAAGCTAAAGATGGCGTTGTTAGGAAATACCTCGTTCCACTTACCCGCCAGATACTGGCGCAGGACGGGGACTTCGTTAAAGCCGGCACTCCTTTGAGTGATGGCCAGACAGCCCCTTCGGATATCCTTTCGATCAAAGGGCCCTTTGCCGTTCAGGAATACGTAGTGAATGAGATTCAGGAAGTTTACCGCCTGCAGGGTGTACGTATCAACGACAAACACATCGAGGTGATCGTACGGCAAATGATGCGCAAGGTGACGATAGTAGATCCCGGAGATACGAGATTCCTTGAAGATGATACGGTAGATAAGCTTGATTTCCTTGATGAGAACGATTTTATTTTTGATAAAAAAGTTATTACTGATCCGGGTGAGTCGACCAAACTGAAGGCCGGGCAGATTGTAAGCCTTCGTGAAGTAAGGGAAGAAAATTCGATACTCCGGAGAAATGATAAAAAGCTGGGAGAATTCCGGGACGCAAATGCCGCCACTTCTCAGCCGTTGTTGCTGGGTATCACGAAAGCTTCCCTTGGAACGCAAAGCTGGATTTCCGCAGCATCCTTCCAGGAAACAACCAAGGTTTTAAGTTCTGCAGCAATCCAGGGCAAGACTGACGAAATGCTCGGTTTAAAAGAGAATGTTATCACAGGGCACCCGATACCTGCAGGTACAGGTTTGAGGGATTTCGACAATATGATTGTAGGCAGCAAGGAAGAATATGAATTGTTGCAGACGACCCGCGAAGCCATGAGTTTCGATGATGATGAATAATGAGATGCAGGGAATTTCAACTAAGAATACCCTGATCAGCCGGGTGAAGAAATGTAAAGTAGGAAGTTTTTTGCTTCCTACTTTTTTTTACTGCTCTCTGATGGTGCCACACCCCACTCCTTAATCGTGGCCGTGATGGTTAAATAGTAGCTAAAGTCTACTGATAAGATGTAAATCATTAACGAGGTAATTTAACTTGCAGAAAAATTTCATGAAACAATTCTCCCTTGTATTAAATATCACGTTGTTGCTCCTGGTGGCGGTTTTATATTACCTGCACTTTAACAGCGAAAAAATGCGGGCAAGTCCGGCGGAACCAAAAAGAAGTGAAGCACAGGCTTCTCCGGTATCTTCCAATACCAATACCACAATTGCATATTTTGAAATGGATTCACTCCAGGCAAACTATAGCTACTTTAAGGATGCGTTAAACCAGCTGAAAGCTAAAGAACAGGGAATGAATGCAGAGCTTAGCGGTCTGGAGAGAGCCTACCAGAAAAAAGTAAGTGAGTGGCAGAAGAGGGGGGCTTCCATGTCACAGGCTGAAGCGGATGCTGCTCAAAAGGAAAATGCCGAAATGCAGCAAAACTACCAGGTACGTAAGCAGATCCTTGAAGAAAGCTTTGCCAAGCAATCGATGGAATTTAAGAAAGATATTAAAAAGAAAATAGAAGCTTACTTGCGGGAATTCAATAAGGATAAACATTATACCTATATTCTTTCCTATGAACCTGATTTTATATTTTACCGTGATTCAACGTATAATATCACTCCATATCTTATCAGTGGTTTAAATTCTTCTTACCAGAAGAAAAAATAACTGTGCTCCCTAAACGAAAATACTTTTTAAAATGCAACAATGATCGTTGCATTTTTTTTATGCCTGCCACGCGGTTGGTCTGATTCAGTTCCTTTTGCAAGTTCTGTCGCACGTGGTGATCGTGCCGTAAATGAACAATTTTCTTATCTTCAGACATATTTTAAATAATGACTGAAAAGACAACTTCATTTAAACCATCTTTGGGATTGTTCGATGCAACGATGATTGTTGCAGGTTCTATGATCGGTTCGGGGATATTTATCGTTAGCGCAGACATCACAAGGAATGTAGGCAGTGCAGGCTGGTTGATTGCAGTATGGCTGATAACCGGTTTTATGACCCTTACTGCTGCGGTTAGCTACGGTGAGCTTAGTGCTATGTATCCGGGAGCTGGCGGGCAATACGTTTACCTCCGTGAGTCTTTCAATTCGTTAATTGCTTTTTTATATGGGTGGAGCTTTTTTGCCGTCATCCAGACGGGGACTATCGCTGCAGTAGGTGTGGCTTTTTCCAAGTTCGCCGGCTACTTTATTCCAGCTTTGGAAATGACGGATGAGCATATATTGCTGAATCTTGGATGGCTGAAGATTTACCCGGCGCAACTGGTTTCTATATTACTTATCATTTTTCTAACCTGGATAAATACAAGGGGCATTAAAGAGGGAAAGCTCGTTCAGACCACCTTTACTGTTACTAAGCTGGTGTCGCTTTTTGGATTAATCATCCTGGGTTTTTTACTTGCTGCAAAGGAGGAGATATGGAATGCCAACTGGACGAACGCATGGGATATGAAGACGTTAAGCACAGCAGGTGCTACGGAAGTAGCCGGTGTGGCGATGCTGGGTGCAATTGCAGCAGGTATGGTAGGTTCTATATTCAGCAGCGATGCGTGGAATAATGTAACCTTTATAGCAGGTGAAATCAAGAATCCGAAAAGGAATATCGGGCTTAGCCTTTTCCTTGGCACTTTTATCGTTACGGTCGTTTACGTCGCGGCTAACCTAATGTATATAAGTGTACTGCCATTGAACGAAGTTGCCTTTGCACCAGCAGATCGTGTAGCCGTTTCGGCATCAAATGCCATCCTCGGAGATGCGGGCACCTATGTTATTGCAGTAATGATAATGATCTCCACATTCGGCTGCAACAACGGTTTAATTCTGGCTGGCGCAAGGGTCTACTATGCAATGGCTCAGGATGGATTATTTTTTAAGAATGCCGGCAGGTTAAATAAGAACAACGTGCCCGCCTGGGCTCTGTGGGCCCAGTGCCTCATCGCCGCCATACTCTGTTTAAGCGGGAGATATGGTGACCTGCTGGATATGATCTCGTTTGTGGTAGTTATCTTTTATGTGCTAACCATAGCAGGGATTTTTATCTTGAGAAAGCAACGTCCTGATGCTGACCGGCCTTACAAAGCGATCGGATATCCTTTCCTCCCAATATTATATATTGTAATGGGCATTACCTTTTGTATGCTTCTCATCATCTATAAACCGCAGTTTACGTGGCCGGGGTTAATAATTACGCTGCTGGGGATTCCATTATATTATATTGCGGTAGCAAACAAGAATAAAGCATAATGCATTCCAAACGAGTTGACTTTGACGCACTGTTTGATCGTTTCAAAGGTTTTAAGGTGGTTGTTATTGGCGATGTAATGCTTGATACGTACTGGTGGGGGAAGGTAGACCGGATATCTCCGGAAGCGCCGGTACCCGTTGTTTCGTTAACAAAAAAAGATCATCGTCTGGGTGGCGCGGCGAACGTTGCTTTAAACCTGAAAGCCCTCGATACGGGAGTGGCTATGTTTTCAGTGATCGGGGATGATGAAGAGGGGAAGTTGCTGGCAAACCGATTCTGTGAAGAAGGGATAACACCCGTCCACTTAATTCAAAGTTCAAAGCGTATTACCACGAATAAGTCCCGGATAATGAGCCGCAACCAGCAAATGCTTCGGCTGGACGCGGAGATAACGCGCGACCTTGAAGAAGAGGATGAGAGCAGGTTGATGTCTGCCGTAAAAGACTATGTTGAAACACAAAAGCCGGAAGTATTGATCTTTCAGGATTATAATAAAGGCGTGCTGACCGGTACACTCATAAAAGCAGTTATCCAGATTTGCAGGGAACACAACGTAATAACAACGGTAGACCCAAAACGTAAAAATTTTTTTACTTACCGGGAGGTATCAATCTTCAAACCCAATTTCAAAGAAGTCAAAGAAGCGCTGAATCTTGTGTCAGATGCAATTGATTTACCTGTCTTGCAGCAAATCCATGGCTCGCTTTCTGCAAAGCTGCGTCACCAGATATCATTAATCACGCTTTCTGAAAACGGAATATTCTGGCAAGAAGGAGGCAGTGCAGCTATTGTACCATCGCACGTGAGGCGGATCTCTGATGTATCGGGGGCGGGAGATACCGTGATCGCCGTTGCCTCGCTAATATATGCTGCTACAAAGGATGTAACCCTGATGGCCGAAGCTGCCAATATTGCCGGAGGCCTTGTCTGTGAAGAGGTAGGGACAGTTGCCATCAATAAAGAAAGGCTGCTGGAAGAGTGTAAATTACTGCTTGATTAAGCGGGAGCCACCATGCGTCTGCAGTTTTAGCCCGCAGGATGCCCGTACGGGCTTGGCTCTTTTTGAGCGGGGACACCTTCTTTGTTGGTTTGTATTAATGATTAAACCTAAGTATACATATGTCTACGTTTACGATGGTCATTCATGGTGGAGCGGGCACCATACAACCGGAAGATATGACTCCCGGCCTCGAAAAGGAATATCTCCAGGGGCTCAGGGAAGCCCTTGATAGGGGGTATGCAGTACTGGAAGAAGACGGGCGTGCTGTAGATGCGGTAAAAGCAGCTGTGGTGATCCTTGAAAACAACCTCTTGTTCAATGCGGGACGCGGCTCTGTATTTACAAAAAAGGGTTT
Source organism: Flavihumibacter sp. (assembly GCA_041751095.1). Taxonomy (GTDB): domain Bacteria; phylum Bacteroidota; class Bacteroidia; order Chitinophagales; family Chitinophagaceae; genus JADCRZ01. The sequence continues at coordinate 43,595 of JBGSYC010000295.1, forward strand.
ACAGGAGATGGACGCAGCGATCATGGATGGAGGCACGCTAGAAGCGGGAAGTGTAGCCGGAGTGAGAAATGTACGAAATCCCATAGAACTTGCGGCTGAGGTGATGAGAAACAGCGATCATGTTTTCTTAAGTGGAAAAGGAGCGAACGATTTTGCCATCAGGCAGGGTGTTAAGCTGGAATCTGATGAATATTTTTTCTCGCAGTTCAGGTACGACCAATGGACGGCTATCAGGGACTCGGATAATTATACTCTTGATCATACTCACCAAAAGCTGGAAGAGTTGATGAAAGATAAAAAGTTCGGTACGGTTGGCGCCGTAGCTTGTGACCGGCATGGCAATGTAGGTGCTGCTACCAGCACCGGAGGCATGACCAACAAAAAATATGGCCGTATTGGGGATAGCCCCATCATTGGTTCCGGAACTTACGCCAACAATAAAACCTGTGCAGTTTCATGTACAGGGCACGGTGAGGTTTTTATCCGCGCTGTTGCCGCATATGACGTAAGCTGCCTGATGGAATACCGGAACTGTAGCCTTCAGCAGGCGTGCGAAGAAGTTGTTTTACATAAGCTGATCCGGTTAAAAGGTGAGGGCGGCCTGATCGGAGTGGATGGAAAAGGGAATGCTGCTCTGATTTTTAATAGCGCCGGCATGTACCGCGGTTACCGGAGCAGCACAGGAAGTTATGAATTGGGGATTTATAAGGAAGGCATTAAATTTTGACGGCCCTTCGCGCCGAACCTATAAGGTTCTGGAGGCTGAAGATTTGAGATTCAAAGCGTTCGAACCTTATAGGATGGCTGGGGATATAAACTTCGTTTTAATCTTCAATGCTCCAATTTGGAATATCTTTGGCGTTTTGCATTATGTTAGCTGTCACTATCCTCGGGAATAACTCTGCTTTGCCGGCCTTTGATCGTCACCCTACGGCGCAGATAGTGACCCTGAATGAGCACCTGTTCCTGGTAGACTGCGGGGAAGGAACCCAGATGCAAATTGCAAAATACCGGATTAAAAGAAGCCGTATCCATAATATATTTATTTCTCACCTTCACGGCGACCATTACTTTGGATTAATGGGTGTTCTGACAAGTATGGGATTGCTCGGACGGGAGCACGACCTCCACATCTATGCCCCGGCTCCCCTGGAGGAAATTATACACCTTCAGTTAAAAGCAGGAAAGACCACCTTACCCTATGACCTTCACTTTCACCCCCTGCAGGCAGGCCCTATTTTGAAATCGGACAAATATGAAGTAAAATGCTTCGAGGTTACTCACCGCATTGATTGCTGGGGTTTTATATTTCGGGAAATTAAACCGCCGCGTAAATTGAATGGTGAGAAATTGAAAAATCACGAAGTCCCACCTGCCTCTTACGAACAGCTGCGATGGGGCTTTGATCATATAGCTGTAGATGGCAGCAAGATCAGCAACGAATTGCTTACGGAACAGGCAGCCAGGGGAAGATCCTATGCATATGCGGCAGACACCATTTTTGACGAAGCTATCGCCCGCGCCGTCAAAGGCATCGATACTCTTTATCATGAGGCAACTTACCTGAAAGACCTTGAAGACAGGGCTGCAAAGCGCTTTCATTGTACAACTACCCAGGCGGCCACTATAGCAAAAAAGGCTAATGTGAGCCGTTTGCTTATCGGGCATTTTAGTTCGAAATATGACTCGCTCGAACTTTTTGAACAGGAGGCCCGGGAAATCTTTCCCAATACCGACCTGGCATTGGAAGGCGTAACCTTCCGGATATGAGGTAAATTGAATCTATACGCTATGTGTAAAATTACACTGGCAATGAACGAATAGCATCTGTTTCTATCACCAGATCACTTCCTTTCCTAAAGTTATGAGAAGACCGCACTATTTTTCTCTATTGATCTTACTGGCCGCCCATTTTAAGGCGGTCTCCAGTTGCTGTTTCATGGTAAGGTTGGTGTTGTTTAATTCAATCGCCGTATCAGCCTTTTTCAAGGGACTTACTGAACGGTTCGAATCAATAAAGTCCCTCATTTCAAGATTTGCTTTAACTTCTTCTATGGTGATGTTGGGATTTTTGTCGTATAGTTCCTTAAATCTTCTTTCAACCCGGACGGCACTATCTGCTGTCATAAAAATTTTCAGCTCTGCATCAGGAAACACTACGGTTCCGATATCCCTTCCATCCATAACAATTCCTTTCATTTCACCCATTTTTCGTTGTTGTGCCACGGCATAAGCACGCACTTCTTTAATAGCAGCAATTTCACTTACTTTCTCGGCGACCACCATGTCGCGTATCACATATTCCACATTCTCTTCATTCAGGTACATCTCGCTTTGACGGCTTTTATCGTTGTACCTGAATTCAAGATTGATATTCTTCAGGGCCTCTTCTACAACCTTCTTTTTTGTCCAGTCTATGCGATTACGTAAAAAATATAACGTAATTGCCCTGTACATTGCACCACTGTCAATATATACGTAATTAAGCTCTTTGGCCAATTGTTTCGCAAGGGTACTTTTACCACAGCTACTCCGTCCATCAATTGAAATAGTAATGATATTTTTTTCCATTTCTGTATTATTAGATCCACCTGGTATTAATCCGGTAATTACCGGCAATTCACTTTCTATTCCGGGTAAAAGCTATTCTAAGGCCAGCTGATTATATTACAAGTTTACAACATTTACTTAAGGTGATGCATCCGCAGGATTAAACACTTTAATAAAATCAATTTCACCGGTGGAACACATGAACCAACGTCTTTATCACATTTTTCAATAGCCCGTCAACGTGCATGCGTTCGTTCACTTCGAATACGTCTTCCCAAAAAAAAGCCACTCACTGTTGTGAATGGCTTCAGAAATCATTGGGGACAAATTTAAGCTTCCGATACTTCAGATTTTTTTGGAGAGGACTCCTTAAGACTAAATCTTATCTTCTGAGCTTCCTTATCCAGGTCTGCTACCAATACATCACCATTTTTTATGCTCATATTCAGGATCTCTTCTGCCAGCGGATCTTCAAGGTACTTTTGAATTGACCGGTGCAAAGGCCGTGCACCAAATTGCTGATCATAGCCTTTATCTGCAATGAAGTCTTTTGCTTCTTCTGTTAACTCCAGGCTGAATCCCAGGGTAACGAGGCGTTTCATAACACCTTTCATCAGGATATCAATTATCTGGTAGATATGTGATTTTTCAAGGGAGTTGAAAATAACCACGTCGTCGATACGATTTAAGAATTCCGGAGAGAACGTGCGTTTTAAGGCTTTCTCGATCACAGCTTTATTATTCTCATCGGAGTTCATTGTTCTTGATGCGGTAGCAAAGCCGACACCTTCTCCAAAATCTTTTAGCTGGCGGGCGCCGATATTTGAAGTCATGATAATAAGCGTGTTCTTAAAATCAATTTTTCTACCCAGTCCATCTGTTAATTGCCCATCATCCAAAACCTGCAACAACAGATTGTAAATATCCGGGTGAGCTTTTTCAATCTCATCGAGCAGAATAACCGAGTAAGGTTTGCGGCGCACTTTTTCAGTAAGCTGGCCTCCTTCTTCGTAACCTACATATCCCGGGGGCGCACCGATAAGCCGGCTTACGGTAAATTTCTCCATGTACTCACTCATATCGATCCTGATCAAAGAATCTTCAGAGTCGAACATATATCTTGCCAGCGCCCGTGCCAATTCTGTTTTACCCACGCCAGTAGGGCCTAAAAAGATAAATGTGCCTATAGGCTTCTTGGGATCTTTTAATCCAACCCTGTTTCGCTGAATCGCTTTTACTACTTTCTGAATCGCTTCATCCTGTCCTACTACCATCTCAGCCATATCATCACTCATCCTTCTCAGCTTCTCCGTTTCTGCCTGAACCATTCTCTTTACAGGTATTCCGGTCATCATACTAACTACTTCGGCGATTGCTTCTTCATCGATCGGATAACGCTTATGCTTACTCTCTTCTTCCCAGATGTTTTTTGCTTTTTCCAGGTCTTCCGCAAGACGTTTTTCAGTATCGCGCAAAGAAGCCGCTTCTTCAAACTTCTGGCTTTTTACAACTTTATTCTTTTCGTTCTTGATGTCTTCTATCTTTTTCTCTAATTCAAGGATCTCCTGGGGAACATTGATGTTTTTAAGGTGAACCCTCGCGCCTACTTCATCAAGCACATCGATAGCCTTATCCGGCAGCAACCTGTCCGTCATATAACGGTCGCTTAATTTCACACACGCATCAATTGCTTCTACTGAATACGATACGTTGTGATAATCTTCGTACTTGCTTTGAATATTTGTTAAGATCTGGATGGTTTCATCCACGGTAGGCGGCTCGATCATCACCTTTTGGAACCTGCGATCTAAAGCGCCATCTTTTTCAATATACATCCGGTATTCATCGAGCGTAGACGCTCCGATGCATTGTAGCTCACCCCTTGCCAATGCGGGTTTAAAGATGTTGGAAGCATCCAATGACCCACTTGCTCCACCGGCACCGACGATAGTATGAATTTCATCAATGAAAAGAATCACATCGCGATTTTTCTCCAGTTCGTTCATAATCGCTTTCATTCTTTCTTCAAACTGGCCGCGGTATTTTGTACCTGCAACCAAGGCAGCCAGATCTAAGGAAATAACGCGTTTGTCAAAAAGTACTCTTGACACCTTACGTTGAACAATCCGGAGCGCTAATCCTTCTACAATTGCGGTTTTACCTACTCCGGGTTCACCGATCAGGATCGGATTATTTTTCTTACGCCGGGAAAGAATCTGTGAAACTCTTTCAATTTCCTCCTCCCGGCCCACTATCGGATCGAGGGCGCCTGTTTCTGCTAGACGGGTAATGTCTCTGCCGAAATTATCCAGTACGGGCGTTTTACTTTTTGTATTACCTGCGGTTTTCGCTTTTTGCTGCGAGTATTTTTTCTCCTCGTCAAAATCATCCTCATTCTCATCTGCATACTCGCTGCGAACGTCGTTGCTTTTTACAACGCCTAACTCGTTTCTGAAAAGATCGTAGTCCACGTCGAATTGATTTAAGATTTGTGTTGCTATGTTTTCTTTGTTCTTAAGAATAGAGAGCATTAAATGTTCGGTTTCTACTGTCGGGCTTTTCAATGCCTTGGCTTCCAATACAGTTACCCGAATCACCTTTTCTGCCTGCTTCGTCAGGGGTAAACTATTGATATTAGCTATATTTTTACCGGTTTTATCTTTGATTGCAAGTTCAACTTCCTTACGCAGCTCATACAGATCCACATTAAAACTCTTCAGGATGCGAACGGCCGTATTGTCACCTTCCCGTATCAAACCCAGTAACAAATGCTCGGTACCAATAAAATCATTCCCAAGGCGTAAAGCTTCCTCCCTACTAAACGAAATAATCTCTTTTACCTGGGCTGAAAAATTGTTATCCATTTTATTTGATTGTGTTATACAATAATAACGAATATTTTTGATTAATGTTTAAGGCCTGTCGACGCATTCACACCCATAATTACGTTTGCATTGCTATTTGGAAAAGCATTTAACCGGATGAACGAATTAACAACCTTTAAATTGTTATGCTATGCAAGTCAAAATTGATACCAAGGAACGATTCCATGTCATAACTATTCAGGAACCTGTTCTTTCTGCTAATATGACAGACGGAATGTATTCAGCGTTGTTAACGTATCTACAAAAAGCCATTAAAAACATCGTACTTAATTTAAAAGACACCATTTCCATTGATGATGCTGCTGCTGAAGCACTGAATAATATACAACAAAGCTTTTATGATAATAATGCATCATTCGTGATATGCAACCTTAATCAGCAGGTAGAGCAGGTGATCGAGAACTGCGGCCTGCTGGAATTGATGAATGTGGTGCCAACAGAATCCGAGGCCGGGGATCTCATACAAATGGAAGAAATTGAGAGAGAATTTATGGAAGATGAATGAGTATTTTTGCCATCATTGTTTATCAAGCGGATTAGAAATCTGGAAACGCGCCGCCGTCAGGTTCTCTTTATAGCGATAATTTTAACTACATCTTCTTCATGGATAAGCATGTGATCATCGTCGCAGGGGGCTCGGGGCGAAGGATGGGTACCGCATTACCCAAGCAATTTCTGTTTCTACAGGGTAAACCTGTATTGTGGCATACTCTTGCCGCTTTTTACAAAGCATACAACGACTTAAAGTTCATCCTTGTACTACCACGAAACTACCTCGAAGAGGGTAAAGCCCTGGCAGGCTCATCATTAAACCCTGATTCTATCATTATCGTAACAGGCGGGGCTACCCGATATGAATCGGTAAAAAACGGCTTGCAGAAAGTTCCGCCCGGCTGCATAGTGGCAGTACACGATGGAGTAAGATGTTTGGTTACCCCTTGTCTAATCCGTATGTGTTATGAAGAAACAGCCATTAGCGGAAATGCCATACCCTGTATAAGCCCGGTCGACAGCCTTCGGATACTTAATGCAACAGGTAATCAGGTACTGGATCGCAATAGCGTAAGGCTTATTCAAACACCACAAACTTTTTACAGCACTGTGCTTAAACGCGCCTTTATGCAGGAATATGATGAGTCGTTTACTGATGAAGCTATCGTTGTTGAAAACACAGGTGAAAAAATACACCTGGTAGAAGGGGAGGCCACCAACATTAAAATAACCTCTCCACTTGATTTATTGCTGGCACAGCAGATATTAGCTCAACGGGAGAACCGGGCCCAGTATCCGGAGTAACCTAAAAACCCCGGAAGCATCATAAAGCCAGCTTAACCGCCTTTCAGATATTTTAGCCAGCCCGGAAGCTTATTGAAACGAAGAAAAAAGTAAGGCTCATCTACTGCACCAAATTTCCGGTAGAATCTTGCAATGCCAGCGATATCGGATCCTTCAAGGTCGAGGATTAACCGTTGTCCGGCAAATTCCCTGATGAATTCATACAGTAGAACGTGGTTTGCTTCTAAAGTCCGGCCATTAGGCATTGTTGTAGACATGATATTGTAAATTCTCCTGTCATCCTTCAAGAACAGATTAATTGCCAGCAATTCGTTGTTAAGGCCCCTGATTTCCCTGATCAGTACCTGGCCGCTTGCAGCAGCCATCCCACATAATTTTATAAACCGGTTGTACTGTTCCCGGCTGACATGAGGTATAGAAGAGCCATAATTCTCTTTAAACAACTCTATTGCTTTCCTGTAGTCTGATGCGGCGATATAATCCAGCGTAAACTTCTTTGACCTGGACAGGTTTTTTCGAAGGTCCGTTTTGAAGCTTTTTTGCAATACATCAAACCCATGGTGAAGAGGGATGACCAGGTTGCAATGGCGCGATGTAAACTGGTCGTAGGAATTATGATGATTAAAAAATATTTCTGCAAACCGGAACCTGCCTTTGATAATGGTGATAAAATCGGCTACCATGGGATGCTTACCGCTGCCAGCATAAAAAACGCCCAACTGCGGAGTAAATGGCGGCTGGCAGAGGTAGGGGATACCCCACTTTTTTTTCCACGTAACTGGCATAACGGCCTCGTAATCGTTTAACACCAATGCATCCCACCGGCCCGCCATATGATCAAGATAAAATGAATGGCCATAGATCAGGCTGTTGGTTGCCGTATTGATGCAATGATCCCATTTTGCCTTATCGATTAAGGAATGGCTAATGTATATTATCTCGTTTGGTGGCATTTCAATTAGAAGAATGAACAACCGATACAGTGAGCGATGATCAGAGCATCTTTGTTCTGACAAACGTTCTTAAAGGTAAATGCGGAAAATTTATGGTGAAAGAAATTGTTTTCAAGAACCGGTTTTTGCCAAGCGTTGACCGGAAGTAGTCCCGAAAGACAGCGCTATACAGAACAGGGAAATATACGTTTATACTTTCCCGGAACAGGGAAAGCTGAAAACCCGCGTCAAACAAAAATCGCCCGGTCTCCCTGTTTTTATTCCAGGCTTCTGCATACGTACCAAAGTCAGCAAACAATTTAAGCGGAATATGAAATGGAAGTATCTGCAAAGGGTTCAATTGTGCAGGAACAGCGGTTGACAGGTTACCGGCAATCAGCCATTTATCCGTTTTCCCGATCTTGCTGCTTAACTGGTCTGATCTGACCTTGAATGCTCCGTCACGGATCATTATTTGTTGCGAAGGCCATCGAAGGAAACTGTTTCTGCCGGCAAAGTATGCGCTGTAAGTGTAGTCTTCAAATCCATTTGCCCCTGTAAGGTTTAAGTGGTAACGTTCGGTTTCAAACTTTTTTGCAGCGGACGCCCGGCTGCTATATAAAAACCTGCCGGCGAAGATCCTGACACCCAGGCCATCGCGCCGGTTAGCATAATTAAAAAAATAATTCCCGGTAAAGGCAGCCCGAAAAAAATCCATGTGCTGTTCCATTTGAAGCTCTACACGATATGGGTACAGCACGCGGAAGTCTTCCATAACATATTTTAGCTGGTTCACATTGCGTTTTTGACGCAAGACAGATATTTCCTCAGTTGTATCGGTTCCAACAATCACCTCGCTGAACCTGAGGGCGTCTTCACCTATAAAATAAGATTTCAATTGCACATATTTCTCCATCTGGCCCCGGGGATCACGGTTAGCAAATGTTAATTTAAGAAAGGGGACAAACTTGCGAAATCCCGGATACAAATCTTTTTTATTCCCGGCGTTGAAGTGATTGATTGAAAATTTTGATGCACTTACTCCCACATCAATGCTGTGAATGCGCTTATCAGGATACCAGCTATAGGATGCCCTGGCGATGCCATTTACCTTTTTACTGTTGGTAGCATATAATGGAATGGCCACAAACCTGAATTTGTTTAACGGCAACTGGAAATTGTGGATTAAGCCGCCGATCATGATACCGTCATATGCATTCGCTCCAACTGCAGGTGCCAGGGCGATATAATTTATATTCCGGGTATTTTTTAAATTAAGCAGTGTTGTAAAGGCAATAGACTTCTTTTCCCGGGGAAGAAGGCTTCCCTTTTCATTTATAAGTGAAAATAGGGAATCTGTGTTTTTCCCGCTGATTGCTTCCACGAGTCTTTTAAAGTCTTCAGGATACGGATGTTTAAATCTCCAATGATTGCAGTACGCGTGCATGCAGGAGTCGAAAATATCTTTCCCCAAAAATTTTTCCAGGGCTTTCATCCATTCTGCTGCTTTATGCTGCAAGACCAATGTATAATTCTCCCGGCTGAACATTTCAGCAGATGTATTCATTGGCTGGTCTTGCTTCAAACCCGCATACGTTTCAAAGGCGAGCTCTTTAAGGTTATGAGGCAACCGCTTGAGTAAATATGTGGAAGCATCCCGTAAACGATCAGTCGATTGTAACGGAACATCATGACTAAGCGCATGAAGCCTCTGGTTGTAAAAGCTGTTCATGGCCTCATGCATCCATGGATGCACGCCTCCGTTGGTGGAAACACCGGCGGAAGGCCAATTGACGCCCACCCCGCGGGTTAGCATTTGTTCAGGGCTACTGCCGCGGGCTATACGTAAGCTGATGACACCACGGTAGTCTTTACTCGTTCCCGCTTCTACTTCAACTGCACTGATGGCGCGGTAAGGGTAGGGACCAAGCCATTCATTTCTCTTGTTGATTGCGTTTTTGATATATTGAATGTTATTCGTCCATTCTTTTGCATTCCCGGGCAACTGATAACTGTACATACGAATTATTCCGGTGGGGTGGTTCATCACGGAATCGGTTTCCACGATAAACCGCTTGTCGGCAAACCACACAAAGTCCTGAATGTTTGATTGCATGAACCGAAGTGTTTTGGTATGGAGTGATGAAGCTGGAAAGCCGGTGTCCGTAATGGCATGCTTTTGTGATAATTTTTTTCCTTTTGGAAAGGTTTCGTCATCGTTTTTGGAAAAACCTTGCATTGATGCTGATCTTTGTTTTAACCAGGCTATCTCATCCTCATTCTGCAGTTCTCCCGTGGCCGCAACGATGTAATTTCCGGGCAGGGTAATCCGTACGTCATAATCTCCGTACTCATTGTAGGGGTCACCCTGGTCGACGTACGGCATTGGATGCCAACCTTTATGATCGTAAACTGCAGGTTTGGGGTACCACTGGGTAACCTGGTATGCCTGATTTATGTGGCCTCCACCGGAAAAATTATGTGGAAGCTTTACAAAAAAAGGTGTGGTAATAACAATGCTGCTTTTAGGAGTTAGCGGCGAGGGCAGAATTACTTTAATGATGTCAATGTATTGAGGGTGCTCCTCCTGCCTGGCTATCGTTCCGTTTATTTTGAAGTGAAGCCGGTTGATATATCCTCTTTGCTCCTTATCAGAAAAATAAAAGTCTGTACGGCCATTTACAAGCAGTTGCTCACTGAAAGCTGACTGGTCATTTCTGAATGCATCCGGCCAGATATGAAACCATATGAAATGCAGCGTGTCAGGTGAGTTATTAATGTATTTGATGGTTTCAGATCCTTCCAGCGTATGTGCAAGATCGTTAAGGGTTACGTCTATTACATGATTTACCTGTTGCTGCCAGTAGGGTTCCTGTGAATATCCCCGTAACTGCAAACAGCTAACCAGTAAACACCATATTAATTTCAAAGCTGACGATTAATATTTTCAATGTAATAGAGAAGAGTGATTATGTCTGACTGTTTGAATCCTGGTTGTTTATGATTCATTTAGTTTAGCGAGCCTTCTTTGTGCAGTAAGCTAAAGATATTGCTTAACCCGCTCCCGGTAGATTTTTCCAGGCTGTTTTTTAAGTCTTCCGGATAGGGATGCCTGAATTTCCATTCGCTAAAAAAGTCCTTCATGCCTTTGTCTAGAGTATCCTTTCCGATAGATGTTTCGAGCACATACATCCACATTGCGGCTTTGATATATACGGTGATGGCATATTCATCACCGGTAGGAAAACTGGCTAAAGGAGTTTCAATCGGCCATTGCATTGGCAGGTTGCTGAATGCGTTGTAGAGAAGGCCGATGAATTCGTCTGTGGGTTTTTGTTTTACTGCGAGGGGGATAGCTTTGCCGAAGATGGAGTTTTCCTTGTACTTTTCTGCCTCATAGCGAAACTGGTAATAAGAATTTATGCCTTCATCCATCCAGGCATGATCCCGTTCGTTTGAGGCAAGAACGCCGTAAAACCAGTTATGGCCTACTTCGTGGGTAATTACCGCGTCCAGCTTTTCTTTGTCAGCGCCGGGGTTGGTTATTAAGGTAATCATGGGATACTCCATTCCGCCTGCGGAGGAATTCTTTGGGCCTTCAACAGCATTTACAACCGGGTACGGATATTCACCAATCCATTCCGAATATTTTCTTGTTGCGTCTTTTATAAAGTCGATGCTGTTCATCCATTCTGCATCACCGTCGGGTTGATAAAATGAGAAAACGTCTGTCTGTTTCCCGGAATTTAAACGAAGCGTATCATACTGGATGACAAAATCCTTATCTGCAAACCATGCGAAATCATGGATGTCTTTTCCATGGTACACCAGGGTTTTTGAGGTAGCACCGGGTGGAGAAGTATACTTATCGGGTTTCTGTTCGCGATAATCTACCTGGTGAAATTTCCGGTAATTACTGGCTCCGATAGTTTTATAGCGTTTCACTTCATCCTGGTTTTGCAATGTTCCGGTTGCGCCTACCACATATGCCGAAGGGACAGTGATACTAACCGTATAGCTTCCGAACTCACTGTAAAATTCACCCTGATCAAGATAGGGCATAGGATGCCAGCCCCTGCTATCGTACACTGCCGGTTTAGGATGCCACTGGGTGATCATAAAAGTATTGTCATAAAAGCCCAGCCGCGAAATATAGGTAGGAATCTTTACCATAAATGGAGTTGTAATCAAAGCCTGCCCACCGGGCAACAGGTTTTCAGGTAAAATGATCTTTATGACGTCGATGTATTCCGGATGAGCTTCAACAACAGCAGGTTTGCCGTTAACGTTAAAAAGCAGACTATCAATATACCCGTTCCGGGAGTAGTTTTTTAATTTATCTGACCGGTCTTTTAATCTTGATAGTTGTTTGAATAAGGCCGTAGTACTGTCTTTGTAGGCATTGGGCCAGATATGAAACCAGATATATGGTAAAGTGTCTGGTGAATGATTGATATATTGAATGGTTTCAGCACCATGCAGAGATTGATTTTTGTCGTTCAGCTTCACGTTTATGTTGTAATGGACTTCCTGTTGCCAGTACGATGACTGTGCACTCAGGCTAAGTTGAACGGCTGAAAAAAACACAGCCAGCAAGGCTGTCGATATGTGTTTATGAATAAACGGCTTCTTCAAAATTTTTGTTTTTATAGCGTACGATTGCAATATAACGAAGTTAAAACGGTAAAGTAAACATGAGGGTTATAAATGTCTGTTAGTTCTGTTGCGCATCACTTGCCTTTTCCTGAAAATATTAGCCGGAACGTATGAAAGAGGATTTTAAAGTCAAGCGCCAGTGAGACATTTTCAATATAAATAAGGTCGTACTTTAATCTTTGCACCATCTCATCTACGTTTTCAGCATACCCGAATTGAACCATACCCCATGAGGTAAGCCCTGGTTTAACTTTCAGAAGATATCTGTAGTACGGAGATTTTCTGACAACCTGGTCGATATAATATTTACGCTCGGGCCGTGGGCCTACAAGGCTCATTTCTCCCTTTAAGATATTCCACATCTGGGGTAATTCGTCAAGACGCCACTTGCGCATGGTTTTGCCCCATGGGGTGATGCGCGCATCGTTGTCTGAGGACAAGGCAGGTCCGTTCGTCTCTGCATTATGAAACATGCTCCGGAATTTATAGATCGTGAAGATCACTCCTTTATATCCAACCCTTTCCTGCAAGTAAAAAACCGGGCCTTCAGATGATATCTTAACTCTAAGTGCCACGTAAAGCAGTAAAGGGGATAAGAAAACAAGGGCCAGCAAACCGATGAATATATCGATCAGCCTTTTGATATTTTGCTGCCACTCAGGCATTAAGCCTGTTTTTATATCGGAAAGAACGGGGGTGAATACGTTTGTAGTTTTTACGGAACCAGAAAGTATGTCAAGGGTGTTGGGAACGATCTTGATCTCCACGTCTTTCTCACTAAGCCTGCTGATGATTGATCCTACCTGGTCTTTATGCGATTTATCAAGTGCAACGACAACCATGTTTATTCTTTGTGAATCGATGATGGTTTCAAGTTCTTCCAGGCTTCCAAAGTATTCAAGCAAATTTCCGAGGCCGTTTGGCATATCACTGATAAATCCCTTATAGCGGTAACCAATCGCGCTAAGTTGTTGCTGTGTTTCTTCATACAGTCTTTTAGACGTTTGCTGGTCTCCCACAAGCAAGGTGTTGAACGCTACGTTTCCCTTCCTTAGTTGCGATTTGGTGAAGTTCAGCAACGCCAGCCTGCCTGTAAAAGTGATCAGAAAGTGGACTGCCGTGTACACCAGAAAAAAGGTATATGCAGCGGTGGCAGGAGAGCTTGTTTTATTGATCAGAAAAAAGAAAGACAGGATCATGCATCCAATGAGGCTCGACATAAAAGTTGCCCGGAGTTCGTTAAGCCGTGATTTTTTGTATAGGGCGTGATAACTTCCGGTAAGGCGATAAAGTAGTACCCATGCAAGCGGCACCAATACCAAGCCGGTAAAGTAATTGTTGAGGCCTAAATTTACCTGCCAGTTTAAAATGTCATTTTTTTCAAGGAACAAAAACATCCATGTGGTAGCAGCGGCTGTATAGTCACTGAGAATGTACCATCCAATGGGGATTTTTTTGATCATTGCCTTTCGCCTGGTCAGGAGTTTATAGAAATGTTTTTTATTTTATTAAGTATCTGGTGTGCCACATCCATTGCCCGGTAGCCATCAACAACGGATACAATGGTAGGAGTATTATTGACGATAGCGTCTCTGAAAGTTTCCAGTTCTTTTTTAATTGCGTTTACGTCCGGAACTGCCGGATTGGAGATGGCTATTGTTTTCTTTCCGTGTGGTGTTTCAATGTCAAACGAAAAGGCGTTATCATCTGCCGGAGCTTTTAATCTTATCACTTCAGTTTTTTTATTGAGGAAGTCTATTCCCACGTAAGCATCCTTTTGAAAGATTCTGATCTTGCGCATTTTCTTCATGGAAATCCGGCTGGAAGTAAGGTTGGCGACGCAACCGTTATTAAATTCGATACGCACATTGGCGATATCGGGTGTGTCGGTCATCACTGCAACGCCGCTTGCTGAAATTGACTTTACTTCACTTTTTACGAGGTTAAGAATAATATCGATATCATGGATCATCAGGTCGAGGATAACGCTTACTTCTGTGCCCCGGGGATTAAATTCAGCCAGGCGGTGTACTTCTATGAACATGGGGTTCAGTTGGAGGTCTTTTGTTGCCAGGTAAGCGGGGTTAAACCGCTCTACGTGTCCCACCTGGAATTTGATATTCATTTCTCTTGCCAGTTGAACCAGTTGCTTAGCTTCCTCCATGGTGGAGGCCATAGGTTTCTCTACAAAAACGTGTTTTCCTTTTTTTATGGCAGCCGCACACAATTCAAAGTGGTATGTTGTGGGGGCTACGAGGTCGACGGCATCGGAGGCGAGCATTAGTGAGTCGGCATCAGGGAATCTTTTGAGCAGGTACTTTTGGGATACTTCGTATGCTGCAGCGTCGTTAGGGTCGTAAAAACCGACGAGTTCAATGTCACTGATCTCTTTCCAGTTGTTCAGGTGAAATTTACCCAGGTGGCCAACACCGAAAACGCCCACTTTAAGCATGTATAAAGGTTTATGTGCCAAAGATAGGCTTAGGCAGGCAAGAAGCGGTGGAGAGAGAATACGGGGTTGGGTTTCTAATGGTAAATTTGATGTTGAAGTTTGGGGATGGGTGAAAAGTTTTTTTAATAAAAAGTCAATCCCCTATCTTTGCCGTCCCCTGTAAAGGGGGAATGGATCGGTAGTTCAGTTGGTTAGAATGCCGCCCTGTCACGGCGGAGGTCGCGGGTTCGAGTCCCGTCCGGTCCGCCTTACGGTACAAGTCGATAGAATTATCACTTGCACCGTTTTTTTTGCCCTGTAATTCACTGTTAATGAAATAGATAAGTCTGACAGCTTCATTGATTCTTGTGGTTCGATAATCTGTTTTATTAAATGTTAGATTTTCGGGAAATATCGAACCAATCAAGTTACGCTTCTCATCAATAGTTCCTGCTTCATACAAATAATCTAATTTCATAAGATTATCTACACCTTTATCGACCAGGTTATCTATGTTCTTTGGATTGTTGGATGTTATACCTACCAACCTTCTTTCCAGTTCGTTTATAGCAGTTTCACAATCGGCTTTCATAAGTTTAAAATCAGCAGGATCTATCTGCTCAACAAAAAGTTTCTGGCGTGCCTTGTTCAGTCGGTCATTCAATTCGTTTATCTGGGCTAATGTAGTATTACGCTCATCACGATGATATTTCGTCATATTACCATACTCTGAAATGATAAATTGTTTATACATTTCTACCATATCGTGATTAGGAATGTATTGTTTGAGTTGATTTACAAATAGAGTATTTGCAAGGGATGCTTTAAATCTGCATCCACATGCTGATGTGCAATGATAATAATAGGTTTGTCAATTGCTGTATTAGCATTTGCCTGGTATCAAAAACTTAGACCTGCTAAAACAAATGATATAGATTGCAACTGCGAAACAACAAAGAAGGCTTCATTACTTCAGTCAAAAACATTCCTTAGCATAGTAACAGTATTTGCTATTCTAATGATGACCTTTCCACTGTATGCAAAAATGTTTTATCCAACACCAAAGGCGCAAACTGCCATAGTTGCAGTTATTGATAACAAGCAACAGGTAGATTTTACAATACAAGGCATGACTTGTGAAGGTTGTGAAGAGCATGTAAATAATGAATTATCAAAAGTAAGAGGAGTAATTACTTATAAAACTTCTTATGCAAACAGAAGCAGCATTGTTTCTTTTGATAAATCAAAAGTTGATATAAAAACAATTGAAGCAGCTATCAATAAAACAGGTTATAAAGCGAAAGAAATCAAACTTATAAAAAAGGAGAAGTAATCATGGAAAAAACACTAACTCTGCAGTCAACAATTACTTGTCCTAATTGTGGTTTTCAGAAAGAAGAAGCAATGCCTACTGATGCTTGCCAATACTTCTATAAGTGTACAAGTTGCGAAACTATACTAAAGCCAAAGCAGGGGGATTGTTGTGTATTTTGCAGCTATGGCTCAGTTGCTTGCCCCCCAATTCAAATCAATAAATCATGCTGTGCGTAGTAGCTAACACTTCAAAAAAACCCATAATTCTATAAAACTTAACCGTAATTGTACAACTAAACCCATAAAAACATCGTTACTTTTGTAACCAGACAATGAAAAAAGTCGCTCTCATATTACTCATTTCCATTTACTCATTGGCGACAATGGGCTTCAGCTTGAAAGAGTTTTATTGTTGCGGCATACTAAAATCTGTATCTCTTTCAGTTGCAATTGATACAGAACAAAAGTGTAGTAAAGGCGATGCAAAGGGCTGTTGCGATAACAAGTACCAGTTTTTTAAAGTAAAGGATACACATATTTCTGCTGACAAGGTTTCCGACCCTGCTAACCATTTTGTTGACCTGCATTTTTATACTCCCTCATGCCAAGACATCTCTTTTGCTTCCCAAAAACCTATAGTTGTTTATAGAAGCAATGCACCGCCTTTACGAACCGGTGTTCCTATTTATATCTACAATTGCGTTTTCAGAGTTTGATTTTTCCTCTTTTTTAGTGCTATAACATTCTGTTATACCCTTATTTTTTTCGAGTTCATCAACTCAATTTTTTCTATCTATTTCTTCTAATTCTAATTATCAGGTTATGCTTTGGCAACCTTGAAATAATTAGTTCAATTACAATACAACACTAAATAAAATCAAAAGAATGAAAACGATTATCATGTTATTCATTGCAACGTTTGCAACGTTTGCAACCTTCGCACAGAAGAGTAAAGGAAATTCTTCACCTTCCAAGTCTGGTATTACAATTCAAACAGGGTACAGTTGCCCAATGCACCCCGAAGTAGCAAGTTCAAAGCCGGGTAAATGTTCTAAATGCGGAATGAACCTAACACAATCCAAAAAGGAGCAGATGAAGGTAGAGGTAACCCATACATATACATGCCCCATGCACTCTGATGTAGTTAGCAACAATCCAGGTAATTGTCCTAAATGCACTGCAAAATTGGTGGTTGACAGAACAGGCAGCAAACAAGGAAAGACTATTTATACTTGTTCAATGCATCCTGATGTTGCCAGTGCCACAAATGGCAAGTGTCCAATATGCGGCATGAAGATGGTGGCAAAGAAAAGCAGTAATGACTAAGTCAAAATTT
Source organism: Flavihumibacter sp. (assembly GCA_041751095.1). Taxonomy (GTDB): domain Bacteria; phylum Bacteroidota; class Bacteroidia; order Chitinophagales; family Chitinophagaceae; genus JADCRZ01. The sequence goes on from JBGSYC010000295.1 coordinate 60,995, forward strand.
CAAACAATAACATTCATCAAGGTGGCGGTAATGTTGCTGCCATTCTTTAAAACAAAAATCATGAAGAATTTATTTTTTATTGCAGCTATTCTTTTATTAATGGCTTTTGTATTTACAGCTTGTTCTGGTAACGACAGCAAAGCAAAGACAGAACAATTAGCCAAAGACGAAATGTACACCTGTAAAATGCACAACGAGGTAATGAGCGACCATGAAGGCGAATGCCCAAAGTGTGGAATGAAGCTCGTAAAACGGAAGATGACTGCCGAACAGGAAAAGATGATGAAAGAAGGCACTTACACGAAGCCGAAAGAATAGATAATGTACCGGGCAACAGCGAAACTGAAGACCGGGCAACAGCGGAACTGACGAAAATTTAAAACGATTGTTATGACTGAACAAAAAAATGAAAGCTGCATAGCCGCATGTGAGGCATGTGCAGAAGCCTGTGACACCTGTGCTGAACATTGCAACGGAAAACCAGGCATGGAACAGTGCGAAACATTATGCAGGGAATGTGCTGAAGCCTGCCGAAAATGTGCAGAAGATTGCAATGCACAAACTATGCAGCAGTGTGCCGATGCCTGCCGCCGTTGTGCTGAAGAATGTGAAAAGCACGACAATGAGCATTGTAAAAAATGCGCAGAAGAATGCCGTAAGTGTGAAGCAGAATGCAGAAAGATGGCAGCCTAATTTCTCAAGAACAGGTTACCGGTTTCTTACCGGTAGCCTGTTTTAATATTTTATTTTATGATGGATAATTGTTGTGGCAGTATGGGAGTAATGATGTGGATTATCATGCTTGCAGGAGCCGCCCTTTTTATAGCGTTGATTGTTTGGATAATAAAGCAGGTAAAAAAATAATGTACCATGAATAATCTGTCAACTTCAGTATTAATAATGCCATTGATTGCGCTGCTTTTGACAGTGGCAGGTTATATTATTTTAATTAAAAAAACTACAGGCAAAAAGACTTTCAATCGTTTAACAGCCACCATTATCGGCATTTCCCTGCTTTTGAATTTCGCCTGGGAGATGCTGCAAATGCCCTTGTTTAAAGGAATGGATTTGAATTTACAGGATACACTTTTTTGTGCAGTAGCAAGTGTTGCGGATACGGTGATGGTTATGCTGCTATACTATGGTTTTGCAATCATTTACAAAGAACCGTTTTGGGCAAAACAAATGTCATGGCAACGCATTTCACTATTGATTGTAGTTGGATTTGCGGGCGCAGTTCTTGCAGAATTAAGGCATACATCAGCAGGAAACTGGTCGTATAGTAACACTATGCCTCTCGTTCCTGTGTTAAATGTTGGCGTTGTTCCGGTATTACAATTTATGGTGCTGCCTGTTGTAATCTATTATATAACCTTTTACTTATTTAACTCAAGTTTCGCAGATAAATAAATACCGATAATGGGGATAAATTTAGATAAAAAAAGCAGCATGGAATGTTCATAAGTTGCTGAAATACATTAACTTATGGTTGCAAAACAAAACGCACCATGCTGCAATCTAAAGATAT
>JBGSYC010000296.1:0-7526 GCA_041751095.1 Flavihumibacter sp.
TAAGGATGCCCAATTATACCACAAAAAATTTGCATGAACTACTCCCTCAAAACTGGAGACTTGTCGATCATGAACAATAGCCGCCACATACGATATTAAAACTTCAATTACAATAGCGGGTTTGTCGGTAGCTTACTTTAATAAAGAGGATTTGTCTCATTCTATAGGCTACTAATTTCGCATGAAGGTTAAATATATAAGCAGTGATTTAACGGTATTTTCTTCTGGTTCGGGAAAAGGAACGACAGTAATATAGTACTTTCTATTTAGTACAATAATAACCTGAACTTGCATTATGCGTAAGCGGCACTTATCGTGGCACAAGGTTAAGGGGATGTGGAGGGTCAGCCTTCTATGTTCGATGTTTTCAAAGTCATTTGAATAACTATGGGACTTTTAGTTTTAACATCTGGCAGGGAACGTGGATCGAGGCCGGGAACGGGTGGGAATCAGACCTGTTTCACGCGATATTAGTTACTGCAGATCATTTCTTGAAGCTCTAATTTTAGTGTTCTCGAGTATTAAGAATATGATCCATAATGCGGCAATGCCTGGGTGTGTATGGCAAAACTGTTTCATTGGAAAATATATACTGCAACTGCACTGTGGAAATCCTATGCCCAGCGAATAAAAAAAAAGAAATAACACTCCAAATAACTGCTATGAAAAGGCATGCTGATAAAAAACTCATAAATAATGAACTTTAGCAATCAAATTCATACAAGGTTGAATTGCAAATCTGCCACGGTTCCATGCTTCTCTAAAAAGCAATACCGCAATCCCCATAACTAATCATCAATCATCTTTATAATCCCCAGTTCCGTACAACATTAACTTCATCGTTGGTGCTGCGCAGCCGACGAACACTTATTTGTTAGCAGAGGTTTATTTGGGTCTTGCATTTTCCTTAGCTTCAATTGCAGGTAAGTCTTTTTTGTATTGCTCGGCATCCCATTTTATTTGCCACTGTTTTACTGCCTTTTTTGAAAAGAAAGAATAATCGTCATGGGAGTTTTGTCCAAAGCTTAATGTAGCTGAAAGTATGAAAATTAAGAATATTGTTGTTCGTTTCATAAGTTAAACCTGTAACGAGTTCTTATTAAATCTCTGCTAAGGGTACGGCTTTGCGATGGCAGGGCATTTATAGCTGTCCAGCTTGGTCAAATGTTGATTGAAAATATTCTGATGAAGATAAGTACAAATGCTTAATTGTAAAAGTCCTGCCCAAATAAATGATTATACATTGCTGATGCTGAAGATTCCAAGATTAGCCATGGTATCGCAGTAAAGCAAAACCAAGGCCGGCAGCCGTTTTATTTGAATGTGTCACCATTTGAGGTACAGAATTCGATACATCGATCTACCCAATTCTGATACCAATACCACGTAGTTTCTACTTGGGTGCCATAAGCCCTTGCTGGGTTTTTTGCATCTTCCGCTTTCCACAGTTTGGTATGATGTGTCATATTGAACTTTTTGAATCCGGCGTTCTGGCAGACTTTAATTACTTTACTTGGGAGATGTTTTAACTTTTCCACTTCTCTTTTAACCCAATACTCCTTATCAATTGTTTTCGCCAAATCTGATTTCGGGTCAATGAATTCGATTACTTTATCAGCTTGTCCCTGTCGGTTAACAAGTTTTCTGGTAAATAACAGTCTGAAGGAATAATGAGGACTATTATATTCTTCTTCCGATAGTGCTTTATCAAATTCGATGATGTAGGCTTTCAGATTACTAGGAATGTCCGCATCAGGTTTGCTGCCCTTTATTTGCTCGTCTGAAAGTTCAATAAATTGTAAAGAATATGAAAGATGCTTTTCCAAAGACTGTTCTTTACCAAAAAGCGAAGTAAGATATTTATTGAAATTTAAAATGCAGGCTTGGTAGCGTCCGCTTATGTAGTCATCGAGATTCAAGGTCATTTGATTTTCTATTTCATGTCTTAATCCGATTAAAAATCTAAGGTTGTTTTTTGCATCGTTATCTAAGGGGCAACTTTTTTCATTCAAACATCTTTCAAGTTCCCAGTATTTATACGAGCCGCGCTTCGTTTTGTCGAATCGTTTTCTGTTGTTTTTAACCTCATGGTAGCGATATTCAATTTTGTTGGCCCTAAAATATGAATGTAGTAGATACGTCCAGCCAATAATGATCAAAACAGTGAAACTTTCCGACTTGAATTGAATTAAAGGGTCGTTATATATTTTTACAGCTGCAAGTGCACACTCCTTAGACTTTGCTAGAAGTTCTGTTTGAATTGAATGGACCCGTCTTTTTCGCGTCATTATGAAATCGTTGAAAATGGCTGCCAACGTTCACGTATTTGTGCAGGTGTGACGAAGGCACACTGCCTGCTATGAACCCTATTATTTTTTTATTGTGTCTTTATGAATGTAGAACTGGTAATCTATCCCGTCCTGATAATCTTCATAATATGATGTATCATACCTGTCAAATGATATTGTGCAGATAAAACTATCCAGTGTTATCTTGTTACAGCGAGATGACCAATGGTGAGAAACTCACCGGCTTTTTCTAATGCCGCAACCGCTTGCGGACTTAGCGTCTTTTTTCCATGATTTTAGAATCTTAAAAAATGAAACAATAACGCTAAGATAAATCATCGCCATTAACTCATTGCCGGATGGGCAATGATGGTTCGCCGATTTTGCCTTGGTGATGGGCTGATATTTTAAAATGTCCAGCCGACGGATACAAAGATACAAAGGCGATTGGAAAAACTGAATTTGGAGTTCACACAAAAAGCTAAATTACTACCTTCAAGCTGGAATGGCTGCTGATAATTATGTATGGCTGATTGTTATTCCGTCTGCCAGCCTAATTGCCAAACCTGCTGTTGTGCATTCGGCATTACAGTCTCTGGAATGTGAGTGTTTTATTAGTTGTCTTAATGTTTAACTTGTCACAATTTTCAAAGTTATACTTTTGAGAACTACGAATATTATCAACGAATTCGTTTCCCCATGATGTTTCTTGAACCTTTGTCATGCTTAAGTTCGAATTTCCAATGATTGATTTTGTCCAACTGAGTAATCATTTGGCTGAATTTGATTGGTTGGAGTGTTTCCAATAAAAGTCCCGGTTGTCGAACTTATTGATGTAAAAATAATGTCAACATCACCCTGAATTGAAGCAGGTTTTGTTGTCGAAGAACCTGAAATGTTCTCTTTTACAATTATCATTCTCCATTTACCTTGCAAGGTAGGGGCAGGGTCGCAGGAATCAGATTTCGCACAAGAAAATTGAGTCAAACCTATTACTGAAATAAGAAAAAGTATTTGTTTCACATGACTTTATTTAGTTACTGACAATTTTTAGAACCGGAATGTTTCACATGCTGACGCACAACGGTTTTGTAGTGGCACCTTTTAATTTACAACAGATTCCACCATAAATCAAAACTAATTCCCCTTTTCAAGCCTTTTTAAATTAATTGGTGCGGATACCATTCCACACCTCCTTTCCAGATATCATCCAAAGGGCTTAGAATATCACAATAGTGACCAATTGATTTTCGAGCCACCTCACTCGTCATGATATTGAAATCCCCTAAAAGTCCTTAATGTAACGAATGTCTATCACTTTTTCCAGGATATACGTAGCAAAGAAATGTCGCAGGCATGGAAAACTTACATCCCTCTTTACTCCCGCTTTTTCCCACGCTATTAAAGATAATTCTAAGATAATAAAAAACAAGCAAGCCCTGGTTATTTACAAACGTGAAATGTACAAGACCGGATATACCTGCCCATATATTGCGTGTTCATCAAAACCACTTAACATGAAGTACATTTTTGTATTAGGATTAGTCCTATCAGTAATGGCCTGTAACCGTTCAAACCACCGGTTGATAGAAAAGCCCAAAGAGCAAAACGCAACTTTGATCGCCTTTTACGCAACGTATGGCTTAGAACCCGCTTTGCCAGACGTAACAGCATTAAAAAATGCGCTGTCGGGAAATATCTATGCACAAATCAAAGAGGATCTTGACTTTGAAAAAGTGCAATTGCTTTCATCCACCGAGACCAATGAATTGATTTACATTGTTGCTTTAAAACAAAAACACCAGTTCTATGCCGTCAGAGCCCGCAAAGGGGAAACCTTGGTTGTTCAGGATGAATTGCTTTTTTCCGGTAAAATGGAGGATGATAAAAATGGCACTATAGGAATATTGAAGAATGGACAGGCTATAACGATTGAATTTAAGAATGCTCAAAAAATCATTAAAGCCATGACTGAACGTGAGTTTAAAGCAACTTTTGCCGAAATCGATTCAGCTCCCCGCTTCTGCCAAAGACAGCCAGGACAGAGTTATGGTGACTGTTTCCGGCAGGAAAGTGAAGAATTTTGCGATTCCTTCGTGTCCTGTGTGGCACTTGCAACACAGCCGCAGGTTTCGATGGTCATAGCTCTGGCCTGTAGTTGTAATGCATAAAGTTATTCATCCATCAAACATAATATTTATGAAAAGAAATACCGGAATAGTTTTATTGCTTGTATCTGTCATCATTACCACGACTGGCAGCGTCTTTAAAATAATGAACCAGTTCATAATATCGGAAGTTTTCCTATGGATAGGGATGATCACCTTCGTAATCGCCATTGGTATGATAATATACAGGCTCATTAAACCCGTAAATACCGACGCAAAAAGTTTATAGCCTTTTTTAGCTAATAACTACGATTTGCGTTTTTAATGATCTGAATACCCCCTTGCTAAAAAGGGGGTATTCAGTTTTTAAGGTGTCTTATCACCCGGGCGATCTCCTGTATGTAAAGTATCTTCTATACCAAAGGGATAAGTCATTGCTAATAGTTGAAAACTCCTTATCCCTCTACTTGTTCTGAACCTACATAATATACTATCCCCGCTTTTCTGAAGCGAGCCTTACCTCCTTATAAGAGCCCTCTTAGCCTGTTAAGACGCCAGTAACGGCAATTGGCATGTTAGATTTTTATAACAAGCACCTCATCGATATGTGTCGTGTACTTCTTCGAAAGATGGGCTGCTTTCAGCTTCCATTTCTTTTCATATCCCTGCACTGCAAACCTTACAATATCCTTCCCCATTGATTTATTCACGTTGTCAAGCGCCGACATTAATTGTTTGCTACGGGATCTGTCCTCACCTTCAAACATCCCATTCTGCACCTGAGAGTCAGGGACAATCTCTGTGGCAATTACGCCAGCCTTTAGAAATTTATACCCTGGTGCGTATATCAAATCCAAACCGTGTAGTGCATGCCGTATCAATGCAGCGGTGCTGCTTGTAGCTATTTCAAGTCTGATATCAATTGACCTGGAGTATTGTGGGTCTTCGATCCTGAAGGGGTGGGTCTGGATAAAAACATTCACCTTCCCGGCACAACTGTTTTGCTTGCGGAGTTTCAGGGCTACATTGCTTGCAAAATTAGAAACAGCTTCATTTAAATAATCCTTCCTCGTTACAAGTTCACCGAATGAACGCGAAGTACAAATGCCCTTCTTTGCACCTGGTTCATTCTCCCAACGGATAGAGGGTATTCCTCTTAGTTCGTTCACAATCCGGTGCCCGACAACCGACATTCTTTTGCGGATCCATTCATCACTCGCGAGGGTAAGGTCAGCGGCAGTTTTAAAGCCATTTTTCAAAAGCAATTTTTCGTACTGACTACCTATGCCCCAGATATCCCCTACTTCAGTTGAGGAAAGTAAATCTGTATGTAATTGATTATTACCGATACAATGAACCTGCAGGTCTCTCTTCTGCCTTTTGGCATACCTATTGGCCATCTTCGCCAGCGTCTTTGTAGCGGCGATACCAACGGTTACGGGAATGCCAGTAGATTTCCCAACTGACTTCCTGATATTTCTACCGAGCAGATCCACATCCTGGTAATCTAATCCCGTGAAATCCAGGAAAGCTTCATCAATAGAATAAAGCTCAACGGCAGGAGCATAACCGGTCAATATCTTCATCACCCTGTCAGACATGTCACCATACAACGTATAATTGGAGGAAAACACCTTAATGTTATGCTTTTTTACAAGATCAGCCATCAGATAAAAGGGCATAGTCATTTCAATGCCTAACTCTTTCGCTTCCTGGCTTCTTGCTATTGCGCACCCGTCATTATTACTCAGGACAATAACAGGTTTACCTTCTAACTTCGGATTGAAGACCCGCTCACAGGACACATAGAAATTGTTGCAATCAACAAGTGCATACATATTATATTATACCTCTTTAGAGTTAATTATTATATAAGTCACAACTCCCCACACTTTGAATTCTATATCGTCAGTGATTCTAGTGGGTTTAAATTTCTCATTAGCAGCACATAGGAAAACCCCTGCTTGTGTTTTTAGGAGACGCTTGACAGTAAATTCACCGTTTACAACAGCTACGACAACATCCCCGCTTGACGGTGTGACTGATCTGTCTACGATAAGCAGGGATTTACTTGGGATGAAGGCATCAATCATCGAATCACCCTCAACCCGAACAAAGAAAGTAGCTGATGGCGATTTTATAAGGAGTTTATTCAGGTCAATTCTTTCTTCAATATAATCTGACGCAGGTGATGGGAATCCGGCCGGAATGGTCGTATTAAAAAATGGGATGTTCACTGTAGGCCCACCTTTAGATCCATAAACTATAATATTCTCCATTGCTAATATTTTTAGCAAAGTAGGGGAATAAAATCAGCAATCCAAATGGAAAACGTAACTGTTTAAAGCTCATTGGTATGCAGGAAGGCTCTCTGTTATTTTGGTCTATTTGCGGATTCCTCTTTCATTAAGACTACCCTTTCGATCTCCTTGATAGTCCAGGCAAGAGCTTGTACGTTTTTATATTCCCCGCTATATAGCTGCCATTTAATACTGCGATTTACATTCTCCATTCGAATTACCGGCCGGTCACCCTGGATTACGATTTTTCGCCCTCCTGCTGATATACTGAATCGTTCAAAACTGTCATTCAAAACTATTTGCTCAACATGCATGCGGTATCTGTTACCATCATGTATAATGCTAATATCAAAGGGATCAATTTGCATTACAATAAAAGGGCTGGCACTTCGTCGTAATCGTGTTTCGCGTGTGGATCGAGGGCTTCCCTGAAATCTTTTTTGACAGTATGTGCAGCCATTTGATCAGCGGGTATCTGATATGTAGCAATTTCCGTAATACGCTCTTCAGTTAAGCCCTCACTAATCCACTCGCCGGCCAGCTGCTCGGTTAGGATAGTCGGCATGCGCCTTTTACTATTGTGTACGATTTCCATGAGCGGATTGGCAGCAGTGGTAACCAGGGCAAATGTGTCAAATGTTTCACCGGTTTTCCGGTCCGTCCAGGGCGTCCATATACCTGCCATGAAAAAAAACTCCTGGTCTTTGAGGTAAATATGGTAAGGGTACTTAATTGGTGTTTTTAGCGGCTGACCTTTTTTGCCGATCGGATTAATGTGACGCCACTCGTAGAAACCTGATGAAAGCACCAGGCAACGCCTTTTTAGAGCC